>DATLIZ010000019.1:0-228975 GCA_035539155.1 Aliidongia sp. | reverse complement strand
GAATGGGTTGCTTGTCTTGAACGGCCCTCTGGGAGAGGGTGGACACCGGCGAGGGCTCGTTGAGTGGGTTGGTCTTTCGACCGTGGCCATCTGGAGCCTTGCCGGTGTCGCGGTCGCTCACGCGTACGGAAGAGAGGGCTCTCGCCCGGAAGCAATCCAGCGTGTGGACCCCTCCTGTCATCGTGCCGGAGAACGCTATGCCAGACAACTCTCCTGCCCTGCAGCGCCATATCGGTATCGATGTGTCCAAGGATTGGCTCGACATTGCTGAAGCCGGCGTTGCCGACACTCGGCGTATCGACAACCAGGCGGAAACAATCCGAGACTGGCTCGATACGACCGATCCTGAGACCATCGCCTTGGTTGCCTTCGAGCCGACCGGCGGCTATGAGCGCCTTCTGCGGCGCTGCCTCGTCGAGGCCGGAGTGGCCTTCGCCCGTGTCCATCCCAACGCGCTTGCGGCCTTCCGCCTGCGCCGCGGCCGCAAGGCCAAGACCGATGCCCTGGATGCGACCCTCCTGGCCGACTACGCTCGCCACGATCTCGCCCAGCGGGGGCTCGCTCCTTTGATGGAAGCCGACGACACCCTGCGCGACCTCGTCGTTCGACGCCGGCAAATGGTCGAGATGCTGCATGCCGAACGCTGTCGCGCCGCCGGAACCCTCCAACCTCTCGTCCATAAGACACTGATCACCCTGATCGAGGCGCTCGAACAAGCCATCGCGGCGATCGAGGCCGCACTGGCTGATCACCTCGCCGTCGAGCCGAACCTCGCGGCCATGGCTGCAAACTTGCGCAGCCTCAAAGGCATAGGCCCCATTACCGTCTATACGCTCTTGGGCGAGTTGCCCGAACTCGGACGATGCTCCGGTAAGGAAATTGCCTCTCTGGTCGGTCTCGCTCCACAAACCCGGCAGAGCGGCAAGAGCCGATACCGCGCCGTCACCGGCCATGGCAGGCCCGGCGTCCGAGCCGTACTCTTCAATGCCGCCCGATCCGCTATCCGAGCCAATCCGGAGCTGCGCCAATTCTATCATCGCCTCGTCACCGACAACCGGCGCCCAGGTAAAGTTGCCCTCGTCGCCGTCATGCGAAAGATGCTCGTCATCCTCAACGCCATCGCCAGAGACCAGCAACCATGCAAAGCCGCCACCTCTTGACAAAACCACGGAAGATGGCCGGACGGGGGCGAGGGCTGGTGGGGTCGCGCATTTTCAAAAGGGCGCTCAGCGCGCCCGGCCGATCGCATCGAGCAGGCGCCCGAGCCCGTCCTCGATCGCGACGGCGGCGCGGACGCCCAAGCCCGCGATCGCCCGCTCGGGCGTGCCGATCGAATGGCGGATGTCGCCGGCCCGGGCGGGGCCGTGCGCGATATCGGCCTCGATGCCGAGCTTCATGGCGATGAGGCGCGCCAAGTCGCCGATCGTGGTCGCCCGGCCGGTGCAGACATTGAAGACCCGCGCCTCGGTATGGCTCGTCTTCATGGCCGCGCGCAGATGCGCCACGACATCGGCGACATAGACGAAATCGCGGCTTTGCAGCCCGTCGCCATTGACGGTCACCGGTTTTCTCGCGGCGAGCCGGTCGGCGAAGATCGAGATCACGCCGGAATAGGGCGAGGCGGGGTCCTGTCGGGGGCCGTAGACGTTGAAGAAGCGTAAGCCCGTCGTCGGCACGCCATGGACATGGGTCGCGACCTTGCCGTGCAGCTCCGAGCCCAGCTTGTCGGCGCCGTAGGCGGTGAGCGGCCGGGTCGGCGTCGCCTCGTCGATCGGCATGCGCTCGGTATCGCCATAGACCGCCGCCGAGGAGGCGTAGACGACCGGGATCGCGGCCGCGGCGCCGCGCGGCCGGGCCGCGTCGAAGATTGTGATCGAGCCGGTGAGGTTGACGCGGTGCGTGCCCAGCCAATCCTCGTTCGAGCGCGCGACCGAGGCGATGGCGGCGAGATGGAAGCAGCCCTCGGCGCCTTCCATGGCCTCGCCGACGAGCGCGGGGCGGGTCACGTCGCCGACGATGAGCTTGGCCCGCCGGTCGAGATTCTCGCGCTTGCCGGTCGAGAGATCGTCGAGCACGACGACCTCGTGCCCGTCGGCGAGCAGGCTGTCGACCAGATGCGAGCCGATGAAGCCGCAGCCGCCGGTGACTGTGTAACGCGCCATCACCCCCCCAACCCTTGCCGCCTGTCTTCTGTAAAGCGCAAATGGCCCGGCGGGTCTACTGTCCCTTGCGTCCGATGACCACCGCGAATGTCTTCCACAGGATCGCCAGGTCGGTCGTGAGCCAGCCCCAGAAGCTCATGATGGCAAGTCCATAGGCGTGATCATACAGGACCTTGGAGCGGACATCGTCAAGCGACTCGTCATACCCCTGATTGACCTGGGCGAGGCCGGTGATGCCCGGCCGGATGCCGAAGGTGCGCTCGGTGAAGAAGGGAATGGCGTCCTCGAGCCGGTGGGTGATGCCGGGCCGCTCGGGCCGCGGGCCGACCAGCGACATGTCTCCGCGGATGACGTTGACGAGCTGTGGGATCTCGTCGAGCCGGGTCTTGCGCAGGAACAGGCCCACGGGGGTGATGCGCGGATCGTTCTTGGTCGCCCAGACCGGGCCGGTCCGCGCCTCGGCGTCGACATACATGGTGCGGAACTTGTACATCATGAACAGCTCGGTCCGGTCGTCCAGCGCCCGCCCGATGCGGAGCTGGCGGAACACGACCGGCCCCGGCGAGTTGAGCTTGATGGCGATGGCGATGGGGCCGGCGAAGAGGCCGCCGATGACGAGCCCGATCAACCCGACGCTGACGTCGAAGATGCGTTTGCAAGTTCGCGTGGCGCGAGAAATATGGGTTGGCTTGGGCAGGCTCCCGTCGATCGGCAGATCCGCCAGCCGGCGCCAGCTCTGGCCGGTCCAGAGACGGCGCGAGAGGAACAGGTAGCTCAACGAAAGCACGGCAATTCCAGCGACCGAAATCCAAACAATCATGCTGCCCAGCCAAGATTTATCGAAAGATTTCGACCTCGAACGTCGATCGGGAAGAGACTTTTTGGAAATGCGCGCCTTCCCGCATTTTCGGGTCCTGCGCCGGCCCGCTCCCCCGTCAGGCGGGGGAGCGGGCCGGTGTTGCCGCGCATTTTCAAAAAGTCTCTAAGGCCGGTAGCGCCGACCCCTTCGCCACATTGTCACGAAATCCATGATATTCTGGCATAAGGGTCGTTGAAATTTCGTTGCTTTCCTGGAGGCATGACGCCTCGTTGAGGAAGGGTCAACCGTTTCCAGGATACAATCCCTTCTCAAGCTGAGCTATAGATGCCGCCGTTGCGGGCACGGAGATCCAGGAATGCAAGTGAGCTATGTCGACCCCAACACGGTGATCCTCACCCTGGAAGGTGAGTTCGACGCGCTGGCCGTGGCAGAGGCTCGACCAATGCTGGAAGGCATCGTCACAAGTTCGGCCGCCAATGTGGTCATGGATTTTTCCAGGGTCGGCTTCCTCGATTCCTCGGGAGTCGGCTGCCTGGTCTTTTTGTTCAAGCGGCTCTATGCCGGCAAGCGCACGCTCACGCTCGAAGGGCTGCGCGACCAGCCTCAGCGGCTGATTCAGTCCTTGCGCATCGACAAGGCGATCCCGACTCGCGCCTCCAGCGCCGCCGCCTGAGCGGCAGCATCGCGGCATCCGGCGTCGAGACCTCCGCCGGGCCCAATCTTCCCGCACATCCCCGTATTCAGGTCAGTGGCTGACCTTCAGGTATTCTCGCTCTTCGGCTTGTCGATCTCGCACCGATAGGATTTGACCTGCCAGCTCGGGTGCTCGACGACATATTGCGCGCCGATCTGCTGCCCGATAATCGAGCAACCCATCAGGGTCATGTTCATTTCCTGCTCAGGCAGCAGGGGCCGCTCGTCGTGGCACTCGGCGCCGGTCGCCAAGCAATAGGTCATCACCAGCGTAATAATCATTTCCGTCCAACCCGCTCCATCGTGTGAGTGCTGTGTTGCGATGCACAGTTCGTGCCGCATCGCAACATTTCTACCGCACTGCATCACAATGTCGCGCTGGGTCGCGCCGACAAAAAAAACGCCGCCCGGTCTCCCGGACGGCGGTGTTTTGGTACTCGGTCGATGGGTTGGCGGATCAGGCGCTGCGGATCTGGGCGAGGAAATTGTCGACCTGATCACGCAGATGTGAAGTCTGCGTGCCGAGCGCTTCGGCCGCCGAGCGCACGCCCTCCGCCGCCGCGCCGGTGGCGTCGGCGCCGGTGGCGACGCCGGCCACGCTTTGCGAGACTTCCTGGGTCCGCCGGGCCGCTTCCTGGGTGTTGCGGTTGATCTCCTGTGTGGCGGCGCCCTGCTCCTCGATGGCGGACGCGATCGAGGTCGCGACCTGGCTCACCTCGCCGATCGTGCCGCCGATGCGCTGGATCGCCTCGACCGCTTCCTTGCTGACATTCTGCACGGCGTTGATCTGGGCCGAGATCTCCTCGGTCGCGCGCGCCGTCTGGTTGGCGAGCGACTTCACCTCGGACGCCACCACGGCGAAGCCCTTGCCGGCCTCGCCCGCGCGCGCCGCCTCGATGGTCGCGTTCAAAGCCAGCAAATTGGTCTGGCCGGCGATGTCGCTGATCATCTTCACCACCTCGCCGATCCGCGATGCGGTCTGCGCCAGCCCCTGCACGGTGCTGTCCGTCCGCTGGGTCTCCTCGACCGCGCGGCTGGCGATGGTCGCGGCATGGCTCACTTGCCGGCTGATCTCGTTGATCGAGGCGCTGAGCTGGGTCGAGGCGGCGGCCACGGTCTCGACGTTGGTCGAAGCGTCTTGCGAGGCGGCGGCCGCGGTGCGGACTTGGGAAGTCGTCTCCTGGGCCGTCATCGACAAATCTTCGGAGGTCTTGCTCATCTGGGTCGAGGCCCCGCCCAGCGCCGTCAGCGCCGTGCGCATCTCGCGTTCGAACGAGACGATCGAGGCTTCAATCGCGGTCTGGCGGGTTTCCGCCTGGTCGCGGCGCTGCCGCTGCTCATCCTCGATCCTGAGCTTGGCGACGGCGCTTTCCTTGAAGCTGCTGAGCGCCGTGGCGAGGGCGCCGATCTCGTCGCGACGATTGGTCAGCGGCGCCTCGGCCGTAAGATCCCCGCCGGCCAGCTTGCGCATGGCGGTCGAGATGTCGGTGAGTGGCCGGATGACGCGCCGCGTGACGGCGATCATGCTGGCGCTGGCCATGACGATGGCGAAGACGAGCAGGGCGAGCTGCAGGACGACCTCGCCGAGCGCCGCGCGATGATCGATCCGAGCGTGCTCCTTGGCCGCGTCGAGGGCGGCATCGGCGACCCCGACCAGCGTCTCGGCCCTGCCGACGGTCACGGGCGCCCATTGGTTGGCGGTCATCTCCGGCTTCTCGCCGGCGAGCATGGCCTTCACCAGCCGGCCGCGCAGAGTGGCGAATTCCGGATCGAGGAAGCCCTTCTCGGCACCGACGACCGCATCGCCGATGCTCTTCGGCAGGCTGGGATCGGCGGCGAGATCCTTGACCGCGGCCCAGGCAGTGTTCATGCCGCCCAGATTCTGCAGATACTTCTCATAGGTGTCCTGGGACATCTTGCCGGCGACGAGGCTGGTCGAGACGGCGTAGGAGGCATCGCCGCCCACGCCGCGAACCATCCAGGCCAGCTGCTTCAGCTCCATCATGCCGTCGATGAAGGCGTCGTCATGGCGGACCGTCTGGAACAGCGCCACCGACAGCTTGTCGAGCGTGGTCAGGATGGCGGATTCGATATCCCAATATTCCTTGCCCATGCCCGCGCGCCGCTGATCCTTCGGCTTGTCGAAGGCCTGCCAGGATTCGGCCTGCAGGCTCGTCAGCGTCGCCAGATTGCGCTGCAGATCGGGCAGCAGGCTCGCCTTGTCGCCGAACTCGATGCCGGCGCCGAGCTCGACGGCCCTGCGCATCGCCGGCATCTCGGAATCCTGGATCTTGTGCAGATAGGCAGCCGTCTCGCCGTCGAGCTTGTCGGAATTGTCGAGATTGCGCTGCACGGCCGAGCGGTCGCCGCGCAAGCCATGCATCGCGGTGAAGACCTGCGCGGAAGCGTCGGCCACGGCGGTGATGCGTCCGGAAACGGCGAAATGCCGCCAGGCGCTCCACGTGCTCGAAACGAGCATCAGCACCACGATGGTGGCCATCACCGCGATGACGGTCTTGAGCAGCACATTGGTCGAGAGGCGATCGAGCACGGGCGTGTCTCCAACAGAGTTGCCCTGCTTTTAAGCACGAGAATGTAAAAACGAATTTAATTTCGCAACAGATATACGACGGCATGCAAATAGTACGCTCGGCGGCGCGTATTACAGGCGTTGCGGCATTGAATGCGAAAAGCAGACCATCCAGCGCAACTTGGAAGATTCAACAAAGCCTTGTTTCGCCGATCAGATGTCCATCGAAGATAGGCGATGAAAGGCATCGGACGATCGCCTGTCCCGAATAGACCGGCGGGATGCCCTATGCTCGCCCGGCCCGGCCTGTCAGACGAGGTAGCGGCCATAAAAGCGCGACGGAAGGCATCGGGAAGCGTTAGCGCCGGATATGGTTCGCCTGAGATGGCGAGATCGTAAGGATCCGGGCTCTTGCCCAACGATCAGAGATATGTCGCAGCGCTCTCCCGTAGCGCCGCCTATGAGTTGCTTATCCAGAGCGTGGTGGATTACGCCATCTACATGCTCGATCCGACCGGTCGGGTCATGAGCTGGAATTCCGGCGCGCAGCGCATCAAAGGCTATACCGAGGCTGAGATCCTCGGCGCGCATTTTTCGCAGTTTTATACCGATGAGGACCGCGCCGCCGGCGCCCCCGAAAGGGCGCTGAAAAAAGCCGGGGAGAACGGCCGCTTTTCCACCGAAGGCTGGAGGCTCCGTAAGGATGGCAGCAGGTTTTGGGCGATGGTCGTCATCGACACCGTCTATCGGGATGGTAACTTGGTCGGCTTCGCCAAAATCACGCGCGATATGACCGAGCAGCGCGCGGCGGAGCTGGAGGTGCTGGAAAGCGAACGCCGGTTCCGCTTGCTGGTCGAGGGTGTGACCGACTACGCCATCTACATGCTGAGCCCCGAGGGAACGGTTACGAACTGGAACGCCGGGGCTCACCGCATCAAAGGCTACTCCGCTGCCGAAATCGTCGGACAGCATTTTTCTCGATTCTATACCCCGGAGGATGTTCGTGCCGGCCTGCCCGATCGTGCCTTGGCGACGGCGCGCCGCGACGGGCGCTATGATGCCGAAGGATGGCGTGTCCGCAAGGACGGATCTCGTTTCTGGGCGAGCGTCGTCGTCGACGCCATCGTCCACAAATCAGAACTGATCGGCTTTGCCAAGATCACCCGCGACCTGACCGAGCGGCGTCAGGCTCAATTCGAATTGGAGAAGTCGCGGGAGCAATTGTTCCAGTCGCAGAAAATGGAGGCCATCGGGCAACTCACCGGAGGGCTGGCCCATGACTTCAATAATCTGCTGACCGGCGTCACCGGCAATCTGGACCTGCTCAAATTGCGGATGGCGCAAGGCCGGGTCGCCGATGCGGATCGCTATGTGGAGGCCGCGCAGAGTGCCGCTGGTCGGGCCGCGGCGCTGACCCATCGGCTGCTGGCCTTCGCTCGACGCCAGACCCTCGACCCGAAGCGCGTCGACGCGAACAGGCTGGTTCTGGAGATGCGCGATTTGCTGGACCGGACGATGGGACCGGAAATCGATGTCAACCTCATCCTGTGCGATGGCCTTTGGTCGATCCTGTGCGATCCGAACCAGCTCGAGAACGCAATTCTCAACCTTTGCATCAATGCCCGGGACGCCATGCCGGGCGGCGGCACGTTGATCGTCGAGGCCACCAACAAGACGCTTCAGGAGCCCGACCTTCCCCATGGCGACTATGTGGCGATCAGTATCTCCGATACGGGAACGGGGATGGCGCCGGATGTGCTGGCCCATGCGTTCGACCCATTCTATACGACCAAACCCATGGGGCACGGGACGGGCCTGGGCCTCTCGATGGTCTATGGCTTCGCGACCCAGTCCGGCGGCCAGGTGCGCCTTTCCTCCCAAACAGGCATCGGCACCACGGCGCGCATCTATCTGCCTCGCTCCGAAGGCGAGGTTGATCCGGTCACCGTTCAGACGGCCAGGGTGCTGGCGCCGGCGCTGGAGGATGAGACGATCCTCGTGGTCGACGACGAACCGTCCGTTCGCATGTTCATCGCGGATGTCTTGAGGGATGCCGGCTACAACATCATCGAGGCCGCGGATGGGGCATCCGGGCTCAAGCTGCTGGAATCAAACGTCCGTATCGATCTTCTGATTACCGATGTCGGCTTGCCGGGCGGCATGAACGGCCGACAGATGGCGGAAGCCGCGCGGCGCGCTCGTCCCGATCTGACGACCTTGTTCATCACGGCGTATGCCGGCAAGGGAGCCGTCGGAGAGAACAAGCTCGCACCTCGCACCCATGTCCTCAGCAAGCCCTTTTCAATCGAGCGGCTGACCGCGAAAATCGCCGATCTGCTCAAGAGTTAGCTCGGTTCCCGGATCGTCCGAGCCGCTTCAGTTTCGCGTACGGGTAAAGCGCCCGATCAATCGCCGCGTATCGCCCGGATGCCAGAGTCGCGCGAAGGTTACCGGCATCGCGCCGTTCCAGGTTCGTCGCTCGACGATGAGGCAGGCGGTGTCCGGCTCGATATCGAGCGGCCGGGCGATTCCGGCGGGGGCGCCCCCGGCCGAGATGGCGTGCTCGGCCTCGGTCCAATCGATAGTGCGCAGCAACCATCGTCCCGGCGGCATCGGCTCGAATGTCTCGTCCAGCGCCTGTGGGGCCGCCGTCAGATTGATCAGCCTTTCCTCGAGCTGCACCGGCCGGTCGTCGGCGCGGTGCCGCACGGTCAGGGCGAGTAGCCCGTCCGTCGGCCCGACCGCGAGCAGGGCGCGGCGCGGATCGTCCGCCGGGACCTCGTGCCGCTCGATCAGATCGAAGCCATAGGCGCTCCCGCTCGCCTCGATTTCGGCGGCGATGTCCCAGATCTCGAAGACCGGCCGCTCCGGCGGCACGACGGCGACGACCGTGCCGGCCCGGCGCCTGCGCGCCACCAGCCCTTCGCCGGCCAGGTTGCGCAGCGCGCGATGCACCGTCATCCGCGCCGCGCCGAACCGGGTCATGAGGTCCAGCTCCGACGGCACGCGCGTGCCGGCCTGCCAGGCGCCGTTCAGGATCGGCCGGGCGATGGCGCGCTGGATCTGCTGCCAAAGCGGCCCGATGCCGTCGAGCTCCAACTCTTCATCCTTCATCGGAGCGCGTCTCCGAGCCGGGCGGCCGTCCGGCGCCAGCCTTCGAGGATCGAGGCGCGGGCCCAGTGGCGACCGGCGCTTACGACCCGTTCGCCGCCGACATAGACGGTGTCGACCGCTCGGTCGGTCGCGGCGAAGATCCAGCTATCGAGCAGCCGGTCGCCGCTTCGGCCGATGAGGGCCGCATTGTCCGGATCGAGCACGACGATGTCGGCGCGCGCGCCCGCCGCCAGCGTGCCGATGTTGCGGCCGAGCGCCTGGGCGCCGCCGGAAGCCGCCAGCTCGAACAGGCGCCGGCCGCTGGAGCCGCCTTGGGGTGCCAGCCGGTTGCGCGCCCGGTCGCGCAGTCTTTGCGCATAATCGAGCGCGCGCAGCTCGCCCGTGACCGAGATCGCGATGTTCGAATCCGTGCCGATCCCGGCCTTGCCGCCGGCCGCGAGATAGGCATCGGCCGGAAAGATGCCGTCGCCGAGATTGGCCTCCGTCACCGGGCACAGGCCGGCGACGGCGCCGGAGCGGGCGAGCGCGGTTGTCTCCGTCTCGTTCATCTGCGTCGCATGGACCAGGCACCAGCGCCGATCGACCGGCGCGTGATCGAGCAGCCATTCGACCGGGCGGGCACCCAGCACGGCGACGCTGTCCGCCACTTCCTGGCTCTGCTCGGCGATATGGAGATGAATGACGCCGTCGCCGGCGATCGTCTGGAGACGCCGCATCTCGTCCGGCGTCGCCGCCCGCAGCGAATGGGGGGCGATGCCGACCCGCGCATCCGGCAGCGGACGAACGGCCTCGCGCGCGGCCTCGACCAGCTCGGCATAGAGGTCGAGCGAGGCGACGAAGCGGCGTTGCCCGGGGCTGGGGGCGGCGCCGCCGAAGCCGCCATGGGCGTAGAAAACCGGCAGCAGGGTCAGGCCGATGCCGGTATCCGCAGCGGCGGCGGCGATCCGGCCGGCGAGCTCGCCTGCCGCGTCGTAAGGCCGGCCGTCGATATCGTGATGCAGATAATGGAACTCGGCGACGGCGGTGAAGCCCGCCTCCAGCATTTCCATGTAGGCGAGGGCGGCGATCGCCTCGACATCGTCCGGCGTCAGCACCGCGAGGAAGCGATACATGACCTCGCGCCACGACCAGAAATGATCGTCGCTCGGTCCGCCGCGTTCGCTGAGACCAGCCATGCCGCGCTGAAAGGCGTGGCTGTGCAGATTGCCGATGCCGGGAAGGGCGGTTCCCCGATGCCGGACCG
This sequence comes from Aliidongia sp., assembly GCA_035539155.1. Lineage (GTDB taxonomy): Bacteria > Pseudomonadota > Alphaproteobacteria > ATCC43930 > CGMCC-115725 > JAXDMU01. The sequence goes on along the minus strand of DATLIZ010000019.1, from coordinate 218,413 downwards.
CCTCTGGCGGCGGCTCCACGCCGGTCTCGATCATGGCGATGGCGCCGTCGGAAACGGTGACGAGCACCTGCTCGGCCCAGCCTTGCGCCGTCAGGGCCCGCGGAAAATAGAGCTTGCCGAGTGCCTGTGTCATCGGATTATGTATAGACAATTAGCCCCCGATCGCCAAGGTGCTTTCATGTCGATCGACTTCATTCTGACCAATGGGCGGTTCGCCACGCTTCGTCCCGGGGTTCCGGCAGCGGAGCCTGAAACCGGCCTGGCGCTCGCCTGCGTCGACGGCAACATCGCCGCTATCGGCCCGGTCGAAACGGTGCTGCGCGCGCATCCCGGCATCGAGCCCGTCGATCTCGGCGGCAGGCTGGTGACGCCGGGGCTGATCGACTGCCACACCCATCTGGTCCATGCCGGCAACCGCGCGCGCGAGTTCGAGCTGCGGCTGGCCGGCGCCAGCTATGAGGAGATCGCGCGCGCCGGCGGCGGCATTCTCTCGACCGTCGGCGCCACGCGCGCGGCCAGCGAAGCGCAGTTGATCGCCGAAGCAACGCCGCGCCTGGAAAGCTTGATCGCAGAGGGCGTCACCACCATCGAGATCAAGTCCGGCTACGGTCTCGATCTGGAGGCCGAGGCGCGCATGCTTCGCGCGGCGCGCGCGCTCGGCCAACGCCATCCGATCTCGGTCGCGACCAGCTATCTCGGCGCCCATGCCGTGCCGCCGGGCGAGACCGCCGATGCCTATATCGAGCGGATCTGCGCCGAGATCCTGCCCGCGATCGCGGCCGAGCGACTGGCCGACGCGGTCGACGGCTTCTGCGAGGGCATCGCCTTCTCGCCCGATCAGATCCGCCGCCTGTTCGTCCGGGCCAAGGCGCTGGGCCTGCGGGTCAAGCTCCATGCCGATCAGCTTTCCAATCTCGGCGGGGCGGCGCTCGCGGCCGAGTTCGCAGCACTCTCGGCCGATCATCTCGAATATACCGACGAGGCGGGCGCGGCCGCCATGGCGCGCGCGGGCACGATCGCCGTGCTGCTGCCGGGCGCCTATTATTTCCTGAGCGAGACGCGGAAGCCGCCGGTCGAGGCCTTCCGCCGCCACGGCGTCGGGCTGGCGCTGGCGACCGATTGCAATCCCGGCTCCTCGCCGCTGACCTCGCTGCTGCTGGCGATGAACATGGCGGCGACCTTGTTTCGGCTGACCGTCGAGGAATGCCTGGCCGGGGCCACGCGCGAAGCGGCGCGGGCGCTGGGGCGCGCCGATAAGGTCGGCACGCTGGAGCCCGGCAAGCAGTGTGATCTCGCCATCTGGAACGTCGAACGGCCGGCGGAGCTGGTCTATCGCATCGGCGCCAACCCGCTGCATGCCCGGATTTGGAGAGGACAATGCCAGAGCATGTGACCATCGTTCCGGGGGCCGCCGCCTATGGCGTCTGGCGCCGGATCTATCGCGGCGCCGGGATCGCGCTCGACCACGCCGCCTTCGACAAGGTCGACCGGGCGGCCGAGACCATCGCCGCCATCGTCGCGCGCGGCGAGCCGGTCTATGGCGTCAATACCGGCTTCGGCAAGCTCGCCTCGGTCCGGATCGGGCCGGAGGATCTGCAGACGCTGCAGCGGAACATCGTGCTATCCCACGCCGCCGGCGTCGGCGAGGCGCTGCCGCCGCGCGTGGTCCGGCTGATCCTGGCCCTGAAGGCGGCGAGCCTCGCTCAAGGCGCTTCGGGCGTGGTCCGGCCGACGATCGAGCGGCTGGTCGTGGCGCTGGCGCGCGGGCTGCTGCCGGTCATTCCCGGCCAGGGCTCGGTCGGCGCCTCGGGCGATCTGGCGCCGTTGGCACACCTCACCGCCGCGCTCTTCCTGGGCGAGGGCGAGATCGATCTCGGCGGCGAGCGCTTGCCGGCCGCCTCGGCCTTGGCTCGCGCCGGCCTCGGACCGCTGGCGCTCGGCCCCAAGGAAGGGCTGGCGCTGCTGAACGGCACGCAGGTCTCGACCGCGCTGGCGCTCGCCGGCCTGTTCGAGGCCGAGCGCTGCTTCCAGGCGGCTTTGGTGACAGGCGCGCTCGCGACCGACGCCGCGCGCGGCTCGGACGGGCCGTTCGACCCGCGCATCCATGCGCTGCGCCGCCAGCCGGGCCAGATCCGCATCGCCGAGAGCCTGCGCACCCTGCTTGCCGGCAGCGCCATCCGTGCCTCGCACTTGACCGGCGACGACCGGCTGCAGGACCCTTATTGCCTGCGCTGCCAGCCGCAGGTGATGGGGGCGGCGTTCGATCTCCTCGCGTCGACGGCTGAGACGCTCACGACCGAGGCCAACGGCGTCTCCGACAATCCGCTGGTCTTCGCCGAGACCGGCGAGGTCATCTCGGGCGGGAATTTCCATGCCGAGCCGGTGGCCTTCGCCGCCGATATCGTGGCGTTGGCGATCTGCGAGATGGGCTCGCTCGCCGAGCGGCGGATCGCCATGCTGACCGATGCGGCGCTCTCGCGCCTGCCGGCGTTCCTGACGCCGCGGCCCGGCCTCAATTCCGGCTTCATGCTGCCGCAGGTGACGGCGGCGGCGCTCGTCGCGGAGAACCGGCAGCGCGCCACGCCGGCGAGCGTCGATTCGATCCCGACCTCGGCCAATCAGGAGGATCACGTCTCGATGGCGACGCATGGCGCCCGGCGCCTGCTGCCGATGGTCGAGAACAGCGTCAATATCGTCGCGATCGAGCTGCTGGCCGCCGCCCAAGGCTGCGATTTCCATGCGCCGCTCGCGTCGAGCAAGCCGCTCGAGGCGGTGCGCGCCCTGCTGCGCGCGCGGGTGCCGCATCTCGAGGAGGACCGGCTGATGGCGCCCGACATCGCGGTCGCCGCCGATCTTGTCCGCTCGGGCGCCGTGGCGTCGGCGGCCGGGATGGAATTGCTGCCGGATCTGGGAGAAGAGGCATGAGCCGCATCGACAATGAGCGCGTGATCCGCGCCGCCCGCGGCACCGAGCTCAGCGCCCGGAGCTGGCTGACCGAGGCGCCTTTGCGCATGCTCATGAACAATCTCGATCCGGAGGTCGCCGAGAAGCCGGGCGAGCTCGTCGTCTATGGCGGTATCGGCCGGGCGGCGCGGAACTGGGAGGCGTTCGACGCGATCGTGGCCGCGCTCACGCGCCTCGGGCCGGACGAGACCTTGCTCGTCCAGTCGGGCAAGCCGGTCGGCATCTTCCGCACCCACGCCGACGCGCCGCGCGTGCTCATCGCCAATTCCAACCTGGTGCCGCGCTGGGCCGACTGGGCGCATTTCAACGAGCTCGACCGCAAGGGGCTGATGATGTACGGCCAGATGACGGCCGGCTCCTGGATCTATATCGGCTCGCAGGGCATCGTGCAGGGCACCTACGAGACCTTCGCCGAGATCGGAAGGCGCCATTACGGCGGCGACCTCGCCGGGCGCTGGATCCTGACCGCGGGGCTGGGCGGCATGGGCGGCGCGCAGCCGATGGCGGCGACCATGGCCGGCGCCTCCTGCCTCGCGATCGAATGCCAGCCGAGCCGGATCGAGATGCGGCTCAAGACCGGCTATCTCGACCGCCAGGCCGAGACGCTGGACGAGGCGATGGCGATCATCCGGTCGGCCAAGGAGCCGGTCTCGGTCGGCCTGCTCGGCAACGCCGCCGAGCTCTATCCCGAGATCCTGCGTCGGGGCATCCGGCCCGATGTCGTGACCGACCAGACCTCGGCGCACGACCCGATCAACGGATATCTGCCCAAGGGCTGGACGCTCGGGCAATGGCAGGAGGGGCGCGAGCGCGACCCGAAATCGGTCGAGGCGGCGGCGAAGCTCTCCATGGCCGAGCATGTCCGCGCCATGCTCGCCTTCTGGCGTCTGGGCATTCCCACGCTCGATTACGGCAATAATATCCGGCAGATGGCGAAGGAGGCCGGCGTCGACGACGCGTTCGATTTCCCGGGCTTCGTGCCGGCCTATATCCGCCCGCTCTTCTGCCGCGGCGTCGGCCCATTCCGCTGGGCGGCGCTGTCGGGCGATCCCGAGGACATTTACCGCACCGACGCGAAGGTCAAGGAGCTGCTGCCCGACCATGCCTCGCTCCATCGCTGGCTCGACATGGCGCGCGAGCGCATCCGCTTCCAGGGCCTGCCGGCGCGGATCTGCTGGGTGGGCTTGGGCGACCGCCACCGGCTCGGCCTCGCCTTCAACGAGATGGTGGCGTCGGGCGAATTGAAGGCGCCGATCGTCATCGGCCGCGACCATCTCGATTCCGGCTCGGTCGCCAGCCCCAACCGCGAGACCGAGGCGATGCGCGACGGCTCCGACGCGGTCTCGGACTGGCCGATGCTGAACGCGCTCTTGAATTGCGCGTCGGGCGCGACCTGGGTGTCGCTGCATCATGGCGGCGGCGTCGGCATGGGCTTCTCGCAGCATGCCGGCATGGTCATCGTCGCCGACGGCACGGCCGACGCGGCGCGGCGGATCGAGCGCGTGCTGTGGAACGACCCGGCCACCGGCGTCATGCGCCATGCCGACGCCGGCTACGAGGACGCGATCGCCTGCGCGCGCGAGCACGGGCTCGACCTGCCGAGCCTCGCCCTGTAGCCTCGCGCGCGAAGGGAGACGCATCATCGACGCCGCCGCCATTCCCGCCGCAGCCCAAGCGCTCCATGATGCCGGCGATGCCGAGGGCGCGCAGGCGCTGCTGCTCGAAGGGCTCCAGCGCTATCCGGAGGAGGCGTCGCTCTGGGCCGAGATGGGGTTCTTCCTGCATCGGCAGGGGCGGTTCGAGGAGAGCTGCACCTGCTTCGACCGCGCCTTCGCCTTCGGCAACCGCGATGTCCGCGTCGTCTTCGAGTTCGGCGCCGGCAAATATGCGCTCGGCCGCTACGGCGAGGCGGCGCGCGCCTTTGGCATCGTGCTGCAGAGCGAGCCCGACCATGCCGGCGCGCATTATTATCTGGGCATGGCCGAGGCCGGGCAGGGGGCGTTCGACCCGGCCATCGCCCATCTCGACCGCGCGGCCGCTCTCGACCCGGCCTCGGGCGCCGCCGACCGGCTGTGGCGGACGAAGTTCCTGGCCGGTCGTTGGCAAGAGGCCTGGGCCGACCATGACCGCATCCTCCCCGCCGATCTCGATCAGCGCTGGCGCGAGAGCCACGGCACCGGCCATCGCCATTGGCAGGGCCAGAGCCTCGACGGGCAGGAGCTGGTGGTGTTCCGCCATGGCGGCCATGGCGACATGATCCATTATCTGCGCTTCCTCGACCGCGTGCTGGCGCTGCACCCGGCGCGCCTCACGCTGATGCTGCCCGAGAGCCTGCACCGGCTGGTCGCGGCGAGCCCGCTCCTCGCCGAGCGCGGCCGAACCGAGGTCGCCCTCGTCGCCCCGGACCGGAAGCTCGAAGACCGCCCCGGCTATTTCATCTGGTTCGAAGGGCTCGCAGCATTCTTCCGCGCCGAGCCCGGCACGCTCGGCCCGTGGCAACCCTATCTCGCCGCCGAGCCCGCGCGCGTGCTGCATTGGGCCGGCCGGCTCGGCCCCCACCCGCGCGTCGGCCTCGCCTGGCGCGGCGCGCCCGGCTATCCCGAGGATCGCTGGCGCTCGATCCCGCTGGAGCAGCTTCGGCCCTTGCTGCATCTGCCCGATCTCCATTGGGTGATCCTGCAGAAGGCGCCGCTTTCGCAGGAGGAGCGGGCGATCCTCGGCGCCCTGCCGGTCACCGACCTTTCGGACGCGCTCGACGATTTCGCCGAGACGGCGGCGATCATGGCCAATCTCGATCTGGTCATCAGCGTCGACAGCGCCCCCGCCCATCTCGCCGGCGCCATGGGATTGCCGGTGCTGCTGCTCAACCGCGCCAGCTCGGAATGGCGCTGGGGCTGGAAGCAGGAGACGAGCTTCTGGTACCCGACCATGCGCATCTTCAACCAGCGGGCGCTCGGCGACTGGTCCGGCGTCCCCGCCGGCCTCGAAGACGCGCTCGCCGCCTGGGCGAGACCCGGCTAACAGCCCCGCCCATGCGTCAGCGCGCAGTCGGACGACAGCGGGTTATGCTCCAGCTGCCCGATGATGTAGAGGCAGAGCAGCAGCAGCGCCGCGAAGGCGACGAACCCGACCAGGATGGTCAGCGGATGGCTGTAGTCGCCGCTCCGCTTCTCCGCCGCCTCTGCCTTGTGCCGCTCGGCCGCCGCCTTGTCGGCGGCGACCGCTGCGTCCATCTCGGCGTGATGCCGTTTCCATTTATTGTCGGGCGGTTCGCTCATCGGCGCAGCTTCGCCGATCCGCCCGCGATTTAGAAATAATACTTCACCTCCCCGCCGAAGAAGCGCGGCGGGCCGACGATCTCCTCCAGCAGCCCGAACGGGCTGGTCAGGTCGAAGGCGTCGTTCAGATACTTGGTCCCGCTCAGATTCTTCCCGATGAACGAGACCTCCCAGCGCCCGTCGCCGGTGACGAAGGTGAGCCGGGCATCGACCAGCCAATAGCCCGCCTGCGCGATCAGCGGATCGTTGGCGGAATCGAAGAATTGCTTGCTGCGGTACGACACGGAGGTGTTGGCGTCGAGATAGGCGTCGTTCGCCAGCGGATAGCGATAATCGAACCTTTCCTCGGTCGTGAATTTCGGCGAGAGCGGGAAGCGGTTGCCGGTATATGTCGCGGCATCGGCGGTGCCCGCCCCGGCGACGAAGGTGCCGAGATAGGTGTCGAGCAGCCCGGCATTGGCGCTGATGGTGAAGTTCGCGAACGGCTTCGCCACCACCTCGAACTCGGCGCCGTCGATATGCGCCTTGGGCGCGTTGCTGAGGATGTTGATCGGCAGCCCGCCATTGGCCGGCCCCGGGATCAGATTGTAGATCTGCAGATCGTGGTAATCGTAATAGAAGCCCGCGAGATTGACCCGGAGCCGCTTGTCGAACCAGTCGGACTTGATGCCGACCTCGTAGGCGGTGATGTCCTCCGGCCGCACGGGGGTCAGCTGCGTCAGCGCGTTCGACGCGGCACTGTCGAGGAAGCCGCCATTGAAGCCGCCGGACTTATAGCCGGTGGCGACGCTGCCATAGGCGAGGATGTCCGGCGTCAGATGATAGTCGAGCGCCACCTTCCAGGAAAAGTTGCGGTTATCGAGGCTGTCCTTGAAATGATAGTTGTTCTCGAGCGGCCCGAGCTGCCCGGACGGCGCCGTCACCCCCTGGATCGCCTGGAACGCCGACGCCTCGAAGGATTTATGGTCGAAGGTGTAGCGCGCCCCGAAAGTGAGGCGCGTGCGGTCGAAGATCTCGTAATCGGCCTGGCCGTAGGCGGCGTAGGATTGCTCGATCTGGTTGTTGAGCACCACCGCCTGCTGCGCCGCCCCGTCGCCCGCCCCCGGCCCGAACAGCGAATCGGCATCGAGGAAGATGTTGATCGGCTGGTCCTGGTGCAGATGCTCGTTCAGATAATAGACCCCGCCGACCCAATGCAGCTTGTCGGTGCCGCCGGCCAGGCGGAATTCCTGCTGGATGTCGGTGGAGCTGACGCCGTAATCGATCTCCAAGAGCTGGAACGGCTCGGCGTCGCTATCCTCGGGATGGTTCTTCTTGCTGCTCTCGAAGGAGGAGATCGAGGTCAGCGTCGCCCAGCCGGCATCGTAATCGGCGCGGACCGAGCCGCCATAGGCGTCGATATGCAGGTTTCCGTCGCGATTGTAATTGCCCTTATAAAGGCTCGATGGCGGGTGATAGCCATAGGCGTCGACGCATTGCCCAGCGCCGATCTGCGCCGCACCGCACGGCGTGCCGCCGAGGAACAGCGCGTCGGTGAGCGTGCCGACCTCGTGATACTCGTCCGGCCGGCGATCGACATTGGCGCCGTGGAAATTGAACAGCAGCTTCAGTTGCTCGTCGATCCTGGCCGCCACCTGGGCGCGATACTCGGTGTCGTTGGCGCCGTTGGTGCTCTTGCCGGTGAGCTCATTGTCCATCCACCCGTCCGAGCCGTTATGGACGACCGACAGCCTGCCATCGACATCCTTGGTGATGGCGCCGTTCACCACCGTCTCGGTCTGCCAGGTGTTCCACGAGCCGAAGCTCAGATCCTCCGAGGCGAACACATCGCTCGACGGTTTGGCGGTGATGTAGTTGATGGCGCCGCCCGTGGTGTTGCGGCCATAGAGCGTGCCCTGCGGCCCCTTCAGCACTTCGAGCCGGTCGAGATCGAAGGTCTGGAAGGTCTGCCCCGCCGGCGAGGCCTGGTAGATCTCGTCGACATAGACACCGTTCGGCCCGGCATTGTTGGTGTTGTAGTCGTTCAACCCCACGCCGCGGATGGTGATGATCGGCTGGTTGCCCCGGCCCGAGGGCGTGCCGATCTGCAAATTCGGGATGAACTCGGCGATCTCGCTGCTCTCCTTGATGCCCAGCGTCTTCAGCGTCTGGGCGTCGAAGGCGCTCACTGAGATCGGAATGTCCTGCGCCGCCTGGCTGCGCTTCTGCGCCGTCACCGTGATCGATTCGATCTGTGTGGCCGCCGCCCCCACGGCCGGCGCCCCCGCCGGCGGCGTCTCGCTTGTGCTCTGCGCCCGTGCCCCTGCCGCGGCGGCGGCAAGCAAAGCCGCCCCCAGCACCGCGATCCCCCATCGCGGCGTACGAAGATCCCACCCCATCTTGTCCCCCTCGCTTGGTCTTGTCCCATCCGTCAAGGCAAGCCGGCCGCGAAACGCGGGAGGGGCGAGGGGTCGAAACAGCCGCGCGCGGCTCGTCGGACAAAATGCGCGGCGCTTGCTCACGCTCTGCTCTTCCAGGATCACGAGGCCGTGATGATGGAATGCTAGCTGTCGCTATCGAATCGCGCAATGTGAATTTTGCTATCGTTTTGGATGGATCGGCATCGACGTGGCCTTACATTGCAGGACCTACCAAATCCACTCGGACCTCCTCAGTAGGCTCTCCGATAGGTTTGATACTCTCGAAAATCATAAGGTGGACGGCTCTAGGATTGAAGAAGCTGCCTTCCGAGGAGCCAAAGATGGTGTCATATTGTCGTCATAGGTAGCAGCGTAGTTCAATAATTCAAATCGACAGACGGCAGCGATCCTCTATTGGGATAAGGTAAACTGACTGATGCGTTGGATAACTGCTACGCAGCTAGAAAACTGGGCAAGGACCCTTAATGCGAGGGACGAGCTGCCGAAAATTGTCTCGGATCTTATTCGTGCGTCCTCACCCGACGTTGCATCGATACGCTTCCCAAGCGGCGACAAGGGACAAGTTCGTGGGTTCGATGGCCACGTTGTCAGTAATGTAATGTCCTTCAATGTGCCGCAGGGGCATTCTTTGTGGGAATTCGGCGCTGGAGCAGACTATAAAGATAAAGCCAGAGCCGATTTTGAGAAAAGAACCCAGCAAATTTCTGTTGAGGACCAACGGGTCATTACTTTTATTTTTGTCTCTCCGTGGACTTGGGACAGTTCCAATTCTGATAATAAGTTAGAAGATTGGATTGCAGCTCGGAAGGCATCTTCATTTTGGAAGGACGTCCTCTACATCGATGGCGTAGCACTTGAGACCTGGTTGGAGCATCAACCGGCGGTGTCAGCCATGCATGCTCGAAAGACCCTGCAACTCTATCCGATCGATGGCATTCGTAGCACCGATGAATTTTGGACCGATTTCATCGGACAGTTTGGGCCCCCCATAACAGAGGAAGTCTTGTTGTGCGAACGCGAATCGGTCGCTCTGAAGCTTATCCAAGATCTCCTGCAGCCATCAAATGTGGTTTCTCTAGTTGCGGACTCTCCAGACGAAGTTATTGCCTTCGCGATAGCGGCGATCCGTAAGGCCGATCCTGGTATCCGCCTCTTTCTAGAAGCTCGGACGCTAGTGGTAGATTCTGCAACTGCTGGCCGTCAACTTCTTGCCGCCGGTAATTTGGTTCTTCTCCTGCGTAATGATGCCACGCGATCACCAGGACAGTTTTCGAAAACGGGGTCGTCGCTGGTTCCCTTGGGACGACAGCAGCGCGGTGCGGGAAACACCACGCTTCCCAAACCCACTGGATACGCTATGGGCGTGGCTATGCGAACGATGGGTTTAGAAGATAATCGGGCACGCACGCTGGCTCGGGGATGCGGACGCAGTTTGGCGGCGCTGGCGAGATTGATCCCGGGAGGCTCATCCAGTCAGCCCGCGTGGCTGGTGAAGGGCCAGGATCTGCTGCCAGCAATACTCGCAGGTGCTTGGGACACTTCGAATAGCCTCGACCGCGCAATTGTCGAGCAGATCGCTGGAGGCGATTCCTGTTCGCAGCTTGAGGCGCACCTTCGTGGGTTTTTGCGCGATGCCGATCCACCGTTTGATCTGGAAGGCACGATATGGAGAGTGAGGGCGCCACTAGATGCCTTTGTCCGGGTTGGCCCGCTGATTGGGCCGCGGGAAGCTGAACTGTTGCGCGCAGCCATGTCAGTTGTATTTGCGGAAATTGAGCCGGACGTCAATCCGAATGAAATCGTCACTTTCGCAACGCCAAATCCGACGCGCTACAGTGATTGGCTGAGAGAGGGGCTGGCAACGACTTTGCTTCTACTTGCCGTCTGGAGCGATCCTGCGGAAGTCAATCTCGGTGGTGAGTCTGGCCAAATGTTTGCCAACAGAATTTTGAATGAACTGCCAGGTTTAAGGACGGACCCTCGGCTCCTAACTAGCTTAAGGAACGAGTTGCCCCTTCTTGCTGAGGCCGCTCCTGACCCTTTGTTATCGGCCCTCGAGCAGATGCTTGAGGGCGGAGGGGATTTGATTCGCCCTATTTTCGATGAGGGCGAAGACTGGCTTTACTCAACATCTCATCATACTGGCCTACTATGGGCGCTGGAGACGCTGGCCTGGGATCCAAATTATTTCACGAGAGCCGTTCTAATCCTGGCTCGACTCGCTGCGATCGATCCCGGTGGTCGTCTTTCGAACCGTCCCGCAAATAGCCTTGCAGAGATCTTCGTTCTTTGGAATCCAAACACTAACGCCTCGCCCACTCAACGGTTGAGCGCACTCAACGAAATCTCAAAGATATGCCCCGATGTGGGATGGGAACTAATCCTCAGGCTTTTACCAACGCTTCATGGCGCATCGAGTCCGACAGCAAAGCCGAAGCTGCGCGAGGCTGGTGCCGCTGATCGGTCGGCAGTAACCTATCAGGAGCTGTGGGATAATCAAGCCATTGTTTCTAAACGTGCTATTGAGTTGGCTGGCGTCGATCTTGGTCGATGGATCGAGCTTGTCCCGAGAATCAGCATGTTCGCACCTTCCGAGAGATCTCTGGCTATTGCCGTGCTGGATGAAGCTCTGAGTCGCTTAGTTAGAGATGAGCGGAAAATCTTGTGGGTGAAGATACAAGACGAGATCGAACGTCATGAACGTTTCAAGGGTGCCGCGTGGGCATTGCCCGAAAGTGGTCTTACGCCATTTCGAGCATTGGCCGAGAAATACGCGCCGTCTGATCCAATTTCTTCCCTTGTTACAATGTTTAATACTTGGCCACCTGATGAATCTGACTATTTTGCAGATAAGCAACGAGCCGGCGCGGTAAAACGTCTCCACGAGGATGGCGGTGCAGTCACAATTTTGCAGCTGGCCCGCGAGGCCCGTGTCCCTCATCTCGTTGCTAAAGCCGTCAGCGGAGCAGATTTTTCCGAAGCTCAAGTTGAAGAATTACTTACCCTGAGTATCGATCAAGATCCTAAGTCTAGCTTTACATTTGGCCTGTCGGGTCTCCATAGGGTGCTTGCGGGTGCTCAACGTGCGGAAATGTGGCTTCAACGAATGTCTAAGCAAGCGGCTTCGGCCCAAGTGATAGGAGAGCTGCTTCAAGCGTGGCCTGACGGACTCGATACTTGGAGCGCTGTCCGTCGCCTTGGGCCGGAAATTGCTAAGGCCTATTGGACCCAGCGTTCGCCTCGCTACCTAAAAGGTTCTCGGACGGAATTGCTGAGGCCGCTCCTTATGTTCCTTAAATATGGGCGTGCGATAGAAGCGATTCGGTCATCGTTAGACAGGGCGGAAGAGGTTCCTACGAAATTAATACTGAAGATGCTTGAGGGAGTGATTCCACAACTCAATGCTAGGACGGCATCGTTGGATACGATGACTAATTTCTATGTAGAAAAAATGCTTCAGGTGCTAGATGTTCGATCTGATGTTACCGATGACCAAATAGCCACGCTCGAATATCAATTTCTACCTCTTCTTGAATACGGGGAACGGAAGTTGCGGATTCACGGCTTGATGGCTTCCAATCCTGAGTTTTTCCATGGTGTCCTTAAGAACGTCTTTCTTGGTAAGAATGAGAAGAGGAGCGAGATCAGTCCGCAGGCCGAAGCAAATGCACGTCTATGCTACTATCTCCTTTCTCATTTCTCTCTGTTGCCGGGACGGACGGAGGATGCTGTTGACGCTGCGGTATTAACGGCGTGGGTCGATGAGGTCCGCCGTCTTGGCGCTGGGTCCGATCGTGTGGAAATCACAGATGAGTACGTTGGGCATGTGCTCGCTCATGCTCCAGCGGATGAAGATGGTGGCTGGCCTCATCGAACCGTGCGCGATGAGATTGAGCGGCTCTCCTCGGTTGGAGTTGAACGCGCCATTCAGATTGAGCGGTTCAATATGAGAGGCGTACACGGTCAAGGGTTATTCGATGGTGGTAGCCAAGAGCGTGATCTGGCTAGAATAAATTATGATGCTGCTAAGATTTCAGCCGCTTGGCCCCGAACGTCCGCGTTGCTGAGGGCTATTGGTAAAATGTGGGAGGAAGACGGGAAGCGGGCAGACGTAGATGCTGCTCAACGTCTGCTGAAGAGTTGAATTTCTGCCTCTAGTTAGTTGTCTACCGGCTTCTGCTCGGGGACCTTGGCTGAGATCTGCTGAGCATCTCAGCGCTCCCGAGGCGATGGTTATCCACAGCCTGTTCCTTATCACCTTGACCTCTGCACCCTCACGGTTCATGTTTCGTTCCATGAACATCGGTCACGATTCCGCCACTACGGCGCACACGAACGAAGCCGACCCCACCGGGGCTCGGGCGGAGTGGTGTGCCTATCCGGCGCCGGAGGCGGGGGAGGATCGGGCCGAGCGGCATCTGCGCCTGCTCAAGGATCTGGCCGAGATCGGCATGAACATCGCGCGGGCGGTCGAGCGGCAGGCGCTGGAGCGCGCCGCCGCCGAGCCGGCCCAGGCCGAGCCCGCGACCGATATCGGCCTCACCTTTCAGCGCGTCGCCAAGGCGATCCGCCAGACCGTGGCGCTCGAAGCCAAGCTCGCGGCCGATCGCGACGAGGGGCTGCGGCGGGCGGCGGAGACGGAAGCGGCGCGGGCCGAGGGGCGCCGGCGGGACGCGCGGCGGGCGCGCTTGTACCAACGGCGCCGCGATGTCGCGCGCGCGGTCCGGAAGGCGATCGACAATACCGAATACCGCGACAAGGAGGATCTGCTGGCCGATCTCGCCGAGCGGCTGGAGGATGAGGATATCGAAGCCGATCTCCATGACCGGCCGCTGAGCGAGATCATCCTCCAGATCTGCAAGGATCTCGGCATCGATGGCGATTGGCGCCTGTGGGAAGGCGAGGCTTGGGAGCACGAGGAATGGGAGGCCAAGGCCGCCGCCTGGCGCGCCAAGCAGTCGGCCGAGGCGCCGCCGCCCCCGCCCGAGTCGCGCGGCACCGTCCGCTGGATCTTCGGCGCCGGCATCGTCCGGCCGCCGGGGGACGACCCGCCGCTCGTCATCGAAGGCAGCAGCGATCCGCCGTGACCGGCCGGGTCATCTACCGTCATCACCGGGCTCGTCCCGGTGATCCACGCCTCTCCGTCTGGTAGGGCGGCGGCGGTGACGCGTAGATGGCCGGGACAAGCCCGGCCATGACGAAGACGGGGTCCAACCGGCGGGAAGCGTTCCCGCCGGGGCGTCGGCGTTTGCGCCTGTCGCTCCGCTCGTCCCTACCGGAACTTCGCGTAATAGAGCGCCACCATCCAGCACAGCTCCTCGGTCACGCGGTCGGCGTCGGCGTCGGGCTCTTCCAGCACCATCTCGGTCGCGGCGTAGCAGACCTCGGTGCTGAGCCTTGTGGCGATGCGCAGATCGGCGTCGCTCGCCTCGCTGTAGAGCTTGCGCAGCGAGCGGAAGACGCGGTCGGCCACGCGGTCGCGCGATTCGATTCTGACTTGCCGCATCATCGGTACGGCGCGCATCGCCCGCATGATCCACAACCCGCCGGGCTCGCGCCGCGTGATCTCGTTCACCCGCTCCTGGATCTCCAGCGATCTGCGGAAGCTCTCCTCGACCGTGCCGGCATCGAGCCCGCCGGCCTCGATCCACTCGAACACGGCATCGTCCTGCAAATTCATCAGCCGCACCCCCAGCTCTTTCAAGAGCGCGTATTTGTTGGGGAAATAGCGGTAGAGCGCGGGCGGCGACAGGCCGGCGCGCTTGCAGACGAGGTTGGTCGAAAGCTGCTCGATCCCGACCTCGGCCAAAAGCTGGCCGGCCGCCGCCAGGATCGCCTCATAGGTCTGGCGCGACCGCTCCTGCAGCGGCTGGGTCTTGAGCTCCATGTCGATCGCGGCCGGCTCGGGCCGCTTGGGGGTGGTGCCGGTGCTCGTGCTGGTGCTGGGCGCCATGTCCGCTTTCGGGGTCTTGGGTTTGGAAGGGCGCGTCTTCATGCCGGACCGGGGGCGTGCAAATCAAGCGCGCGGCGAGCGCATCAGCGTCTCGGCCTGCTCGAAGCCTTCGAGCGCGCCGAGCGTGCCCAGCCCCTGCGCCACCAAAGCCGCCACCGCATTGGCGAAGCGGCAGGCCTGCTCGGGCGGCCAGCCGCGATCGAGCGCGGCGATGAAGCCGGCGCAGAAGGAATCGCCGCAGCTCGTCGTGTCGACCACGCGGATGTTGCGCGCCGGCCCGCGCACGCTGCCCTCGGCATCGGCATAGAGCCAGCCGCGCTCGCCCAGCTTGACGATGCAGGCGCGGCAGCCCAGCGCCAGCAGCCGCTCGGCGGCGTCGCCCTCATTGTCGCAGCCGGTCAGGAACAAGGCCTCGGTCAGGCTCGGCATGAAATAGTCGATATAGGGCAGGATCGGCTCCAGCTCCGCCCGCGCGCGCGGGCCGGGCGAGATCAAATCGCAGGTGATGGTGGCGCCGGCCGTGCGCGCGCCGGCGAGGAAGGGCGCCGCCTTGTCGCCGATCCGGGGTGCCCCCACCGCCGCCCAATGGACGAAGCGCGCCTCGCGCGCGGCCTCGCGCACCGCGTCGGTGATCTCGGTCAGCATGCTGGCGCCCGGCGCATGGAAGGTCGGCCGCCGGCCCCGGCTGTCGATGGCGAGGATGGTCGCCGAGGTGCGCACGCCCGGCGCCGTCGGCATCAGGCCGGTATCGACGCCATATTCTTCCAGCACCGTGCGCACCAGCGTGCCCGTCCGGTCGTCGCCCACGGCCGAGACCAGCCGCACCTTCATCCCGAGCACGGCGGCGATCAGCGCCGTGCCCCCGGCGGTGCCGGCCGGCACCAGCTCGATCGATTCGATCAGCCGGCCCGAGCCGTCCGCCGGAATCGCATCGATCGGCCGGCCCAATATGTCGAGCGTGGTCAGCCCGATCGACAGCAATCCGTGGTTCACGCCCGTCCCCCCATCGGAGCCGGATTTTCGGCTCTCTTCGCCCGGAACGGGAATCCGCCCATCGTCATTTCGTTCCGGTTGTCGGTGATTGATAACGCCGGTGCCGTATGGTAGTCAAAGCTATTGTTCCGGAAATGGAGGATGCGATGAGCTGGGACCTGCCGATCGATCGGGCGCTGCGCGCGCGGGCCGAAGCCGTGCTGCCCAACGGCATGTACGGCCATCAGTCGGTCCGGCTGCTGCCCGACGAATATCCGCAATTCTTCATGCGCGCCGAGGACGCCTATCTCTGGGACGTCGATGGCCATCGCTACATCGATTATATGTGCGGTTACGGTCCCAACCTGCTCGGCTATCATCATGCCGCGATCGACGCCGCCTACACCGCGCAGCTCGCCCGGGGCGACGCGCTGACCGGCCCGTCGGCGGTCATGGTCGAGCTGGCGGAGCTGTTCGTTTCCATGGTCGGCCACGCCGCCTGGGCGATGTTCTGCAAAAACGGCACGGATGCCACCTCCATGGCGATGGTGACGGCGCGCGCCCATACCGGCCGCAGCAAGATCCTGCTCGCCAAGGGCGCCTATCACGGCGCCGCGCCCTGGTGCACGCCCTTGAAGGCCGGCGTCACCGAGGAGGATCGCGCCAACCAGATCTTCTACGAATACAACGATGTGTCGAGCCTGGAGACGGCGGTGCAGCGCGCCGGCGACGATCTGGCCGCGATCTTCGCCTCGCCCTTCAAGCATGACGCCTTCATTCCCCAGCAGCTCGTCGATCCGGCCTATGCCCGGCGCGCGCGCGAATTGTGCGACCAGACCGGGGCGCTGCTGATCGTCGACGAGGTCCGCGCGGGCTTCCGCCTGGCGCGGGATTCGAGCTGGTCGCTCGTCGGCGTCGAGCCCGACCTTTCCTGCTGGGGCAAGTCGATCGCCAACGGCCATCCGCTCTCGGCGCTGCTCGGCTCGGAAAAGGCGCGGGCGGCGGCGGGCTCGATCTATGTCACCGGCTCCTACTGGTTCGCGGCGGCGGCGATGGCCGCCTCGGTCGCGACGCTGAAGCTGCTGCGCGACAGCGACTATCTGGAGCGCACCATCCATCTGGCCGACATGCTGCGCCAGGGGCTGGGCGAGGTGGCGGCGCGGCACGGCATCGGCTTCACCCAGACCGGCCCGGCGCAGATGCCGCTCTTCTTCTTCGAGGGCGATCCCGATTTCCGCAAGGCCTACCATTGGTGCGCCGAGCTGCTGAAGCGCGGCGTCTACATGCATCCCTGGCACAATATGTTCATCTGCGCCGCCATGACCGAGGCCGACATCGCCAAGACGGTCGAAGCCGCCGACGCCGCTTTCGCCTCGCTCGCCGCCAACCAGGCGAGCCTCGGCCCCAACGAGAAGCTCCAGGCGCTGTTCGCGGCGCGGGGGTAATCCACAGTTCTTTCGGCCGCCCGCCCGGCAGGAATGGCGGGGCGGCCGATACCGTGCGATCCTCGTGCGTCGGTTCTACTCCGCCAGCGCCTTCATCACGGCATAGAGCTCGGCCTTCGCCTCGAAGCCGATGCCGGGAATGTCGGGGAGCGCGACATAGCCGTCCTCGACGCGGATGCCGTCGGCGAAGCCGCCGAACGGCTTGAACACGTCGGGGTAGGATTCATTGCCGCCGAGATGCAGGCCGGCCGCGATGTTGAGCGACATCTGGTGACCGCCATGCGGCACCACCCGGCGCGACGACCAGCCATTCTGCTTCAGCACCTCGAGCGTGCGCAGATACTCGACCAGGCCGTAGGAGAGCGCGCAGTCGAATTGCAGCCAGTCGCGGTCCGGCCGCATGCCGCCATAGCGCAGCAGATTGCGCGCATCCTGGTGCGAGAACAGATTCTCGCCGGTCGCCATCGGCTTCGAGTAGTGCTTCGCGAGCTCGGCCTGGAGCGCATAGTCGAGCGGGTCGCCGGCCTCCTCGTACCACCAGAGGTCATAGGGCTCGAGCGCCTTGGCATAGGCGATGGCGGTGTCGAGATCGAAGCGGCCATTGGCGTCGACCGCGAGGTTGCGGCCCTCGCCGACGATCTCCAGCACGGCGTCGATGCGGCGCAGATCCTCGGCCAAGGGCGCGGCGCCGATCTTCATCTTGACCACGCGGTAGCCGCGGTCGCGATAGCTCTTCATCTCGTCCTTGAGCTGGGTCAGGTCCTTGCCGGGGTAGTAGTAGCCGCCGGCGGCATAGACCCAGACCTTGTCGTCGGGCGTGCCGTTGCCGTAGCGCTCGGCGAGGAGGCGGTAGAGCGGCTTGCCGGCGATCTTGGCGACGGCGTCCCACACCGCCATGTCGATGGTGCCGACCGCGACCGAGCGCTCGCCATGGCCGCCCGGCTTCTCGTTCGACATGAGGGTCGCCCAGATCTTGAACGGGTCGAGATTGTCCCCGGCGTCATCGATCAGCGAGTCCGGCGCCGCATCGGCGATGCGCTGCAGGAAGCGGTCGCGCATCAGCGCGCCCTGGCCGTAGCGGCCGTTCGAGTTGAAGCCGTAGCCCACCACACGCTTGCCGTCGCGCATCACGTCCGTGACGACGGCGACAACGGAGCAGGTCATCTTGGAGAAATCGATATAGGCATTGGCGATCGGCGAGGCGATCGAAGCGGTCTGTTCCCGGATTTCGACGATACGCATTGGGTCCCCGTAAAGCGGTGCTGTCGATGCGCGGCCAGCGAGCAGCTCGCGCGTCCTCATCCTGAGGTGTTTTCCGAAACTATCAAGAAAGTATCTCACGAAGGTGACACCCCCGGCCGCGGCGGCTGGCCTCAGGGGGCACTAGCCGGAAAGGGCAGGTCGAGCATCACGCCGCGATCGACCGTTCCTCCTGGGCCGTCAGCAACAGCGTCACGCCGGCCTTGGTCAGCGCCAGCGCCATGGAGGGAGAGGTCACCCCCTTGACGATCAGGCGGCAGTTCCGCGTCGCCAGGCTCTTCACCAGCTTGGCCGCGGTAATCGCATGACCGACGCCGTCCTCGTTGGCGAGCCGGTTGACCGAGATCGTCACCAGCGGCACGGAGTTCGGGAGCGCGTTGATAAAGGTCTGATCGGCTACCGGCAGCTCGAAGGCGACGGCGCGAAAGATCGGCGCGATCATCATCATCGTGTCGGTAAGGCGTGTCCGCGCCGTGTCGCGCGTCAGCTCGGAGATCTCGACCAGCAGCCGGCGCTTGGCCGGCGGGCCGAGCGACCGCGCCACCTGCAGCCAGCGTTCGGCGTCGCGCCGCGTCGACAGCGTCGCCAAGCGCACCGAGGCGACCAGCAAATCGGTCTTGCTGGAAGTGAGCTCGGCCAACAGCCGCTCGGCCGAGCCGGTGAGCAGCAGCATCTCGGCCTCGAGCGAATAATCGGTACGGCCGAGCGCCTTCAGGGTTTCGAGCGAGGATTCAAGCGGCCGTGGCAGCCGGGCGAAGGTGAAGGGAGCGGCCTGGTTGGTCTCCGTCCGGACACGCTGGAACACGACTTCCGCCGTCGGCAAGCCGGACCGCATCACCTCCTGAGCCGAAGCTTCGAGACGGCGGCGTTCGCGGGTCAGGCGAATCTCGAGGGCCCGTATGACACCCTGGTCGGTCGAGGCCTCGTCGTCGTCGATCGAGATCCGGCTGGCGAAGCCTTCGACGCGGGCCGATCGCATCTCCGGCACCTCCCCGGTCAGCCGATCGTGAATCTCCTGCGCGATTTCGGCGGCCTTGAGGTTCGCCTCCTGCTCCGACAGGTCCTTGAAGCAGACGAGGAAGCCGTCTTCAGCCGTTCGCTGCACGACGTCGCCTTCGATCAGATGGCGGCGCAGGATACGGTCGGCGAGTGCGAAGATCTGTTCGGAGATCTGGGGCCATTTCTCGCCGAAGCCCTCGCGAATCTCGGCGAGGCCGACGAGCTGGAATTTGCCGGCGACGAGCTCGCTCGGGCTGCCGTCAGCCTTGAGCGCGCCGCGGATGGCGGCCTGGATCGTCGACGGTTCGGCGCTTCGGCCGGGCTTCGCGCCATTGGGGATTAGCGTGACCACGCGATAGTGTCGCCCATCCGGCTGCAGGATGATGGTCGACACGATCTCGCCCGCCAGCACGGAACCGTCACGATGCAGCAGATTGGTCGCCAACCTCAGCGTCTGATCTTCCTCATCCCGAGCGTTGAGCTGACGTTCGATCGATTTGCGCGAATTCTCGTCGATGAGCTTGATGAACGGCTTGCCCACAAGGTCGAAGACGCTCCAGCCGAGCTTCCGGGTAAGCGCGGTATTGACCATGGTGAACCGATTGGT
The DNA here is from genome assembly GCA_035539155.1 of Aliidongia sp. Taxonomy (GTDB): domain Bacteria; phylum Pseudomonadota; class Alphaproteobacteria; order ATCC43930; family CGMCC-115725; genus JAXDMU01. Next base: position 198,515 of record DATLIZ010000019.1, on the reverse strand, counting down.
GTCGTCGACCACCCCGAGCGCCTGATCGATCACGCCGAAGATCGAGGCGAGCAGGCGCTGCGTCGTCTCGCGCTCGGCCTCGATGCGCTTCCGCGCGGTGACGTTGCGGCCGATCCTGACGAAGCCGAGCAGACGGCGGGCATCGTTGAAGACCGGAACGGTGGCTACCTGCATCCAGACCAGCTTGCCGTCCTTGTCGATCGCTTGCGCCTCGAACTCGACCGAGCTGCTGCGCTGCTGGGCTATCCGCATCTGCTCGACGATCATCGGGATGCTGGAACGAGGGTAGAGCGTCGCCAGGCGTCGGCCGATCAGGTCGAAGGGGATGTGGCTGAAGATTTGGTCGGCCGCCGTATTCGCGTACCGAATGGTCGGGCCGGCGCTGTCGTCTTCGAGATCGGTATCGGTAATGATGATCGTCTCGTTCGTTCCCGAGACGAACGATTCCAAGATGCTCGCCAGCTCCGAGTGTCCGGGAAGCAAATCAGGACGAGTAATCATCTCAGGATTGAAACACCTAACGGTTCAAGGATCGTAAATTTTTCGGCAACCATGTGTCTATAACGGTCGGCGGGCAGGTTTAGTTTCCGAATACTATAGTATGAAGGGGCATAGTTTACGCGAGTTGCTCGGCGCGAGAGCGGAGCAGTGGGCCGCGAACGGCGCGCTTGACCCAGTCCGGCGTTCGGTCGCCGCCGGCGACGGCATCGGCAAGCGCGTCGTCGAAGCCGTTGCGGAATTGAATGTCGAGCGTATCGCCGACGCCGACGGGCACGTTCATATCCTTGAGCTGCATGGTCCGGAACGGCCGGGCCGTCTTCGACACGCCGGACCGGAAGGCGCCACGGCCGCGCAGATAGGCGAGCGCCATCAGGGTCCAGATCCCATGGCCTTCGAAGCGCGACTCGCTCTCGGGCAATTCGTCGGGGTCGAGCACGTCCGGGCCGACCTTGCCAGCGACGCCGCAGCCATCGTCGTCATCGATGGCGTCGACCGCCATTTCCCAATCCTCGAAGCTCCATTCCGAGGTATTGCCGGCGGAAAAGTTGAAGCCGCGACGAAGGATGCGGACGAACTCCCGCATATTCTTGGTCGGGCGGGTGGCGCCGTGGTGCAGGGTCGGATCGTTGGCGAAGGGTTTCATTTCTTGTTTGGTCTCCCCATTCGAGACCAGGATAGCGCTATTCGGTTCGGTTGTGGATGGTCAGCTTGACCCGGAAAAGATGTGTCAGCAGCGACGCCGCGACCCCGATCGCCAGGCAGGCCAGCGCCGAGCCGCCGATGAGATAGAGGCCGAGAGAAGCGACGAAGGGGGCCGACCACCAGGCGGCGGCGGCCGGGATGGATTTATCGAGCCGGCCGAGCCGGGCCTCGTAGGCGAGGACGACCGGAAGGGCCAGGCCAATCGCGATGAGTGTCCAGGCCGCCAGACGCGGCGTTTCGAGCAAGCCCCAGATCACAAGCAGCCCCAGCAGATTAAGGGCGAGAACGGCGGATGGGCGCATGCGGTCTCCTGGGTAGAATGGAGCAGGCTGGAGATCCAAGCCGACGATCTCTCGCCTGCCGGAAGTGCCGCCTGCTACTGAAGAGTGTAGAGCGGGAAGGCAACTCTCGGAAGCATATATTCAAGTATACGTCGATGTTACCAAGTGAAACGCATTCTATTCTTTAGGGATGATTTACCGTTCCGCCGATAGATTCTGACGACGGCGCGCTCGATGGGGGCGGGCCGAGACATTGATTTGTCGCCGCCAACGATGGGAGAGGCGTGGCGTGACGTCGAACAGGACAAACTGGGCATGGGCGCCGGCTCTCGGGCTGCTGGCCGCAAGTTTTGCCGCGTCATGCTGGCTGGCGCTCCGGCCGGTCGACCCGCATTTTGTCGCCGCCGTCTTTCCGCCCTGGTGGAGCGAGGCTCGCAGCATCGCGGCGGTGGTCTCGGCCGAGGGCGCGCTGGTCGGCAGAGGCGGCCTGGCTTCGATCGTGGTGACCCGTTCCGACCTGCCCGATTTCGACGCCAGGCTTCGCCAGGCCGGCGCGCTTGTCCTGCTGGAACCGTCTCGGCTGCTGTCCTGCTCAGGCAATGGTGGATCGACAGAGAAGCAAGTTACCCAAGGAGCAAAGGCATGATGAACGATCTGGCGGGGCTTCGGCGGAATGCCGGCATGGGCTTGCTCATCCTGCTGTGGGCGCATGTGGCGCTGACGCTGGGCGTGGCCATCCTCGTCCATGCCGATTGGCTGTGGCCGACCCTGTTCATGTCGGTGCTGGCCGGGGCTGCCACCGTCGCCTACCGGTTCGATCCGGTCGGACAGGCCTCGCGCCTGGTTACGGCGGTCGCCGCGGTGGGCGCCGTCTCGCTCCTGGTCTATGTCATGCGCGGTCAGCCCTGGCAGCTCGACATCCATATGTATTACTTCGCTATTCTGGCGGTGCTGTCGGTCTATTGCGATTGGCAGGTGCTGCTGTTGGCGGCCGGGGCCACGGCGCTTCACCACCTGTGGCTCAATTTCGTCTTTCCGGCGGCGATCTATCCGGGCGGCGGCGATTTCGGGCGCGTCGTGTTGCATGCGGTGGTCCTGGTGCTCGAAACCGCCGTTCTGGCTTGGCTGGACATCCGGCTTGTCGAACTGTTCGAGACGAGCGCGCGCAACCTTGCCGAGATTACGCAAGCGCAGGACGAAAGTGCGCGGCTCCATGCCGAGCAGGATCGGCTGCGCGATCGGGCCGAGGCGGCGCGCCAAGCCTCGATGCGGCAGGTCGCCGGCGTGTTCGAATCGAATGTGGGCGCGGTGATGGAACGGGTTTCCTCGGCCACCAGCGAGATGCAGGAGACCGCGCGCAATCTGGCGGGCTATGCCGAGCGCACCGGCAACCAGACCGGCGAGGCCCGGGACTATTCCGAACGGACGAGCGAGAATGTCGAGGCGGTCGCCGCGGCGGTGGAGGAGATGGTGTCCTCGGTGAGCGAGGTCGGCCGCCAGATCGGCGAAGCCGGCCGCATCGTCTCGCGGGCGGTCGACGAGGCCGACCATACCAGCATCACCATGAAGCAACTCGCCGATGCCGCGACCAGGATTGGCCAGGTGGTCAAGCTGATCAACGATATCGCCAGCCAGACCAACCTCTTGGCACTCAATGCCACGATCGAGGCGGCCCGGGCCGGCGAAGCCGGCAAAGGCTTCGCGGTGGTGGCATCCGAGGTGAAGAGCCTCGCCACCCAGACCGCGCGGGCAACCGAGGACATCCAGGCGCAGATCATGGCGATCCAGTCCGAGACCACCAAGGCGGTCTCGGCGATCGAGGGCATCGCCCAGACCATCGGCACGATCAGCGACATCACCGGCGCCGTCGCCGCGGCGGCCGAGGAGCAGACGGCGGCGACCGGCGAGATCAGCCGCAGCATCCATGAGGCGGCGAAGCATTCCCAAGGCGTGTCGCACACCGTCGTCGATGCCGCCGGCACGGCGGACGAGACACGCGATGCCGCGGACCGCGCGCTGAACGCCGCCACCCATCTCGCCGCGGATGGCGGTGAGCTGCGCCAGGCCGTGAGCCGGTTCCTGGCCGAACTGCGTACGGCCTAGAGACGGATTCACGGAATGGGTTGAAGCCCCCATTCCGTGAATCGTGCTTCGGCTGGCGCAAGCGGCCCGGCACGGCTACCATCCGCCGATGGATTTCGCTCTGTCGGACGATCAGGAGGCGGTACGCGCGGCGGTCGCCAGGATTTGTGCCCGCTTCGACGACGCCTATTGGCTGGAACGCGACCGCGAAGGCGGCTTCCCGCACGCGCTGCACGCGGCACTCGCCGAGGCGGGATGGCTCGGTATCGCCATGCCGGAGGAATATGGCGGCAGCGGCCTCGGCATCACCGAGGCGGCGATCATGCTGCAGGCCGTTGCCCAGTCGGGTGCCGGCATGTCGGGCGCCTCCGCCGTCCATATGAACATCTTCGGCCTCAACCCCGTGGTGGTGTTCGGCACCGACGCGCAGAAGCGCCGCATGCTGCCGCCGCTGATCGCCGGCCAGGAAAAGGCCTGCTTCGCCGTGACCGAGCCGAATACCGGGCTCGACACTACCCGGCTCAAGACCCGCGCCGAACGGCATGGCGACCGCTATGTGCTGAACGGCGCCAAGGTCTGGATCTCGACCGCGCAGGTCGCCGAGAAGGTGCTGATCCTCGCCCGCACCACGCCGATCGAGCAGACGCTGAAGCCGAGCCAGGGGCTGAGCCTGTTCTACACCGACCTCGACCGGCGAAAGGTCGAGGTCCGTGAGATCGACAAGATGGGCCGCAAGGCGGTCGATTCGAACCAGCTTTTCATCGACGGGCTCGAAGTGCCGGTCGAGGATCGGATCGGCGAGGAGGGCAAGGGCTTCGATTATATCCTGCACGGGCTCAATCCCGAGCGCATCCTGATCGCGGCCGAGGCGGTCGGGCTCGGCCGCGCCGCCCTCGCGCGCGCCACCGCCTATGCCGGCGAACGTATCGTCTTCGACCGGCCGATCGGGCAGAATCAGGCGATCCAGCATCCGCTCGCCGAGCGCTGGATGGCGCTGGAGGCGGCCGATCTCATGGTCCATCGCGCGGCTTGGCGCTACGATCGCGGCCTCGATTGCGGCGCCGCCGCCAATGCCGCGAAATATCTCGCGGCCGAGGCCGGATACCGGGCCTGCGAGACGGCGGTCATGACCCATGGCGGCTATGGCTATGCCAAGGAATATCATGTCGAACGCTATCTGCGCGAAAGCCTGATCCCGCGCCTGGCGCCGGTAAGCCCGCAGCTTATCCTGTGCTTTATCGCCGAGAAGGTGCTGGGTCTGCCAAAATCCTACTGACCTACCCCATGCGGTAATGCTATCCCCGACTCCGGGGACACCAGGGGTGGGGTAACCATGGATGAATTGCTCGCCATCGGCGGAGCGGCACTAGAGTCGGATCGGATTGGGTGGAATCGCATGGCGATCCACCCAATGCGTGAATCCGTCTCTATTCAAACAAATAGAGTACGATTCACGCATTGGCTGCTCCCAGCCAATGCGATCGTGCTCTAGAATGATACGCCAACTCGGCCCGATGCAGGATCTGCAGACGCCGTTCGCGGCGGCGATCGTCATGCCGACGATCTTGCGCCCATCGCTCGAACGCGCGGTCCGCTCGGTCTTCGACCAGGATCTCGACGGGCGCATCCAATTGCTCATCGGCGTCGACGCGGCGCTGGGCGATGCGGCGCTGCTCGACCGGCTGGAGCTCGAGTGCCCCGATCATGTCGCGATGACCGTGTTCGCGCCGGGCTATTCGACCTCGGTCCGCCATGGCGGCCTCTATCCCAACCGCTTCAGCGGTGCGCTGCGCACCATCCTGACATATCTCGCCAATGCCCGGCATGTCGCCTATCTCGACGACGATAATTGGTGGGCGGCCGATCATCTGTCCTCGCTCAAATCCGCCATGGGCGAGGACGCCTGGGCCTGGTCGCAACGCTGGTTCGTCGAGGCCGAGATGGACGAGCCGATCTGCATCGACGAATGGGAGTCGGTCGGGCCGGGCGCCGGCATCTTCCTCGACAAGTTCGGCGGTTTCGTCGATCCGTCGAGCCTGATGATCGACAAGCTCGCCTGCCACGAGATCCTGCCCTATTGGGCCATGTCGCCGTTCGAGGACGGTACGGGCGAAGACCGGCTGATCTTTGCCGGGCTCACCCGCATCGCGCCGGGCCAGGCCAGCGGTGCCGCCACCAGTTACTATCGGATCGAGCCAGCCGATGCGATGCATCTGAGCCGGCTGCAGCAGATGCGCGAGCGCGGCGTTGTGCTGCCCTCGGCCCGGCGTGCCGGCGTCCGCTCGTTGCGCAGCGTTCTTTCCAGTGTGCCGCCCCCTACCGTTCCTGCCCGCGCGCCGATGCAGCCGGCGCCGCCGCCCATGCTCGTGGCCGAGGTGCTGAAGCGGCTGAAGCCCGGCGAGATCCTGGTTCTCGCCGACGGCGACGGCGCGATCGCCTCGAGCCTTGCCGTCGAAGCGGGCGAGGGCGCCGTCTTGGCCGTCACGGACCACTGGAATGCGGCGGAGTATCAGACGGCCACGGCACGGATCGCCGCCGCCGGGCTCGCCGACCGGGTCGTGGCCTTGCCGCCGACGCTCGGCGACGGCGTCTCGTGGCTGGCGCAATATGCGCTGGCACTCGACCTCGTCCATCTCGCCCGCCCGGTCGAGGCCGCGGTATCCGCCGAACTGTGCCGGTCGGTCTGGCCGATGCTGCGGGAAGGCGGCATCCTGCTCGGCACCGGCTCGCTCGAGGCGGACCGGGTGCAGCGCGCGGCGATCGAAAGCTTTGCCGCCGAGACCGGGGCGGCGCTGCTGCCGATGGATTTGGACGAGTCCCATTATTGGTTGCTGGAGAAACGGTAGGGCCGGCCCGCCTGCTCATCGGCCAAGGCGAGGAGCCGGGCCGCGCGGTGGCGGATCGGCTCGTGCCGCGCGCCCCATTTCAGCGCGATCAGATCGTGCCGGGCGAGCCAATGCGCGACCGAACGGCGCGGTGCGGTGCGGATCAGACGGGCGGCGCGCCAGAAACGCGCGGCTTCGCGGTCATAGAGCATCGCGGATGCCGTCCGATTTCGTTGTCAATACAACGAAACGGTGATGCCAGTAGCGAAAGCTCGCCCGATATGAAGCGGCTTCCGAGAGCATCAAGGCCTCCAGATCCGGCCGTGCCTGCGTCCGGTGCTGTCGAACGAAGCGGAGCGTCGCGCGCAGCTTCTCCTTGACCTCTCGCCGGGCCTGGTCGGCCGCAGCAACGAGATGATCATGCCGCTCTTCTTCGGAAACGAGCGCGTCGATCGAGAACGGCCCGTCGTAGAAAGCCTCGGCGGCGCTGAGCGATGCCAGGCTGAGTCGACGAAATTTCGGTGGGCTGGCCGGTGGGGATGAAAACATGCCGATCCTCCTCGATGGCGGCTCTCGCCGCGTGGATACCGACATGACTGCAACAAAAAGCTTCGATCGACACAAGAGATATGAAACAAAATGTTGTTGATATCTTTCTAACGACCCCCGTGCCCGACTTTCGCGAGCGTCCGCCCTTTAAGCTCGCCTTCAAGTTTTGAAGGTAAGCATGCGGTATTGAAGACGGGGGTTCAGGTACGAGCCGATGTGGTCTCGAATTGTCGATTTCTTCGATGACAGCGGGTTGAATCCGCACGGCTTCTGCTTGCTGTGGCAGCCGGACATCCTCGCCGCGAATGTGCTCGCGGATGCGCTGATCACACTCTCCTACTTCACGATTCCCGCGGCCTTGTTCGTGTTCGCCTGGCGCCGGCCCGATTTCCAGATCGGAAAGATGGCCGGGCTGTTCGCCGCTTTCATCGTGCTGTGCGGCGTCACCCATCTCTTCAGCATCATCACGCTCTGGCAGCCGATCTATGGCGTCGAGGCGGTGCTCAAACTGCTGACGGCGGCGGCCTCGATACTGACCGCCTTCTCGTTTTGGCGCGTCCTGCCGAGACTGCTGCGGGTCCCGAGCGCCAGCCAACTCGCCGAGGTCAATGCCCGGCTGGCGTCGGAGATCGTCACCCGCCGCGCCGCCGAGATGGCGATGCGCGATCTCAATGCCGAGCTCGACGAGCGCACGCGCGTGCGGACGATCGAGCTCGAGGAAAGCTACGATCGCCTTGCCGACGCGCTCGGCCACGCCAACCGGGCCGAAGGGCGCGAGCGCCAGGCCCAGCGCCGACTCGCCGACGCGATCGAGGCGCTGCCGGTAGGGGTCACGATCTTCGATACCGCTGGCAGGCTGGTCCTCGCCAACGGCGAGTGCCGCGATTTGAACCAGGATATTCCCCAGTTGCTGGCTCCCGGCGTCCAATTCGAGGCGCTGCTCCGGGGCAGCGCCCGCAATATTCTGTTCCGCGACCAGGCGTCGCGCGAGACCTTCATTGCGCAGCGTCTGGAGGCGCTCGCCAAGACCGGCGTGCCGGTCGAAGCCCAACTCGTGGACGGGCGCTGGGTCCGTATCGAGGACCGGGCCACCCAGGCGGGCGAAACGGTCGGCCTGATGATGGATATCACCGAGGCGCGTCAGCGCGAGGCGGCGCTGATGCATGCGCTCGCCGCGGCCGAGGCGGCCAGCGAGGCCAAGACCCAGTTCCTGGCCAATATGAGCCATGAGCTCAGGACGCCCTTGAACGCCGTCATCGGCTTCGCCGAGATCATGAATGAGGGGCTGTTCGGTCCGCTGTCCGAGCAGTATGCCGGCTATGCGCGCGACATCAAGTCGAGCGGCCAGCATCTGCTGAAGCTCGTCAACAACATCCTCGATCTCGCTAAGATCGAAAGCGGCAATTGCGTCCTGCGCGAGGAGACGGTGGACCTCGAGCTCATGGTGCGCAATTGCGCGACCGTGATCGGGCTCAGGCTGAAGGAGCGGAATATCTCGCTGCAGCTCGAGATCGAGGATCTGCCGATGGTCTCCGTCGATCCGCTGCGTATGCGGCAGGCGATTCTGAGCCTTCTGTCCAACGCCGCGAAATTCACCGAGCCCGGCGGCCGAGTGTGGGTTTCAGCCGCGCGCGGATCGGGCGGAATCGAGATCAAGATCGCTGATTCAGGCATCGGCATGAGCGAGCAGGAGATCGCGGCCGCCCTCGAACCCTTCCGACAGGTGGAAGGAGCGCTCAATCGCCGGTTCGAAGGGTCGGGCTTGGGATTGCCGCTGGCGCTCGCCTATGTCGAGTTGCATGGCGGCGCGCTCAGGATCGAGAGTAGGAAGAGCATCGGCACCACGGTGACGATCAGCTTGCCCGGGTCGCGGATCGTTCCGCTGCGAGCATCGGCGAATGTGGGCTAGCCCCGCAACCATCCGTTTGACCCGTCGGGGGTGAATTGCCCCTCTCCCTGTGCCAGACTGCCCGAAAAAGACGGGAGGAAAGCATGGCGGAGATCGAGGCCGATCGCGGGATCGGGATGACGGCGCTCGCGGTCGAGACGGCGGAGGCGGAATATCCGAGCGCACTCTATGCCTCGTATGTCGTGGGCGTCCTCGTCGTCGCCTACACATTTTCCTTCATCGACCGGCAGATCCTGAGTCTGCTGGTCGGCCCGATCAAACGGGACCTCGCGATCAACGATACCGAGATGAGCCTGCTGCAAGGCATCGCCTTCGCGCTCTTCTATTCCTTCCTGGGCCTGCCGATCGGTCGGTTGGTCGATAGAAGCCGGCGGGTGACGATCGTCGCGGCCGGGGTGTTCGTCTGGAGCCTGATGACGGCGTGCTGCGGCGTCGCCCGCAGCTTCGTCCAGCTCTTCCTCGCGCGCATCGGCGTCGGGGTCGGCGAGGCGTCGCTCTCGCCCGCCGCCTATTCGATGATCTCGGATTTCTTCCCGCCGCGCCGGATGGGGCTGGCGCTCGGCGCCTATGGCGTCGGCGTCTATGTCGGGGCCGGGCTGGCGCTGGTGATCGGCGCCGAGGTGATCAAGCTGCTCTCCGGAACCGGCGCCATGGTCCTGCCGCTCGTCGGCGAGATCCGGCCGTGGCAGGCGGTGTTCTTCGCGGTCGGCCTGCCCGGCATCCTGGTGGCGCTCTGGGTCGCGACGCTGCGCGAGCCGGCCCGGCGGGGGCATCGCGGCGTCGGCGGCGCGGCACCGCCGATGAGTGAGGTCTGGGCCTATCTCAAGGCCAATCGCCGGACGCTGACGCTGCAATATCTCTGCTCGGCGCTGGCGGCGATGATGGCCTACGGCGTCGGCGCCTGGGTCCCGAGCTTCCTCATCCGCACCCATGGCTGGACGGCGGTCGAGGCCGGGCGCACCTATGGCTGGATCATCGCCATCCTGGGCACGGCGGGCGTGCTGAGCGGCGGCCTCCTGGCGGATTGGCTGGCCGCCCGGTTCCGCAGCGGGCGGATGATGGTGCTGATCCTGTCGGCGCTGCTCACATTGCCGTTTGCTCTTGCTTTTCCGCTGGTCGAGGATCAGCGCCTTTGTATCATCCTGCTCGCCATCTCGACCTATTTCGCCACCTTGCCGACCGGCGCCGGCGCCTCATCGCTGCAGGAGATCATGCCCAACCAGATGCGCGGCTTCGCTTCCGCCCTGCTCATCTTCGTGGTCAATCTGATCGGCCTCGGGCTCGGCCCCACCTCGATCGCGGCCTTCACCGATTCCGTGCTGCATGACGAGGCGCAGATCCGCTACTCGCTCGCCTATGTGCCGCCGACGATCCTGGCCGCGTGCGCGTTGGTAGGCCTCGCCTCGCTCAAGCCCTATGCCGCGAGCCGGGATTATTTCGAGCGCTGGACCGCGGCGCGGAGCCGGCTGTGACCGATCAGAACGGGCATATCGTCATCGTCGGCGCCGGCCATGCCGGTGGTTCGGCCGCGGCCTTCCTGCGCCAATATGGCTGGCGCGGCCCGATCACACTGCTGGGTGAGGAACCGCTCGCGCCCTACCAGCGGCCGCCGCTGTCCAAGGATTGGCTGAAAGGCCATGCCGATGCGGCGAGCCTCGCGCTCAAACCGGCGAGCTTCTATCCCGAGCACGGGATCGAGCTCCGGCTGGCGACCCGCGCCGCCGCGATCGATCGCACGGGCAGGCGGATATTGCTCGAAGGCGGCGAGACGCTGGCCTACGACCACGCCGTCCTGGCGTTGGGATCGCGGGCGCGCCGGCTCGATCTGTCCGGTCTCGGCCTGCCGGGCGTGCTGGAGCTGCGCAATGCCGCCGATGCCGACCGGCTCAAGGCCGCTCTGGCGTCGGGCCGGCGGCTCGTGGTGATCGGCGGCGGCTATATCGGCCTCGAAGCGGCGGCTTCGGCGCGCTCGCTTGGTGTCGACGTGGTCCTCATCGAGCGCGAGGCCCGTATTCTCGCCCGCGTCGCCTGCACGGCATTCTCGGATTTCTTCCAGCATTATCATCGCGCCCAGGGCGTCGAGCTGCTGCTGGGTGCCGAGGTGACGGCGCTGGAGGCGGGCGAGGGCGGCCAGGTCGCCGGGGTCCGGCTCGGCGACGGCCGGCTCGTCAAGGGCGATGCGGTGCTGATCGGCGTCGGCGGCGTCGCCAATGACGAGCTGGCGCGCGCGGCCGGGCTCGCCTGCGACAATGGCGTGCTGGTCGATCATCGGGCGCGCACCGAGGATGCCGCGATCTATGCGATCGGCGACTGCACGCGGCGGCCGATGCCGCTCTATGACCGGCTCTGGCGGCTCGAAAGCGTGCCGAACGCGCTGGAACAGGCGAAGCAGGCGGCGGCCGACCTTACCGGCAGGCCGGCACCGGCCCCCGAAGTGCCGTGGTTCTGGTCGGACCAGTACGATCTCAAGCTGCAGATCGCCGGCGTCCCCTTCGGGGCTGCTCAGGTAGTGCTGCGCGGCGAGCCGGAGGACGCGCAATTCGCCGCCTTCCACCTGGCCGAGGACGGAAGGATGCTCGCGGTCGAGGCGGTGAACGCGCCGGCGGAATTCATGGCCGGCCGGATGATGATCGGCAAGCGCCGTCAGGTCGATGCCGCGCGGTTGGGCGATCCCCGTGTCTCGATGAAGGAGCTGATGGCCTAATCCAGCCGAGGTAAGGCGTCGAGGCCGCGCAGGATCAGATTGACGGCGAAGGCGGCGGCGCCTTCCGAGTCCATGGGCTCGCGCGTCAGCATCAGATCGCCGATATTCTGGGCGATGCCGATGGTGGCGGCGGTGAGGTAGTCGGTATCGACGCGCGGCCCGAGCCCGCGTTCGATGACCAGCGCGATCGAGGACCTGACCTCCTCATAGACCGCACTCTGGCTCGGCGTCTGGACGCGGATGAACGGGTAGCGATCGGAGCGCGGCGTGCGGCCCTCGCCCCACAGGCGCTGCTCCTCGATCAGGAACTGGAAATAGGCGCGGACGGCGCCGTTGAGATAGCTCTCGAAATCCGTCGCCTGCTCGCGATAAGCATGCAGGATCGGGCTCAGCCGCTGGCCGACATCGGATGCCAGCGCGCGCGCCACCTCCTCCTTCGAACGGTAGTAATTGTAGAAGGTGCCGGAGGCGAGGCCGGTGCGGCGGATGATGTCGCGCACGGTGGCGGCGTCATAGCCCAGCTCGGCGAAGACGGCGCGCGCCGCCTGCAGGATCGCCTCGCGATTCTGCGCCTTGGTCTGCTCGCGTTTGCCGGGAGCCGCGTCGGGCTCGTCGGTCTGCGGATTATTGTCGATGAGGGAGAGATTCGCCGGATTCATGCAGGGAAGAAGACCTTATTCCCAGCGCCGGAGCAAGGGCCGGCATATAACGGAAAGTTGCGGGCGCCGGTGGATGGGGTTGCGACGGCCGCGGGTTTGACCGACAAAGATGCCGCACGAAATCCCCGGAGGCGCATGTCCAGCCTGATCGAAACCTTGGCGCTCGAGACCATCGAGGTGAATCTGTTCCGCGGCGAGAGTCACGAGAAGGATTTCCCGCGCATCTTCGGCGGCACCGTCATCGCCCAGGCGCTGCTCGCCGCCTATAAGACGGTCGAGGGCCGCGTCTGCCATTCGCTCCATGCCTATTTCCTGCGGCCGGGCGATCCGAGCATCCCGATCCTCTACGAGGTCGATCGCGCCCGCGACGGCCACAGCTTCACCACCCGGCGCGTGGTCGCGATCCAGCACGGCCAGCAGATCTTCAATCTCGCCGCCTCGTTCCAGATCGAGGAAGCCGGGTTCGAGCATCAGTGGCCGATGCCGGAGCTGCCGGCGGCGGAGTCGCTCACCGACGATCGCGAAGCGATCAAGGCGGTCTTGCCGGATCTGCCGCCGCGCCTGGCCAAGGCTTTCACGCGCGAGCGGCCGATCGAAATGCGTTCGCTCAGCCCGCAATCCCGGGTCGCGCCCAAAGTGCTGCCGCCGGAGACCGCCGTCTGGGTACGCGCCCGCGCGCCGATCGGCGCCGAGGTGGCGATGCAGCAGGCGGTGCTGGCCTACGCCTCGGATATGGGCCTGCTCGAGACCAGCATGCGGCCGCATGGCGTCAGCTGGCAGACTCCCGGCTTGCAATCGGCCAGCCTCGACCATGCGATCTGGTTTCATCGCCGGTCGGATTTCAGCGATTGGCACCTCTACAGCCAGGACAGCCCCAGCGCCTCGGGCGCGCGCGGCTTCGTGCGCGGTTCTGTCCATAGCAGCGCAGGTACGCTCGTCGCCTCGGTGGCCCAGGAGGGGCTGATCCGGTTCCGGGAGTAACGCCTCCAGCGAAAGGTCGATCGCGATCGGCGACTGTCGACCCGTCGCGGACTCCTGCTCGATCGAGCGTGAACCCCGCAAGCTGCAATTTGAAGGGCGCGGAGACAAATGATTAGCCGATTGGAGCTGCACGAACTTATCAGGCCCGCAGTAAGGATCGCCCGAGAATATGCTGACCGCCGCTCTACAATCGCTAGTACTGAGAAGTCACCCGGGCAATTTATGTCTGAAGCCGACGAGGCGATAGAAGGGGGTATCAGACGACACCTCGCAGAGCGTTTCGCGTCTATTGCAGTCATAGGCGAAGAGCAAGGCGGATCATTAGGTGAGACAACATCGGGGTGGGCTATTGACCCCATCGATGGAACGACAAACTTCCTTCGAGGCCTTCCCGCATGGGGTATATCAATTGGACTTTTAGAAAACGGGGTCTCTGTTGCTGGCGCGCTGGCGTTGCCAGACCTCGACCTGACCATAATTGCCGTTCGCGGAACAGGGCTGGAGGTGAATGGCCACCCCTTTATTCGCCCCAAAGGCTCGCCGGGGGGCAAGTTAATTGCGTTAGGTGAAAACGACTTCGAAAGCGGTGATCGGACAGACGCAAGAGCAAATGAACTAAGAATGCTTGGTTTTAGTGTTGTACGTTATAGATCGGCTGTCTTTTCTCTAGCCTGTGCTGCCCTAGGCCGGTTAGACGGATATGTCGAGCACGGCTGCTGTATATGGGACATCGCCGCCGCTGCCGTAATTTGCCATGAAGCAGGGTTGAGTGTCACCGCAACCCCATTGGGAGGCGAGCGGTTCGCAATCAACGCATCGTCCCAAGAATGACGACTGCTGCTACGCGACTCTCGCCGTCAGCCGACAGACCGCTAACCGCCCTAACGGCCCTCCAACCACCAAGCCGACTGGACCTCGCCCCTAGGCCGGGATCCGCACCGGCAGCGTCTCATACCCCTTGACGAAGCTCGAATAGATCCGCTTAGGCTCGCCCATCACCTCGATGTTGGGAAAGCGCTTCAGGATCTCTTCCCAGACGATGCGGAGCTGCATCTCGGCCAGGCGGTTGCCGACGCAGCGATGGATGCCGAAGCCGAAGGATAGGTGCTGGCGCGGCCGGGCGCGGTCGATGATGAAGGCGTTCGGGTTCTCGATCGCTTCCTCGTCGCGATTGCCCGAGACGTACCACATGACCACGCGGTCGCCCTTGCGGATCATCTTGCCGCCCAGCTCGACATCCTGCAGCGCCGTCCGCCGCATATGGGCGAGGGGGGTCTGGTAGCGGATGATCTCGGGCACCATGCTCTCGATCAGTGCCGGATTGTCGCGGAGCTTCTGATATTCCTTGGGGTTCTCGTTCAGGAACAAGAGGCCGCCGCTGATCGAGTTGCGCGTCGTGTCGTTGCCGCCGACGATCAGCAGGATGAGATTGCCGAGATACTCCATCGGCTGCATGTTCCGCGTCGCATCCGCATGCGCCATCATCGAGATGAGGTCGTTGCCGGGCGCGCTGTTGACGCGTTCGTTCCACAGATTGGTGAAATAGGTCAGGCACTCCAGCAGCTCTTCCCGGCGCTGCTCCTCGGTTTCGACGATGCCGTTGCCCGGAACGGCCGTCGCCACGTCCGACCAGCGAGTGAGCTTGCGCCGCTCCGCGAAGGGGAAGTCGAAGAGGGTCGCCAGCATCTGGGTCGTGAGCTCGATCGAGACGCGGTCGACCCAGTCGAAGGTCTCGCCGCGCGGCAGCTCGTCGAGGATCTTGCCGGCGCGGGAGCGGATGAGATCGGCGAGTTTCGCCAGGTTTTCCGGCGCCACGATCGGGCTCACCACCTTGCGCTGCTCGTCATGGCGCGGCGGGTCCATGGCGATGAACATCGGCATGGTGAAATCGGTGCGCTGATCGCGGATGGCGATGCCGCCCAGGCTGGCTTCGGAGGAGAACACCGCGTGATTGGTGTCCACCGCCATGATGTCCTTGTACTTGGTCACCGACCAATAGGGGCCGAACATGCTCTCGGCGCAGTAATGCACCGGCGCTTCCCGGCGCAGCCGCTCGAAATACGGCCAGAAGCGGTAGCTCTGGAACAGGCCGGGATGGCCGACATTGATCTCGTCGAGCGGAACGGTCGCGGGATCGGTGCCGAGGATCTTGTCGTAATCGACTTCGACTTCTACGTCACCCATGACCGTTCTCCCGAGATTGTCAGTGTTGGTTTTCCGGCATTCTGACGATGAGCCCGTCGAGCGCGTCGCTCACCAGGATCTGGCACGAGAGCCGCGAGGTCGGCTGGGTGCCGTTGGCGAAGTCGAGCATGCTCACTTCCATCGAGTCCTTGGTTCCGGTGCGCGGATACCATTCGGGATCGACGAAGACATGGCAGGTGGCGCAGGCGCAGGCACCGCCGCAATCGGCATCGATGCCCGGAATGCTGTTGTTGACCGCGCCCTGCATCACCGAAAGTCCGTTCGGAACCTCGACGACATGTTCTGTGCCGCTATGCTCGATATAGGTGATCTTGGCCACGAATTCGCTCCTGTTCGTGCGATTAGCACACTAAAAATGACGCCTGCGTCAAGAATTTCTTTTGGGATGGTCCGGCCGTAGCGGGATCAGATGAACCGACCGCGCAAAAAGCCTAAGGCCGGCAACGGGCGCCAGCTGCGCGGCAGATCGGCGCGCCGGATCGGCGCCACGCTGTAGCGCGGCAGCGGCTGCTTCGCCCAGTCGAGAAGATTGCGATAGGCCGCGACCTGCCGCTCCCGCCACGCCCGGTCGTCGAGCGCCGCCGAGCGGTTGGCGTGGATCTCCGCGATCCGTTCGGTGCGCCCGACCGAGGCTACGACCGCCCAGAGCGTATCGTCGCCGGCCGTGCCGATTCTGGAGATTTGGCTCATCGCCGGCATCTTGCCGAGGGACCGGGCGATGGTCAACCGAGCGGAAAGAAGTCGAGCTCCTCTCGGCTGTAATCGGTCTCGCCGCCGCCGGTCTGGTTCAACGGCAATTGCAGCTTGTAGATCGTGGCGCCCAGGATGCCGTCGGCATGGACATGATCCTTGGCCAAGGGCAGGACGACGCGCTCGCCGAGCCCTTGCTTGCCGATCCTGAGATAGATCGGCCCTTCGCCGCGCATGAAGCTCGGGCCGTCCAGCACCCTACGATAACGCGTCATGATCAGCGGCACGAGCTCGGGGGCGAAGCACTCCTCCAGCCGCTTGCCGCGGGAATGAAGGCCCAGCATCGAGACGATCCGGTCGCCCGCCAGCCGGCCGATGAAGGTGTTTTGCGCCGGATCGAAGCGCCAGGCCCATACCATCGGCAGATAGGGGGCGATCGCGGTCGGATCGATATCCTGCCAACCCGGCATCGCATGCAGACCGCACGCATCACGCCAATGCCGGGCGATCGCGATCAGCGACGGGTCGGTCAGTTTGGAGATGAGCGCGTCGAACGACATGATGGTCGTTTTCCTCCGTTCGACCGGCTTCGAGCCTAGGGGCGAGTTCTTAAGAGAGCGTCACCCATGATCGCAACTGCATTCCATTGTATGCATAGGCAACCTGCTTCGCCCGCATCCGTTCAATATGAACAATGAGATAGGTCGGGCAATCTCAACGACAACGGAACAAAGCGAGTTTCATTTTTCCAGATTGGTCCGGCGTGAAACGATTTTACGCAGGGCGGGATGTTGTTCCCGGCTTCGGCGCGCATTAGGCTCAAGCCCTTCGGGCATCGCCCGAAGTGGTCCCGCTGATCCTTATCTGAGCTCGCCTTGCTTGCCGGGCGAGCTCGCGGCCAGCCTTCCCGGCGACCCACATTTTGACGAAGGAAACCGACATGAGCCACATGACAAGCTTGGTCGTGAACGGAAAACCGATGAAAGTCGCCGTCGATGATCCCGACATGCCCTTGCTCTATGTGCTGCGCGACGAGTTCGGGCTGCACGGCCCGCGTTTCGGCTGCGGGCTCGGGCAATGCGGCGCCTGCACCGTTCATATCGACGGCGCGGCCGTGCGCTCCTGCATCACGCCGCTCTCTTCGGTCGGCGCCGGCAAGGTCGTGACGCTGGACGGGCTGGGCGACGCCAAGAAGCCGCATCCGCTGCAGAAAGCCTTCATCGAGGAGCAGGCGGTGCAGTGCGGCTACTGTATCAACGGCATGATCATGCAATCGGCCGCGCTCCTCGCGAAGAACAAGCATCCAAGCGAGGACGAGATCAAGCAGGAGCTCGCCAACAATCTCTGTCGATGCGGCACTCATGTCCGGATCGTGCGCGCGGTCAAGCGCGCCGCGGCCGAGATATAGGGAGGCCGGCATGTCCGAGATCGAGACGAGCCGCCGCGCGCTGCTCCAGGGCGGCGCCATGTTCGTGGGCTTCGCCGTCGCCGGGCGCTTGGCGCCTTCATTGGCCGAGACCTTGCCGCCGGCCAAGGGCGTCGCAGCCGACGAGGTCGATTCCTTCCTGGCGCTGCGTCGCGACGGCAGCGTCATCGTCTATTCCGGCAAGGTCGATCTCGGCACCGGGGTCGAGACCGCGCTGACGCAAATGGTCGCCGAGGAGTTGGAGGTGCCGACCGCGAGCATTTCCATCGTCCAGGGCGACACGGCATTGACCCCCGACCAGGGCCCGACCTTCGGCAGCCTGTCGATCCAGAATGGCGGCGTGCAGCTGCGCCAGGCCGCGGCGACGGTACGCAAGGCGCTGCTGGAGAAGGCGGCGGCCCGGCTGAAATCCACCCCCGACGATCTGGCGGCGGCGAACGGCGCCGTGACGCCCAAGAAGGGCGGCGCCGGGATCCGCTATGGCGAGCTCGTCGGCGGCAAGGCCCTGGCGCTCAAGCTCGACAAGGATGCCCCGCTCAAGGATTCGGCGGGATATCACACGGTCGGGCAATCGATGGCGCGGCTCGACATCCCGCCCAAGATCTTCGCCAAATTCACCTACATGCAGGATTTCCGCCTGCCCGGCATGCTCCATGGCCGGGTCGTGCGGCCGCCGGCGATGGAAGCGACCCTCGAGAGCGTCGACGAGGGCTCGATCAAGGATATCCCCGGCATCGTCCAGATCGTGCGCGACGGCAATTTCCTCGGCATCGTCGCCAAGACCGAATGGGCGGCGATCCAAGCAGCGACACAGCTCAAGGCGAGCTGGTCGGATTGGGCCGGCCTGCCCGAGCAAGTCAAGCTCTGGGACTATGTTCGCGCCACCAAGATCAACAAGACCGACACGACGAGCAATGTCGGCGACGCGCCCGGCGTGCTGGCGAAGGGCGGCAAGGTGCTGAGCGCCACCTACGATTTCGCCATTCACACCCATGGCTCGATCGGCCCGTCCTGCGCGGTCGCCGAGTTCAAGGACGGCAAGCTCACCTGCTGGACCGCCTCGCAGGCGACGCACGCGCTGCGCCAGCAGCTCGTGCTGATGTTCGGCCTGCCGGCCGACGATGTCCGCGCCATCTATGTCGAGGGTGCCGGGTGCTACGGCCGGAACGGTCACGAGGATGCGGCCGGCGATGCGGCCTTGATGGCCAAGGCGGTCGGCAAGCCGGTGCGCGTGCAGTGGATGCGGGCGGACGAGCATGGCTGGGACCCGAAAGGGCCGCCGACCCTCGTCGATCTCAAGGCGGCACTCGACGAGCAAGGCAACGTCATCGCCTGGCAGGGCGATTTCTACACGCCGGACGGCGTTGCCGGCACCGTGCCGCTGGTTCCGGCGAGCCTTGCCGGCAAGCCGCACGAGACCGTCATGTCGCCGGGCGGCGTCATCAACAATTCGGCCATCCCCTATAAGTTTCCGAACGTGCTCACGCGGGCGCACCGTTTGGCCGAGACGCCGTTCCGCCCGTCCTGGATCCGCTCGCCCGGCCGGCTTCAGAACACGTTCGCCAATGAATCGCTCATCGACGAGATCGTGGTCGAGACCGGCGGCGATCCGTTCGAATTCCGGCTGAAGCATCTCGATCCGGCCGATACGCGCGGCATCGAGACGCTGACCCGGCTGGCCAAGCTCGCCGGCTGGCAGAAGCAGGGGCAGCGCAAGCCTGCGGCCTCCGGCGACATCGCGACCGGGCGCGGCATGGCCTATGTCAAGTACGAGCTGGTGCGAACCTATGTCGGCATGGTCGCCGAGGTCGAGGTCAACCGGAAGACCGGCGAGATCCGGGCGCGCAAATTCTACGTGACCCAGGATTGCGGGCTCATCATCAACCCGGACGGCGTGCGCAACCAGATCGAAGGCAACATGATCCAGACGCTCAGCCGGACCTTGAAGGAAGAGCTGACCTTCGACCGCTCGACCGTCACCAGCCGCGACTGGGCGAGCTATCCGATCCTGACCTTCCCGGAAATCCCGGAGATCGAGATGGATCTGATCGACCGTCCGACCGAGAAGCCGTGGGGAGCGGGCGAGCCGTCGGCGGCCGTGGTTTCGGCGGCGATCGCCAATGCGGTCTATGACGCGGTCGGCGCCCGCTTGCGCTCGGTGCCGTTCACGCCGGCCAAGGTCAAGGCGGCGATGGGCTCCAGTATCTAGAGTACGTGAATCGTACTCTAGCTGTTTGAATAGAGACGGATTCACGGAATGGGTGATTTCCACCCATTCCGACCCGGCTCTAGAACCGCGGGTCGCCGAGCAGATAGAAGAGACCGCCCGCGAGCAGGATCGTGACCGGCAGGGTGAAGAGCCAGGCCATCACGATCCTGACGATGGTGGCGCGCCGCACGCCCTGGCCGCCGGCGATCATGGTGCCGGCGATGCCCGAGGTGATGATGTGGGTGGTGCTGACCGGCAGGCCGGTGAAGCCGGCGGTGCCGATCAGCACCGATCCGACCAGCTCGGCGCAGGCGCCCTGGCCCGGCGTCATATGCTGGCGTCCGAGCCGCTCGCCGAGCGTGCGCACGACGCGCTGATATCCCACCATGGTGCCGGCGCCGAGGCAGAGCGCGCTCAGCAGTCGGACCCAGAGCGGCGCATACTGGACCGTAGCCCCCATGCGCTTGCGCAGGTCTCCGGCCTTGGCCTTGTCGGCGGGGTCGGCATCCTTGACCTCGCCGACATGCTTAAGCTCCGACAGCACGAAATAGACATCACCCCGAAGGTGGGAGCGGGTGCCGTGCTCGGCCGCCTGCTCGGCGTTGCCGGCCTTGAGGTCGGCTGCCTGACCATCGAGCCCGGGTCCGGCATCGCGCAGGGCCGCGGCGGATTTGACGGCGGCGTCCTTCAGATCGTCGCCATATTTCTCGATGAGCGGTATCGCCTCACCGGCCTGCAGGCTCAACTGCGGCAACTCGTCCAGCGATTGCGGATTGAGCGCGAAGGTGCCCGGCATCAGGCCGATGATGGTCAGCATGATGAGGCCGATGCTTTTCTGCCCGTCATTGGTGCCGTGCGAGAAGCTGACCGAGGTGCAGGTCAGGATCAGCAGCCCGCGCAGCCACCAGACCGGCGGCTTGTCCTTTTCCGGCGGCTCGAACAGATGGCCGCGCCGCACCACCGCGCGCAGGATGGCGTAGAGCCCGCCGGCCAGCACCAGACCCATCAGCGGCGAGAGGGCGAGCGCCCGCAGCACGCTCCAGATCTGGCTCCAATCGACGCCTTGGGACAGATCGCGCGCGCCCATCAGCGCATCGGCGGCGGCGACGCCGATCAGCGCGCCGATGATGCAGTGCGAGCTGCTGTTGGGGATGCCGAACGCCCAGGTCAGCACGTTCCAGAACAAGGCCGCGGCGAAGATCGAGACCAGCATCGGCACGGCCGGCGAACCGTCGGGCGGCGTCAGCACGTCGGGCGGCAGGATCTCGACCAGGCTGTAGGCGACGGCGATGCCGCCGACCAGCACGCCGACGAAATTCATGAGGCCGGACCAGATCACGGCCGGGATCGGCTTCAGCGAATTGGTGTAGATGACGGTCGCGACGGCGTTGGAAGTATCGTGAAAGCCGTTGGTCGCCTCGAAGGCCAAGACCATCACGAAGCAGAAGACGAGCAACGCGATGACGATGTCCGACGAGGGCACGAAGTGAACGAGCATTCCGCCTCCAGGCGCTGACCGGGCGACGATCGCCTCAGGCCAACGAACGGGCGTTCTTCGGTGCCCGTTACCATCTTGGAATATGACAAGTTTCTTTCAGCAGGCCTCATCGGGCATGAGATGGCGCATAGTGGGAGGGCGCCGCGTTAGCGGCGAGGAGGCCGTCATGGATGCCATTGCCGAGATCGTTCGGGACCTGCTGATTTTCGTCGCGGTGATGTTCGCGCTCCTCGTCGCGCTCATCGTCATCGTCTCGAGCCTGCCGAACGATAATCCGCTGAAGCGGGTGCTGACCGCGCTCTGCTATCGCGTCGGCGCCACCGTGGCGGCGGGTGCCGTCGCCGTCCCGGTCGAGTTCGTGCCCGGCCTCGACGCGCTCTACGACGTGGCCGTGCCGCTCGGGCTCCTCTATTTCTGGTACACCTTCTTCCGCGACGCCTATCGCGCCTCGCATCAGGCGGGCGGACCGCGTGCCATCGGCCGCGAGCCGCTCTGACTTCGAGCCGGAGCGGACCAAGGCCGCGAGATCTCGGCGAAATTATCCCTATTTGACGGTCACCATACCCATTTGCCTGCTTGCCTCCCCCGCGCCTATCGGCAACAACGGCTGCTGGCCGATGCTTCCGGTCGGACGAATGTCGTGGCCACTCCAGGATGAACTCGTCGGACCTCATGGACAGACCAACCACCGATCATCCGCAATGGCGGCTCGAGGCGACCGACCAGCAGAATCTGCTCGTGCTCTCGGGCGACTGGACGGTTCCCGGCGACAGCGCCGCCCAATTTCCGTCCGACGGGCTGAAATCGGCGCGCGCGGACCGGCCGCTGATGTTCCGAACGGATGGTCTCGGCCGCTGGAACACCGCGCTCGTCAGCTTTCTGTGGGCGGTCAAGCAGGCCGCCACCCAGGCCCGGTTCGACTTCCGCAGCGATACCCTGCCGCCTTCCGCGCGAAAGCTCCTCGATCTCCTGCCCGACCGGCCGCTGGAGCAGAAACCCCCGCGCCGCGCCCCGTTCGCGCCGGTAGCGGAGATCGGCCGAAGGACCCTCGACAGCCTTACCGAGATCGGCACGGTTTCCGAGCTCGGCGCCACAGTGGCCGGCGGCAGCCTCGGTGCCCTCCTCGGCAGAAGCCGAATGCGGGCATCGGATCTTCTCGCCAACATCCGTGACGCCGGCCCTTCGTCGCTGCTGATCGTCAGCATCGTCAACTTCCTGGTCGGCGCTATCCTCGCCTTCGTCGGCGCTGTCCAGCTCAAGAAATTCGCCGCCGACATCTATGTCGCCAATCTGGTCGGCATCGCCATGGTGCGCGAGATGGCGGCAGTGATGACGGCCATCATCATGGCCGGCCGCACGGGCGGTGCCTATGCCGCCCGCATCGCGACCATGGAAGGGAACGAGGAGATCGACGCCCTGACCGTGTCGGGCATTCCGGTATCGAGCTATCTGATCCTGCCGTCGGTTCTCGCCCTCATAGCGACGATGCCGCTGCTCTACCTCTATGGCTGCCTCGTCAGCATGGCCGGCGGCTGCGTCGTCTCGGTGGCCATGCTCAATGTGACGGCAACGGGCTATCTGAACCAGACGCTCGGCGCCGTGCAGCTCGACCAGTTCGTGTTCGGCTTCATCAAGTCGATCGTTTTCGCCGGCTTCATCGGCCTGACGAGCTGCCGCATCGGCCTCAAGGCCGGACGCAGCGCCGCCGATGTCGGCATCGCTGCGACCCGTGCTGTCGTCGTCGGCATCGTCGGCGTCATTGCCATCGACGCCATCTTCGCCGTGATCGCCAATGCCATCAACATCTGAGATGTCTATCGCCAGCCCCGCGGAGGACCGGCGCGAAACCTTGCTGTCCGTGAGCGGCCTCACCTTGGCTTACGGCCCGAAGATCATTCAGCAGAATATCTCGATGGATGTACGCAAGGGCAGCATCTTCGCCATCATGGGCGGCTCGGGCTGCGGCAAGAGCACCGTGCTGCGCAGCATGATCGGCCTGCTTCCCCCGAGAGCCGGCCAATACCGGGTCGATGGCGAGGATTACTGGGGCGGGGACGGCGGCTACCGGGCGCGGATCGCCCGGCGGTTCGGCGTGCTGTTTCAAAGCGGCGCGCTCTGGAGTTCCATGACCGTGGGCGAGAATGTCGCCTTGCCGATGCAGATGAACACGCCGCTCGACGCGCGCACGATCCGCGGACAGGTGGAGCTCAAGCTCGGCCTCGTCGGCATGCTGCCCGCCATCGACCAGTATCCTTCCGAGCTCAGCGGCGGCATGCGCAAGCGCGCCGGCCTGGCCCGCGCGCTTGCGCTCGATCCGGACATCCTGTTCTTCGATGAGCCGTCGGCAGGTCTCGATCCGATCAGTTCGGCGCGGCTCGACGAACTGATCGTCAATCTGCGCGACGGGCTGGGGGCTACGATCCTGATTGTCAGCCACGAGTTGCCCAGCCTGTTCGCGATCGCCGATGACGGCATCTTCCTGGATGCCCCGACGAAGACCCCGATCGCGAATGGCTCGCCATCATGGCTGCGCGATCATTGCCGGGATCCGCGGGTGAGCGCCTTCATGCGCCGCGAATCCACCGACGGCATTCCCGACAGGAAAGGCTGACCCCCATGGCAAACAGGCAGACGATCGTCGGCGCGTTCGTGCTGGGCGGGATAGCCCTCGGCGTCGCCGCCTTCGTTCTCTTCGGAAATTTCCATCCCTTCTCCACCTCCCAGCGCGCCGTCGTCATCTTCCAAGGCTCGGCCAGCGGGCTCGCCGTCGGCGCCCCGGTGACGTTTCGCGGCGTCCGCGTCGGCGCCGTCAGCGGCATCTCGATCGAGTTCGACCAGCAGGCCTATGCCGCTTTCATCCCGGTGACCTTGGAACTGCAGCCGGACCAGGTGCGCCTTGCCCATAGCAGCGAGCCGCTTCAGCTTACCGAACTCATCCAGCACGGGTTGCGCGCAGAGCTCAACATACAGAGCTTCGTCACCGGCCAGTCTCAGATCGACCTCGATTTCGATGCGGCTTCGCCGGCGGTCTTTCATCCCGGCTTCACGGACCTGCCGGAAATCCCGGCGCGCCAATCCGCCATTCAGAAGGCGCAGCAGACCCTGTCGCAGCTGCCGCTGAAGGAGCTGGCCGACAACGCCAATGCCTCCGTGGAAAGCATCCGCCAGTTGGCGGAAAGGCTGGACACCGACCTGCCGACGCTGATCGAGAGCCTAAAGGCAACCTCCGATCGTTCAAAAGCGACTTTGGACGCGGCTACCCAGGCGATCGGCGATCTGCAGCAGCGGCTTGCCGTTACCCTCGGCGATATCGACAAGCTTGTCGAGGTGGGGGCCCGCCAGATCGATGCGCGGGGCGCCGACCTCCATGCCCTTCTGGCGAATTCGGACAAGACGGTCACGGAGGTGCGGCAATCCCTCGCCGATCTGCACGAGATAGTCTCCACCCGCTCCGTCGACCGCGCCAATCTCGACTCGGTGCTGCGCGACCTGGCCGCGGCAGCGGGGGCGCTTCGCGGCTTCGCAAGCGATGTCGAACGCAATCCGCAACTGCTTCTGTCGGGACGCAAGCCGTGAGAAAAGCCCCATCTTCCGCCCCTACCTGCCTAATGGGGCTATCCCTCTCCCTGGCGCTGCTGACATTGCCGGCAGGTTGCGCCGCGCCGCCCGTCAAGCTCTATACCCTGGGCGGCCCCGCGATCGCCGCAGGTGCGGCCCCCGCTGCCGATGCGCCATTTGCCCCGTCGACGCCGATCGTCGAAGTCCGCCGGGTGGCGCTTCCCGACTATCTGGACACGCAGGACATCGTCGTTCGGCGCGGCAACCAGATCGACCGCAGCAGCGAGGGGCGTTGGAGCAGCCGGCTCTCCATCGGCGCGACCGACCTGATCGCGGCCCGCCTGGCGGCGCTGCGGCCGGACATGCTCGTCACCGGCCAGCCCCAGGTCACGCCGCCCAGCTTCCGGCTCGCGATCGACATCAGCCGTCTGGATGTGAGCGCCAGCGGCACGGTCGCTCTCGAAGCGAACTGGACGATCGTTCCGAAAGGGGAAGACCTCCCGATTACTCATGGCCGCGCCTCACTCTCCGAAGAGGGGGCCGTTGCCACCGACGAAGAGGTCGTCGCCCTCACTGACGCGATCCTCGACCGCCTCGCCGGCCGGATCGTCATGGACTTCCAGAGCGTGGCCGCAAAAAGTCCCTGAGGAAGCCGGACGCCGGCCTTCAGCCCCGCTTCAGCGTCGTGACCCCGCCGGGGGCGGCGATGATCACTTCCGTGGCGAGGCCGATGAACAGGCCGGTCTCGATCACGCCGACCTGGGACTTGATCCGCTGGGCGAGACCGGCGGCATCCGCGATCGGGCCGAAATCGCAATCGAGGATGAAATTGCCGCCGTCGGTCACCAGCGGCTGGCCGTCGCCGCTGCGCCGGAGCTTGGGCTTGGCGCCGAGCGCCGCGATCCGGCGCTCGGTCGATTGCCAACCGAAGCGGGTGACCTCGACCGGCACGGGGGTATGGCCGCCGAACGGTTCGGTCAGCTTCGATTCATCGACGATCACCAGCATCCGCTTGGACGCGGCGGCGACGATCTTCTCGCGCAGCAAGGCCCCGCCCAGCCCCTTGATCAGGTCGAGCGTGCCGCGCTGCACCGCATCGGCGCCGTCGATGGTGAGATCGATCTCAGTGTGATGGGCGAAATCGGTGAGGGGGATGCCGAGGCTGTTCGCCTGGGCCGCCGTCGCTTCGGAGGTCGGGATGCCGGTGATGCGGATGCCTTCCTCGCGCATCCGCCGGGCCAGCGCGTCGACCGCCAGCTTCGCGGTCGAGCCGGTGCCGAGGCCCAGCACCATGCCGTCCTCGACGGCGGCGGCGGCATGCTCGGCGGCGGCGCGCTTCAAGGCGAGGGCAGGATCTTGCTCGGTCATGGTCATACCCTCACGGAAGGGCGCAAGGCGGCGATGGCCTTGGCGTAGTCGTCGGTGCCATAGATCGCCGAGCCTGCGACCAGCGCGTCGGCGCCGGCCTCGATCACCAGCGGGGCGGTTTCCGGCGTGATGCCGCCATCGACCTCGATCCAGGTATCGAGCCCGGCCTCGTTGCAGGCCATGCGCAGATAGCGGATCTTGGGCAGGATCTCGGGGATGAATTTCTGGCCGCCGAAGCCGGGATTGACCGACATGACCAGGATGATGTCGCACAGCTTCAGCACGTAATCGAGCACGTCCGGCGGCGTAGCGGGGTTCAGCACCGCGCCGGCCTTCTTGCCCAGATCGCGGATTTGCGCCAGCGTGCGATGCAGATGCGTGGTGGCGCCGGCCTCGGCATGGACCAGGATGTGGTCGGCGCCGGCCTTGGCGAAATCGGCGACATAGCGTTCCGGCTCGACGATCATCAGATGCACGTCGAGCGGCTTCCTGGTGGCGCGGCGCGCGGCCGCCACGATCGGCGGGCCGATCGTGATGTTGGGCACGAATCGGCCGTCCATGACATCGACATGGATCCAATCGGCGCCAGCGCGGTCGACCGCTTCGATCTGGGCGCCGAGTTCGAGAAAATCGGCCGAGAGGATCGACGGGGCGACGATCACGCCGCGGTCGGGGCGGGGCGGGTTCAGGCGCATTTCCATCATCCGGTCATCTTCGCCAAGGGCGGTTCGGCCGGAAGTGAGCATAGTGCTGCGCGAAAGTCGAGCCCCGGCGCGCCGGCATCACATCTTCGGAGCAGCGGGCGGCGGGAACCACAGGCTGACGGTTGTGCCGTTGCCGGGCTCGCTGACGATGGCGAAACGGCCGCCGTGAAGCTCGATCAGCCGAACGACGATGGGCAGGCCCAGGCCGGTGCCGCCGCCGGCCAGGCGACGATCGCCGGCGACCTGTCCGAACGGGGCGAGCGCCACGCGGATCGCATCCTCGTCCATGCCCGGTCCGGTATCGGTCACGGTGATGGCCGTGCCTTCGTTCGGCCCATCGGCGATGGCGATATCGACATGGCCGCCCTCCGCCGTGAATTTGACGGCGTTCGACAGAAGATTGAGCAGGATCTGGCGCAAGCCCAGATCGTCGGCATGAACGGTGCCGTCGCCCGTGACCAGGATGTCGACCGTCACGTCGCGGCCGCCGGTGGCGCGCGCCACCAGGGCGAGGCATTCCTCGGCGATGGTCTTGGCGTCGAGACGGCGCGGTTCCAGCTTGCGCTTGCCGGCCGAAATCTTGGACAGGTCGAGGATATTGTTGATGAGCCCGAGCAGGAGCTGGCCGCTCTTATAAATATCCTCGATATAGGTTTGATAGCGGGAATGGGCGACCGGGCCGAACACGCCATTCATCATCAGGTCGGAAAAGCCGAGGATGGCGGTGAGCGGCGTGCGCAGATCATGACTCATCGCCGCCAGGAACATCGATTTGGTGCGGTCGGCCTCGCGGGCTCGATCCCGTTCCGCCAGCAGCCGACGGGATACGCGCCGCGCCTTCTCGACCTCTTCGCCGAGCGCGGCGTTTCGTCGCTCCAGCTCGGCGATCCGGGACTCCTGGGTCCGTTCCTGCCGTTCGGACTCCCCGTCCGGTTCGGCCTCTTGGTGGGCCGCAAGCCTGCGCATTTGAGTGGTTTCTCCTCGTCCGCACTCTCCTTATAGCGTAACCGGCGACAGCACCGCTGGGTGCAATAAAGGATGGAAAAGTAAACTTCGAGGCGTCATTTTATCCAATTAAGTATTTGATAAGAAACAAAAAGTCTTTGGCGCCCTGAAATAGGGTTAATGATCGGTCCGGGTTGCATCCGTATGCGCCCCAAAAATGCCCTGCCCCCATGGGGTCTTGAAAATCCTTGCTCGCTCTCGCGCCCAAGCTATGGTTGCCATTCCCCTGTCGCCTGAGCCGAAGGACGTGTGCGCCATGCCGATCGTCAACCGAATCGCCGATTTCCACCCCGATCTCACGGAATGGCGGCGCGATCTGCATGCGCATCCGGAACTCGGCTATGAGGAGCATCGGACCTCCGGCATCGTGGCGCAGAAGCTCGCCGAATTCGGCATCGAGGTACATCGCGGCCTGGGCAAGACCGGCGTGGTCGGCACGCTCAAGGGCAACCATCCGGGCGACCGCGCCATCGCGATCCGCGCCGATATGGACGCGCTGCCGATGAGCGAGGCGAACGACTTCGCCCATGCCTCGCGGAATCCGGGCAAGATGCATGCCTGCGGCCATGACGGGCATACCACCATGCTGCTGGGGGCGGCCCGTTACCTGGCAGAGACCAAGAATTTCGCCGGTACCGTCCATTTCGTCTTCCAGCCGGCGGAGGAAGGCGGCGCCGGCGGCGAGGCGAT
This sequence comes from Aliidongia sp., assembly GCA_035539155.1. Lineage (GTDB taxonomy): Bacteria > Pseudomonadota > Alphaproteobacteria > ATCC43930 > CGMCC-115725 > JAXDMU01. The sequence continues at coordinate 169,969 of DATLIZ010000019.1, read as the reverse complement.
GGTCAAGGACGGGCTCTTCGAGAAATTCCCGGCCGACGAGGTTTACGGCATGCACAACATGCCGGGCCTGCCGTTCGGCGCCATCGCCGGCCGGGTCGGGGCGATGATGGCGGCGACCGACCGGGTCGACATCCATGTGCGGGGCAAAGGCGGCCACGCGGCGCAGCCGCACAAGACCGTCGATCCGGTGGTCATCGGCGCTCAGATCGTCACGGCGCTCCAGACCATCGCCAGCCGCACCGCCGATCCGATCGACAGCCTGGTGATCAGCATCACCGAGTTTCATGCGGGCTCCGCCTACAACGTCATCGCCGACGAGGCGGTGCTGCGCGGGACCATCCGCACCTTCGACCCCGGCCTGCGCAAGACCGCGGAGCAGTCGATCCGGGCGATCGCCGGCGGCATCGCCGCGGCCATGGGCGGCAGCGCCGAGATCACCTACTACACGGGCTATCCGGCGGCGCGGAACCATGCCGACCAGCTCGGCAAGGCGCTCGCGGTCGCCGCCGACCTGGTCGGTGCCGACAAGGTCATCGGCGATGTCGAGCCGACCATGGGCGGCGAGGATTTCGCCTATATGCTCGAAGCGAAGCCCGGCGCCTATGTCCTGATCGGCACCGGACCGGAAATCGAGGGCGGCAAGCTCCATCAGGTCAATTACGATTTCGACGACGAGCTTTTACCGATCGGCGCCAGCTACTGGGCGCAGCTGGTCGAAACCTTGCTGGCGCGCTGAGCCGGACATGCCGATCACCAATCGCATCGCCGATTTCCATGCCGACCTGACGGCGTGGCGGCAGGACCTGCACGAGCATCCGGAACTCGCCTTCGAGGAGCACCGGACCTCCGGCATCGTGGCGCAGAAGCTCGCCGAGTTCGGCATCGAGGTGCATCGCGGCCTCGCCGGCACCGGCGTGGTCGGCACGCTCAAGGGCAGCCAGCCCGGCGATCGCGCGATCGCGCTCCGCGCCGACATGGATGCGCTGCCGATGCAGGAGGCGAACGGCTTCGCCCATGCCTCCAAGCATGCGGGCAAGATGCATGCGTGCGGCCATGACGGCCATACGACCATGCTGCTGGGGGCGGCGCGCTACCTGGCCGAGACGCGGAATTTCGCCGGTACCGTCCATTTCGTCTTTCAGCCGGCGGAAGAGTCCGGCGGTGGCGGCGAGGTCATGGTTCGGGACGGGCTATTCGAGAAATTCCCGGTCGACGAAGTCTACGGCATGCATAATTCACCCGGCATGCCGGTGGGCGAGTTCGGTGGCCGGGCCGGGCCGATGATGGCAGCGACCGACGAGTTCGACATCACGGTCACCGGCCGCGGCGGCCATGCCGCCCAGCCGCATAAGGCGATCGATCCGGTCGTGATCGCCGCTCAGATCGTCACGGCGCTGCAGACCATCACCAGCCGGACCGCCGATCCGATCGACAGTCTGGTCGTCAGCGTCACGCAGTTCCATGCCGGCTCCGCCTACAACGTCATCGCCGATGCGGCAGTGCTGCGCGGCACCGTGCGCAGCTTCGATCCGCCTCTCCGCATCGAGGCCGAAGCCGCTCTGCGGCGGATCTCCGCCGGCATTGCCGAAGCGATGGGCGGCAAGGCCGAGATCGTTTGGACCAAGGGCTATCCTTCCACCCGCAACCATGCGGCTCAGCTCGACAAGGCGCTCGCCGTCGCCACCAAGGTGGCGGGGCCCAGGAACGTCCATGCCGATGTGCCGCCGGTGATGGGCGGCGAAGATTTCGCCTATATGCTCGAAGCGAAGCCCGGCGCCTATATCGTGATCGGCGCCGGTCCGAGCGGGGGCGGCCGCAACCTGCATCAGGTCCATTACGACTTCAACGACGAGATCCTACCCTTGGGCGCCAGCTATTGGGCCCAGCTGGTCGAGACGGTGCTCGCCAAGGACTGATACCAAATCCCGACTCATCGGGATTTGGTATCGCGAGCGACGGCGAGCGCGCGCCGCATGGCGCGAAAGCCAAGCCCACGGAGGTGGGCGCCCGGCGAGTGAGGCCTGGCGTAAGGACTGACGGGCGCCGTCGCTATTCGGCGGATTGGGCGGCTACGGCAGGCGGCTGCTCGGGCTCCTTCGGCAGCATGCCCCATCTCTCCAGGAGCGCGAACAGGCGCTGGCCCTGGAAGCTCAGCAGCATCATGCCGCCCAAGGTGACGAAGCCGATGATCGGTCTGATCGTCAGCAGCCGCTCCATCGGTATGATCTCGCCCAGCCACAGATAGAGGCCGGCGCGAAAGGCGAAATAGCCTGCCCACAGCCAAGTCATGAGCTTGAGGAAATAGCGGATGTCGGCACGGTCCTCGAACGCCTCGCCGCTCTGCTGCTCGGCGATGTCCTGAAGCATCGATTTCTCGCCGCGCGCGCCGAACGCGAAGACGCCGGACAGCACGAGGTTGGTGATCACCGCCTCGTACTTGATCATGAACGGCGTCTGCGAATAGAGGTCGATCGCGCCGAAGACGAGCGTCAGGCCGCTGGTCAGCAGGTAGATCGCGGGAAAGCCCGCGCGGGTCGCGATCCGGCGGACGCCGTCGATCAGGACGAACACGACCGAGCCGGCGATGGCGACCTTGAGCCCGAAAATCCAGAGCAGCGACCAGAACAGGATCAGGGTGCCGAACTGCGTCACCAGCATGCGCAGGAAGCCGAGAAGGCGTTTCATCCCGGTTCTCCGCTCAGGCCAGGCTCTTCGAGGCCATCTCGAAGGTGCCCTTGCTCAGGCCGGTCACGGCCAATACCCGCTCGAGCTCACGCTTCATCGCTGCTTGCCGCTCCTGGTCCTGGCGCCTCCAGGTGCCGAGCGGCTGAACCAGTCGTGCCGCCAACTGGCCGTTGAGTGGATCGATCGCGATCACTTGATCGGCGAGGAAAGCGTAGCCGGCGCCGCTCGCATCGTGGAAGCGAAGCTGGTTGGTGATGGCGAAGGCGGCGACGAGCGCCCGCACCCGATTGGGGTTCTTGAGGTCGAAGACCGGATGGCCGAGCAAGGCGCGGCAATGCTCGAGCGTGGCGGGCAGGGGCGAGCTCGCCTGGATGGACAGCCACTTGTCGACGACCAGATCCTCCTGCCGCCAATCTTCGAGGAATTTGGCGAGGGCTTCGGTTCGCTCCGGCCGGTCCAGCGCCGCCAGCAGCCGCAGCGCCGCCAACCGGTCGGTCATGTTGCGGGCATGGTCGAACTGCGCCTTGACCAGGGCCGTCGCCGCATCGCTCTCGGTCGCGGCGAGATAGGAGAGGCAGGCGTTCCTCAACGCCCGTCGGCCGATCGAGCGGCTGTCGATGCGATAGGGGCCGTCATCGCCGAGGCGCGCATAGGCGGCTTCGAGCTCCGGCCGCAGCGCCCGGCCGATGCCGGCGAGCATGAAGCGCCGGGCGGCATGGATCGCCTCGACATCGACGATCGGCATGCGGTCGGCGAGTTGCTCCTCGTCCGGCAGGATCAACGTCTCGGCGGCGAAGGCCGGGTCGCTGTCGGCGTCGGCGAGATTGTGCCGCACCAGATCGAGCAGCCCGTCATCGAGCGTCAGGGTCTCGCCGCGCCGGAAGGCGGAAACCTGGGTCATCAGCGCATGCGCCGCCACTTGCTGGCCGGCTTCCCAGCGGGCGAAAGTGTCGCCGTCATGGCGTGCCAGGAAGCGCAGGCGGTCGAGCGAGAGCCCGTCGAGCTTGACCGGCGCCGAGAAGCCTCGCAGCAGCGACGGCACCGGCGATGCCGCGACATCCTCGAAGCGGAAGGTTTGCTCGGCTTCCGACAGGGTCAGCACGCGCGTGCCGGCCACGGCTTCGGCCTCGCCTTCGAGCCGCGTCTCGATCTCGCCCCCGGCCGGGTCGAGGAGCGCCATGGCGAGCGGAATGACAAGCGGTTCCTTGACCGGCTGGCCGGCGGTCGGCGGCGTCGTCTGCCGCACCGTCAGCTCATAGCGGCGCGCAGCTTCGTCCCAATGGTCGGACACGGTCACGACGGGGGTGCCGGCCTGGCCGTACCAGCGCTGGAAGCGGGTGAGGTCGATGCCGGAGGCGTCGGCCATGGCCTGGACGAAATCCTCGGTCGTGACGGCGCTGTTGTCGTGGCGGGCGATATACAGGTCCATGCCCTTGCGGAAATTCTCCCGCCCGATCAGGGTTTGGATCATGCGCACGACCTCGGCCCCCTTGCGGTAGACCGTGGCCGTGAAGAAGTTATTGATTTCCATATAGGTTTCCGGCCGCACCGGGTGTGCCAGCGGGCCGTCATCCTCGGTGAACTGGCGGGCGCGCAGAATGCGCACCTCGCCGATGCGCCCGACCGCGCGGCTGTTCATGTCGGCCGAGAATTCCTGGTCGCGGAAGACGGTCAGCCCTTCCTTGAGCGAGAGCTGGAACCAATCGCGGCAGGTGACGCGGTCGCCGGTCCAATTATGGAAATACTCATGGCCGATGACCGACTCGATGCCTTGATAGTCGCCGTCGGTCGCGGTGTCCGGCCGGGCCAGCACATATTTCGCGTTGAAGATATTGAGGCCCTTGTTCTCCATCGCGCCGCCGTTGAAGTCCGAGACGGCGACGATATTGAAGACATCGAGATCGTATTCGAGCCCGAAGACATCCTCGTCCCACTTCATCGCGGCCTTCAGTGACGCCATGGCGTGGGCGCACTTATCCTCGTCGCCGGGCCGGACCCAGATGCCGAGCGCCACGTCGCGGCCGGAGCGGGTGGTGAAGCTGTCGCGCACGACCGCGAACTCGCCGGCGACGAGGGCAAAGAGATAGGCCGGCTTCGGGTGCGGATCGTCCCATTTGGCCCAGTGCCGGCCGCCCGCGCTCTCGCCCCGGTCGACAGGGTTGCCGTTCGACAGCAGCACCGGATAGCGCGCCTTGTCGGCGACCATGGTGGTGGTGAAGCGCGCCATCACGTCCGGCCGGTCCTGGAAGAAGGTGATGCGGCGGAAGCCCTCCGGCTCGCATTGGGTGCAGAAGCTGCCGCCGGATTTGAACAGGCCGCTGAGCTCGGTATTGTTCTGCGGCTCGATGCTCGTCTCGATATCGAGCGTGAACAGATCGGGCACGTCCGGGAGCACCAGCGCCTCGTCATCGAGCTGGTAGCGGTTGGCGCCGAGCGTCTCGCCGTCGAGCGCCACCGAGACCAGCTTCAGCGCTTCGCCGTCGAGCCTGAGCGCGCCGCTGCGCTCGGTCGAGGCCGGGTTGCGGCGGATGGTCAGGCGCGACTTGACCGAGGCCTTCTCCTCGCCCAGCTCGAACACGAGATCGACCGTCTCGATCGCGAATTCGGCCGGCCGATATTCGGCCAGCCGGACCGTGCGGCGGGGAGGGTCGATGTCGCGCGAGGCGTCCGGCATGGTTGCTCCGTCTTCGGCTGGCCAGGGGATTTCGGGTGCGGCACTTTAGAGCACGATCCGACAAGATTGAATCGATCTGATCGAAACGCGCCGATTCAAATATAGAGCGGCTCTCGCGTTTCGGAACGCGACGATCCGGAACGGCCTCTCCCCGAAGGAATTGGCGGAGATGGCGTCCGCTCCCTCGAATTGAAGCGAGGCAAAAGATCGAGGCCGGGCGGCGCTCTCCGCCCGGCCTCGGGCCGGATCAGCGTCCGCCGCTATAGGTGGGCTGCCGGGGCTGCTGCGGGGCAACGTTGGTGTTGCTGTTCGTGTCGGCGTTCTTGGCCGGCGTGCCGCTCAGCGACGCGACCACCTTCTTGGTGTCGCCGTTGCAATCGGCCGGCTTCCAATCCTTGAGGTCGATGGATTTCCGACCCTCGGTGACCTGCTTCTCGAAGGCCGGATAGACCTTGTCGTTGAACAGCGCCGACAGCTTGTCGCGGATCGGCCCTTGGACGGCGTCCTGGTCGGCACCCTGGATCGTGCCGATGGCGGCGATATCGGCTTTGTAGGTCGTGGCGAGAGAGGCGCCGAAGGCGGCCAGCGTGGCGTCCTCGTTCTTGATCACCGGTTCGGCCTGGCTCGCGAACGCATCCGCGACGCAGCCATTGTCGGCCGCCTCCTTGGCGACGGCGATCTGGCGCTTGAAGCCGAGCTTGATGGTGACCTCGGCCAGGCCACCGCACATGCCGGCGCCGCCGGGCAGCTGCTGCATCGCCACCTTGCGGCTCATCGTGCCGGTGACTTCCGAATTGTAGCTCTCGTACCGCCATTTGTCGGAGCTGTCGCCGGCGGCGGCGGAGATTTCCTTCGCCGTCTTGGACGTGTCGCGCTCAGGCGTGCCGGGCAGGGCTTCGAACTTGATCGTCGGAGCCGGAAAGGCCGGGCAGGAGCCGGCGGCATAGGCCGTCCCGGAGCCGAAACCAAGTGCGATGGCGGCAACGAGCAGGGTCTTCTTCATCGATGCATTCCTCGAGCGCATGTGGGGTGGCGAGAGGAAAGCCGGGCGAAGCGCGGAAGTAAAGCCGGAACTTACCGCCGACCGGGCATCAGCCGGTCGCGCAGCCGGTCGGTCGCGGCGACCATGGCCGCCATCATAGCGGGCTCCAGATCGGTGTGATTGCCTTCGACGACCATGCTGATCCGCGAGCCCGGCCAAGCCCGATGGACGGCCCAGGCGGTGGCCGGCGGCGTCACGACATCATAGCGGCCTTGAACGATTTCGCAGGGCAGATGGCTGATCCGGCCGAGATTGGCGAGGATCTGCCCTTCCTCCAGAAAGAAGCGGTTCACGCAGTAATGGGTGAAGAAGCGGGTGAGCGGCAGGGCGGCATGGAGGTCGGTGGCGCTGTCGATCAGCTCCGGATCGGGCCGGAAGGTCGAGGTGCGGGCGGAGAAGAGCTTGAGCGCCTGAGCCGCATGCGTGTGGATCGCCGCGTCGGGATCGGCCGCGCGTTTCGCATAGGCCGACAGAAGGTCGTGGCGCTCATCGGCGGGCAAGGAATTTTCGAGCGCTTCGAAAGCCTCGGGGAAGAGCGCGCCGATCTGCCGCCACCACCAGTCGATTTCCGAGGCGCGGCCGGTGAACACGCCGCGCAGCCGAAAGCCGAGGCATCGGTCGGGGTGGGTCTGGCCATAGAGCATTGCCAGGCAACTGCCCCAGGAGCCGCCGGCGAGCGCCCAGCGCTCGATGCCGAGATGGTGGCGCAGCGCCTCCAGATCGGCGACCAGGGTCTGGGGATTATTGCCTTCCAGGCTGCTCCAGGGCTCCGACCTGCCGCAGCCGCGCTGGTCGAGCAGGACGATCCGGAAGGTGGACGGGTCGAAGAAACGGCGATGGATCGGCCGTGTCGCCCCGCCGGGGCCGCCATGCAGAAAGATGATCGGCAGGCCGGCCGGATTGCCGGAACATTCCCAAGCGATCCGATGCCCGTTTCCCACTGGCAGCAGGCCGGCTGCGAAGGGATCGATCTCGGGATAGAGCATGGCGGCATCCATCGGTTCGCGGCGGCGGAGGCTGCATGCTGGCGTAAGCATCAAGCCCTTGCAACCATGTCCGGATCATGACTCACGTACCGAGCTGAGCCATCGTGTGAGAGTCATTTCCTATCTCATCGTAATTTATCAATCTTTTTTAAAGAAAGGGCTCGACAAGGGTTTCCGATTCGGTAATCTTCATTAACGTTAACGCATCGTTACGCGCGAGACTGAGATGAACCTTAACGTGCCCCATAACCGATTCGCGGATCGCCTCCATCCGCGCGATGCGGTTTTGGTGCTCGTCGATTGCCAGGATCGGCTGATCGAACGCGTCGCCGGCGGTAAGGCGCCGGCTCTTCTAAACAATATCAGTGGTTTGGCCAGATTGGCTCACTCCTTCGACGTACCGGTCGTGCTGGGGGCCCAGTCGCCGCGACGGGCCGGGCCGGTCGCCGGCGAGCTGGTCGAGCTGTTCGGCCGCGGCAAGGTCGTGACGCGCAAATCCAGCGATTTCTGGTCCGATCCGGCGTCTCGCGCGGCGGTGCTAGGCACCGGCCGGCGCGAGATCGTCATGGCCGGCCTCGTGCCCGGCCTCGGTATCGCGGCGCCGGCGCTGGCGGCGCGCAAGGACGGGTTTCAACTGCATGCCGTGCTGGACGCCTCGGCAAGCGGCGATATCACGGCGGAGCGGCTCGGCATCGCCCGCATGACCGCATCCGGCGTCCGGCTCACGACCTGGGTGGCGATGCTGGCGGAGTTCGCCGCGACCGGCATCGCGCGCGGGGCCGCCGCCATGCTGCGCGAGAATCTCGAGCGCTATAGCTGCGGAACGATGGATGGCACCGTCATCGCCGACTATCCTTTGGGTGGGCTGGAGCTGCCGCTGACCGCGTGAACCTCGGGCCCGCCTTTTGCTAGAGCCCGATGCGATCATGTCGGTTCGACATGATCGCTGAATCGGTCTCTAACCATATGAGATAGAGCAAGATTCAGATTTTAGGCCGAATAGGCCTAAAATCATCTTGCTCTAGAGGGCCTGTCGTCATGCCGCGTTTCGCCGCCAATCTCTCCTGGCTCTTCACCGAGCTGCCGTTTCCCGATCGTTTCGCCGCCGCCGCCGATGCCGGTTTCAAGGGCGTCGAGATCCTGACGCCCTACGGCCATTCCGAGGCGGAGATCGCGGCCAGTCTCGACGAGACCGGGCTCGAGCTGGTGCTGCTCAACCTGCCCGCCGGCGATCCGGCCAAGGGCGAGCGCGGCTTCGCGGCCTTGCCTGGTCGGGAGGACGAGTTCGCGGCATCGCTGGAGACGGCGATCCGGTATGCGCAGGCGCTCGATTGTCCGCGGCTCCACTGCCTGGCCGGCATTCTCCCGCCCGGCACCGATCTCGCCGCCGCACGCGACACCTATATCCGCAATCTCCGGCATGCCGCCGCGCGTGCCGACGGGGCTGGCATCACGATCCTGATCGAGCCGATCAACGATCGCGACATGCCGGGCTATTTCCTCAATCGCCCGAGCGAAGCGCCGACGATCATCGAGGCGGTGGACGCCGCCAACCTTCGCCTCCAGCTCGATTTTTACCATTGTCAGGTGATGGAGGGCGATCTCGCCACCCGGCTCCGCGCGCTCGCGCCGCTGATCGGCCATATGCAGATCGCCGGCGTGCCGGACCGGACCGAGCCCGATCGTGGCGAGGTCAATTACCCCTATCTGTTCGATCGGATCGATGCACTGGGCTATCAAGGCTGGATCGGCTGCGAATATCGGCCGGCCGCGGGCACGCTGTCCGGGCTCGGCTGGGCCGAGCGTTGGCTCGGTTCCTGATCAGCTCTGCAGGAAGTCGAACTCGGCGTCCTGGACGACCAGGCAGGTGAGGCGGTTGGTGTGGAACGCCCCGGTATCGATGCCGATCCGGTTCGGCCTGATCTCGGGGACCTCGGTGATGGTATGACCGTGCACGATGAACTTGCCGAAGCGTTCCTTGCTCTGCAGGAACTCGTGCCGGATCCATAACAGATCCTCCTCGCTCTGCGCTTCGAGCGGGACATGCGGCCGAACGCCGGCATGGACCAGGAAGAAATCGCCTTCCTGATGAGAGAGCTTCAACCGGCGATAGAAATCGGCATGGTCGCGCGGCATGGAATGGCGCAGCTCGGCCTGGGCGCGACGCAGCACGGCGAGGCCGCCCGCCTTGTCGTCGAGCTCGACACCATAGCTCGCGAGCGTGGCGGCGCCGCCGAAGCTCAGCCAGTCGGGCGCCGTCTCGATATTTTCCAGGAATTCGAGCAGGGCTTGCTCGTGATTGCCCTTGAGATGAACCGCCTCGAAGCCGGGCAGCGGATGGTGCAGCAGCAGATCGACCACGCCCTTGGAGGCGGGTCCGCGATCGATGTAGTCGCCGAGATAGATCACGACATGGCGCGCCGCATCCGCTTCGGCGGCATCGGCCAGGATCTGGCTGTGGATCTGGGCGAGCAGATCCACCCTGCCGTGAATATCGCCGACGGCATAGAGCCGCGTGCCGGGAGGTCCCGAAGGCGGCGGGCCCGACGCGGCCCGCCTGAACAGGCGGCTCAGCATCGAGCGGTCAGTGGCGCGGCGCGTGCTTCGACAGGATGCGCTGCAGCGTGCGCCGATGCATCTTCAGGCGCCGCGCCGTCTCCGAGACGTTGCGGTCGCATTGCTCGAACACGCGCTGGATATGCTCCCAGCGGACGCGGTCGGCCGACATCGGGTCTTCCGGCGGCGGCGGCAGCGAGGCGCCGCGGGTCAGGAGCGCGCGCTCGACCGCGTCGGCATCCGCCGGCTTCGGCAGATAGTCGAGGGCGCCGGCCTTCACCGCCGCCACGGCGGTGGCGATATTGCCGTAGCCGGTCAGCATGACCACGCGCGAATTAGGCCGGGCGCGGCGGATGGCACCCACGACATCGAGGCCGTTGCCGTCCGCCAGCCTGAGATCGACGACCGCGAAGGCCGGCGGCGTCTCGCCTGCCGCGGCCACGCCGCCCGCGACGCTGTCGGCGGTGGCGACGATGAAGCCGCGGCGCTCCATGGCGCGGGCGAGGCGCTGGCAGAGCGGCGAGTCATCATCGACGATCAACAGGCTGCGTTCGCTCTCGGGCAGGCCGTCGAGCGTCACGAGATCGGGATCGACCGGTGCGGGGCGTTCGGCAAGGGAGGTTTCAGCATAGGTCATGATAGAATAGCCTCTTCGAAATCGCGCGCCGCGCCGAGCGCGCCGCTTCTCACAGTAAATGAACGTTGCGGCCAGCTGACGCGGACATGGGCGCCGCTGCCCGGTGCATTGTCGAACTCGACTGTGGCGCCGGTGCGGCGCAGCAACGTCTCGGCGATGAAGATGCCGAGCCCCATATGCTCGGCCGTCTCGCCGCGCCCGCTGAGATAGGGCTCGCCCAGCCTGGCCAGGATCTGGGCGGCGAAGCCCGGCCCGTCATCCTTGACGTCGACCGAGACCTTCCGCCCGTCCCAAGAGGTCGTGACCTCGACGCGGCGCTTGGCGAATTGGCCGGCATTCTGAATGAAATTGCCGAGGCCGTGCAGAATCTCGGGGCTGCGCGCCACGGCCGGCTGCTCGGCCGGCGCACCCACGGTCCGGTAGACCACGTCGATCGGGCCGTTGCGGTGGCGCTCGCCGGCCGCCTCGACCAGCACGCTGATCGGCAACCGGGCATAAGGCGCGCCGCCATCCGCCTCGGGCTGGCGCGACAGCTCCGCGAGGATGGTCCGGCAGCGCGCGGTCTGCGACAGCAGCAATTGCGCATCCTCGGCGAAAGGGTCGCTCTCCGGCAGCTCGCGTGCCAGCTCCTTGGCGATGACGGCAATGGTGGCGAGCGGGCTGCCCAGCTCGTGCGCGGCGGCGGCGGCAAGCGCGCCCACGGCCGAGACGCGCTGCTCGCGGGCGAGCGCCAGCTGGGTCGCGGCCAGCGCGTCGCTCATGCGCCGTCCTTCCTCGGTGACGCTCCAGATATAGGCGGAGATGAAGATGGTCGCGAGCGTCATGGCCAGCCAGACGGCCATGATGTAGAGCGCCGGAAGCTGCAGCAGGTCCTCGTCCCATGGCAGCGGCAGGTGCCAGATGGCGAGGCCGGTGATGACCGCGACCGTGACCATGGAGAGCATGATGGTCGAGGCGCGCGACAGGATCGTGGCGCCGACCGTGACCGGTGCCAGCAGCAGCAGGACGAAGGGGTTCTGCAGGCCGCCGGTCAGATAGATGAGTGCGCCCAGCTGGATCACGTCATAGGCGAGATAGAGCGTCACATCGCGGTCGCCGAGCCGAACCGAGCCGGATTTCTGCAGCGAATTGGCGATGTTGATGAGAGCCGAGGCGGCGACGACGCCGAGCGCGATCTCCAGCGGCAGGGTGAAGCCCAGCGCCAGATGCACGATCAGCAGGGTGATCGCCTGGCCGATGACCGCGATCCAGCGGATCATGATCAGCGTGCGCAGGTTGATGCGCCCGCGCTCTGCCGTGAAAGGCAGCAGCGTCGGCTCCGGCTTTTCGCCGGGCTCGATCGCGTCCCTGATCACTGCCTTCATCTTCCGGTCATGCGCGGCTGCCGTCTTGTCTCGCCCAATGTTGGGAGGGACGGGCGCCCCGGCAAGGGCTCCTGCCGGATACGCGCGCATCCGGGCCGCGGAAAGCGATGCCTCAGGACGATTTGCCGCTGACCTGGGCTTCCGCGAAAGTCGCCATGCCGGCGTGGCAGGCGGCTGCTGCTTTCAGGATGGCGATAGCGAGCGTGGCGCCGGAGCCTTCGCCCAGCCGCATGCCCAGATCGAGCAGCGGCGCCTTGCCGATGATTTCGAGGAGCCGCGTATGGCCGGGCTCGGTCGAGCGGTGCGCCACCACGCAATGATCGAGCGCCCGCTTGTCGGCGGCGTGGAGCACGGCGGCGGCGGCGGTGCAGACGAAGCCGTCGAGGACGACCGGCACTCGCCCGAGCCGGGCGGCCAGGATGGCGCCGGCGATGGCGGCGAGCTCAAGCCCGCCGACGCAGCGCAGCACCTCGAGCGGATCGGTCATGGCCGGCTGGTGCAGCGCCACCGCCTGCTCGACGAGCGCGATCTTGTGGGCGAGGCGGTCACCGTCGACGCCGGTGCCGGGGCCGACCCAGTCGGCCGCCGTGCCGCCGAAGAGCGCCAGGCAGACCGCCGCGGCCGAGGTCGTGTTGCCGATGCCCATCTCGCCCAGCGCCAGCACGTCGAGCCCCGGCTCGACCGCCATCATGCCATAGGCCATGGCTCGGGCGCAGCCCGTCTCGTCCATCGCCGGCTCGCGGCTGAAATCGAGGGTCGGCTGGTCGAGCGCCATCTCATAGACCCGGAGATCGGCATCGACGCTTTCGCAGAGCTGGTTCACCGCCGCGCCGCCGGCGATGAAATTCTGCACCATCTGCGCCGTCACATCGGCCGGGTAGGCGGAGACGCCCTGGGCCGCGACACCATGATTGGCGGCGAAGACCGCCGTGCGCGGATGGCGCACGACCGGCGGGTGCTTCGCCTGCCAGGTCGCGAGCCAAGCCGCCAGCTCTTCGAGCCGGCCGAGCGCGCCGGCCGGCTTGGTCAGCTGCCGCTCGCGCAATGCCGCGGCCGTACCGGCTTCGAGATCCGGTCCCGGCAGCGACGCCAGCACCCTGCGCATCTCGTCGAAAGTAGCTTCGGCTGCCATGGCGCGGGAATTCCTTCTCGATTGCGAAGCCCGGCGCTTAACATGGAGGCCGACTCCAAGTCCATGTCGCGGCGGGCATCGAGAGGGAATGGCAGCACCGACAAGTTCTCGTCCCTCGCCCGGCGCATGGCTCCGGCAGATCCTCGAACCCGAAGACGGGTTCGGACCGGTTGCCCAGGCGGCCGCCGGCCTCATGTTCCTGACCAGGCTGCGCCTGCCGATCCGGATGAGCTGGCCCGACGACGCGCTGGCCCGGGCGAGTTGGTCCTTCCCGTTGGTCGGGGCCTTGATCGGCGCGTTCGGCGCCGGGGCGGGCCTCGCCGCCTCGTCGCTCGGACTGCCGGTATCCGTCGCAGCGCTCGTCGCCTTGGCCGCCACCATGCTGCTGACCGGCGCGCTTCACGAGGATGGGCTCGCCGACACTGCCGACGGTTTCGGCGGCGGCCGCACCATCGAGCAGAAGCTCGCCATCATGAAGGACAGCCGGATCGGCACCTATGGCGTCCTCGCTCTGCTCGTCAGCGTCGCCTTGAGGGCATCTTGCCTGGTGGCGGTGCTGGGGCAGGGGCGATGGCCGTTTCTGGGAGCGCTGGTCGCGGCTCACGCGGTCGGGCGTGCCGGCCTGCCGACGCTGATGCGCGGCCTCGAACCTGTGCGGCCGGGGGGGCTCGGCGCCATGGCCGGCTTGCCGTCGATTTCCGTCTCGGTCGCCGCCGCCCTTGTCGGGCTCGGGCTGTTGCTCGCCGGACTGGGTTTCTGGCGCGGCGTGCTGACGGCGCCGCTTGCGGTCGCCGCCATGGCGGCGGTCGCCATGCTTGCCCGCCGCCAGATCGGCGGCTACACCGGGGATGTTCTGGGCGCCGCCGAGCAGACGGCGGAAATCGCCGTGCTGCTCGCTGCCGGCGCTGCAATGTGAAGGATCGTCGATGTCGAGCATTTCCGGTGGGCGCGTGCATATCCCGTCGACACGCTGGTATTGGGTCCGCCACGCGCCGGTCGTGGTGAACAAGGGCTGCTGCTACGGCCAGAGCGATCTCGAATGTGTCACCGACGATGCGGCCGCCTTCGAGCGTCTGGCGGCCAAGCTGCCGCGCGAGGCGGTCTGGGTCGTGAGCAACCTAAAGCGCACCCACCAGACGGCGGCGGCGATCGTCGCCGCCGGCCTGCCCGGGCCGGCGCAATTCCCCGGACCCGATGTCCGGGTCGAGCCCGATCTGGCCGAGCAGCATTTCGGCGAATGGCAGGGGCAGACCTATGTCAGCCTGGCCGAGACGCGGGGCGAGGAATATCATCGCTTCTGGTTCGCGCCGGCACGCGAGCGGGCGCCGGGCGGCGAGAGCTTCGCCGATCTTACCGAGCGCGTGCATGGCGTCATCGACCGGCTCAATCGCGAATTCGCCGGCCAGACCATCATCGCCGTCACCCATGGCGGCACTATCCGTGCGGCCATCGCCCGCGCGCTCGACCTGTCGCCGGAACTGGCGCTGGCCTTCACCGTCGAGAATACATCGCTGACACAGCTCGATTATTTCGACGACCCGGCGGCCAAGCACGGCCATGTCTGGCGGGTCGGCGGCATCAATATCCGGCCGTGACCACCATGCCGTGAACACACCTCCCACCTTCGACGACGCGTTCCGCGCGCAATTGCGGGCGCTCGCGACCTGGCGTCGGGATGTGCGCGAGTTCAGCACGGCACCTTTGCCGGCGGGTTGCTTCGAGCGGCTGGTCGAGGTCGCCCGGCTGGCGCCCTCGGTCGGGCTGAGCGAGCCCTGGCGCTTCGTGCTGGTCGAGGATCCCGCCCGCCGCGCCGCGATTCGCGACGATTTCGCACGCTGCAACGAAGCCGCCTTGCAAGAGCAGTCGGGCGCCAAGGCGGCACTCTACGCGCGGCTCAAGCTCGCCGGCCTCGATCAGGCGCCGGTGCAGTTCGCGGTCTTCTCGGATCGGGCGACGACCCAGGGACATTTTCTCGGCCGGCGCACCATGCCCGAAATGGCCGAATATTCGACCGTCGTCGCCGTCCACACGCTGTGGCTCGCGGCGCGGGCCGAGGGGATAGGGCTCGGTTGGGTCTCGATCCTCAATCCGGCGGCGGTGGCGGCCGGCCTCGATGTGCCGGCCGAATGGCGTCTGATCGGCTATTTCTGTCTGGGATATCCGGCGCACGAGGACGACACGCCGCTGTTGCAGCGCCGTGCCTGGGAGCAGCGGCGCGACACCGCCGACTTCATACTCCGGCGTTGAGCGCAATCCTGAATTGGCTCGCAAATTGCTTGATCCTGCTCGGGTCACCGCAGTGAGCGATTTCCGGTTGAAGTGAAATCGGACGTTAAGAAACTTCCGGTTTCCTCTGCGGACGCTCCAGTTCAAGAGGATGGAAATATGCCTGTTGTGCTTGGGCCGGTAATCAAGAAGGAAGGCGGCTATGGTTTTGACATTTGGGTAGCCGATAAGGGGCTAAGCTACGGATTTCCCTACCGTCGGCTCGAAGATGCCTATTATGCGCGCAAGGCCAGGATCGGCGAAAGCGTGCAGCAAGGCGCCGAATCGATCGCATGCCATACGATGGAGGAATTCCTAGCGGAGACCGCCCGGCGTACCGGAATGTGATGCCTGGTCTCCTGCGGGAGAGATGGTCGAACAACAACGGCACAAGCTCGCTCGACTCGTAAACGCGCTCGATGATTGCTATCGCGAAGTCGCTTCCCGCGCGGCGCGTACCCGGGCCGGTATCGCCTCGCACTCTTTCGCGCCATATCATGCTTATCGTGCGAGCATCGACGAATATTACGCCCTTGCCGCCGTGATCAGAGCGTCGCTCGACGCCAGCGGCGCCAAGGAAGCGACTCGGATCCAGGAGCAGCTATTGGCGCGGGAGCGGCTGATGCTGAAGCTGATGATCCGGGCTTCGATGGATTTCTTCTTCGCGCTCTCGGCGATTCCGATTCTGCCTTTCGGAACGCGGGAATGCTTTGCCCAGGAACTGCAATCGATGAGCAGCGCGCATCAGCGGCTGCGGGCACCGGAGCATGAAGGCAAGCTGCCGGCGGATCTGGAGCAGGATCTCGAAGTTTCGGAGGAGATCCTGGCCGAAGTCATGCATAAGGCGCCGGCGCTGATAAGCTTCGATCCGGTGCCTTGATTTTAATCAGTGGACGGCCATGCTGTCGCCGCGGGCTGCCGCCGGCCGGCCGCGTCCGGCTTCGAGCTCGGCCAAGGCCACCTGCAGGATCCGCAGCTCCATCCGGTCTTCGCGATCGGTCACGTCCAGATAGCTGAGCTTGATCTCGACCAGGTCGATGAGCGCATCGAGGGTACGGGGCGAAAAGCTGGTCATGTCACTCTCCGTGGAGACGAGGGATCGTATGGGCGGATGGCGGCGGCTCAGGCGGTCTGCAACTGGCCGATGCGGTTGACGGCGCGATCGCTGCTCCGGACCTGGCGACCGGGAAATGGCTGGCCGCGGCGGGCCGCCTCGATGATCGCGGCGTGGCGGCCGACGCTCTGCGGCATGTCGGTCAGGCCGTTGATATAGCCGGAGATGGTGGCGCGCTTGCGGCCGAGCTGCTCGGCCGCGGCGGTCAGGGTCAAATTCATGCGCTGCATCCAGGCCGCGAGGTCTTCGGCGGTATCGATCTGCGTCAAGGCCATTTCCGTCTCCACTGTCGAGCGAGCCTTCCAGCCCCGTTGAGATGTGTTTTTAAGCATCCCGAGAAATCTCGGCATTGATCCCGGTCAACGGTTCGGCACTTTGCCCGTTCGGGCCGAATGCGCGATCGCGCTCGTCAGCCCGGTTTCCGCGTGCTAGCGTCCGAGCCGGATTCGAGACAGGGAAGTCCGGTGCGGCGAGGTGGCTCGCCAAGGCCGGCGCTGCCCCCGCAACTGTAAGCGGCGAGATCGCGGAATCCTGCCACTGGCGTTCGCGCTGGGAAGGCTCCGCGATCATTGACCCCGAGCCAGGAGACCTCCTCGATATCCCGTCTGCAAACGCCATCCTCGGGCGGAGGAAGGGGGTTCGATTGAGCGTTTCGACACGCGCCGCCGCCAGGGCGGGCGATCTATCAGGGCTTCGCCGCGTTTCGCTCGTGCTGGGCGGCGCGCGGTCGGGCAAGAGCGCCCATGCTGAAAGCCTTATCCTGCGCCACGCCGAACGCGCGCTCTATCTCGCCACCGGCACGGCCGGCGATGCCGAGATGGCGGCGCGCATCCGCCATCATCGCGACCGGCGGGGTTCCGCCTGGACCACGATCGAGGAGCCGCTGGAGCTCGCCGCCCGGCTCGGCGCCGAGGCACGGCCGGACCGGCCGATCCTGGTCGATTGCCTGACCCTGTGGCTCTCCAACCTGATGCATGCCGACCGCGATATCGAGGCCGAGACGCTGGCGCTCGCGGCTATGCTGCCCGGCCTCGCCAGCCCCGTGGTCTTCGTCTCCAACGAGGTCGGGCTCGGCATCGTCCCCGACAATGCGTTGGCCCGCCTGTTCCGCGACCATGCCGGCCGCCTCAATCAGGCTGTGGCCGCAATAGCCGATACCGTCATCTTCGTCGCGGCCGGCCTGCCGCTGACGCTCAAAAGCTGAATTCCGGAGTGCCCATGCCCAAGATCCCCGCCACCATCATCACCGGCTTCCTCGGCGCCGGAAAGACCAGCCTGATCCGGCATCTGATCCAAGAGGCCGGCGGCCGGCGGATCGCGCTCCTCATCAACGAGTTCGGCGAACTCGGCATCGATCGCGAGGTGCTGCTCGGCTGCGGCGTCGAAGGCTGCCGCGAGGAGGATGTGGTCGAGCTCGCCAATGGCTGCATCTGCTGCACCGTCGCCGACGATTTCCTGCCGACCCTGGGCCGGCTTATCGATCGGCCCGATCCGCCCGACCATATCGTCATCGAAACCTCGGGCCTGGCGTTGCCGAAGCCGCTGGTCCAGGCCTTCAACTGGCCCGAGATCCGCAGCCGCGTCACGGTCGACGGCGTGGTCACGGTGATCGATGCCGTGGCCGTCGCCGCCGGTCGCTTCGCCGACGATCCCGAGGCGGTCGCGGCCCAGCGCGCCGCCGACCCGTCGCTCGATCACGACAATCCGCTCGAAGAAGTGTTCGGCGACCAGCTCGCCTGCGCCGATCTGATCGTGCTCAACAAGCGGGATCTGCTCGACCCGGCCGCCTATGGCGCGGTCGAGCGCACGCTGCGCGCGGGTCTCCGGCCGGCCGTGCAGATCCTCGCCGCCGCCCACGGCAAGGTGCCGCCCGACATCCTGCTCGGCCTCGCCGCCGCGGCCGAGGATGATCTGGCGCAGCGTCCTTCCTGTCACGATGGCGAGGACGGGCACGATCATGACGATTTCGACAGTTTCCAGCTGGCGCGCGGCCCGGTCGAGGACCCGGCAGGCTTCGCTATGCGCATCGAGGCCGCCATGGCCAAGCACGATATCCTGCGCATCAAGGGTTTCCTCGATGTCGGCGGCAAGCCGTTCCGCTCCGTGGTCCAGGGCGTCGGCGGCCGGGTCCAGCATTATTTCGACCGGCCCTGGCGCGCCGATGAAGACCGCTCCAGCCGGCTCGTCGTGATCGGCCGCAAGGGCATCGATCGTGCCGCCATCGAGCTCGACCTGGCGGGCTGAATTGCACCTCATCGCCGCCAAGCCCGGACAGATCGCCGATGGGGCGGAGGCCGTCGATCTCGGCCAGACGCCGGGCGAGATCGTGGTGCTGTCGGCGGCCGATACCGAGATCGCCTGCCTGGCGGCGGCGCAGCGGCGGCTCGTCCAGCGCGATGCGACGACGCCGAGCCTGCGGCTCGCGAGCCTGCTGTCGCTGCGCCATAATTTCTCGGTCGATCTCTACGCCGATGCCGTCGTGGCGCAGGCGAGGCTGGTCATCGTCCGACTGCTTGGCGGCCAATCCTACTGGCCCTACGGTGTCGAGCGGCTGACCGCGCTCTGCCGCAGCCGCGACATTCCGATCGCCTGGCTGCCGGGCGACGACAAGCCCGACCCGGCGCTCGCCGGCTGGAGCACCCTCGATCCGGCGCTCGCCGACCGGCTTCGGCATTATCTGGTCGAAGGCGGCCCGGCGAATGCCGAGGGCTTCCTGCGGCTCGCCGGCACCGTGCTCGGCCGGGCCGACGAGCCGTCACCACCCGCACCGCTGCTCCATGCCGGGCTTTATTGGCCAGGCGCCGCCCGGACCTTGGGGCTGGCCGATCTTCGGGCGCATTGGCGCCCCGGGGCGCCGGTCGTCGCCATCATCTTCTATCGGGCGTTGGTTCAGGCGGCCAATCTGGCGCCGGTCGAGGCCCTGATCGCCGCCCTCTCGGCGCGCGGGCTCAATCCGTTGCCGATCTGGGCGCAAAGCCTCAAGGATGCGCAGGCGGCAGCGATCATGGCGTCGATCCTGGCCGAGGCGCCGCCGGATATCGTGCTCAACGCCACCGCCTTCTCGGTCTCGGCACCGGGGGCCGAGCGCGCCGGCACGATCTTCGACGCGGCGGATTGCCCGGTTATCCAGATCATCTTCTCGGGCGGCGGCGAGGCCGGCTGGCGCGCGGGCAAGCGCGGCCTCGATGCGCGCGACCTGGCGATGAACGTGGCGCTGCCCGAGATCGACGGGCGGATCATCTCCCGCGCCATTTCCTTCAAGGCCGCACCCGGCCGCGATCCGCTGACCGAGGCGGATGTGACGCTCTACCAGCCGGTGCCTGACCGGATCGAGTTCGTGGCCGAGCTCGCCCGCCGCTGGGCGCGGCTGCGGCGCACGCCGCCGGCGGACCGGCGGGTCGGCATCATCCTCGCCAACTACCCGAACAAGGATGGCCGTATCGGCAATGGGGTCGGGCTCGACACGCCGAACGGGCTCGTCGAGGTGCTGCGCGCGCTTCGGCAAGCCGGTTACGGACTCGAAAACGTCCCGGCTGACGGCGATGCGCTGATGCGCCTTTTGCAAGCCGGCCCGACCAATCGTCGCAAGGATCGGCGCGGCCCGGGGCCGGTCCTGAGCCTCGACGACTACGCGGTCGGTTTCGCGTCGTTGCCGATTTCGGTACGCGAAGCGGTGACGGCGCGCTGGGGCGCGCCCGAAGGCGATCCTTTCTGCACCGAGGCGGGTTTCGCGCTGCCGATCCTGCAACTCGGCCGGGTCGCGATCGGGATCCAGCCCTCGCGCGGCTACGATATAGATCCGGCCGCGAGCTACCATTCGCCGGATCTGGTGCCGCCGCACGCCTATCTCGCCTTCTATATCTGGCTGCGCGGCCGTCTCAAAGCCGATGCCCTCGTCCATATGGGCAAGCACGGCACCTTGGAATGGCTGCCGGGCAAGGCGGTGGCCTTGTCCGAGGATTGCCTGCCCGAGGCGGTGTTCGGGCCGATGCCGCATCTATATCCCTTCATCGTCAACGACCCGGGCGAGGGCAGCCAGGCCAAGCGGCGGGCGCAGGCGGTGATCATCGACCATCTGACGCCGCCGCTGACCCGAGCCGAAAGCCATGGGGCCGCCGATCGGCTCGAACCTCTGCTCGACGAATATTTCACGGCATCGGGGCTCGATCCGCGCCGGCTCGACCATCTTGGCCGCGAGATCCTCGATCTCGCCGCCTCGTGCGGGCTCGATCGCGATTGCGGCGTGACGCAGGAGATGGCGGTCGAGGCGGCGCTCGGCCGGCTCGACGCCCATCTCTGCGACCTCAAGGAATTGCAGATCCGCGACGGGCTGCATGTGTTCGGCCGTTCGCCCGAGGGCGAGCAACGGCTCGACCTGATCCTGGCGCTGGCCCGCGCGCCGCGCGGCAACCAGCCGGAGCAGGCCTCGCTGACCCGCGCCCTGGCGGCGGATCTCGGCCTCGGCTTCGATCCGTTGCTGGCACCGTCGGCCGAAGCCTGGGCCGGCGCGCGTCCGACGGCGCTCACGGGCGAGACGCCCTGGCGGACCGTCGGCGATACGGTCGAGCGGCTGGAGGGGCTGGCGAAGCGGCTGGTCGAGGCGACGCTCGACGGCCGGTCTGTCGAGGCCGGCCCGGCGGCTCGTCCCGTGCTCGATTGGATTGTCACCGGCCTGGCGCCGACGCTCGACCGTTGCGGCGCCGCCGAGATCGCCGGGCTGCTCGCCGGGCTCGACGGGCGCTTCGTGCCGCCGGGGCCGTCGGGGGCGCCCAGCCGCGGCCGTCCCGAGGTGCTGCCGACCGGTCGCAATTTCTATTCGCTCGACACCCGCAGCGTGCCGACCCCCTCGGCCTGGCAGCTCGGCTGGAAATCGGCCTCGCTGCTGGTCGAACGGCATGTCCAGGAGCACGGCGCCTATCCGGCGAGCGTGGCGCTCTCGGCCTGGGGGACCGCCAATATGCGCACCGGCGGTGACGATATCGCCCAGGGGCTGGCGCTGATGGGCGTGCAGCCGGTCTGGGAGCCGGCGACCGGGCGGGTCACCGGTTTCGAGATCCTGCCGCCGGGATTGCTCGACCGGCCGCGCATCGATGTGACGCTGCGCATCTCCGGCTTCTTCCGCGACGCCTTTCCCAATCTCGTCGATCTGTTCGATTCGGCGGCGCGCGCGGTGGCGGCACTCGACGAGCCGGAAGCGGTCAATCCGCTGGCGGCGCGGGTTCGGGCGGAGTCGCAGCGCCTTGTCGATGGCGGCCTCGATCGCGAGGCGGCCGAGCGGCGCGCCTCCTATCGGGTCTTCGGCTCGCAGCCGGGCGCCTATGGCGCGGGGCTGCAGGCGCTCATCGACGAAGGCGGCTGGACCGGCACCGCCGATCTTGCCGAAGCCTATCTCGCCTGGGGCGGCTGGGCCTATGGCGGCGGGGCCGAGGGCGATGCCGCGCAGGATCTGCTGCGCCGGCGGCTGGGACAGGTCGAGGCGGTGCTGCACAATCAGGACAATCGCGAGCATGATCTGCTCGACAGCGACGATTACTATCAGTTCGAAGGCGGGCTCGCCGCGGCCGTGACCCATCTCAAGGGCGCCGAGCCGGCGATCTACCACAATGATCATTCGCGGCCGGAGCTGCCGCGTATCCGCACCTTGCAGGAGGAGATCGCGCGCGTGGTGCGCGGCCGGGCGATCAATCCGAAATGGCTCGGCGGCGTCATGCGGCACGGCTACAAGGGCGGCTTCGAGATGGCGGCGACGGTCGATTATCTCTTCGCCTTCGCGGCCACGACCAGCGCCGTCGCCGATCATCAGTTCGACGCGGTCTATGACGCCTATCTCGGCGATCCGGCCGTGCTCGAATTTCTCGATGTCCATAACCCGGCGGCGCGGGGCGAGATCGCGGCGCGTCTGGCCGAGGCGATCGACCGTTCGCTGTGGCGGCCGCGCTCCAACTCGGCGCGGGACCGGCTGGGCGAATTGATGGGAGCGACCCGATGAGCGAGACCGAGGAAGAGCTCAATGCCCGCCATGCCGAGAAGATGGCCAAGCGCAAGGCCGCGCGCGACCGCATGCTCGCGACCAAGACAGAGGAGCGCGGGCTCGTCATCGTCCATACCGGCCTCGGCAAGGGCAAGTCGACGGCGGCCTTCGGCATGGTCATGCGCTGCATCGGCCACGGCTTCAAGACCGGCATCGTGCAGTTCACCAAAGGTAAATGGGAGACGGGCGAGCGTGTCGTGCTCGATCGCTTCGCAGATCTGGTGACCTGCCGCGCCATGGGCGAAGGCTTCACTTGGGAGACCCAGGACCGGGCGCGCGATATCGCCGCGGCGCGCTCGGCCTGGGAATTCGCCAAGACCCTGATCGCCGACCCCAGCTATCGCTTCATTCTGCTCGACGAGCTCAACATCCCGCTGCGCTACGATTATCTGCCGCTCGACGAGGTCGTCGAAACGCTCAGATCAAAGCCGCGCGATCTGCATATCGTCGTCACCGGCCGCAATGCGAAGCCGGAATTGCTGGAGATTGCCGACCTGGTCACGGAAATGACCATGGTAAAACATCCATTTCGTAGTGGAGTCAAAGCCCAACCCGGGATCGAGTTCTGAGTTACGTTGTTCACTGTCGACTATTCTTCAGTCGGCAGAGAGGATTCGACCATGCGTAAGACAATCCTGATGGCGGCGCTGGCTATCGCCGCGTTCGCCCAATTCGCGGCCCCGGCGGCGCGCGCTTCCGATCAGCAGAATCTGGTCGAGAAGTCCAAGCTCGTGATCGACGATATGAAGCGGGACAAGGAATTCGGCAATGCGCGCGAGCTGCTGCAGCGGGCCAGGGGCGTGCTGATCGTCCCCAGCCTGGTCAAGGGCGGCTTCTTCGTCGGCGGCGAAGGCGGGGAGGGTGTGTTGCTGAGCCGCAAGGGCGCCAGGAGCTGGAGCGATCCGGCGTTCTACACGCTCGCTTCCGCCTCATTCGGCCTGCAGATCGGCATCGAGCAGGCCGAGTTGGTCCTGATCATCATGAACGAGAAGGCGCTCAACGCCGTCATGCAGGACGAGTTCAAGATCGGCGCCCAGGCCGGCGTCGCGATCGCGACGCTGGGCTCGACGGCCGAGGCCTCGACCACCAGCAATCTCAATGCCGATATCGTCGTCTGGTCGTCGTCCAGCGGCGCCTATGCCGGCATCACCCTCAACGGCTCGATCATCAAGCCGCGCCATGAGTGGGATGCGGCCTATTATGGCCATGCCACCACGACCTCCGATATCGTGGTCAAGGAGAGCGCCAAGAACGCGGGGGCGAATGGACTCAGGTCGGAACTCGGCTCCATCAGCTAAGACCGAAAAGCAATCGACCCGGACCCCTGCCCTGATGTTTCAGGGCACGGGGTCCGATGTCGGCAAATCCTTGATCGTTGCCGGGCTGGGCCGCGCCTTCACGAGGCGCGGCTTCGCCGTCCGTCCGTTCAAGCCTCAGAACATGTCGAACAATGCCGCCGTCACGGCCGACGGGGGCGAAATCGGGCGCGCTCAAGCGCTTCAGGCCCAGGCCTGCGGCGTGGCGTCAACGGTGGACATGAATCCCGTCCTGTTGAAGCCGCAATCCATGATCGGCGCGCAAGTCATTGTCCAGGGAAGGGTTTTCGGCAATTCGGCGGCGCGCGATTATCACGCGTTGAAGCCGAAGCTCATGCCTTACGTGATCGAAAGTTACCAAAGGCTGGCCCGTGATGCCGATCTGATCCTGGTCGAAGGTGCCGGGTCGCCTGCCGAGATCAACCTGCGCGAAGGCGATATCGCCAATATGGGCTTCGCCGAGGCGGCCGACCTGCCGGTCGTGCTGATCGGCGATATCGACCGGGGCGGCGTGCTCGCTGCCATCTGCGGCACGCACGCTCTGCTGGAGGCCGGCGAGCGCAGCCGGATAAAGGCTTATCTCATCAACAAATTCCGGGGCGATCCGAGCCTGTTCGAGCCGGCGATCGGCATTCTCGCCGAGCGTACCGGCCTTTCCTGCCTCGGCGTGGTGCCGTTCTTTCCCGCAGCCGCGAGCCTGCCGCCCGAGGATGGGCTGTCGCTCGGACAAGCGCGGTCCGAATCACGGCGGGGAGCCGTCAAGATCGCCGTGCCGCGCCTGCCGCATATCGCCAATTTCGACGATCTCGACCCGTTGCGGGCCGAGCCCGGCATCGCGATCGAGATCGTGCCGCCGGGCCGGCCGCTGCCGCGCGATGCCGCTCTCGTGCTGCTGCCGGGCTCCAAGGCGACGATCGCCGATCTCGCCGCGTTCCGCGCTGAAGGCTGGGACATCGATCTCGCCGCCCATATCCGCGCCGGCGGCCGGGTGCTGGGGCTGTGCGGCGGCTATCAGATGCTGGGCCGCACCATCGCTGATCCCGACGGGATCGAAGGTCCGGCTGGAGCAGTTCCCGGTCTTGGTCATCTCGATATCGAAACGATCTTGACCGGCGGCAAGCGCTTGGTCGAGGTCGCCGCCACGGACCGGCTTACCAGGCTCGCCGTCAAAGGCTACGAGATCCATCTCGGCCGCACCGAGGGGCCGGCGACTGTTCGGCCGCTGCTCGATCTCGACGGTCGGCCGGAAGGAGCGGTCTCGGCCGATGGGCGTGTCGGCGGCTGCTATATCCATGGCATCTTCGGCGCCGATGGCTGGCGGCGGCACTATCTCGCGGCACTCGGCGCCGAGGCCGATCCGGCGCTCGACCATGCCGCCCTGGTCGAGACAGTGCTCGACCGGCTGGCCGACCATCTCGAAACCCATCTCGATCTCGACCGCATGCTGGAGATCGCGCGTGGGTGAATCAGCGCCTCAAGAGCAGCGCGACGCCGGCGAACGCCAGCAGCTCGATCAGGCAGGCGACCGCGAACACCATCAGCGCCTTGCGCATGTCGGCCGGCGTCGCCCGGGCCCGGCCGTCGCCGAGCCACGGGTCGTTGACGACCAGCTCGCCATAGCGGCGCGGCCCGGCCAGTGCCAGATCGAGCGTGCCGGCCATCGCCGCCTCGGGCCAGCCGGCATTGGGCGAGCGGTGCTTGCGCGCATCGCGCCACATCAGCCTGAGCGCCTGGACCGGCTTGCCGCCGGGCACGAACAGCGCGGCGAAGGCGATGAACAGGCCCGAGAGCCGCGCGGGGATCAGATTCAGCAGATCGTCGAACCGGGCCGACGCCCAGCCGAAGGCGCGATAGCGCGGCGAGCGATGACCGATCATGCTGTCGAGCGTGTTCGCCGTCTTATAGATCAGCAGCCCGGGCAGGCCGGCCACGGCGTAGAACAGCGCCGGCGCCACCACGGCGTCGCTGAAATTCTCGGCGAGCGATTCGATGCCGGCCCGGGCGACCGCGAAACTGTCGAGCGTCTCGGGGTTGCGACCGACGATGCGGCTGACGGCCGCGCGGCCGGCATCGAGCCCGTGCTGCTCCAGCGCGCGGCGGACGGCGGTGACATGATCGAACAGGCTGCGCTGGGCCACGAGCACGGCGACGACCAGCAATTCCAGCAGCCAGCCTTCCGGCAGCACGACCGCCAGCGCGGAAAGGGCTACCCCGATCACGCCCGCGCCCAGAATCATGATGACGAGGGTCACGATGCCGCGCACCTTGCGTGCCTTCTCGGTGCGAGTCTCGCGATTGAGCCGCCGGTCGAACAGCGCTATGGCTTTGCCGATCAGCGCCACCGGATGCGGTACATATGCGAATAGTGCCGGTGGATCGCCGATGACGGCGTCGAGCGCCAGCGCCAGGATCAGGATGACGAGCCGATCGCCGGTGCGGGCCGGCAGCATGAGCGAATTGACGAGAATTGACATGGCGGCGGCAGAATGGCGAGCGATCCCGAGATGGGTCAACCTTCGTCGCATGTCGTCCCCGACGAGCGGAAAGCGAGCACCATGAACGAGGTCGCGCAGATCATTGCCGAGGAATATGGCGAGCCGATGACCGGCATCATGGTATGCGGCCATGGCAGCCGCGATGCCGGCGCCATGGAGGAGTTCCAGCTGGTCGCGGCCGGCATCCGCGCCCGCCTGCCCGGTTATCCGATCGAGACCGGCTATCTCGAATTCGCCAAGCCCATTATCCGCGACGGGCTGACGGCGCTGGTCGATCAAGGGGTGCGCCGCATCCTGGCCGTGCCCGGCATGCTCTTCGCCGCCAGCCATGTGAAGAACGATCTGCCGTGGGAGCTGAACAGCTTCATGGCCGATCATCCCGGCCTCGAGATCAAGTTCGGCCGCGATCTCGGCATCGATCCGCGTCTCCTGGAGGCGGCGCGCGACCGGATCGAGGAGGCGGAGTTCTCGGCGCCGGACGTGGTCAAGCGCGAGGAGACGCTGCTTGTCGTCGTCGGCCGCGGCACCAATGATTCCGACGCCAATTCCAACATTTCCAAGGTCGCCCGCATGCTGTGGGAGGGAATGGGGTTCGGCTGGGCCGAGGTCGCCTATTCCGGCGTCGCCTTCCCGCGCGTCGATCAATGCCTGGAGCGCGTGACGGCGCTCGGCTTCAAGCGGGTGATCGTCTTCCCCTATTTCCTCTTCACCGGTGTGCTGGTGCAACGGATCTACGGCCAGACCGATGCCGTCGCCGAGCGCTTCCCGCAGATCCAGTTCCTCAAGGCGCCCTATCTCCGGGATCATCCGCTGGTGCTAGAGGCGTTCGTCGATCAGGTCGCGGAAATCCTCGACGGCTCGCCCGTCATGAATTGCCAGCTATGCAAATACCGAACGCAGATCGTGGGCTATGAGGACGCCGTGGGCACGCCGCAGGAAGGCCATCACCATCATGTCGTCGGCATCGGCCATGATCATGGCCACCACCATCATTCGCATCCCGATCCGAACTTCCCGCTCCGCCCGGACGGGGTGGAAGAGGGCTGACCGCCGTGCCGGCTCTCTTCGACAGCTACCTGATGGTCGATTGGAGCGCCGCCGCAACGCCCAAGCGGGGACCGGACAGCATCTGGCTCGCCCATCTCGGGCCTGACGGGGCTTCGACACCTGAGAATCTGCCGACGCGCGCGCTGGCCGCCGCCCGGATCGAGGCTCTGCTGCGCGCGGACCTGGCGGCGGGGAGGAAGGTGCTGCTGGGCTTCGATTTTCCGCTGGGATATCCGACGGGATTCGCGGCGCGTCTCGGCCTCACCGGCCCGGCCTGGCGCGCCACTTGGCAGGAGCTGGCGCGGCTGCTTGCCGACGATGC
Organism: Aliidongia sp.; assembly: GCA_035539155.1. GTDB lineage: Bacteria > Pseudomonadota > Alphaproteobacteria > ATCC43930 > CGMCC-115725 > JAXDMU01. The sequence continues at coordinate 142,303 of DATLIZ010000019.1, read as the reverse complement.
GGCGAATGCCAACAACCGATTCGAGCTGGCCGCGTCGCTGAACCGTCGTGTCTCCGGCGCGGCCTATCCGTTCTGGGGCTGCCCGGCGGGGCGCGATTTGCCCGATCTCGATGCCCGTCATCATCGGCTGCATCCGCAGGCCGGGCTGGCCGAGCGGCGGCTGGTCGAGCTGCGGGCGCGGACGGCCCAGACCGTGTGGAAGCTCACCGGTGCCGGCAGCGTCGGCAGCCAGGCGCTGACCGGCATCCCCATGGTCGAGGCGCTGTGCCGCAAGTTCGAGGATGCTATCTCGGTCTGGCCTTACGAGACTGGCCTCGCGGCCCCCGTACCCGGTCCCGGCATTCTGGTCGCCGAGATCTATCCGTCGCTGTTCGCGACCGTGCCGTTGCCCGGCGAGGTCAAGGACGCGGCCCAGGTGCGCACGACCGCCGGCCGCTTCGCCGAGCTCGATCGGGCCGGCGAGCTCGCCGCTCTGTTCGCGGGCGACCCGTCGCTGTCGGTGGATCAGCGCCGCCAGGTCGAGACGGAGGAGGGCTGGGTGCTCGGCGTCACTGGGCCGGTCACGCGACCGGCCCGGCCGTACCAATATCTGCGCGAGCCGGCGGCGATCTACGCCGAGAGCTTCGCCATCGCCCGGCGCGAGACCGATCTTTCCGGCCTGCCGCCCGCCCTGCACGGACTGGCGCTGCGGCTGGTTCATGCCGTGGCCGATCCCGTCCTGGTCGGCGATCTGGTCTGGTCCGAAGGCGCCGCCGAAGCGGGCCGTGCCGCACTCGCGGGCGGCGCTCCCATCCTGGTCGATGCCGAGATGGTGGCGCACGGCATCACGCGGGCTCGGCTGCCGGCCGGCAACGAGGTGTTCTGCGCGCTCGGCGATGCCTCGGTGCCCGATCTCGCGCGCCGGCTCGGCACGACGCGTTCGGCCGCCGCGGTCGAGCTGTGGCGCGAGCGGTTGGACGGGGCCGTGGCGGCGATCGGCAATGCGCCGACGGCACTTTTCCATCTGTTGGAGCTGGTCGCGCACGAAGGCGTGCGCCCGGCGCTGGTGCTGGGCTTTCCGGTCGGTTTCGTCGGCGCGGCGGAGGCCAAGGCGGCGCTGGCGGCCAACGAACTGGGACTTGACTATGTGGCGCTCCGTGGCCGGCGCGGCGGCAGCGCGCTCGCCGCCGCCGCGATCAACGCGCTGGCCGGGCCGGCGGAGGAGGGGCTGTGACGGCGCCCTGGCTCCATATCGTCGGCATCGGCGCCGATGGGCTGGCCGGGTTGGGCGAGGCCGCCCGCGCCGCCATCGCCTCGGCCGAGCTGCTGGTCGGCGGCGAGCGGCACCTCGCCATGGTGCCCGGCGGCGAGGCGGAGCGGCTGGCCTGGCGGAGCCCGCTCGGCGCCACCATCGCCGAGATCGAGCGCCATCGCGGCCGGCGCGTCGTCGTGCTGGCGAGCGGCGATCCCATGAATTACGGCGTCGGCGCCACGCTGCTGCGCAGCTTCCCCTTGGCGGAGACGCGGATCATGCCGGCCGTCGGCGCCTTCTCGCTCGCCGCCGCCAGGCTCGGCTGGCCGTTGCAGGAGGCTTCCTGCCTCAGCCTGCACGGCCGCCCGCTCGACCGGCTCGCCCGCTACCTGTCCGATGGCGCGCGGCTGTTGGCGCTGACCGACGATGGCGCGGCGCCGCCCCGGATCGCGGGCTGGCTCGACGCGCGCGGCTGGGGACCGAGCCGGCTGACGCTGCTCGAAAATCTGGGTGGCGCGGACGAGCGGATTATCGCCGCACCGGCCGACGCGTTTCCGACCGGTCCCGCCGCCGATCTGAACATTCTCGCGATCGAGTGTCGCGCCGCGGCCGAAACGCCGGTCCGCTCACGCCTCGCGGGATTGCCCGACGCGGCCTTCCGTCATGACGGCCAGCTCACCAAGGCGGAGATTCGCGCGGTCACGCTCGCCGCCCTGGCGCCGATGCGCGGCGAGACGCTTTGGGATATCGGCGCCGGCTGCGGCTCGATCGCCATCGAATGGCTGCGCGCGACCGACGGGGCCGCCTATGCGATCGAGCAGAATGAGGCTCGCCCGGCACTCATTACCGAGAACGCCGCCGGCCTGGGCGTGCCCGAGCTCGCGATTATCGTCGGCACGGCACCGGCAGCGCTCGCCGATCTGCCGGTGCCGGATGCGATCTTCATCGGCGGCGGTGTGGAAACCGTTCTGCTTGCCGCTTGTCGCGATGCGCTCCGGCCGGGCGGCCGGCTCGTCGCCAATACCGTCACCGTCGAGGGCGAAGCCGTGCTGCATCAATTTATCGCGCGCCAAGGCGGCACGCTGACCCGGCTCGCCATTTCCCGGGCCGAGCCGGCCGGCGCGCATCTGATCTGGCGCGCGCTCGCCCCGGTCACCCAGCTCGCCTGGCGCAAGGCGCGCTGATGCAGCACCGCATGCCGGCCGCCGAACGGCTCGATTATCTCGCCAGCGGCGGCCGCCCCTGGCTGCTGCTGATCCTGCTGTCGCTGGCACTCTTCCTGCCCGGCATCGCCGGCATACCGCCGGTCGATCGCGACGAGGCGCGCTATGTCCAGGCGACGCGGCAGATGCTGGAGACCGGCGATCCGGTCGAGATCCGCTTCCAGGACGAGGCACGCAACAAGAAGCCGGCCGGCATCTATTGGCTCCAGGCGATCTCGGTCGATCTCCTGTCCGACGGCGAGGCGACTTCGCTCTGGCCTTATCGGCTCGTCTCCGTGCTGGGGGCAATGTCGGCGGTGCTGCTGACCTTCCTGTTCGGAGCCGAGATCTTCGACCGGCGCACGGCGCTCATCGGCGCCGCCTTGCTCGCCTCGACCATCCTGTGCACGGCCGAGGCCCATCTCGCCACGACCGATGCGGCGCAGCTCGCCGCCGCCGTCGCGGCGCAGGGCGCGCTCGGCATGGCCTATCTCTCCAACCGCCGCAGCGAGCCTTTGCCGCTCTGGGTCGGCGCCGTCTTCTGGTTCGCGCAAGGGGCGGCGATCCTGCTGAAAGGGCCGGTCGTGCCGGCGCTGTCGCTGCTGACGGTGCTGGGCCTGCTGGTGGCGGACCAGCGGGCGCGCTGGTTCATGGCGCTCCGGCCGGAATGGGGCGTGCCGCTGGTGCTGGTCATGGTGGCGCCCTGGCTGATGCTGATCGAGATCCAGACCCAGGGCGCCTTCCTGCGCGAGGCGATCGGGCACGATCTGCTCGGCAAGGTCGCGGGGGCCCAGGAGGCGCATGGCGCGCCGCCGCTCTATTACCTGCTGCTGACGCCGGCGACCTTCTGGCCCGCCAGCCTGTTTCTGGGCGCGGCCGGCGTCTGGGCTTGGCGCTCGCGGCGATTGCCGGCGGCAAGGCTGTTGCTCGCCTGGATTCTGCCTTTCTGGCTGATCATCGAGCTGGTGCCGACCAAGCTGCCGCATTATGCGCTGCCGCTCTACCCGGCGCTGGCGCTGCTCGCGGCCAAGGCGGTGGTGGCGCTGGGCGAGGAGGGCATGGTCGAGCCGCGCGCCTGGCTCCGGCCGATCTTTCCCTGGCTCTGGGCGCTGGTCGGGCTGGCGCTGAGCGCGGCGCTGCTGCTGCTGCCGCTTCAGCTCGGCGCAGGCCTGCTCTATCCCGGCGGGCTCGCCATCGCCGTGGCGCTGGCCGTCGCCTGGCATATATTGCGGCGGGAGCGGCTGAGGCTGCGGCCATCGAGCGCGCTCGTCGCGGTGCTGGCGTCGCTGCTGATCCTGGCGCCCGGCTTCGAGGGCATCCTGCCGGAGCTCGATCCGGTCTGGCTCAGCCGCTCGGCCGCCCGGCTGGTCAAGACCGCGCGCCAGCCCGGCATGGTGGTCAGTTCCAGCGGCTATGCCGAGCCGAGCCTGGTGTTTCTGTTGGGGACGGCGACCGAGCTGGTGCCGGCCGAGGTCGCGGCCGCGGATCTGACCGCCGGAAAGGTCGGCCTGTCGCTGGTCGAGGCGCGCCAGGACGCGGCCTTCCATCTGGCGCTCGCCGGCAAGCCCGCTCACGCGCTCGGGCAGGTCTCGGGTTTTGATTATTCGAATGGAAAATGGATGACCCTCACGCTTTACGGCACGGGACCGGCTTGATGAACGGCACGGTTTGGGGGCTCGGTGTCGGCCCCGGCGATCCCGAGCTCATCACCTTGAAGGCGCTGCGCTTGCTGCGGGCGGCGCCGATCCTGGCCTATCCGGCTCCGCTCGGCGGCGACAGCTTCGCGCGCGTCATCGTCGCGCAATATCTCACCGGCGATCAGGTCGAGATCCCGATCGAAGTGCCGATGGAGGTGGCGCCCGAACCGGCGCAGGCCGTCTATGACCGCGCCGCCGAACGGTTCGCCGTCGAGCTCGCCCGGGGCCGCGACGTGGCGATCCTGTGCCAGGGCGACCCGTTCTTCTACGGCTCCTTCATGTATCTGTTCGGCCGGCTGGCCGGGCGCTTCCGGGTCGAGATCGTGCCCGGCGTCTCGTCGCTGACCGCCGCCGCCGCCGCCGTTCAGGCGCCGCTCGCCGCGCGCAACGACGTGCTGTCGGTGCTGCCGGCGCCGCTGCCCGAAGAGGAGCTGATGCGCCGGCTCGGCGATCTCGACGCCGCCGCGATCATCAAGCTCGGCCGGCATTTCGCCAAGGTGCGGCGGGTGCTGGACGCGCTTGGCCTCGCGGAAAAGGCGCATTATGTCGAGCGCGCGAGCCTCGGCCATCAGCGCATCCTGCCGCTGGCGGAGGTCGATCCGGCCGAGGTGCCCTATTTCTCGATGATCCTGGTCCACCGGCGCGGCGAGGCTTGGCGATGAGCCTGCCCTCGAAGATCGCCGTCATAGTCTTGACTCCGGGCGGCGCCGATCTCGCCCGCCGGCTCACCGATATGCTGCCGGTGGAGATTCACGGCCCCGGCCTCGATCGCCCGGCCGAACGGATCGCCGCCCTCTTCGCCGAGGGGCAGGCGATCGTCGGCATCTGTGCTGCCGGCATCCTGATCCGCGCCGTGGCCCCCTTGCTCGCGGACAAGCGGGCCGAGCCGCCGGTGCTGGCGCTGGCCGAGGACGGCTCGGCCGTGGTGCCGCTACTCGGCGGTCATCATGGCGGCAACGTGCTGGCGCGGCTGATCGCCGAGCGGCTCGGCATCGCGCCTTCGATCACCACAGCCGGCGATCTGAGGCTGGGCCTGTCGCTCGACGAGCCGCCGCCGGGATGGCGCATCGCCAATCCCGATCGGATCAAGCCGATCGCGGCGGCGCTCATCGCCGGGGCGGCGGCGCGGATCGAGGGTGAGGTGCCCTGGCTCGACCCGCTGCGCCGTGCCGATGACGGCTCGGTCGGGATCCGCGTGACCGCATCACGGCCGGCTCAAGGCGAGACGGCGCTCATCTATCACCCGCCGATGCTGGCGCTCGGCGTCGGCTGCGAACGCGGCTGCGATCCGGGCGAGCTGGAAACGTTGGTTCGATCCGCGCTCGACGAGGCCGGCCTTGCCGCCGATGCTGTCGCCTGCGTCGTCTCGGCCGACCTCAAGGCCGACGAGCCGGCGGTCCAGGCGCTGGCCGAGCGGCTCGGGGTACCGGCGCGGTTCTTTTCCGTGGCTCGTCTTGCCGAGGAGACCGATCGGCTGGCGAACCCGTCCGAGACGGTGTTCCGCGAGATCGGCTGCTGGGGCGTCGCCGAGGGCGCGGCGCTCGCCGCCGCCGGGCCGCAAGGCACCTTGATCGTGCCCAAGCGCAAATCGGCGCGGGCGACGGCGGCGATCGCGCTGGCGCCGGCGCCGCTCGACCCGGCCGCGATCGGGCAGGCGCGCGGCCGGCTCGACATTATCGGCATCGGTCCCGGTTCCGCGGAATGGCGCACGCCGGAGGCGACCGCGGCCCTGCGCGGCGCCGATCACCTTGTCGGCTATGGCCTCTATCTCGATCTGCTCGGCGATCTCGCCCAGGGCAAGCAGCGTCACGAGACCGGGCTCGGCGACGAGACCGGCCGTGCCCGCTGCGCGCTCGACCTCGCCGCTGCGGGTGGGCGCGTGGCGCTGATCTCCTCGGGCGATGCCGGCATCTATGGTTTGGCGACGCTCGTCTTCGAGCTTCTGGAGCGTGAGGCCAAGCCCGAATGGCGGCGGGTCGAGATCGTCCCTCGGCCTGGCCTTTCGGCGCTGCAAGCGGCGGCCGCGCGGGCCGGGGCACCGCTCGGTCATGATTTCTGCGCGATCTCGCTCTCCGACCTGATGACACCATGGCCGGCGATCGAGAAGCGGCTCGAGGCGGCAGCGGCGGCCGATTTCGTCGTCGCTCTCTATAATCCGCGCTCGGAACGGCGGCGCGATCAGCTCGTCGCCGCCAAGGCGATCTTCCTGGCGCACCGGCCGCCGGAAACGCCGGTGCTGCTCGCGCGCAATCTCGGTCGTGCGGGCGAGACCATCACCATCGTCGATCTCGCCGCGTTCGAGCCGGATGAGGTCGATATGCTGACCCTGGTCATGATCGGCGCCTCGACCACGCGGCGCGTGCCCGGTACGAAATGGATCTATACCCCGCGCGGCTACGGAGATCGGCAGCGATGACCGTCCATTTCATCGGTGCCGGGCCGGGCGCGCCGGATCTCATCACCGTGCGCGGGCTGCGGCTGATCGAACGCTGTCCGGTCTGCCTCTATGCCGGCTCGCTGGTGCCGGCCGAGATCGTCGCGGCGGCATCCGCCGACGCACGCGTGATCGATACCGCGCCGCTCCATCTCGACGAGATCGTGGCGGAGATGGCAGCCGCCTACGAATCCGGGCTCGATGTGGCGCGCGTCCATTCCGGCGATCCGTCGCTCTATGGCGCCATCGCCGAGCAGATCCGGCGGCTCGACGCGCTCGGCATTCCCTGGGACGTGACCCCCGGCGTGCCCGCCTTCGCCGCCGCGGCGGCGGCGCTCGGCACCGAGTTGACACTTCCCGATGTGGCGCAGACGGTGATCCTGACCCGCACGGCGGTGCGCGCGTCGACCATGCCCAACCGCGAGGATCTGGCGACCCTGGGTGCGAGCGGCGCCACGCTCGCGATCCATCTCTCGATCAATAATCTGGCCGTGGTCGTGCGCGAGCTGACGCCGCTCTACGGCACCGATTGCCCGGTCGTGATCGCCTATCGCGTCAGCTGGCCTGACCAGCAATTCCTGCGCGGCACGCTCGGCACGATCCGCGCCGCCGTCAAGGAGGCGGGGCTGACCCGGACGGCGCTCATCCTGGTCGGGCGCGTGCTCGGCGAGAGCGGCTTCAGCGACAGCCGGCTCTATGCCGCCGACCACCACCACGTGCTGAGGCCGCGCGTCACGCCAGAATAGCCTCGACCCATGCCACCGCCGCCGCGATCGTCTCGACCAGCGGGCCGGGCGGCGGTGGAGGCCGTCGCACCATGACCACCGGCAGATCCATCTCGCGTGCGGCGATGAGCTTCGCTTCCGTGGCGCTGCCGCCGCTCGCCTTGGTGACGAGCGTGTCGATCCGGTGGCGCGCGAGCAGCAGCGCTTCCTCGGCGCGGGAGAACGGACCCCGGCCGAGCACCAGCTCGAAGTCGGCGAGCGGCGGGGGCTGGCGCGGCCGATCGATCATCCGGACCAGAAACCAGATGTCGCCGCAGCGGGCGAAGGGCGCCAGCTCCTGCGCGCCGATGGTGAGGAAGGCGCGCCGGCTGCCCATCTGGATCAGCGCATGGGCGGCGGCATCCAGCGTCTCGACCTCGACCCAGCGATCGAGCGGATGGCGCGGCCAAGGCGGACGCTGCAGACGCAGCCGCGGCACGCCGAGCCTTTCGCAGGCGATAACGGCATTGGCCGAGATCGCGGCGGCGAAAGGATGGGTGGCATCGACGACCAGATCGGCCTTCTCGGCCCGGAGCCAGGCCTCGAGCCCGTCGGCGCCGCCGAAGCCGCCGATGCGCACCGTGCCGGCGATCGGCGCCGGATGCTCCGTCCGTCCGGCGAGCGAGCTGGTCACACGGAGGGCGTTGCCGTGCCGGCGGCCGAGCTCGGCCGCGAGCGCCGCCGCTTCCGCCGTGCCGCCCAGGATCAACAGATGCCGCGTCACGGCCCGGCCCGGCCGGCGAGCATGCCCGTCCGGTCGAAGATCGCGACCTCGATCGCCGTCTTGCCGGCAAGCTGGGCCAGTGCCACGTCACGCGCGGCGGCGGCGATCCGGCGCACCAGGGCCGCCTCGAAATCGGCACCGAGCCCGTGGGCGATCGCCAGCACCTCGCCGGCACCGGCGGCGGCGGCGGCATCGGCGACCGCTTCGGCCGAAGCACCGAGATCGCCGAGCAGCCGGGCGAGCGCCGCCGTCTCGACCCGGCTGCGGCTCGAATGGAGATCGAGATGGCCGGCGGCGAGCTTGGCCATCTTGGCGAAGCCGCCGGCGAGCGTCAGCGTCCCGACCGGATGCCGTTTCAAATATTTGAGCGTGCCGCCGACGAAATCGCCCATATCGATGAGCGCTTGTTCGGGCAGGCCGTAGAGCTGCCGGATCGCGGCCTCGGAGGTCGAACCGGTCGCGGCGGCCAGATGTTCGATGCCGGCCGCGCGCGCGACATCGACGCCGCGCTGGATCGAATGGATCCAGGAGGCGCAGGAATAGGGTACGACGATGCCGGTGGTGCCGAGCACCGACAGGCCGCCCAGGATGCCGAGCCGGCCGTTCATGGTCTTGAGCGCCAGATCCACGCCGCCCGGGATCGAGATGGTGATTTCCAGGTCGGGCGCGGTCGGGCCGCCGCACTCGGCCGCCGCATCCTCGATCGCCCATTGAATGTAGCGGCGCGGGCCGGGATTGATCGCGGGCTCGCCGACCGCGAGCTTCAGGCCCGGCCGCGTCACGGTGCCGACGCCGGTGCCGGCGCGGAAGACGAGCCCGGCGCCCGGCGGGGCCGGCGCGATCCGGGTCAGAATCAGTGCGCCATGAGTCACGTCCGGGTCGTCGCCGGCATCCTTGATGACGCCGGCCTCGGCCCAGCCTTCGCCCTCGGCCGTCCGCTCGATCGCGAAACTGGGGGCGTCGCCCTTGGGCAGCCGGATCGCGACGCGCTCCGGAAAATTCCCGGCCAGCAGCGCCTGATAGGCGGCCCGGGCCGCCGCCGCCGCACAGGCGCCGGTGGTCCAGCCGCGGCGAAGGGGGGTGTCGGGCTTGCGAGGCATCGCCCGAGCTTAGGCTGCGGCGGCGGGGGATTCCAGCCCGCCGCCTTGGTTCAGCGCGAGTTGCCGCCGCCGGCGTGCGGGATCGGCAGGTTCAGGTGATTCCGCAGCTCGACATCGAGGCCGAGCTGCTGATTGTCGGCGACGACGGCCTCGCGCTGCTGGGCGAACGCGACCAGGCGCGGATCGCCGTTGCCGAGCGCTTCCCGGCTCAGCGCGTCGATCTCGCCCTGCTTGGCCCACAGCTCGCGGTCCATATATTGGCGATGGAACGGGTCGCCGGCGATCTGGCTCATCTGAAAAAACAGATCCGTCTGCTCAGCATCGAGCGTCACCGGCAGCGCCACCTTGAGATCCTGGGCGATCGGCGCCAGCGCCGCGAGCTCCTGCTGGCGATCTTCCGCCATGCGGCGGCCATAGGCGCGGATATCCGGCAATTGCGCATAGCGCTGGGCCAGCTCGCCCAGCCGGATCTCGAGCAGCGCCTGCTGTGCGGTTTCCTGCAGGAAGGCGGCATCGTTGCTGGCCGGACTGGGCGGCGGCGCCGACGCGCAGCCCGCGAGGACTGCGCCGATGGTGAGCAGAGACAGGGTCTTCATGTCGTATATCCCGATCGACGGTCCGCGATTCTCAATGTAGAAGCGGCAATGCCGTCGGCGATGGCCGGGCCTTCACGATCGCGCGAGCATCGGTCCCGGCGGCATGTCGGTGCGGCCATCATAGCGCCTTACCGTCAGGCCGAACACATCCGTCCCCGTCCCGCCGCAATCGCAGGAGAGCGTAGGGCCGCGGCAGCGTCTCCACTCTCTCAGCCGCCACCGGTTCCGGACGGCGGCTGCAGGTCTACGAAATTCCTGATCTTGATCTCGCGGCCGAGCAGCTGGCTGGCGGCGACGGCCGACCGGCGGCTGCGTGCATAGGCGGCGAGCTCGGGATCGCCCTTGCTGTCCGCTTCGCTATCCAAGCGATCCAGCTCGCCGCGCGTCATCCACAGCGTGTAGTCCATATATTGACGTTGAAAGGAACTGCCGCCAGTCCGGCCGAGCAGCTCATAGACCGAGCTCTGGTCGTCATCGAGCGAGTCCGGCAGCGTCACCGCGAGCTTTCGGGCGATCGGCTGCAACGCCGCCAGCGCCTGGCGGTGATCCTCGGCCATCCGGCTGCCATAGGCGGCGACATCGGGCAGCTGCGCATAGCTCTTCGCCAGCTCGCCCAGCCGGATCTCGAACAGATCATGCCGCGCCTCGTCCCGAAGGAAGGCCGGATCGGAGGCTGCCGACGAGAATTCCTGCGAGGGCGCGCATCCCGCCAGGCCCAAAGCCGCCGTGATCCGGATAAGAGATACAGATCTCATGTCATGGGCTCCCAAGAGAGACATCGGAGCAGCGACAGCCGCATCGTCTTTATCATATTCGAATCAGATCCGAGAGCGGCCTCACCCCTTGCCAAATCCATTCATGCTCCGCAATCTCCGCCGATGTCTTCGCCTGCCGATTTTACCGCTTCACCGTTCGAGCCGCCCGAATTCGCGGCCGGTTCAGTCTGGCTCGTCGGCGCCGGGCCGGGCGATCCGGGCCTTCTGACGCTCCACGCCTTCCACGCGCTCAGAGAGGCCGACAGCGTCGTCTATGACGCGCTCGTCGATGAGCGGATTCTGCGGTTGGTGCGGGCCGATTCGGTGCTGGAATTCGCCGGCAAGCGCGGCGGCAAGCCGTCTCCGACCCAGCCCGACATCTCGCGCCTCCTGGTCCGGCTGGCACGCGAAGGGCGGCGGGTGCTGCGGCTCAAGGGCGGCGATCCGTTCGTGTTCGGGCGCGGCGGCGAGGAAGCGCTGGCACTGGTCGCAGCCGGCATCCCGTTCCGTATCGTGCCCGGCATCACTGCCGGCATCGGTGGCTTGGCTTATGCCGGCATCCCGGTGACGCATCGGGATCTGAGCCAGGCCGTGACCTTCGTCACCGGCCATAATTATGCCGGCGCCGTGCCGGACGGGCTCGATTGGGCCGCCCTCGCGCGGACGCCGACGCTCGTCTTCTACATGGCGCTGAAGCAGCTGCCCGGCATTGCCGAGCGGCTGATCGGGCAGGGGCGGAATGCCGGCGATCCGGTGGCCATCATCAGCAAGGCCGCGACGCTGGAGCAGCGCGTGGTCGAAACCACGCTGGCCGAGGCGGCGGAGGCGGCAAGCCTTGCCGCCATCGAGCCGCCGGCGATCCTGGTCATGGGCGAGGTCGTGCGGCTGCGCGCCGGGCTCGACTGGCTGGGGGCGCTCGCCGGACGCGTGCTCGATCCGGACCCGCTCGGCCGGGATTCGCGCCAGCAGGCCGGTTGAGGATGGTGGGGCCGCGCGGCTTGGTGCTGGCCGCGCCATCGTCGGGCAGCGGCAAGACGATCGTGACGCTCGGTCTGCTGCGGGCGCTCCGGCGGCGCGGCATCGATGTCGCCGGCGCCAAGGTCGGGCCGGATTATATCGATCCCGGCTTTCATCGCGCCGCGTCCGGGCGCTGCTCGGTCAATCTCGATCCCTGGGCGATGCGGTCCGGGATGATTGCCGGCCTCATTGCCGAGATCCGCGCCGATCTCGTGCTGTGCGAAGGGGTGATGGGGCTGTTCGACGGCGCCGGCGGCAGCGAGCGCGGCTCGACCGCCGATCTCGCCATGATGACCGGTTGGCCGGTGGTGCTGATCGTCGATGCGCGCGGCCAGTCCGCCTCCGTGGCGGCGCTGCTGCGCGGCTTCGCGACGCATCGGCCGGGGCTGGGGCTCGCCGGCGTCGTCTTCAACCGCGTCGCCAGCCCGCGTCACGGCGCCATGCTGGAAGCGGCGGTGCGGGCGAGCCTGCCCGATCTCGCCGTGCTGGGCGCCGTGCCGCGCGCCCGGACGCTGGCGCTGCCGTCGCGCCATCTCGGGCTGGTGCTGGCCGAAGAGCATGACCGGCTCGACCATTTCCTCGAACAAGCGGCCGATCTCATGGCGGAGTGGGTCGATCTCGATGCGCTGCAGGCGCTCGCCCGGCCGGCCCGGGCAACGGCGGGCGGTGCGGCCGCCTGGCCGTCGCTTGGCCAGCGGGTGGCGCTCGCCCGCGATGCCGCGTTCGCCTTCGCCTATCCGCATCTCCTCGATCGCTGGCGAGCCCAGGGGGTGGAGATCCTGCCTTTCTCCCCGCTCGCGGATGAAGCGCCGGACGAGGCGGCCGATGCCGTCTATCTGCCCGGCGGCTATCCCGAGCTCCATGCCGGGCGGCTCGCCTCGGCGCAGTGCTTCAAGGCCGGCCTCGCCCGGGCGGCGTCGCGCGCCGCCATCATCTATGGCGAATGCGGGGGTTACATGGCGCTCGGCACCGGTCTGGTCGATGGCGAGGGCGTGCGGCACGAGATGGCGGGACTGCTGCCGGTCGAGACCAGCTTCGCCGCACCCAAGCGCCATCTGGGCTATCGGCAGGTCGCGGCGCTCGCCGGCCCCTGGCGCGGCCAGGCGTTCCGCGCCCATGAATTCCATTACGCGACCGAGCTGGAAGGCGAGGGGCCGGCACTGTTCGAGGCGACCGATGCCGAGGGGGCGGCGCTTGGCGCCATGGGGCGGGCGATCGGCACTGTCTCCGGCTCCTTCATCCATCTGATCGACTGGGCCTGACGCCATGGATCGCTTCTTCGGCATCAGCGCCCAGGGCTCGACGGTGCGGACCGAGCTCATGGCCGGCCTCACCACCTTCCTGACCATGGCCTATATCCTGCTCGTCAATCCGACGATCTTGGGCGAGGCCGGCATGGATCGGGGCGCGGTGTTCGTCGCGACCTGCCTCGCTTCCGCCTTCGGCTCGGCCGCGATGGCGCTCTATGCCAACTATCCGCTGGCGCTGGCGCCGGGCATGGGGCTCAACGCCTATTTCACCTATGCGGTCGTGATCGGCATGCACCAGCCCTGGCAGGTGGCGCTGGGGGCGGTGTTCGTGTCCGGGCTTCTGTTCCTGGCCTTGTCGGTGAGCCGGCTGCGCGAGCTCATCATCAACGGTATCCCGCGCTCGCAGAAGCTCGCCATCTCGGCCGGGATCGGTCTGTTCCTAGGCCTGCTCGCCTTCAAGAATGCCGGGATTACCGTGACCTCGCCCGAGACGCTCGTGACGCTCGGCGATATAGCCTCGCCTGGCGCGCTGCTGGCGGCGCTGGGATTCATTCTCATGGTGGCGCTCGATGCCCGGCGCGTGCCCGGCGCCATCATGATCGCGATCCTCGCCGTCACGGCGCTCGGCGTAGCATTCGGCCTCACGCCTTTCGGCGGCATCGCGGCACTGCCGCCCAGCCTGGCGCCGACCTTTTTGCAGATGGACCTGCGCGGCACGATGGAGCTCGGCGTCGCCACCATCATCTTCGCCTTCTTCTTCGTCGATCTGTTCGATTCGACCGGCACGCTGATCGGCGTCGCCCATCGCGCCGGGCTGATGCGGCCGGACGGCACGATCCCGCGATTGGGCCGCGTGCTGATATGCGACAGCTTGGCGATTCTGGTGGGCGCAGCCCTCGGCACCTCGACCGTGACCAGCTACATCGAAAGCGCCGCCGGCGTTAAGGCGGGCGGGCGCACCGGGCTCACGGCCCTCACGGTGGCGATCCTGTTCCTGGCGAGCCTGCTGCTGGCGCCGCTCGCGAGCTCGGTGCCGGCCTATGCGACGGCGCCGGCGCTGCTTTTCGTCGCCTGCCTGATGGCGCGCGGCCTGGCCGAAGTGGATTGGGAGGATGTCACCGACTATGCGCCGGCAGTGGTGACGGCCCTCGCGATGCCGCTCACCTTCTCGATCGCCAACGGCTTGTCGCTGGGCTTCATCTCCTATGCCGCGATCAAGCTCCTGGCCGGCCGCAATCCCGGCCCGACCATGTCGATCTTGGCTGTTCTGTTCCTGCTCCGATATGCCGTGATCGGCTGATATCGCCTTTCGTATCAAATGCTTTGGTTTCGCAAGGATCCAGCAACCCTTGCGCGCCTAATCTCTGCATGCAAGCGAAACGCGAAGGGCCGAGGGAATGACAAAGCGTGCAAGAATCTTGTTGTCGGCCCTTCTGATGGCCATCTCGCTGCTCGCGACCGCAACCGCGGCCACCATGGAATCGCAGGACATCACGACCGGCCCGGTCGGGCTGCTGACCGTCGCGCTGCTCTGCATCGTGCTCATGCTGCTGGTCTGGAGCGACGATCTCGACCGTCATTCCGTCCGCCGGGCCAGGGCCCGCGCGCGAGTTGCCCGCGGCGCCTGATCCTTCCTATTTCTTCGCCGTGCCGAAGCAGTGCTCAGGCCCTGGGAAGCGCCGGGCGCGGACATCCTCGGCATAGGCCTCGACCGCCTTTCCGACCTCTTGGCCCAGTTCGGCATAGCGCTTGACGAAGCGCGGCGTGAAATCGGCGAACAGCCCCAGCACATCATCGACCACCAGCACCTGACCGTCGCAGGCGGGCGAGGCGCCGATGCCGATCGTGGGCGTCGGGATCGCCTCGGTGATGGCGCGTGCGACCGGCTCGACCGTGCCTTCGATGACGATGGCGAAGGCGCCGGCATCGGAAATCGCCTTGGCATCCGCCTCGACCTTGGCCGCATCCAGCTCCGACTTGCCGCGCGCGCGGAAGCCCCCGGCGGTATTGACCGATTGCGGCATCAGCCCGACATGGCCGCAGACGGGAACGCCGCGCTCGACCAGGAAGCGGACGGTTTCGGCCATCTCGGCACCACCTTCGAGCTTGACCGCGCCGCAGCCCGTCTCGCTCATGATGCGCGCGGCGCTATTGAACGCCTGCGCGGGCGATTCCTGATAGCTGCCGAACGGCATGTCGACGACGACGAGCGCCTTGCTGCTGCCGCGCACCACGGCCGCGCCATGCTGGATCATCATGTCGAGCGAGACCGGCAGCGTGCTCGGGAAACCGTACAGCACCATGCCGAGCGAATCGCCGACCAACATCACATCGACCGCCGGATCGAGCCAGCGCGCCATCGAGGCGGTGTAGCAGGTCAGCCAGACACCGGGCGTCCCGCCCTTGACGACGTCGCGCACGGTCGCGCGTTGCGTGCGGGTATGGGCGCTCATGATCTATGCTCCTCCGCTTGAGCCCGCTGACATCAAGTCAGTTCGACCTAAAGTCATCGCGGTCTAGGGCGGCTTGGTTGACCGCCTCTCTGTTGCACCGCACTGTATAACAAAAGGGCAACATGGTGCCGAGCGCGATCGCATGAACGAAGCTGCAACCCTGATCGCCGCTGCCGTCGGGCATCTCAATGCCCGGCGCTTCGGCGCGGCCGTGGAGAGCTATCTCGCGGCGCTGCGTCAGGACCCGCGCGAGGAGCAGACGTGGCTCGGCCTCGCCTTGGCGCTGGCGCTCGATGGCAGGCTCGGCGATGTCGTCGGGCTCGCCGGCGAAAGAGAGCGGCAGCGTGGCGACGGGTTTCTCTTTTGCCATGCGGCATTGGGCGCGATGGTGAGCTATCGGCTTTACGACCATGTCCGGGCGCTCGATCGGGCGCTGCCCGCGGCGAGTCCGTTCGCGCCGGTGGCCGCCTACAATGCCGGCTGCGCCGCCTTGCTGCAGGGCGACGAGGATGCGGCGTTCGACTGTTTCGGCCGCTTCAAGCAGCTGATCGCCGAGCGCCGCGACACGCTGCCGATTGGGCCGGAAAGCCATTTCAACGTCGCCTATCGCCAGGGCAGCCTGATCGAGGATCGCGATTATGTCGCGGCTTTGGGCGAGGAGCCGGCCGAGCCGATAGCGATCGAATGGCCGTCACCGCCCGCCGGCGAAGGCGGCACGATCATCGCGGCCGCCTGCGACGGGAACTACTTTCGCCTGTTCGCGCCCGGCTTCGTGCGCAGCCTCGGGCGGGTCATGCCGGCGGCTATCGGGCATATCCATGTGATCGCCCCCGAATCCGATCTGGCCGGGCAGGTGGCTCAGCTCGCGGCGATGGCGCCGGGCTTGGCGCTCAATATCTCGACCGAGCCGGCCGGCCCCTATCGCAGCGGCGCCTATTACGCCTCCAACCGCTTCCTGGTGGCGCCGGCCTTGATCGAGCGCTATCGCCGGCCGATCGTCCTCACCGATATCGATGTCGAGTTCACGGCACCGCTCGACGATCTGCTGGCGGCTGTGGCCTCTTATGATTTCGCGGGCTTCCGCCATGACGGCGCCGGGCCCGCTTCGCGCTATCCGGCGGTTCTGACCCGCTGGACGCCGGCCGAGCGCAGCCGCGTGCTGCTCGACCGGCTCAACCGCTTCATCCGGTCCAAGCTCGATATTCCGTGGCCGTTCAACTGGATGCTCGATCAGGCAGCACTCGTCTCGGTGCTGCGCTGGGCGCGGCTCGATCGGCCGGAGATCGCGCTCGGCATCGTCAACGATCTGCTCGGCCGGCATTTCCAGCCTTGGCTGCGGCCGGTTGGAGGCGAGGAGAAAGCCGCCCTCATCCGCGCCGGCGGCTGATCTCACGACCCATCAATTCGATGTGAGACGATGGGGCGGCGGTAACCTTTTAACCGTTGCAGCCGTATGGTGGGGCAGTTCGCAAGGAGGTCCGTCATCTATCCCTGGCTCGATCCGCGCGGCCGATTCTCGGCTTTCAAGGCCGCGGTCTTCGCCTCCTTGTTCCTGCCGGCGCTCTGGGTGCTGTACCTCGGCTGGACCGAGCAGCTCGGCGCGCGGCCGGTGATGGAGGCGATCCATCAGCTGGGCCTGTGGGCGATCCGGCTTTTGTTCCTGTCGCTGGCGGTGACGCCGCTGCGCGGGGCGCTGCGCTGGCCGAATCTGTTGCAGATCCGGCGCATGCTCGGCGTCGCCTGCTTCTGCTACGCCTTCGCGCATTTCCTCGGCTACGGGCTCGATCAAGCCTTCGATCTCGGCAAGATCGCCAGCGAGATCGTGCTGCGCCTCTATCTCACCATCGGCTTCGTCGCGCTGGTCGCCCTCGGCATCCTGACCGCGACCTCGACCGACGGCATGGTCCGCCGGCTCGGCGGGCGGCCCTGGCGCCGGCTGCATCAGGCGATCTACGCCGTGGCCGCCCTCGCGTGCGTCCATTATTTCATGCAGTCGAAGCTGGGCGTGAACGAGCCGGTCGTGGTCGGCGGGCTTTACCTTTGGCTCATGGGTTTCCGGATCGTCAGCCATTACCGGCGGCAGGCGATCCTGCCGGTTTGGGTGCTGGGCGCCATCAGCCTGTCGGCGGCCCTGCTGACCCTGATCGGCGAGACCGGCTTCTTCGCCATCTTCATGGGTGTCGATCCCTGGCGCATCATTGTCGCCACGCTGACCTTCACGCCGGCGATCCGGCCGTGCTGGTACGTACTGTGGATCGGCCTCGCCGTCACGCTCGCCGCGGCACTGCGCGTGCCGCGGTCGAAGCCGAAGCGCGAGGCGGTCAGGCCCGCGCGAGCGGCTTGAGCGGCGGGGCGAGGCCGCCCGGGAGCGGCACGCCCGCGACATTGAGCGTCATCGAGACGACCGTGTAATAGCCGGCGACGCCGACCAGGTCGACCAGTCCCTGCTCGCCGAACGCGTCGAGCGCCGCGCGATAGCTCGCCTCGCCGACATTCTTGTCGCGATGCAGCTCGGTCACGAAATCATAGATGGCGGCCTCGTCGGGCTGCATGTCCCGAGGGCGTTCGCCAGCCGCGATCGCGTCGGCGATGCGCGCATCCAGCCCGGCTTCGAGCGCCATCGGCAGATGCAGGAACCATTCGAGCTGTGCCGTCCAGTATCGTGCCGTGATCAGGATCGCCATCTCGTTCAGCCGTTTGGGCAGCGAGTTGGTGAAGCGGACATATTCGCCGACGCGCTGCAGCCGGTCGGCCAACTCGGGGCTACGCAGCCAGGCATTGAAGGGGCCGCGCAGATCCTTGCGCGGACCAGCCATAATTGCCGCGGCGACCTTCTGCTGCGCCTCGTCCATCCGCTCGGGCGCGATCGGCGGCAATCTTTCCTCGGTCATGCTGTTCCTCTTATTGCTCGGTCTCGGCAACGAAGACGACCGAATCACCGCCGACATGCGATGGATCGTCGGGCTCCACGGCGCTGAGGCGGGTCATGTCGACGTTGGTGCGGCCCTGTGCATCGATGGTCACTGCATCCTGATAGCGCTCGCCGAACCGGATCGTCTCGGGCGTATAATCCTTGATCTGATGAACCTGAGCGCCCAGAGCGTGGTCGACCGCCTCGACCAGAACCACCAGCCAGAGCTCATGATCGGTAAGCCAGTCGCGCGAAAGCCCGTGCAGCGGACTGTGCTCGTCGAGAGGATGGATCAGCGTCCAGGTGAGCACGAACAGGGTGAGGCGGTCGCGCTCCAGCTTGAGCTCGTGGGCATGGCGGAAGACATG
This sequence comes from Aliidongia sp., assembly GCA_035539155.1. Classification (GTDB taxonomy): domain Bacteria; phylum Pseudomonadota; class Alphaproteobacteria; order ATCC43930; family CGMCC-115725; genus JAXDMU01. Next base: position 123,801 of record DATLIZ010000019.1, on the reverse strand, counting down.
GCCTTCCGGGCTGTCCGCCCGCACGACCGCGGTGATGCGGGCGGTCGCGTCGGCGAGCAGGCTCACTCGGCCGTTGCCGATCCGAATCATCAAGGTCGGCACACCGTTATAGGTCGTTACCACCGCCTTGTCGGCGAAGACGATCTTGGATTTGGGCTTGGAGAAGCGGACGAAGATGAGGCCGGTCATGATCGCCGTAAAGGTCAGGCCGCATAGGATCTCGATCGAGGCCAGGATATGGCCGTACAGAGTCGCCGGCGCCGCGACGCCGTATCCGACGGTCGCCAGGGTTTCGATGCTGAAGAAGAAGAGATCGACGAAGGAGTCGGGCCTGACGTTGGCGACGCTGCCCTTCTGCGCCATGTAGAGCAGCGCGAAGACGGTATTTATGATCAGGTCGATGACGAGCAGTGCCAGGAAGAAGAGCGGCCAGCTCAGCGTGACCGCCAGATGATAGGGATCGTTCAGATCGTAGCGCTTGGTGCCGGTCTTGCTGATCTCGAGCGAGCCGACGCGGATGGGAATCGGCTCGTGCGGCCGGCGCCGCAGATGCGGGCCGCTCATCGGAACCGGTCGCGCAGCCTGCGCAGCAGGCCCATCGGCTTCGCCGCATCCGAAGACGGCTTCGCCGCATCCGAAGACGGCTCCGCCGGCACGAAATAGAGGCCACCCTCCGGATGACGGCGCGTGACCGTCATGTCCGTGCGATGACCGACCGCGCTGTAATGCGCGATCATGGAGCGGCGCTCGGCGCCCGGGCGCTCCGGCGGCGAGCCGCGATGCAGCAGGCGCGCATGCCAGATCAGCACGTCGCCCCTGCCGCCGAGGAAACGCTCGACCCTGGCACTGCGCCTGGCGATCTCTTCTTGGAAGAACGGGGTCAGCAGCCGCTCCGACGCCCAGGGCCAGCTCGAATCCCGATCGTCGCGGCCGAGCAACGACAACACCTTCGCTTGGCGGATGAAAGGCCAGCGATGCGAGCCGGGAACGAATTCGAACGGGCCGGCGTCGGGTTGGATCTGATCCAGCGCCGTCCAGACCGCGATATAGTGGCCGTTCACCTCGGGCGGGTTGAGATAATCGTCCTGATGCCAGGAACGCTCGGTACTGACCCAGCCGGTAAGGTTGAGGTGCAGCGCCATTGGCTCGCCGATCAGATGCTCCAGCATGTTCGAGAGCGGGCCATAGAGGCAGAGGTCCCGGATTTCCGGGACGTCGAGATAGGGGGTCGGCGAGGGCCAGCCGCCCATGTCCCCGATCCGGCTGCGCACGGCGCTGTAACGGTCGATCAACTCGTCCGGGATGAAGTTGCGCAGGATGACATAGCCGTTCTCGCGCCAATGGCGCTGCTCCGGCGTCAGCCGGTCGAGCGCCAGGTCGCGCCGATCGAGCGGCGGCAGCTCCGTATCATCGACCTCGCCGCCGAGTTCGTCCCAGCTGAGATGCTTGGTCACGGGCCGAAGCGCCACCACCCTCAGGAAACTGTCGCCTTCGGCGCCGAACGTAGTGATCTCGGCCTTGCCGAATCCGACCGACTCGATCAGCCGGCCGAGAGTGTCCGGCGTGAAGTAGGTCAGATAGCTGATCGGAATGAAATAATGCCAATTCCAGCCCTCGCGCCGGCTCGCAGCCGAGGCGAAATTGGGCAGGGTCAGATAGATCATGCCACCCGGCTTCAGGGCCGCGAGGCAGGCTTCGAGCATTCGCCGTGGCTCGGCGGCGAATTGCAGCACGTCGACCGCCATGACCAGATCCTGCGACTCGGGCGCAATGGTCCGCGCCGTCTCGATCCGGCCGGTCTCGATCGGCAACCGGTAATATTTCCGGCCGGCCTCGGTGACGGCCTGCCATGGATCGATGCCGGCGACACGCCAGCCATGGGCGCGGAAATGAGTGAGCGCGTGCCCGGCGCCGCAGCCGACCTCGAGGATCGACGGCCGTTCGGCGACACTCGTGCTCCAGGAATTGATGCGCCGCCGTGCCGCCGTCACGTCGTTGAACAGACCATCGAGCGTGTCGAGATCGAGCGCCTGCCAATCGTCGTAATAGGCGCTTTCCGGCAACTGGCTGAAATCCTGTTCGAGCCGCGGCCAGACGAATACCGTCTCGCAAGTTTCGCAGGCGAGGATCGCCCGGGCGCCGACCGCGTCCGGCCGGGCGTTGCGGATTTCGGCGCTGCCGCAGCATGGGCACCTCGCCTCGCTCGCGGGATCCGCGTTCCGATCAGAAAGGGCGGCAGGCGCTGACATGGCCATCCTTAAGGTCTCTGTTTCGGAAATCCATACCATTTCGATCGGGCTGAGCGCCAAGCCCTCCCACGCCACGCCACGCTGCGGGCGAAGCAATTCATCATCGCCGGATATTCCCGGACATGGAAATGAATGTTCGCAGCACTGCCCAAGGGCGATGAATCTGATGCGACAAGGGGGTTTCCGAATGCTCGGAAACCCCCTTTGCGTGTCGGCCGTCCGGTTTGGTGGAGCCGCGGGGAATCGAACCCCGGACCTCGACATTGCGAACGTCGCGCTCTACCAACTGAGCTACGACCCCGTCCCGAACCGTCGGTGGCAGGTGATATGTCTTCGCCGGCCCCGCTCTGTCAAGACCGTGTGACGGAATTCGTAAGCTCACCGGCTTGCGTGGCCGTGCGGCACGGGATACGGTCCGGCCCGATTTCCCGCCGCGATGAGTGAACCCACCCCAATGCTCGCCATAGCCCTCGTTCTGCTCAAGGTCATCGAGATCTACTCATGGATCGTGATCGCCGCGGCCATCATGAGCTGGCTGACCGCCTTCGGCGTGGTCAACCGCTATAACCGCGTCGTGGCCACGATCGAGGACATGCTCTTCCGGTTGACCGAGCCGGCGCTGCGGCCGATTCGGCGTATCCTGCCGAATCTGGGCGGCGTCGATGTCTCGCCGGTGATCCTGCTGCTCATCCTCTATTTCCTGTCCTTCGTCATCTCGGTCGAGATCGTGCCCTATCTCTACCCGATCCTCTGAGCAGCCCGTGACGACCGCCAGGATCATCGACGGCAAAGCTTTCGCTGCGGCGCTCAGGGGGCGGGTCGCGGCCGCGGCGGCGGCGCTCAAGGGGGCGCATGGGCTCGTTCCCGGCCTTGCCGTGGTGCTGGTCGGCGAAGATCCGGCGAGTCAGGTCTATGTCCGCTCCAAGACCCGCGCCACGCTCGAGGCCGGTTTCCACTCGGTCGAGCATGTGCTGCCGGCCAACACGTCCCAGGCCGATCTCGAGACGCTGGTCGGGACGCTGAACCGCGATCCGTCCATCCACGGCATCCTGGTGCAATTGCCGCTGCCGGCCGGGCTCGACGCCGACGCGGTGGTGGCGAGCATCGAGCCGGCCAAGGATGTCGACGGGCTGCATCCGGAGAATATCGGCCGGCTCTGGGCCGGGCTGCCGGGCCTGGCGCCATGCACGCCGCTCGGCTGCGTCATGCTGCTCAAGGATGTCCATCCCCGGCTCGACGGGCTCGACGCCGTGGTGATCGGGCGGTCGGCCCTGGTCGGCAAGCCGGTCGCGGGCCTGCTGCTCGCCGAGAATTGCACGGTGACGGTGGCCCATTCGCGCACGCGCGACCTGGCCGGCCTCTGCCGCCGCGCCGATATCCTGGTCGCCGCCGTCGGCCGGCCCGAGATGGTGCGCGGCGACTGGATCAAGCCGGGCGCCACGGTCATCGATGTCGGCATCAATCGCGTCGCGGCGGCGGACGGCAAGAGCCGGCTCGTCGGCGACGTCGCCTATGACGAGGCGGCGGCGACCGCCGGCGCCATCACGCCGGTGCCGGGCGGGGTCGGGCCGATGACCATCGCCTGCCTACTGCGCAATACGCTGATCGCTGCCTGCCGCCAGGCGCGCGTGCCGGAGCCTGTGATCTGACTCGTTTTCTTGCGGCGCTGGGCCTCGCCGCCGCCTTGCTTCCGGCCGCGGCCCGGGCCGATGACGAGCCGTTGCCGGCGGTCTATGACCGGCTGCTCGCGGCGCATGATTACGGTGCGCTGTCCGACAAGATCAAAGCCGGGATGGAGGCGCTGCCGAGCGTGGCGCCGACGCTCGATTGGGAGCAGAAGCATTTCGCCACGGGCGCGCCGGTTTTCGTCGACGCGGTCTACGCGCTCGACCTGCTGGCGGTCGGGCGCGGGGTCAAGGATGAGGAAGCCGGCAAGCGGATGCGCCAGAATGCCGTCATGGTGGCGCTCTACACCGTCGCCGTGATCGAGACGGACGGCGTCAAATGCGCCGATCCCCAATCGGTCCTCGCCCGGCGGCAGCAATTTGCCCATATCCTGGCGCCGGCTTGGCGAGAGCTGGGGACGCTGCCGGACGAGACCATCGAGAATCTCCTGGGCCGCGCGCTCACCGAGGAGGCGCTGCGCTCCGAGGCGCGCAAGCCCGACGATTACCTATGCCGGGGCCGGACCGCCGACATTCCCGATTCGATCGCCGACAATGCGACCGAGCAGGAGCCGCATTTCCTGGCACCCGCCGATGCCGCTCCCAAGTCGGAGGCGGCGCGCGCAGCCTTGCCCGGCACGCTCGCTGCCTTTGCCGCCAGGCTGAAGCAGGGTCATTGAGGCGGCGGCCTCAAGGCACGGAGCTGGCCAGCGGCTCGTTCTTCTTGACCACGTAGGTTACGACGATCTGTTCGGGCTGGTTGCCGGCATTACGCAGGGCGTGCGGGGTGCCGGCCGGAATTGCCCAGGAATCGCCGGCCTTGACCGTCCGCTCAGGGTTGCCTTCGATCGACAAGGTGCCGCGACCGGAGATCAGATAGCCCATTTCGACTCCGGGATGGGTATGTCGCTTCACATCGGCCTGGGGCGCGATCGTGACCAAGAAGGATTCGGTCACGTAATCGGGGCCGGGAAAATCGATCGTTTGTAGGTCGGTCCGCTTGATCCCGCTTTGCTGCGCGATCGCGCCCACGAAGGTCAGGCAAAAGACGGTAAGCAACGCCGTGCTCGTAATCAATATCGAGCGCATGCTGGCACGCATTTTATTATGACAAGTAAATTTAGAGCGATGCATCGGCTTTTATTTATCTCCGATCGTGAAGGAATGATATATTATCCTTTATGCTCCCGATCATATCATGGCGATATTTGCGGGCGACCCGTTTATCGTTTCAGTATGTGGAATTCTGGTTACAATTGAAATCTGCGGCCGGGCTGCCATCGGCGGCATTCGGCAGACCTTGCTCTGGACGTGGCGCCCGATGCCGCTACACTGCGGCGATGATCGAAACCCTCCACTCCCTCGTGCTCGCGGGGGTGATCTTTCTCGGCAGCCATGTCCTGATCTCGAGCACCCCGTTGCGAGGTACGCTGCGCGATTCGCTGGGCGAGGGCGGCTATCTCGGGCTCTATTCCATGCTGGCGGCGGTGACGCTCGGCTGGTTCGTCGTGGCATTCATCCGTGCGCCGGCCATTCCGGTCTGGCAGCCGCCGCTCTGGACGCATTGGATCACGATCGCATTGCTGCCGATCGCCTCGATTCTGATGGTCGGCAGCTTCGCCACGCGCAACCCGACCGCGGTCGGCCAGGAGCGGCGCGCGCGCGAGGATGATCCGGCTCCCGGCCTGCTGCGCGTGACCCGGCATCCGCAGATGTGGGGCATTGGGCTTTGGGGCATCGGCCATCTCGCGGCCAATGGCGACGCCGCCGGCATCGTCTTTTTCGGCTTCATCACGCTGCTGGCGCTGGGCGGCAGCTTCCTCATCGATCGGCGCAAACGGCTGGCGCTCGGGACCGATTGGCCGCGCTTCGCCGAGGTGACCTCGAACATACCGTTCCTCGCCCTGCTGGCGGGCCGGACCAAATTGCGTCCAGGCGAGATCGGCGTCGCCCCGGTGCTCGCCGGCCTGCTGCTCTATGCGGTGCTGTTACTGGCTCATCCGCTCTTCACCGGCGTGCCGGTCATCGTGCCGTAGCAAAGTGCTCGCGGTCTAGCGGCACGGCGTCTGCACGATTTCCTGATCGAGCTGCCCCGCTTCCTGACGCCATTGCGCGCTCCAATCGGCGCCCAGCAAGGGATATTGGGTACGGCCAAATTCCTTGAGCGCATGGTTCGCGCAGGCCTTCTCCCAAATGATCATGGCCGGCCGGCCGGCCGGCAACGGATCGAGCATCGCGACGGAGACTTCGCCGGTCTGAAGATCGGCGACGAAGGCGACTTGGCTCGACACATCTTTCGAGGCCTCGCTGCGATAGAAGAAGTAGCGATCGGCCGTGAGCGTGCCCGATCCGACGCTCGCACTCTGCACGAACTGGTCATAGGGGTTGCCGTCGAGCCAGGCGAAATGATTGCCGCGCGTCGGCGGCAGCACCGCGGCCAGGCTCCGCTGCAAGGCGCGCGCCAGCGCGCCGTCGCCGCTCAGATGCTTGTCGAGCAGGCGCCTGAGATAGAGCTCGTTACCGGCCAGACCACGCAGCATGATCCGCTCGAAGGGCGACAGCAGATAGGGCGCATCCGGCTTCGCGGCGGGCAGCGCCTCGATCGCGGCACGGCGCTCGTCCAACTCGGACAGGAGGCAAGCCCGGGCGGCGTAGTAGTCCTTGGGGCTCGCCGGCACGGCGCGGCTGGCGGCGATGTTGCATCGGACATCGAGGCCGCCGCCGAAGCTCAGGAACCAGAAGGTGTGATCCTGCTCGAGCGCTCTGGCGCCGCCTTCGTTCAGGCGCTTCGACAGTGTGTAATAGGCCTGGCTGAGCTCGCCGTCGGCCTTGCCGAGATCCTGGTCGGCACAGATCAGCTTCTCGCTGGCCAGCAATTTGGCCGGCGGCTGGGAGCAGGAAATGCCCGAGGTCGAGGTCTCATGCTCCATCGGCGCGCCGCAACCGGGCCGTGCGATCACGGCCAGCGCACCGAGAACGACTAATCCCGCAACGAGCCTCATGGTCCGAGCCCCCTACCGGGTGATCTCGGGATAATGCGCCTAAAATCAGCGACATTTCCAGATCGACGCGATTCAATCTGAACGGTGCCCTCGAACTCCCGTCCGGGTCAGCTCTGCAGCTGCTCGTTGATCTGGCGGCGAGCCTCGTTCGCGATGGGATGGAGATCGGTGGCCGCGGGGCCGCCCATCAGGCTGTAGCCCAGTCCCTTGGAGGCCCAGGCATAGCCCGAGACCGAGCCTTTGCTGTGCGCCGACATCGGGGCGTCGCGGTCGACCGTCGTCATCGGCCGCGCCATCATCGCCAGCCGGCTGCCGTGGTCGTCATCGTAGAGGAAGAGTGCCGCCGGGCCATGCTCGGTCGGCACCAGCCTGCCGCCCATGAAGCGGTAGCCCGAGGCCGTGAGGTCGGGCACCGCGACCGGCCGCTCCAGCCGGCTCGATAGCCAGCTCACCAGTTCCTTCTGGTCGCCGGCCCGGAACTCGACCGGATGGATGTGGTCGGGCGCATAGACCGAATAGCTGTCCGCCGCTTCGAGGGCAAGGGCGGTGACGCCGCTCGGCGCCGGCATCGATGCGCCGTGGAGCGACCAGCCGCCGGCACCGCCGAGGACGAGAATGAGCACCGCGGCCGCAGCCGATCGCCAGCCTGTCCGCCAGCCTTGCGACCTTCGCCGCGCCTCGATCAGCCGGGCGAGATTGAGCTCGGGCGGGATCGGCTCCTCGGCGATCGGTACCAGCGCCGCGCGCAGCGCGTCGCGCTGGGTGGCGTAGCCACTGATCCGGTTCGCCATCTCGGGATGCCGGTCGAGATAGTCGCTGACCTCTGCCTGCCGCGCCTGGTCGAGCCGGTTGTCGATATGGGCTTGCAGGTCTTCGTCGGTGATCGGACGGTCCGAGGTCATTTTATCCTCCGCAAAACAGGGCGTTCGGCTACCGCCGGTGCTCCCGCTTCCATGGCGCGTTGCAGCTTTTCACGGGCCCGCGACAGGCGCGACATCACGGTGCCCAGGGGAATATCCAAGACCCGCGCCGTTTCGGCATAGGACAGGTCTTCGACGGAGACGAGCAGCAGCACGCTGCGTTGATCGTCCGGCAGGGTCTTCAGCGCCTCCAACAGGTCACGATGGCGAAGACCATCTTCCTGGGTCGGCGGCCGGGCCGTCGCTCCCTCGTCGGCATCCTCGAGTGGCAGGTGCCGGCCGCGGCGCGTATTCTGCCGCAGCCGGCTCATGGCGAGGTTGTGCAGGATGGTGAAGACCCATGTCCGCGCATCGCCGTCCGCCCGGCGCTGGTGCCAGCGGCCGATGACCCGTTCCAGGCAATCCTGAACCAGATCGTCGGCAGCGCTCCGATCCGACAGCAGGGCGCGCGCATAGCGGCGCAATGCCGGGATCAGCGGCTCGACCAGCGTCATCAGGTCATTCATGGCCAGATCGTTCCGGAAGCGGCGAGGCGCGGCATGATCTCATCTTCTCCGATCGGGCGCCGTTATGGCGCCTCGACCTGGGCGACGCTCTCGATCTTGGCCGGCGTACCGGACAGGATCACCAGATAGCGCCGATCGATCTTGTCCTCACCCTGCACGACCTGACGGATCGGGCCCAGAGCGTTGACGATGGCCGAGCCCGCCGGGTTGGTCATGAAGGCCTGCAGCGGTTCGAGTGCGCCGCCGCCATCCGCCTGCTTCGACAGCGCCAGGACATAGGGCTGCTTCGGCTGGAGGCCGGTGACGGAGGCCTGCAGCACTTGCACCAGCCCCTGATCGAACAGCGAGACGCTGGTCGGCGCCTTGTCCGGCTCGCCCTTCTGGCCGGGCGGCACCAGCGCCATGTGCACCGCTTGGCCGGCTAAGCCGAGCGGCAGCAGATTTTGCGTGCCGTCGCCTTCCGGCACCGCGTTCGGCACGTAAGCCACGGCCTGCGGCGCCTGGCCGATCGGCACGGTCGCGATCACCTTGTTGGTCAGCGTGTCGATGGCGGTGAAGGCGTCGGCATTCTCGAGGCCGACATAGATGCGCGTGCCGTCGCCCGACGGCCAGATGCCGTGCGGCAGCTTGCCGACGGGAATGGTCGCGACTTGCTCGAAATTGTCGGTGCGGAACACCTTCACCTCGTTGAGGCCGCCGATCGTGACGTAGGCGAAACCGCCCTTGGCGTTATGGACGATGTTGACGTGGTTGGTGATCGGGCCGGTATCGATGGTCTTCAGGAGCGCGAAGGGCGGCTTGGCGTCGAACACTTGCGTCTTGCCGACATCCTTGAGCGTGAACCAGACCTGGGTCCCGTCGGGCGTGGCCGCGATGTTCGGGCAGAACGGGCTGTCCTGCTTGACCTTGGCCACGATCGTGTGGTCGGCGACCGAGATCACGTCGGTCTCGGGATTGAAGGACGAGCAGACATAGCCGTACTTGCCGTCGGGCGAGAAGATCTGCATGCCGGGGCCGGGCGGCAGGATGATGCGCTGCTTTTCCTCGTAGGTCGTGCCGTCGAGCACGGCGACGTAATTCTCGCCGCGCACGGTCACCCAGACCTCCTTGCCGTCGGGCGTGAAGAACGCCTCATGCGGCGAGCGGCCGACATAGGTCGTGTGCTTCACCGTGTTGGTGGCAGTGTCGATGAAGGTGACCGAGTTGGAGCCGATCGAGACCACCGCCAGCGTGTGATGATTGGGCGAGAAACCCATGCCGTGAACCAGCACCTGGCCGTGATAGAGCGGGCTGATATTGCCCGGCGTCGGATCGCCCAGGCGGATGACGCCCAGATTCTTGTTGTCGACCGGGTCGATGACCGAGATCGTGTTGGAGAATTGCTCGGCGGAATAGACGCGGTCGTGATGGCTGATCGGAATGTCGGGATCGGCGGCGGCCGATGGTGCCTGGCCGGCCCAGGCCGCGGAATGCACGAGGGCGAGGGCGGTTGCCGCCAGCAGGCCGGTCGACAGAAGGGAGCGCATTTCTCCGGTTTCCTTATGAGGTTCTTGAGTACGCCGGAATTCACTTGGCCGGCGGGAGGGAGTTCGCCTGGTCGGGCGAGGCCTGGGATGGCGGCAGGGGCTGGTCCAGAGCCAGCCGCATCGCCGTGACCTCCTGAAGCTGCTCGACGACGATTTCCTGGGCGATGCGCCGAAGCTGCTCGTTATGGCCGTAACGCAGCTCGGCCTTGGCCATGTCGACGGCGCCCTGGTGATGCGGCACCATCATGGCGACGAAATCCTTGTCGACATCGCCGGAGGGCTTCACGTCCATATCCTTCATCATCTTGGTCATGGCGGTGTCGTTCTCTTTCAGGAACGGCTTCTCGTCGGGGCTCGCGGCGAAGGCCGTCGCGACCAAGGCGAGTGCGGTGCTGACCAAACCGAAGAATAGAATCCGCGACCGTGACGATTGCTGAGGTATTCGCATGATGCCTCCGGGGGCGGGGCGGCTCGTGGGGCCGTCGTTGGAAGTTGGACGCCGAAAGACGAGCTTTATTCCAGGCCCGGGAGTGGAATCTTTTGAAAATCACGAGCGCGTGTATGCGCGCGCAAATTGCCGCACTGAGCGTGCGTCTCCGCCAGATTGGGCGAGTCGGCGAGCCGGAAGGCTTCGATCAGGTTACCCAGGCGCTCGCGTGATGCTCGGGCCGATCCCAGCTGCGGCTAGTCATGATGTCCTTGAAGATGGCGACGGCGTCCCAGATTTCGGCGAACCCCAGATAGAGCGGGGTGAAACCGAAGCGCATGATGTCGGGCGCCCGGAAATCGCCGATCACGCCGCGCCCGATCAGCGCCTGCATGATCGGCCAGGCATAGCGATGGGCGAGGCAGATCTGGCTGCCGCGCGCGGCCGGGTCGCGGGGGGTTGCGATCTCGAAGCCGGCTTCGGGCAGCTCCTGCTCGACCAGGGCCGCGAACAGCTCGAACTGCCGGATCGATTTCGCCCGGACGGCGTCGACAGGCGCGTCGAGCGCGATGTCGACGCCCATCTCCAGCGCGGCCAGGCTCAGGATCGGCGGCGTGCCGGTGACGGCGCGCGCGATGCCCTCCGCCGGGCGATAGGATGGTTCGAAGGCGAAAGGATCGGCATGGCCCAGCCAACCGGTCAGCGGCACGGTCACCTGTTGCTGCCAGCGCTCGGCGATGAAGAGATAGGCCGGCGCACCAGGGCCGCCATTGAGATATTTATAGCCGCAGCCGACGGCGAAATCGGCTTCGGCACCGTTGAGATCCACCGGCACGGCCCCGGCCGAATGGCTGAGGTCCCACAACACGACCACGCCGGCCCGATGCGCCAGCCGGGTTATCCGTTCCAGATCGTGCATGCGGCCGGTGCGGTAATCGACATGCGTCAGCATAAGGACGGCAACCGACTCATCGATCGCCGCTTCGAGCGCCTCGGGCTCGGCCAGCCGCAGCGCGTGCCGGCCGGAAAGTGCCGCGAGCCCTTCGGCGATATAGAGATCGGTCGGAAAATTGCCTGCTTCGGACAGGATGATCCGCCGCTCCGGCCGCAGCGACAGGGCGGCGCCCAGTAGCTTGTAGAGATTGACCGAGGTCGAATCGGCGACGACCGTCTCGCCCGGCTTGGCGCCGATCAGCCGGCCGATCTTGTCGCCGATCCGATGCTGAAGCTCGATCCAGCCATGCTTGTTCCAACTGCGGATGAGGTCCTGGCCCCATTCCTCCGCGACCAGATGCGCGATCCGCGCCGGCACAGACCTGGGCAGGGCGCCGAGCGAGTTGCCGTCCATGTAGATGATTCCGGGCGGCAGCGCGAAGCGATCGCGGAACGGCCGCAGCGCGTCCGCCCGGTCGAAGGCTTCGAACGCCGCCCGGTCGAGCATGGCTCAGCCGCGCGCCGCCTTGGCCAGGCGCAAGCGCAACGCGTTCAGCTTGATGAAGCCTTCGGCGTCGCGCTGGTTATAGACTTGGTCTTCCTCGAAGGTGACGTGCGCGAGGCTGTAGAGCGTGCGCGGCGATTTCCGGCCGACGGTGCGGATGCTGCCCTTGTAGAGCTTCAGCCGCGCGGTGCCGGCGACATTCTCCTGGCTCTTGTCGATCAGCGCCTGCAGCATCTCGCGCTCGGGCGCGAACCAGAAGCCGTTATAGATGAGCTCGGCATAGCGCGGCATGATCTCGTCCTTGAGATGCGCCGCCCCGCGGTCGAGCGTGATGCTCTCGATCGCGCGATGGGCCTGATGCAGGACGGTGCCGCCGGGCGTCTCGTAGACGCCGCGCGACTTCATGCCGACGAAGCGGTTCTCGACCAGATCGAGCCGGCCGACGCCGTTGCGGCCGCCGATCTCGTTGAGCTTGGTGAGGAGCGCCGCCGGCGACAGGCGCTCGCCATTGACGGCGATCGGATCGCCCTTCTCGAACTCGATCTCGACATATTCGGGTGTGTCGGGTGCCGCTTCGGGTGCCACCGTGCGGGAATAAACGAATTCCTCGGCCTCGACCCACGGATCCTCCAGCACCTTGCCTTCGGCCGAGATGTGCAGAAGGTTGGCGTCGACCGAGAAAGGCGCCTCGCCGCGCTTGTCCTTGGCGACCGGGATCTGATGCTTCTCGGCATATTCGATGAGCTTGGTGCGCGAGCCCAGATCCCATTCGCGCCAGGGGGCGATCACCTTGATGTCCGGCTTCAGCGCGTAATAGGCTAGCTCGAACCGGACCTGGTCGTTGCCCTTGCCGGTGGCGCCGTGCGCGACCGCGTCGGCGCCGACCTGGCGGGCGATCTCGATCTGCCGCTTGGCGATCAGTGGGCGGGCGATCGAGGTGCCGAGCAGATACTGGCCCTCATAAAGCGCATTGGCGCGGAACACCGGGAAGACGAAATCGCGGACGAACTCCTCGCGAAGATCGTCGATGAAGATCTCCTTGATGCCCATCATCTCAGCCTTCTTGCGGGCCGGCTCCAGTTCCTCGCCCTGGCCGAGATCGGCGGTGAAGGTCACGACCTCGCACTGATACTGGTCTTGCAGCCAGCGCAGGATGACCGAAGTGTCGAGGCCGCCGGAATAGGCCAGCACGACCTTCTTGATGGAACTGCTCATGAGGAAAGATCCCGACCGTCGATTGCGTCAAATGTGGGCGGGCAGTATAGGGCGCCGCCGCGCGGCGGCAAGGCGGGCGCGTGGATGGCTTAATTGACCAAATCGTTCAACTGTCAAATGGCTCCCCCGCCCGGCCCATCTTGACCATCACGTCGGTGGGACCGAGCCTCGTCCCGTCCTCGCGGGCCAGGACCAGGCGGGCGATCGGCTGGCCGGTTTCCTTGTCCATCGCCACCATCATGGGCTCGCCCTCGGCGAATAGATTCTGCTCGCCCCATTGGCGCAGCGCGGTCAGGACCATACGCAGCCGCGTGCCCTTTTCGGTGAGATGGTATTCATGGTGGGCGCCGCCATCCGCGGCGGGGCGCAGCTCCAAGATGCCGTCCGCCACCATCTTGCGCAGGCGGCCGCTCAATATGTTCTTGGCCAGGCCGAGCCCCTTCTGAAACTCGCTGAACCGCCGGGCGCCATTTAAGGCGTCGCGTACAATCAGCAGTGTCCACCAATCGCCTACAACATCCAGCGATCGGGCGACAGGGCAGTGCGCGTCTTCCAAGCTCGTTCTTTTCATGCTGTGGGCTCCTGTCCTCCCGCCGCATCCCGCATGGCTTATTAAGTTGCATAATTAAACCGATATGGTATCTCGTCAATCGGTATCATCATTAAACTGGATTTCGGATGGGTGCGAATCGATGTGGATCGTCAAAGTAGCGCTGAGCAGGCCCTATACCTTTATCGTCCTGGCGCTTCTGCTGGTCATCCTGGGGCCGCTCGCGATCCTCAACACGGCCAAGGACATCTTTCCGAACATCGGCATCCCAGTCGTAACCGTCATCTGGACCTATAGCGGCATGCCGCCGGATGAGATGAGCGGCCGGATCGCCGGCAGCTTCGAGCGTGTTTCGCTCGTGACGGTCGACAATATCGATCACATCGAGTCGCAGTCGCTAAGCGGCGTCTCGGTCATCAAGTATTTCTTTCACCAAGGCTCGAACGTCGATCTGTCGATGAGTCAGCTGACAGCGGTGGCCCAGGCCTGGCTGAAGCAGCTGCCCCCAGGGATCACGCCGCCGCTCATCATTTCCTACAACGCCTCCAGCGTCCCGATCATCCAGCTGGCGCTGTCCAGCGACACCATTCCCGAGCAAGGGCTCTTCGATCTCGCCAACAACTTCGTGCGTACCCAGCTCGCGGGCGTCGCCGGCGCCTCGATCCCGTTTCCCTATGGTGGCAAGCAGCGCCAGATCCAGGTCGACCTCGATCAGCACCTTCTCCAGGAGCGCGGCGTCTCGGCGGACGATGTCGTGAATGCGGTGAACGCCCAGAATCTCATCATCCCGGCCGGAACCGAGAAGATCGGCGAGTTCGAATACAACATCAAGCTGAACGGCAACCCGGTCGCGGTCGAGGAGTTCAACAACCTGCCGATCAAAAAGGTCAACGGCACGGTGATCTATATCCATGACGTGGCGCATGTCCGGGACGGCTCCGCCCCCCAGACCAATGTCGTCCGCGTCGATGGTCGGCCCGCCTCGTTGATGACCATCCAGAAGACCGGCAGCGCCTCGACCCTCGATATCATCGATGAGATCAAGGAAAGACTGCCCCTCGTCCGCAACTCCTCGCCCCCGGCACTCAATATCGAGCCGATTGGTGACCAGTCGGTCTTCGTCAAGGCCGCCATCAGCGGCGTCGTGCGCGAGGGCGTGATCTCGGCGGCGCTCACCGGCCTCATGATCCTTCTGTTCCTCGGCAGCTGGCGTTCGACGCTGATCATCACGATCTCGATCCCGCTGTCGGTCCTGTGCTCGATCATCGCGCTCTCGGCGCTCGGCGAAACGATCAACATCATGACGCTGGGTGGGTTGGCGCTGGCCGTCGGCATCCTGGTCGACGACGCGACCGTCGCGATCGAGAGCATCAACACGCATCTGGAAAAGGGCGAGGCGGTGGAGGCCGCGATCCTCGGGGGCGCCCAGGAGATCGCCGTGCCGGCCCTGGTGGCGACGCTCTGCATCTGCATCGTCTTCGTGCCTATGTTCTTCCTGAACGGTGTGGCGCGCTATCTGTTCGTGCCGCTGGCGGAGGCGATCTGCTTCGCCATGCTCGCCTCTTATGTGTTGTCGCGCACGCTCATTCCGACGCTCGCCAAATACTGGCTGAAGCGGCATGTCGCCCATGACGAGATCCGGCCCTCGCGCAATCCGCTGGCCCGGCTACAGGCGGCCTTCCAGCGCGGCTTCGAAGCCCTGCGCCTGCGTTATCACGGGCTGCTCGAGCGGGCGATCGCCCGGCGGGCCCTGTTCATCCCGGTCTTTCTCGGCTGCGTGCTGCTGTCGCTGCTGCTGACACCCTGGCTCGGCAGCAACTTCTTTCCTTCGGTCGATAGCGGCCAGATCAAGCTGCATGTCCGCGGCCATGCCGGCTTGCGGGTCGAGGAAACCACGCGCCTCTGCAACGAGGTCGAGACGGTGCTGCGGAAAGCGATGCCCGGCGACATCACGAGCCTTGTCGACAATGTCGGCCTGCCGGTCAGCGGCATCAATCTGGCCTACAGCAACTCGGCACCGACCAGTGCCGCCGACGCCGACATCCTGGTCACGCTGAAAGAAGGTCACGCTCCCACTGCCGACTATGTCCGCCGCCTGCGCGTCGAGCTCTCGGACGAATTCCCCGGCGTCACCTTCTCCTTCCTGCCGGCGGATATCGTGACCCAGATCCTGAATTTCGGCGCGCCGGCACCGATCGACGTGCAGATCAGGGGCTTCGATCTCGACGGCGACAACGCCTTCGCCCAGAAGCTGCTGGATCGCATCTGGCATGTCCCTGGCATCGCCGATCCGCGCATCCAGCAGGATTTCAATTATCCCGAGTTCGATGTGGCGGTCGACCGCAGCCGGGCGCAGGATGTGGGCTTGACGCAACATGAGGTTGCGAACGACCTGCTCGTATCACTGACCGGCAGCTTTCAGACCAACCAGACCTTCTGGCTGGACAGGAAAGCCGGCGTTTCCTATCCGCTCGTGACGCAGACGCCGCAGCCGCAGCTCGATTCGCTGGATACGCTGCGGAACATCCCGGTCACCGGCGATGCCGGGACGCAGCCGCAGATTCTAGGCGCGATCAGCTCGATCACGCGCGGGGTCGGCCCGGCCGTCCAGACTCACTACAACGTGGCGCCGACGATCGACATCTATGCTGCGACCCAGGACCGAGATCTCGGCTCTGTTGCCGCCGATGTCCAGAAGTTGGTCGACGCCGCCCGCAATGATCTGCCGCGCGGCTCGACCATCACCATCCGCGGCCAGGTGCAGACGATGAGCACGTCCTTCTTCGGTCTCTTCGCCGGCCTCGCCTTCGCGATTTTGCTGGTGTACCTGCTGATCGTCATCAATTTCCAATCCTGGATCGACGCCTTCATCATCGTGACGGCGCTGCCCGCGGCCCTCGCCGGCATCGTCTGGATGCTGTTCCTGACCCATACGCCGTTGAGCGTGCCCGCGCTGACCGGCGCCATCATGAGCGTCGGCGTCGCCACCGCGAACAGCATCCTGGTCGTGAGCTTCGCCCGCGACCGGGTGCGGGAAGGCGGCCTTGACCCGCTGGCCGCGGCGATCCAAGCCGGATTCGGGCGATTCCGTCCCGTGCTCATGACCGCGCTCGCCATGATTATCGGCATGGTGCCGATGGCGCTCGGCCTGGGCGAGGGCGGCGAGCAGAACGCGCCGCTCGGCCGCGCCGTCATCGGCGGCCTGTGCCTCGCCACCGTCGCGACCCTGCTCTTCGTGCCCACCGTCTTCGCGCTCGTCCATGGCCGCCGCGGCCGGGCGCACGCGGCCGCCGAGATTTGACCCGCTGCCAGTTTTGTCCCCGCTCATTCGCCGGAGATCCGCCCGTGACCCAAGACCAACCCACACAGCGCCGACGCGGGACCTGGCTGATCGCACTCTGCGGCGCCGCGCTGGCGCTGGGCGCCGCCTTCTGGGGCATCCATTCGCGCCTCAATACCGAAGCGGCGCTGCGGCAAACCACGGACGCCGCGGCGGTGCAAACCGTCTCGGTCATGACGGCCGAGGCGGGGCCGGCCGAGGCGGGCGTCGTGCTGCCGGGCTCGGTCGAGGCCAAGTTCGACACGCCGATCTATGCGCGCACCAGCGGCTATCTGAAGCAATGGTACACGGATATCGGCGCCAAGGTGAAAGCGGGCGATCTTCTGGCCGTGATCGAATCGCCCGAGATCGACCAGCAGCTGCGCCAGGCCAAGGCCGATCTGCTGACGGCCGAGGCCAATAGCCGGGTCGCCCAATCGACGGCGCGCCGCGTCCATACCCTGCTGCCGACTCAATCCGTCTCGGCCCAGCAGGACGACCAGGCGTCGAGCGATGCCGCCGCCAAGGCGGCGCTGGTCTCCTCCGCCGAGGCCAATGTCGACCGGCTGCAGCAACTGGTCGGGTTCGAGCGGGTCGTGGCGCCTTACGACGGCATCGTCACGGCGCGGCAGACCGATGTCGGCAATCTCATCAATGCCGGCAGCGGCACTGGTCCGCAGCTTTTCCGCGTCGCCGATATCAGCCGCCTGCGCATCTATGTTCAGGTGCCGCAGAGCTATGCCGCCGAGATCACGCCCGGCCTCGCGGTCGAGCTGCGCTTCCCCGAGCATCCGGGGCGCGCTTTCCCGGCGAAGCTGGTCCGCAGCGCCAATGCGATCGAGCCGGTCGCCCGCACGCTCCTGGTCGAACTGGAGGCGGATAACAAGACGGGCGAGCTGCTGCCGGGCGGTTATACCGAGGTCCATTTCGCGCTGCCGCTGGCCGAGCGCGGCGTGCGCATCTCCGCCAATGCGTTGCTGTTCCGGGCCGAAGGGCTCCGGGCCGCCAGCGTCTCGCCGGACGGCCATGTCGATCTGCGCGCGATCACGATGGGGCGCGACTTCGGCGCCAATGTCGAGATCCTGGCCGGCTTGTCGGCGGGCGATACCGTCATCCTCAACCCGCCCGCCTCGCTGGCTTCCGGCACGATCGTGAAAATCAAGGATACTCCGCAGGTGGTGGCCCAAGGAGGCCGGAAATGAGACGGATCGGCCTGCTCCTCCTCGTCGGCCCGCTTGCGGCTTGCGATCTCGCTCCCGGCTATCAGCCGCCGCCGATCGCGACACCGGCCGCATTCGAGGAAGCTGACGGGTGGGCGCCCGCGCAGCCGCGTGACGAGCTGTCGCGCGGAAAATGGTGGCAGATCTTCCAGGATCCGGCGCTCGACGCGCTGGAGGAGCAGGTAACGGCGGCGAACCAGGATCTGAAGGTCGCTGTCGCCCGGTTCGACCAGGCGCGCGCCGATGCCAAGACCGCCCAGGCCGATTATTATCCCACGCTCGATGCCAGCGGTTCGGCCTCGCGCGATCATCTGTCCCGGCGCGTCGCCAATTCCCTCGCCAGGGGCACCTCGAACAATTACGATCTGGGCCTCGATCTGAAATATGAGATCGATGTCTGGGGCCGGGTCCGCAACCAGGCCAAAGCCGGCAGCGACCGCGCCGAGGCGAGCGCCGGCGATCTCGCCGCCGTGGCGCTGAGCCTGCAGGCCGAGCTCGCCACGGACTATTTCATTCTGCACGGCTACGACGCCGAGCAGGATATCCTCGATCGGACGGTGGAGGATTATCGTCGGGCGCTGGAGCTGACCCAGGATCGGTTCAAGGTCGGCTACGCCGCCAAGCCCGACGTGTCGGCGGCCGAGGCGCAATATGAAAATACCCGCACTGAGGCCGATGACACGCAGCTCAAGCGCGCCAATCTGGAGCATGCGATCGCGATTCTGACCGGGGCGCCGCCGGCGGGTTTCAGCCTGCCGAACCACCCGCTCGATACGGTGCCGCCAGTGGTCGCGCCGGCGCTGCCGGCCGAGCTCCTGGAACGGCGTCCCGATATCGCCGCCGCCGAGCGCCGCGCCGCCGCCGCCAATGCCGATATCGGCGTGGCCCGCGCCGCCTATTACCCG
Organism: Aliidongia sp.; assembly: GCA_035539155.1. Classification (GTDB taxonomy): domain Bacteria; phylum Pseudomonadota; class Alphaproteobacteria; order ATCC43930; family CGMCC-115725; genus JAXDMU01. Next base: position 104,860 of record DATLIZ010000019.1, on the reverse strand, counting down.
ACCTTCAACCTCAATGCGCTGTTCGGGGTGGAGGCGGCCTTGCCCAACAAGCTGTTCACGGCGCCGGCGGAAGCCTGGTCGCTCGGGCCTTCGGCCTTGCTCAACCTGTTCGACGGCGGGCGTCGGGATGCGCTCAACGAGCATGCGCGCGCGGCTTATGACGAGGCGGCGGCCCAGTACCGCCAGACCGTGCTGGACGCCTATGGCGAGGTCGAGGACAGCCTGTCGTCGCTGCGCCATCTGGCCCGGCAAGCCGAAACCCAATCGGCCGCCGTCGCCGCAGCGGCCGATTCGACCGGTCAGGCGAACCATCTCTACGCAGGCGGCCTCGAGACCTATTACGATGTCATCCTGGCCCAGAATATCGAGCTGTCGGCGCGGCTTTCGGACGTGGATATCCGCATCCGGCGGATGACGTCCGATGTCGCCCTCGTCAAGGCGCTCGGCGGCGGCTGGCAGCGCGAGGACGGGTCGGAGATGGCCGAGCGCTGACTCTGAAATCTGTGAACAAGACAGCGATTCAGACTTCAGGTCGATTCGACCTGAAGTCATCGCGGTCTATGCGATCGCGCCCGTCCGCATCGTCCGTTCTTCCGGCAGATGGACGCGCACCGTCGTGCCTCGGCCGGGCTCGCTTTCGAGCTCCAGCGTGCCGCCATGCAGCTCGACCAGCGTCTTGGCGATGGGCAGGCCGAGACCGGTGCCTTCGTAGCGCCGGGCGAGCTGGCCTTCGAGTTGCCGGAACGGGGTCAACGCTTCGGAGATATCCTCGGGCTTCATGCCGATGCCGGTGTCGGCAACGGTGAAGACCACGCCGTCGCCTGGGATATGCCAGGCGTCGACTCGGACCGAGCCACCGGCCGGCGTGAACTTCACCGCATTGGCCAGGAGATTGAGCAGCACCTGCCGAATCCGGCCTTCATCGGCAAAGATCGGCGGCAGATTCTCGCGCGGACCCATTTCGAGCGTGACCGACGCCGCTTCGGCACGCGCCAGGATCAGCTTGCGGGAGGCGGTGATCACGGCCGACAGATCGATCCATTCCTCACACAGCTCCATCTGTCCCGCTTCGATCTTGGACAGGTCGAGCACATCGCCGATGACCCGCAGCAAATGCCGGCCGGCGAGATAGATATCGCTGGCGTAGTCGCGATAGCGGGGGCTGATCGGCCCCATCATCTCGTCGCGGATCAGCTCGGAAAAGCCCAGGATGGCGTTGAGCGGCGTGCGCAGCTCATGGCTCATATTGGCCAGGAATTGCGACTTGATGCGGCTGGCCGATTCGGCCTCCTCCTTGGCCAGATAGAGCGCGCGCTCGGCCAGGATGCGCTGGGTGATGTCCTGCCCGGTGCCGCGATAGCCGCGGAATTGGCCGTCGGTGTCGATGATCGGGTTGCCGCTGACGCTCAGATAATGGACCCGTCCGGATGCATCGACCCGTTCGAACCGGAAGTCGCGGATCGGCATGCGCCGTTCGAGGAGCGCGCGGTGCGATGCCCACTGCGTACGGGACACGCCTCGATCGATGAGATCCCAACGCGTCTTGCCGGGGGCGAAAGCCTCGACGATGCGGTCCTCCAGCGACGGAGAGTCGGAAATCCATTGAAAGCGGTTCTGGGCGTCCTGCTCCCAGAACCAGTCCGAGGCGACACGCGAGAAATCACGGAAGCGTTCGGCATTGGCGTGAAGCGCGTCCTCCTCGGCACGCCGCTCCAGCCCCATCTGAATGGTCGCGTGCAGCTCGCGCTCTGAGAAGGGTTTCAGCAGGAAGCCGTACGGCTTGGTGGCCCGAGCCCGCTCCAGCGTTGCTTCCTCGGCATGAGCGGTGAGATAGATGACCGGAGTCGATCTCAGGCAGCGCAATCGCGAGGCGGTTTCGATGCCATCCAGATCGCCATCGATGTGAACATCCATCAGCACGACATCCGGCTGCAGCTCTTCGACCCGCTCTAGGGTTTGCCGGCCCGACGACACCACACCGACCACCGAGTAACCAAGCTTGATCAACCGCTGACGCAGGTGAAATGCAACGATCCGTTCGTCTTCGACGACCATGACACGCGTCGCCCGCATCCGTGCCTCCCCAAATTCGCCTCTGCCACGCCCTTCTCTGTAACGCTCGCGCCGGTGGAAAATTCGACAGAGGCGTGTATTTGTTAGCTAAAATGCGAATATCTTGGATTTGAATTAACTCTGACGGGTTTCATCTTAACGCGGCTACTCTAGCGAAGCCAGAGCATTCGCTATGCATGCTGCCTGACTGTGTCAAATCGTCGGAATGTAGGACAAGATTAGGGTAAACAATTGTCAACCCTAGGCTTGCGCTCCGGAGTTGAGTGCCCGACAGCGGGCCTCGAACGCCTCGCCGATGAACGCGGGGCGCTTATAGAGGCCCTTGAGCCAGCTCGCGACCAGGCACAGTTCCTCGAGCCGCAGCACCTCGTCGAGCATGCCGTCGGGAAAGCGGATCGAGAAGCCTTCCTGGATATAGTCGAGCACTTCGTCGATCTGCTCCCCGGTGAGGCCGAGATCGCTCTCCAGCAAGGCCGTGCGGACGAGCTGGGCCTCTTCGATGCCGTACTCGTCGCGGATCAGTTTCACGATCCAACGGAATACATGCATCCAGTTGGTGATGTCCGCCGTCGAAGCTACTGCCATCTCGCCGCCGTTATGTCGCCTCTAGGGAGGTCTGCGCGAAAATAATAATGGCCGTAGGAAAAGGGATCCTTAACAAGAACCTCTAAATTCCGGTTTCTGCCGAGCAAGCTGATCAGTCGGTCGAATAAATCAATTCGCAGAAAATTGCAGCGATCGGAGGCCGATGCCCACTTAACTGGCGGCGGTTTCGGCCTGCTTCAGAAGTTCGCTCTTCCGCAACTTGACGCTATCGGATTTGAGCTGCCCGCAAGCGGCGAGGATGTCGCGGCCGCGCGGCGTGCGCACCGGCGAGGAATAGCCGGCGTCGTTGACGATATCGGCGAATTCGTTGACCGCGGCCGGCGTCGAGCATTCGAAGGGCGCGCCGGGCCAGGCATTGAACGGGATGAGGTTGACCTTGGCCGGAATGCCCTTCAGCAGCCGGACCAACTCGCGCGCCTCGGCCGGGCTGTCGTTGACATCCTTCAGCATCACATATTCGAAGGTGATGCGGCGCGCGTTGGACGAGCCCGGATAGGTGCGGCAAGCCTGCAGCAGCTCGGCGATGGGATATTTCTTGTTGATCGGCACGATCACGTCGCGCAGCTCGTCGGTCACGGCATGGAGCGAGACGGCGAGATTGACGCCGAGCTCGGCGCCGCAGCGTTCGATCATCGGGACCACGCCGGCGGTCGACAGCGTGATCTTGCGCTTGGAGATCGCGAGCCCCTCATTGTCCATGACGATCTTGAGCGCCTTGGAGACGTTCTCGTAATTATAGAGCGGCTCGCCCATGCCCATCATGACGATGTTGGTGAGCTGCCGGTCCTCGGACGGCGTCGGCCATTCCTCCAGCTTGTCGCGCGCATTCATGACCTGGCCGACGATCTCGGCCGGGCTCAGGTTGCGCACCAGACGCTGAGTGCCGGTGTGGCAGAACTTGCAGGTGAGGGTGCAGCCGACCTGGCTGGATACGCAGAGCGTGCCGCGATCCTCTTCGGGAATATGGACGCTTTCCACTTCCTGGCCGTCGGGGAATTTCAGCAGCCATTTGCGCGTGCCGTCGACTGATTGCAGATCGCGCGTGATGCCGGGCCGGCCGACGACGTAGCGTTCCGTCAGCTGCGCGCGGAAGCTCTTGGCGAGCGAGGTCATGGCAGCGAAATCGACGGCCCCGCGATTATACATCCATTGCCAGAGCTGCTGCGCCCGGAACCGCTCGGCACCGATTGAGGTGAGCTCGGCCGCCAGCTCCTCGCGGGTCAGTCCGACCAGATTGGTGCGCGTATCCGCGGCCGGAGGGGCGGGCGGGTCGAAACTGTCCATCTCTACAAAGCTCGAAGCCAAGACCAAGGGGCGATGATATAAGCCCCGCGGCCGCCGAATCCAAGCGATGTGGCACTCAAGGGTCCCCGCGCGCCGGCGCAGGGCTCCGCTCAGCGCTTGACCTTGCAGGCCTTGTCGATCTGCTGCAGCGCCTCGGCGAAACCGGCGAGCGCATATTGGTCCGTGGTCTCGGTGCCCGAGGCGGACTTCGCCTTGACCGTGAAGTCGTTCGCCTTGACCATGGCGGTCACCGCCGCCTTGTCCGTCTCGCTGTCGCGCGCCCAGCCCATCTGGTGATCGGTGAAGAAGTCGAGCTTGGTCTTGTCGATCTCGACCATGGCGCTCGTGTCCTTGGCGGCCGTATAGCCGAGCTCGATCGAGACGACATTGTACTGCTTCTCTGACGGCCGGTGCGTGACCAGGAGGTGCGGCGCGTTTCGCTTGGCCTTGGCGGGCTCGGATTTCTTCGGATCGCTCACCGCGTAGCAGATGCCGCCTTTGCCTTCGGTCAGCGTGTAGGCGGACCAGCCCTTATATTCGCCGAGCAGCTTGGGTTCCTCGGCCCGGGCCGAGATCGCGGCGACGAGACCGCAAATGGCGAGGACGGCCCCGCACGCCCGATGAAGCTTCAGCATGTCTCGATAATTCTCCCCCGTCGAACCCCGCCGCGATAACGACGGATTCGGTCTCGAAGCGCAAGCGCGGTCCACCGGCAACTCTAGTCACTTTCCCGTAAAATTCGGGCAAAATAAGGACCGCACTGCATGGCTTGCGGCCCTCTGGCTCGCGCCCTAAATTGCCGCTGCCATGGAATTTTCATCCGCCGCAACGATGGACGGCGCGCACCTTGCCGCGCTCATGCGCCGTATTGCCACGGCCGATCGGGAGGCGTTCGCGGCGCTTTTCCAGAATCTTGCCCCGCGCGTGAAGGCCTATCTGATGCGGCTGGGCGCCGATGCCGGTATGGCCGAGGATCTGGCGCAGGATGTGATGCTGACCGTCTGGCGCGAGGCCGGCCGCTTCGATGCCGACCGCGCTAGCGTCGTCACCTGGGTCTTCACCATCGCGCGCAACCGACGGATCGATCGGCTGCGGCGCGAAAGCCGACCGGAATTCGACCCTGACGACCCGCTTTTCGTCGCGGATCCGGTCGAATCCGCAGAGACTGCCATTGAAATTGCCCAACGGGAGCATAGTTTGCGTCGCGCAATCGAAGATTTGCCGCGTGAACAGGCTGAGCTGATCCATATGGCGTATTACGAGGATCTGGCGCATGGCGGTATCGCCGTCCGTAGCGACCTGCCGCTCGGCACAGTCAAGTCCCGGCTGCGCCTGGCCCTGGCACGGTTGCGCCGGGTCATGGGGGAGGACGAACCGGCATGAGCCTGCCCCGGCACCATCCCGATCACGAGCATTTGCTCGATTACGCCAGCGGCGCGCTCGCCGAGCCGTTCGCAGCGCTCATCGCGGCGCATCTCACCTATTGTCCGCACTGCCGCCGGACCGTAGAGGCATTCGACGCCATCGGCGGTTCCATGATCGAGCAGGCGATACCGGTCGCCCTCTCCGCCGGTGCGCTCGACCGCGCGATGGCGGCCCTCGACCGCCCGACCGTCGTGCTGCCGACACAGAATTTGCCGGTCGGCATCCTGCCGGTACTGCCGCGGCCGGTCGCGGCCTACATGGCCAGATCGATCAAGCCCGCGCGCTGGCGCCGATTGCTGCCGGGCTTCGACCAGATCGATGCGTCGCCGGTCGACGGACCCTATCGGGCGCGCCTGATGCGGATCCAGCCCGGCCATGCCATGCCGCGCCACACCCATGACGGGCTCGAGATGCTGGTCGTGCTCGACGGCGCCTATCATGACGAAACCGGGGAATATGGCCGCGGCGATGTCGCGATCGCCGATCCGACGCTGGTGCACAAGCCGATCGCCGACGGCAAGCTCGGCTGCGTCTGCTTCGCCGTCTGCGATGCGCCGCTGCGCCTCGCCGGGCCGTTCGGTCGTATCCTGAACCTCTTCGTCCGGTATTAGACCGCGATGACTTTAGGTCGAATCGACCTAAAGTCTAAATCGCTGTCTAATCATATGGTTAGAGACTGACTCAGACATTAAGTCGCTTCGACTTAATGTCATCAGGCTCTAGCGCCGGTCTTGCTCCCGGTCCGCCGGGCGGGCATGGTGCCGCTCATGGCTGACGGGGAGCGGTGATGCGCGGGAAGATCCTGGGGATCGTTGTCGGGGCGGTCGTCCTAGTCGGCGGCGGGCTCGCGGCGGGCTATGTCTGGCTGCAGAGCCAGGCCGATCATGCCCTGCAGACCGGCATTGAGACGCTGAAGACCCATTTGCCGCCGAACATGAAGCTCGATATCGCCGGCATGGCGACCCATCCGTTCGCGCGATCGGCCGAATTCACGCAAGTGACCATCGTCGATGCCGCCGTGCCAGGCTCGCCGCTGACGATCGGCCATCTGGTGTTCTCCGGCCTCACCCCCGAGGGCGGCGGCGCGCGGGCCGAGCACGTGGTCGCGACCGATCTCAAGATCGCCGACGGCGACGATCCGGAAGGCGGGATGACGGTCGCCACGATCACGATCGACGGCATGGTCATCCCGCCTTCCTCTGTCGGTCCCTATCCGGTCAAGGATCTCCGCATCGATCACGGCGTGATCGACCGGATTGCTGTCTCCGGCAAGGATCGGGACGGGCGGGTGAACGCCACGCTGGGCCAAATGAATGTCGGCGCGCTCAAGGACGGGAAGCTCGGCACCATCGGCCTTCGCGACATTCATGCCGTCTTCACCGTGTCCGACGGCGACCTGGTCGACGGCACGCTCAAGGAGGCGAGCTCGACCGATATCGATGTCGCGGCGCTCGCCGACGGCAGCTACAAGAAATCGCAGAAGACCGTCATCAGCGCGGTGAGCCTGGCCGATCTGGCCGTGACCAAGGGCAGCGGCCGACTCGGCATCGCCGGCGTGAATTTCAGCGTCACGGCGCAAGACGCCGAGGGCAGGCCGAGCGGGCTGCAAGGTGGGATCGACGGCTTCCACCTCGTTCCGCCGCCCGCCGCCGAGCAACTGGCGAGCCTGCTCAAGCGGCTCGGCCGCACGGATCTGGCCTTGTCGTTTCATACCGATTGCAAGCAGGATTTCTCCGCCCGCACGGCGATCGTAACCGAGACGGCGGTGATCGACGGCATGGGCGATTTCACGATCGAATCGGCGCTCGGCAATTTGCCCGACCCGAAGGCGCTGGCCGATGCTCAGGCCGAGCCGGCCGTGGCGGGCATGGCCGCGGGGCTGGCCATGACGCTCGGCCCGACGCGGGTAAGCTGGACCGATCGCGGCCTCGTGCCGGCGGTCAAGGTCGACCTGATCGACGCCAAGATGTCGCCGGAGCAATTCGCCCAGCTCTCCGAGGCCTCGCTGCGCCAGCTGCTGGCGGCGCTCGGCGTGGCGGAGCAGACCGCCGATTGGCCGGCCAAGGTGACGCTGTTCCTGACCAAGCCCGGCCATATCGAGCTGAGGCTCAATCCGGTTCAGAACGTGGCTTTGGGTAGCCTCGTGGACAGCAGCCAACCGCCGGCCGCCAAGTTCGGACTCCTGAAGCCGAGCCTCGCGGTCGATACACCCTGACGGATCCTTTCATGTTGACACAGACCTCCTCTCTCGGCGATCAGGCACCCTGCCTGGTCGAGATCACGCGCGGCGACATGGTCGAAAGCCGCCATCGCGGCGCCGTCGCCATCCTCGACGCCGCCGGCCGGGTCCGGCATGCGGTCGGCGATATCGACCGGCCGATCTTCGCTCGCTCGGCGATCAAGCCGCTGCAGGCGCTGCCGCTGATCGAGAGCGGGGCGGCCGACCGATATGGACTCAGCGATGTCGAGCTGGCGCTCGCCTGCGCCTCTCATCACGGTCAACCGGCCCATGTCGAGGCGGTGACGAACTGGCTCGACCGGATCGGGCTCGGGCCGGACGATCTCGAATGCGGGGCGCATCTGCCGACCGACGTGGCGTCGAGTCAGGCGCTCATTCGCGCCGGCGAGGCGCCCAGCGCCGTGCACAATAATTGCTCCGGCAAGCATACCGGCTTCCTGTGCACGGCACGTTGCCTGGGCGAGGCGACGCGCGGCTATATCGAGGCCGAGCACCCGGTCCAGCGGCGCATCGCCAAGGTGCTGGCGGAGATGACCGGGCTCGATCTGTCGCGGGCGCCGCGCGGGCGCGACGGCTGCGGCATACCGGTCATCGGCATCTCGTTGCGCGGTACGGCCCGCGCCTTTGCCCGCATGGCCGATCCGCGGGATCTTCCCGACGAGCGGCGGGCCGCCGCGACGCGGCTGCTCGACGCCATGGCCGCCCAGCCGATGATGGTCGACGGCACCGCCGGCATGGCCCATGCCGTGATGAGCGTTGCCGGTGCCACGATTCGGCTGAAGCCGGGCGCCGAGGGCGTGTTCTGCGCGGCATTGCCGGCGCTCGGCCTTGGCATCGCGCTCAAGATCGAGGATGGCGCCGCACGGGCGGCTCAGCATGCCATGGCGACGATCCTCGACCGGCTCGACTGCTTCGACGAGGCCCAGCGCATGGCGCTCCACCCTTATCTGGCGCCGCATATCCGCAACGTCGCCGGCGTCGATGTCGGTCTCGTCCGCTCTGCCGCCGCGCTCGATTTCCGGCTTTCGTCGGGTTGAGTCCGGCGTGATTGCCGCCTGCCGAGTCGAACGATCGTCTCCGACTCTGTTGACGACCAGCCTCGGATCGGGAATGTGGGGTGGCAATCGGCGGAACCGATTCGGCCGCAGCGCGTGGCGGCGAGACGGGTCGGGCTTCAGCCCGCTGAAATATTCACGGCTCGGATCGGACCGATCCGAACCGGCCTTGTACCAGGAGTAGAGAGATGACCAACCAAGAGCCTTCCGATCTGCTCGGCTCCCTTTCGGCCCGCGCCGAGTCGGAGGCGCCGCCGGTGCCGCGCATGCCGCCCCGGCTCCCGACGGGCGCCGGTCCGGCGGCAGCACCGGCCAAGCGCGAGGGCGGCGATGTCCGCCGCCTGATCGTCGGCCGGGAAATCTCTCTCTCCGGCAATATCTCGGCCTGCGACGAGCTGATCGTCGAAGGCAATGTCGAAGCGAATCTGACCGGCAGCAACGATCTCCGGATCAGCGAGACCGGATTCTTCAAGGGCTCGGCCACCGTCGAGGAGGCGGATATCCGCGGCCGTTTCGACGGTACGCTGACGGTGCGCCGGCTGATCATCCGCGAGACCGCCAAGGTGTCGGGCACCGTGCGCTACGGGCAGCTCAGGATCGAGCGCGGCGGCCGCATCGAGGGCGAGGTCACGGTCGCCGATCTGCCGGCCGTTCCCGAGTCGCCCGATCAGCATGTTGTGTGAAATATTTAGTTCGGTACGATAAGTGGTGGTTTGACGGTGAGGAATGCGCTAGGATTCATCTGTTCGGTTGTCCTTTGGCAGATGGTCCATCGGGTTTGAAACATACGCCGTACCCATCGCATCCCCGCCGCCCGGCATCGAAAATGTCGTGTCGTCCCAACGCCTCCCGGAGTTCCGGCGAGGCGTTTTTCATTTCCGGGCATCCGTATCGTACTCTCGTCAGCTCAGGAGTCTTCATGGCCAAGCGCTCGACCCGCGCCGCTCATCCGGTGCGCAGTTACGATTCCAAGATCGAACCCTTGTTCGCCGGCGAAAGCGCCGGTTGGCATCCGGTCTTTTCCGCGGAGCATGACGAAGACAGCCGCGAGCAAAGCTATGTTCGCAAGGTGCGGCCGCAGAGCAACAACCAGCGCAAGCTGATGGAGGCGATCGACAATCACAATCTGACCGTGGCCCTCGGGCCGGCCGGCACGGGCAAGACCTATCTCGCGGTCACGGCCGCGGTCGAGGCGCTGGAAGAGGGCCGGATCGACCGCATCGTGCTGTCGCGTCCGGCGATCGAGGCGGGGGAAAGCCTAGGCTTCCTGCCGGGCGACATGCATGAAAAGCTGGCGCCCTATCTGCGTCCGCTCTACGACGCGCTCAACGAACGCATCGGCGGCAAGCGGGTCCGGCAATATCTGGCCGAAGGCACGATCGAGATCGCGCCCATCGCCTATATGCGCGGTCGCACGCTCAACAATGCCTTCGTCGTCATCGATGAAGCGCAGAACTGCACCTACGGGCAGATCAAGATGCTGCTGACCCGGCTCGGCTGGCACTCGACCATGGTGCTGACCGGCGATCCGGATCAAAGCGATCTGTTGGAAGGCTTGTCCGGCCTGTCCGATATCGCGCGCCGGCTGGAGGCGGTGTCAGGTGTATCGGTCGTGCGGCTGAACGAGACCGATATCGTCCGCCATCCGCTGGTCGCCGAGATGCTGACGGTTTTGTAGAAAGCCTGCGAGCGGCCGTCAGGCTTCGGCCGCTCGCCACCCTTGCTTGAGCTCATCGGGATTTCCGCGCTATACGAGAAGTCGACGCGCGTGCGCAGGTGCACGTATTCGCGTTGCGATGGAGGTGCGGTGTGAGCCCAAGATCGATCATGGCGGCGTCGGCCTGCCTGTTTTTGGTACTGTCGGGGCCGGTCCGCGCGGCGCCGCCGGTGTCGGAAACCTCCATCGTTGCGGCGCCGCATCCCTATGACGAGGAGTCGGATGCCCGTACCGAGATCGCTGCGGCTCGGGAGCAGGCAAAGACATCCGGCAAGAAGGTCATGATCGTATTCGGGGCGAATTGGTGCCCGGACTGCCGGGCGCTGGCCGGTGTCCTCACATTCAAGGATGTGCACGACTGGACTGCTACTCAGTATGTCGTGGTCGAAGTCGATGTCGGCCGTTTCAACAAGAATCTCGATGTGGCGCAGGGCTTCGGGCTCGATCTGAAGCATAACGGCATTCCGACGGTTGCCGTGCTGGCGCCCGGCGGGGAGTTGCTCAATGCCGGCGACGCGATGGTGCTGAGCGATGCCCGTACCATGACGCCGCAATCGATCGTCGATGTGCTGGCTCGCTGGGCCCAAGCGACATCGAGCTGACGCTCCCGCATCGGCGGCCCGGCCGCGCTACTGTTCGAGCAGCTCGATCCGGGCGATGGAGATAGGTCCAGGCTTGCCGCCTCTGGGCACGATGCTGACGACGAGCGGATCGGTAAGGTCGCCGCCTTCGAGCAGCGTGGCAATGCGCTCGGTCACGTCGAACGGGATGCTCTGTCCGCTTTCGGCGATGTCGAACAGGCCGAAGGTGCCGACATAGTGCGGGTCGCCGGCATTGGCGCCGGGCGGCGCGTGACCGAGGAAGACGTTGTAGGTAGTACCCGGCGGCACGTCGGCGCTCAGCTCGGACAGCACCAAGGATAGATGGGCGGACCTCGTTTGGCGGAGCCGCGTGGTCAGGGGCTTGTCCGGCTCGGCCTGCGGCGAGGCGAGCGTGAACTCGACCGGAGTCGCCGCGATCGTGACCGTGCCGGACGAGGCCACGATCTTGCCGTCTTCCGCCGCGGCGGTCGTGAGGGCGAGTGCTGCGATCGCGCCGAGGTGCCAGCCGGCCGGATACATGATGCCTCCGCTACCGAATTTGACCGTTCCTACCGCAGCGCATCATAGCACGCCCGATCGAGGCTTCCCAGGCAGGCTATCCGGCGGCATAACCTTCGTCATGGATGCCCGATCGAAGCTCGATAGCCTCACGGCGGAGATCTGCGCCTGCCGGGTCTGCGCCGATCACCTGCCGCTCGGTCCGCGGCCTGTCGTGCGCCTCTCCACGACCGCGCGCCTGCTGATCGTCAGCCAGGCGCCGGGCACACGCGTCCATGAGACCGGCCTCAGCTTCAACGATCGCAGCGGCGACCGGCTGCGCGATTGGCTCGGGATGGATCGGGACACGTTCTACGACGTCTCGCGCGTCGCCATCATCGGAATGGGCTTCTGCTATCCCGGCATCGACGCCAAGGGCGGCGATCTGCCACCCAGGCCGGAATGCGCGCCGCTTTGGCATCCGCGCATCCTGCCGCTGCTGTCCGGGGTCGAGCTCACCCTTCTGGTCGGCTCCTATGCCTTGACCCGCTATCTGGACGGCGCGCGGCGGCGAAGCACGGCCGAGACGGTGGCGCGTTGGCGCGACTATTTGCCGAAGCACTTCCCGCTGCCGCATCCGAGCTGGCGCAATACCGGCTGGCTGAAGCGCAATCCCTGGTTCGAGGAAGAAGCCCTTCCCGTGCTTCGTGCCCGCGTTGCCGAGCTCGTTGCTTAGATCGCCGGGCGCGGATACTTTTGAGTTTCGGCAGTTCGGGTTGAGGCGAGTGGTTTCGCCAAGCCCGATTTACAACCGTTAAGCTTGAATTATCGAAGCTGTCGCATCTTCCTGGGTTGTGAAGGCAGGCGTAGAACCTGTGCGCCGGATGGGGAAGGGAACTCATTGGAAGGCCAGCACAAAACGATGAGCGCCCCGCGAGTGTCCGCCAGGCGCATGCCGACGCTCGACGATCTGCTCCGCCGTCTGGTCAAGGGGCTGGCGCTGACGCCGGAGCTGCAGGAGCGCATTCACCCGGACGATCGGGGCGGCTTCGATCTCATCTGCGGCTGGGTTTCGTCCGAGCCGGGGCGCAGCTCGACGCTGCGGCTGCGTATCCGTCGGAGCGGCGGCCGCTGGGTGTCGGTGCTGGCCACGCTGCGCTGCATCAAGGACGGCGAGGCGGCTATCTCCCTCGATCTCGACGAGATCGCGGCGGCCAGGCGTACCGAGTCGCAGATGCGTGCCGTCGCCGAAGGCGCGCGCCAGGCGGTATTGGTCAGCGTCGGTTCACGCGTGGTCTATCTCAACCCGGCCTTCGCCCGCCTCCTCGGCTTCGAATCGATCGCGGCGCTACAGGCGACCGGGACGCAAAACTTCGTCCATCCGGACGATCAGGCGCTGGTCGCGAGCCGGATCTTCACCCGCTCGGCCGGCGCGGATGCGCTCGGCTCCTATGAGATCCGGCTGCAGCGGCAGGACGGCTCGGTCGTCTGGGTCGAGGTTCACGCCTCGACCATCCAATGGGACGGCAAATCCGCCTCGCTCGCCTGGCTCACCGATATCAGCGCCCGCAAGCGCGCCGCCGAGGAGCTGCGCCGGAGCAAGGAGGCGGCAGAGCTCGCCAACCGCTCCAAGAGCGAGTTCCTGGCCAATATGAGCCATGAGCTCAGGACTCCGCTCAATGCCATCATCGGCTTCTCCGAGGTCATCAACAAGCAGCTCTTCGGACCGATCGGCACCGACAAATACGCCCAATATGCCGGCGACATCTATGAGAGCGGCAAGCATCTGCTCCAGATCATCAACGACATCCTCGATCTGTCCAAGCTCGAGGCCGGCCGTTTCGAGCTGCACGAATCCACCGTGGCGCTGCCCTCCCTGGTGCAGGGCTGCATCACCCTCGTGCGCGACCGCGCATCGGAGGCCGGCATCGATCTCACCGTCGGGATCGACGCCGCCCTGCCGCCGCTTCATGCCGACGAGCGGACGCTGAAGCAGATCGTGATCAATCTCCTGTCCAACTCGGTCAAGTTCACGCCGCCCGGCGGCGAGGTCGAGGTCGGTGCCTGTCTGGCGGCCGGCGGCGAGGTCGAGATCTATGTCCGCGACAGCGGCATCGGCATGAGCGCCGCCGAAATCGAGATCGCGCTGCAGCCTTTCGGCCAGATCGACAACAGCTCGACCCGGCGGCAGCAGGGCACCGGCCTCGGACTGCCGCTGGTGCGATCGCTCACGGAGCTGCATGGCGGCGTGCTCAATATCGAGAGCGTTCCGGGACGGGGCACGCTCATCACGGTGACATTGCCGGCCGAGCGGGTGCTGGCCGATCTCACCTACGGCTGATCCTCCTCCAACCGCTCCATATCATCGTCGCTGAAGCCGAAATGATGGCCGATCTCGTGGACCAGCACGTGCCGGACGATGTCCAGCAGCGGCTCACCCGTCTCGCACCAATAGGCCAGAAGCGGCAGCCGATAGAGGAAGATCATATCGAGGTCGCCGGGTGTCCCCCCGCCACTCTTGTGCGGGATCGCCACGCCGCGATAGAGACCGAGGAGATCGAACGGGCTGTCGAGGCCCATCTCGGCCTCCGTCTCCTCGTCGGGCAGCTCCTCGACACGGAAGACGACGGCGCCGACATGGCGCGAAAGCTCGGGCGGGATCTCGGCGAAGGCGGCGCTTGCCAGTGCCTCGATCGTCTCGAGGCTGGGTGGTAGGATCGGGTCTGACATGGCGGGCCTCGCTGACATCGAATAAGGAGTGGGACTATGGTCGAAAAGCTGAGCGATGCCGAACGGTCGAAGGCGCTGGATGAGCTCTCAGGCTGGAATTTGGTCAAAGGCCGCGACGCCATCGCGAAATCCTACCGCTTTCCCGGCTTCGTCGAAGCCTTCGCTTTCATGACCCGCGTGGCGCTGCTGGCCGAGAAGGCCGATCATCACCCTGAATGGTCCAACGTCTACAACAAGGTGGAGATCCTGCTCACGACGCATGATGCCGGCGGTCTCTCGAAGCGGGATGTCGCGCTCGCCAAGGCGATCGACGCCTGATCAATGCGGCTTGATCGGAGCGCCGTCGTCCGGCCGCTTGCCGAGCTGCTGCTCGCGCCGGGCGATGTAGAGGGTCGAGCCGATGATGATGGCGCTGCCGGCCAGCGTATAGGCGGTCGGCACCTCGGCGAAGATGAAGAAGCCGAAGCCGATGGCGAAGAGCAGGCGCAGATAGTCGATCGGCGCCACGGCGGTGGCCTCGCCCTCGGCATAGGCCTGGGTGATCATGACTTGGCCGGCGCCGCCCGAGAGGCCGGTGACGAGGAACAGCAGCAGGTCGAGCCCGTTTGGCGTCTGCCAGACGAAGATGAGCGGTATTCCCGAGATAATGGTCGAGATCACCGACAGGTAGAAGACGATGGTGGCCGGCCGCTCCGTGCCGCTCATCCGCTTCACCAGCGTGATGGTGCAGGCGGAAAGGAAGGCACCGGCCAGTGCCACCGCCATGGGCAGGCTGATCGAGCCGTCGAACGGCCGCACGATGACGAGCACGCCGAGGAAACCCGCCACCGTTGCGGTGCCGCGCCGCCAGCGCACCGTCTCGCCCAGGAACAGCACGGCCATGAAGATCATGTAGAGCGGTGCGGTGAAGCTGACCGCGGTCGACAGTGCCAGCGGCAGCTTGGTTACCGACCAATAGCCCATGAACATGCCGATGACGCCGAGCGTGCCGCGGAACAGGTGCTGGAACGGGTGCGCCGTGCGGAAGGCGCCGAAGCCGCCCTGGAACAAGTAGGGCAGCAGCGGGATGATGCCGAGCGAGGAGCGGAAGAAGGCGACCTCGATCGGGCTGTAGCGCTGGCCGAGCAGCTTGATCAGCATGCCCATCAGCGAGAAGGTGAGGGCGGCGGCCACGGCCCAGATGACCGAGCGCGAGGCCGGCGTCAGCCGGTGCCATTGCCGCCGCTCGAAACGCAGGAACAGGCGCGGCCGGTGATATGCCAAGCGATCGAGCGGCTCGTGCCGGCCGCTGCCGCCGATGATGCGGCTGTCCCGCCGCGCGGCACCCGGCTTCAGGTCGCGGCGGCGATGCGGCGAGCGTTCGTTCGGCGGTGCTGGAGACATCCTGTCCGACGTTCGGGCGGGCGAGCCGGGGAGAATGGCTCTGGTAAGGGGCGCGCGAACGGCGCCGCCGATTCACGGGTAGCATATTCGCGAATGCGGCGCCATGCCGCGCGGGCTTCTTGCGCGGCCGGGCCGCCTGAGCCAGCTTGGCCCGCGAATTATCCATCGAGCCATCCAGGAGTTCTCCATGCAGTTCCTCATTCTCGGGCGCGACGGCACGGATGCCGAGGCGCCGGCCCGGCGCGCCGCGGCCCGGCGCGCCGCGGCGCGGCCGCCGCATCTGGCCGGTGTTCGCGCGCTGAAGGCGGCGGGGCATTTCGTCCTGGGCGGTGCGCGGCTCGATGCGGCGGGCGCCATGGTCGGCACGATGATGATCGTGGAATTTGCCGATCGCGCGGCGCTCGACGCCTGGCTTCCGACCGAGCCCTATGTGGCGCAGGGCGTGTGGCGCGAGATCGAGATCCAGCCTTTCCGGGTCGCCACGTTCGATTGACAGAGCGGCGCCGGGGTCCTAAGCCTCCATCAGGATCCCGTTTCAACGAGGCGCCGCCGTGAAGAAGGTCTATTCCGACGCCCGGACCGCGCTCGCCGGTCTGCTCCATGACGACATCACCATCATGTCCGGCGGCTTCGGTCTGTGCGGCGTGCCCAACACGCTGATCCGCGAGGTCCGCGACTCCGGCGTCAAGGGGCTGACGGTGATCTCGAACAATGCCGGGGTCGATGGCGACGGGCTCGGCATCCTGCTCGAGACGCGCCAGATCCGGAAGATGATCAGCTCCTATGTCGGCGAGAACAAGCTGTTCGAGAAACAGTATCTGGCCGGCGAGCTGGAGCTCGAATTCAATCCGCAAGGCACGCTCGCCGAGCGCATCCGCGCCGGCGGCGCCGGCGTCCCGGCCTTCTTCACCAAGACCGGCGTCGGCACGCTGGTGGCCGAGGGCAAGGAAGAGCGCGAGTTCGACGGCGAGCGCTACATCATGGAGCGCGGCCTCCTCGCCGATATCGCCCTCGTCCATGCCTGGAAGGCCGATACCGAGGGTAATCTCGTCTATCGCAAGACCGCGCGGAACTTCAATCCGATGATGGCGACGGCGGGCAAGGTCACGGTGGTGGAGGTCGAGCATCTGGTCGCGGCGGGCGAGATCGAGCCCGACCAGATCCATACGCCCGGCATCTTCGTGCAGCGCATCGTGCATGTGCCCGATGCCGAGAAGCGGATCGAGAAGCGTACCACCCGCGAACGGGCTTGAAGGAGACACGCGATGGCTTGGACACGCGAGGAAATGGCGCAGCGCGCCGCGCGCGAGCTTCAGGACGGCTTCTATGTCAATCTCGGCATCGGCATCCCGACCCTGGTCTCGAACTACATCCCCGACGGCATGATTGTGCAGCTGCAGAGCGAGAACGGCATGCTCGGCATGGGCCCCTTCCCCTATGAGGGCGAGGAGGATCCGGACCTGATCAATGCCGGCAAGCAGACCATCACCGAGCTGCCGCAGACCAGCTATTTCGACAGCGCCGCCTCCTTCGGCATGATCCGCGGCGGCCATATCGATCTCTCGATCCTGGGCGCCATGCAGGTGGCCGAGAATGGCGATCTCGCCAATTGGATGATCCCCGGCAAGATGGTGAAGGGCATGGGCGGCGCCATGGATCTGGTCGCCGGCGTGCGCCGCGTCGTCGTGCTGATGGAGCATACCGCCAAGGATGGCGAGAAAAAGCTGCTGCATCGCTGCAGCCTGCCGCTCACCGGCACCGGCGTCGTGGATCTCGTCATCACCGAGCTCGGCGTCTTCGCCATCGACGAGCACGGCATGAAGCTGATCGAGCTGGCGCCGGACGTGACCTTGGACGAGATCGCCCGCAAGACCCAGGCCCGCTACAGCGTGGCCGCCGAGCTCGAGGCGGCCTGATCGGATGAGTTCCGCCTTCGACGGTGTCCGTCCCCGTATCGCCTCGCTCGAAGCCTCGCTCATCGGCGAGGTATCCAGGCTGGGCTTCGGCCAGCCCGACGTGCTGCCGCTCTGGTTCGGCGAGGGCGACGAGCCGACGCCCGCCTTCATCTGCGAGGCTGCCGCAGCCGCACTCCGCGCCGGCGAGACCTTCTACACCTTCAATCTCGGCATCCCGCCGCTGCGCCAGGCCTTGGCCGAATACGAGACCGGGCTGCATGAGCGGTCGGTGACGCCCGACCGGGTGGTCGTCACCAGCTCCGGCATGCAGGGCATCTATCTGACCGTGCAGAGCATCGTCGATCCGGGCGAGAATGTGCTGGTGGTGAGCCCGGTCTGGCCCAACATTCGCCACGCGATCGAGATTTTCGGCGGCGAGGCGCGCGACGTGGCGCTCGGCCGGACCAACGATGGCGGCTTCCGGCTCGATCTGGCCGCGCTCGAAGCGCGGCTCGACGGCAAGACCAAGGCGGTCTTCGTCAACTCGCCCAACAACCCGACCGGCTGGACCGCGAGTCGGGCCGAGGCGCAGGCGCTGCTCGACTTCACCCGGCGGCACGGGCTCTGGCTCATCGCCGACGAGGTCTATGCGCGCGTGGTCTATGACGGCAAGGTGGCGCCCTCCTTCCTCGATATCATCGAGCCGGACGACCGGGTCGTCGTCGTCAACAGCTTTTCCAAAGCCTGGTGCATGACCGGCTGGCGCCTGGGCTGGATCGTGGTCCCGGCTTCCTGGCAGGAGATGCTGGCCAAGATCATCCAGTACAACACCAGCGGCTCGCCGACCTTCATCCAGCATGCCGGCGTCACGGCCGTGACCGAAGGCGAAAGCTTCATCGCCCGCATGAACGCCCAGTTCCGCGCCGGGCGCGATCTGGTCATGGAGCGACTGGGTCATCTGCCGCGCGTGCGGCTGCGCACGCCCGATGCCGCCTTCTATGCCTTCCTCCAGGTCGACGGCCTCGCGGATTCGCTGGATTACGCCAAGCGCATCCTCGCCGAAACCCGCGTCGGCCTCGCCCCCGGCGCCGCCTTCGGGCTTGGCGGCGAAGGCCATCTGCGCCTCTGCTTCGCCGCCTCGCGCGACCGGCTGGAGCCGGCGCTCGACCGGTTGGCCAAGTTCCTGGTCTGAGCCGGCCGCCCCTGCCACCACAGTAACGGGCAAAGTTCGTCTCCAGTGACGGGGACGCTGGCGTCCGGCAGCCGATTAGGGCATACCTGTGGTAGAGCTGAACGGGGCGAGCGTGGGTCGAACATTGCATACCTTGGCCATTGTGGCGACGGTCGGACTGATGGCCTGGGCTGGTGCAGCCCAAGCGCAGGAGCCTTCCGCCGATCCCGCCGAGCGGGCCATCGCTCTAACCAATTGCCGGTCGTCCACCGCGCCGAAGCCGCGCGAACTGGCTTGTGCCGCCGCCGAGCAGAATCCGTTGCTGAAGCCCGATGACCTGGCGCTCGCGCATTTCTTCCGGGCGATGGCGCTATGGGATCAGAGCCGTTTCGACGACGCGAAGGCCGAACTCCTGACCGCGACCTCGCTCGATCTCGATCTTTGGCCGGCCTACTGGTTCCTCGGGCAAAGATATTTCAATGATCTGAAGTTTGAGGAGGCGGCGTCGTCCTGGAGCGTCGTCATCGCGCACAATCCAACCCTGGCAGGCGCCTATGAGCGCCGCGGCATGGCGCTCGATCATGCCGGACGCGAAGCCGAAGCCGCCACCGATTTCACCCGGGCGATAGAGCTTGCCGGCCCGGCGCGTATCAAAGCGCCCTTGTTCGCCGATCGCGGCGAGGCCCTGATCGGTACGTTCGAACTGGACAAGGCACGGGCCGATTTCGATCAGGCCAGCCATTTCGACGAACATGAGATCCGTGCCTATTTCGGCCGGGGCCGCATCGCTTATCTGACCGGCGATTTTGATACGGCCACCGAGCAGTTCATGAAGTTGTCGGCGTTGTCGCCGGATTTCCCCTACGCGCCGCTGTGGCTTTTCCTGGCGCAGTCGCGCGCCGGCAAGGAGGCCAAGGCGGCGTTGCGCAAATGGGCCGATGGCAAGGATCTCAAGCCATGGCCGGGAGCGCTTGTTCGCCTGTATCTGGGAGAGCTGACGGTCGAGCAATTCGATGCCTTGCCGATGCCGGCATCGGCATATCCGCCGGACGAGCTGTGCGAGAAGGCCTTCTATCTGGCGGAGCTGGCGCGGATTCACGGCCATCGAACCCAAGCCACCGCGCTGCTGCGCGCCGCCGTGGCGACCGACGTCAAATATTTCATCGAATATCAGGCGGCTGCTTATGAACTCGACCATCCGTCGCGCTGACCGGCAAGGGGTGCGTGCCGAGCTGGGCTTCCGCGCCGCGGCAATACTGGCAATCATGGGGTTGACCTCGTGCCAGGGGCCCAGCCAGCCGCAGCCGAGCGTACCGGCGCCGCGCATCAACACGGTAACGCAGGATTCGTTCGGCCGGTCGGCTCAGTCCCTTGCCGAGGCCGAACTGGCCATAAGACTGGGAACGGGCAAGGGATTGCTCCCCGACTCCGAAGGCGTCTATGCCGTGATGGCCCACCTCGCGGAGGAAGGGGATCCGGACGCCCAATTTGTCGTGGGCGAGGCCTATCTGACGGGGCAGCTGGTCAAACGCGATCCGCAGCTCGCCGTTTCATGGCTGCAGAAGGCGGCCGATCGGAACTATCCGCGCGCCCAGGCGGAGCTCGCCATCATGTACGCGCGGGGGCAGAACGTGCCGCGCGACCCCGACAAGGGCTTGGCGCTGGCGAAGGCCGGGGCTGCTCAGGGCAGTCCCGAAGCTCAAAATGTCCTGGGTATCATCCATCAACAGGGGCTCGGCCCGGCTGCCGATTCGGCGGAGGCCGTGAAATGGTTCACCAAGTCTGCCTCGGGCAAGGACGCCCTTGCGATGGTCGCGCTGGCCCAGATCTATCGCGACGGCAAGGGGGTGGCTGCCGATCGGGTGGTTGCCTTCGCTTGGTTTGATCTGGCCGTGGCCAACACCAAGCTGGCCACCATCCGGGACGCCGCCATTCAAGGCCGGGACGAGGTGGCGTTGCTGCTGCTGCCCGCTGAAAAGACGCTGGCCCAACGCCTGTTCACCGAATGGCGTCCAGGCGAGGATTTGGTCGCCAAGCACGCCGTTCTTCAGACGACACAGAGCGAAGCGCCAACAGCCGGACAGGTAGCCGATGTCGTGATAGCCGGGGCGGCAGAGGCGCCCAGGGTCAGTCAGACGAAGGCCGATCAGCCCATCACCGAAAAGCGCTACTCCTTCGATGTCGATCTGCAGCCCGACGGCAGTTCTGTCCGGACGTTCCACATCGAGATCCAGCCCAACAGCGAAGCGGTGCTGAAGGATGTCGGCCAAATGCCGCTGCCCTTCTCACCGTCGCTCGAAACCGTGGACGTTACCGAGGCGTATACGCTCAAGCCGAACGGGCGCCGGCTGCCCGTCGACCCCGCTGCAATCTATGCGCAGCTCGTCCCGGGCTCGCCCAACTTGCCGATGTTCGACGATCTCCATCAGAAGGTCGTCGTCTTCCCCTATGTCGAAGTCGGCGATCTGCTCGTGCTGACGGCGAAATTCACGGTAAAGCCGGCAATTCCGGGCCTCTTCAGTCTGAGCTATTGGTTCGATCCAACCCATCTTCAGGAAGATGTGCGGATTTCCATCCATACGCCGAAATCCACGCCGCTCATGACCGAGACGCACGATCTCAGGTTCGAGCGGCGCGAGGCTGGCGACAAGGTCGTGTATGAATGGAGGTACGCCAATCTCAACCCGCGCACCGACATCCATGCGGCAGTCGATCTGCGCGACAGGGTGGCGCGTCTGTCGGCGTCGAGCTTCCAGAGCTATGAGCAGCTCGCTCGCGCCTATGCCGCCTTGGCCGAGCCGAAGATGGCGGTAACGCCGAAGATCAGCGCGCTCGCGGCGGAAATCACCGCCGGCCGTTCCGACCGCCGTGCCCGTGCCGAGGCCATATATGGCTGGGTCAGCCGCCATATCCGCTATGTGGGCATAGAGCTCGGCGTGGGCGGGCTGGTTCCCCACGATGCCGATACCGTGCTCGCCAACGGCTATGGCGACTGCAAGGACCACGCGGCGCTGTTCTCGGCCCTGCTCAAGGCGGCGGGCATTGCCAGCGATGTCGTGATGATAAATTCGGGGGCGAGTTTCACGCTGCCTAAGCCGCCTTCGATCGGTACGCTGAATCACGCGATCACCTATCTTCCCGAGCTCGACCTCTATGCCGATACGACGGCGGGTGTGGCGCCGTTCGGGATTCTGCCCTTCGACGAATATGGCAAGCCGGTCGTCCATACCGAGGCGGCCGGCAAGGTCGTGCAGCGAACGCCGAACCTGCCCGCCGACGTTGCCTCGATCAGCGAGAAGACGACCGCGCATCTCGACAGGACCGGCAAGATCGCGGGGGAGTCGGAGACGATCACGACCGGCCCGTTCTCGGTGTGGGCGCGACAGGTCGCGAGCGGCATCCAGGCCGCCGGATCCGAAAAGGTTGCGGAGGACCAACTGCGCGCGGCCGGTCTCGGCGGCGCCGGGGCCTATGAGCTGACGGCACCTTACGAATTGTCGTCGAGCTATCGCATCAAGAGCCATTTCGAGTCGGGGATACGCGCTGAATATCTATCGGGCACGAGCTTCTTCGTACCTGCCGCCCTGGAAACCGGCGTCAGTCCGGGTGACGTTCTGCTGGGACCGCTCACCCTCGTCGATCCGGCCGGAACCGAGCCGACGACTTGCTTCAGCGGGCGCGAAAGTCAGGAGCTTTCACTGGAATTGCCGGATGGCAAGCATCTGCGCGAATTGCCGAAGGGCCGGGAGATCAGCGACCCGCATTTCCATTTCAAATCCGAATGGTCGTCGGTTGGCAAGACCGTGATCGTCAAGCGCGAATTGTCGAGCAATATGAGCGAGCCGGTTTGCATTGGCGCGATTCGCCAAGCCGCGGCGCGCGCTATCCAGCAGATCCAGGACGATTATCGCACCCAGATCGCCCTCGTCTCCGATTGAGGTTGCCGTATGGCCGGCAAGGCGTCGCCGCAGGCGGGACGCCTGCGGTTCCGGCCCTTCAGCGCAGCGGATATTCGGCGGCATCCTCGTAGATCGAGCCGGCCTTGGTCGGATAGCTGCAGATGAGCTGAAAGCTTTCGACCGCGAAGGGCGGCAGGCGCAGGAGATTATGGGCGGCGATGAAGCGCATGATCTCCGGCGCCGTTGCCTGCCTGGTCTTGCCTAGCGTCACATGCGGCGTGAAGCGCCGCCCGTCCGGCGGCAGCCGGAGCCGCATCAGCGCCGTCTCGACCTTGTCGTGGAGCTGGCTGAGCGGCGGTGATTTGTCGAGCCCGGCAAAGATCACGCGCGGCTTGTTCTCCGCACCGAACAGACCGGTCCCGGCGATGGCGAGCTCGAAGCGGGGCAGGCGGATGGCGGCGAGCGCCTCGTCGATATCGGCGGCCGTCCCCTCATCGACCTCGCCGATGAAGCGGATGGTGACATGGTAATTGCCGGGATCGACCCATTTGATGCCGGGGTAGCCGTGGCAGATGGTCGATAGTTGCAGCTTTTGCTCGGGCGGCAGGTCGATGCCGACGAATAGTCTCAACATAAGGAGATTGCTCCCTCAGAGGGGAGCCGTCAAACGCCCTGGCCGAGCAGCTTCTCGACCGAGGGCAGGATCTTGGCGACCAGAATATCCACCCCGGCCGCGTTCGGGTGCAGCATGTCCGGCTGGTTGAGCGCGGGATTCATCGCCACGCCCTCCAGGAAGAAGGGATAAAGCGGCACGTCGTACTTCTTGGCAAGTGCCGGATAGATCTCATCGAAATTCTTCGTGTAGTCGGGCCCCCAATTGTTCGGCGCCAGCATGCCGCACAACAGGATCTTGACGTGCGCGGCCTGAAGCCGGCCCAGGATCTTGTCGAGATTGGCCGACGCCTTCCCCGGATCGAGACCGCGCAGCGCGTCGTTGGCGCCGAGCTCGACCAGCGCGTAGTCGGGCTTGTCGCCGAGCGACCAGTCGAGCCGCGCCAGCCCGTCGGCGGTGGTGTCGCCGCTGACGCCGCCATTCACGACTGTCGCGGCGATCCCCTTGGCGGCGAGTGCCGCCTGCAGCCGGGCGGTGAAGCCCTGCTCGGGCGCCAGGCCGTAGCCTGCGGTCAGGCTGTCGCCGAAAGCCAACAGCTTCGCCGGCGCCGCCTGGGCCGCGGCAACCGGGAGCAGCAGCAAGCCGGTCAGGATGACGCATAACGCGTTGACATGTCGCCGGGACGGGCCATATGCCGTCCGGTTGCCTCGCCCCAAGGAAATACCCGGCATGTCGTCTGCTCCCGCGAATTCCGGGCCGATGATTCGGCTCGAACAGGTGCATTTGAAACTGGCGAGTGCAGCGGGCGAGGTCAACATCCTGCGTGGGATCGACCTTTCGGTCGAGGCGGGTGAGACGGTCGGCATCGTCGGCCCGTCCGGCTCCGGCAAATCGACGCTGCTCATGGTCATGGCCGGGCTGGAGCGGCCGAGCGCCGGCCGCGTCATTGTCGGCGGCACCGATTTCACCGGGCTGGACGAGGACGCGCTGGCGCGCTTCCGACGCGCCCAGCTCGGCATCGTCTTCCAATCCTTCCACCTCATCCCGACCATGACCGCGCTCGAGAATGTCGCGGTGCCGCTGGAGCTCGCGGGCCGCAGCGATGCCTTCGAGCAGGCGCGGGCGCGCCTGGACGCGGTCGGGCTCGGCGCGCGGCTCGGCCATTACCCGGGACAGCTTTCGGGCGGCGAGCAGCAGCGCGTGGCGCTGGCCCGCGCCTTCGTCGCCGAGCCGCGCCTGCTCCTCGCCGACGAGCCGACCGGCAATCTCGACCTCGCCACCGGCCACAAGGTGATGGATCTGATCTTCGAGCTGCAGGCGGCGCACGGCACGACCCTGGTGCTGATCACGCATGATCCGAACCTGGCCGAGCGTTGCGGCCGGGTGGTCGAGATCGCCGACGGGCTCGTCATCGGCGATCGCCGGACCGACCGCTTCCCGCATGCCGTTCATGGCTGAGCCGGCGCTGCTGCCGCTCGCCTGGCGGCTGGCGCGGCGCGAGCTGCGCGGCGGGCTGCGCGGCTTCCGCATCTTTCTCGCCTGCCTCGCGATCGGCGTCGGCGCCATCGCCGGTGTCGGCTCGGTCGCAGCGGCCCTCATCGGCGGGCTGCATCAGGATGCCCGCGCCATCCTCGGCGGCGATGTCGAGTTCCGGCTCGCCCAGCGCGAGCTGCCGCCCGACGTCACCGCTTGGCTTGCCGGCCACGGCACCATGTCCGAGGTGCGCGAGATGCGCGGCATGGCGCGCCGGCCCGACGGCGACAAGCGCACGCTGATCGAGCTCAAGGCGATCGACAGTGCCTATCCGCTTTACGGCGCGGTCGAGACGGCGCCCGCCATGCCGCTCGATCGAGCTCTGGTGGCGGATGGCGATACGCTCGGCATCGTCGTCGATCCCGCCATCCTGGACCGGCTCGATCTCAAGCTCGGCGACAAGCTTCGGCTCGGCAATGCCGATTTCACCATTCGCACCACCTTGCTCCACGAGCCGGACGGCGGCGCCAATCCCTTTCCGCTCGGGCCGCGCGTGCTGATCGCGGCGGCCGGGCTCCACGCGGCCGGTCTCGACCAGCCCGGCACGCTCAGCGCCACGGTCTACCGGCTTAAGCTGCCGCCCGACGAGCCCGCCAAATCGGTGATCGCCGCGGCCGAGCAAGCTTATCCCGATGCCGGCTGGCGGGCGCGCGACTTTACCAATGCCGCCCCGTCGATACAGGGCTTCATCGATCGGACCTCGCTGTTCCTGACGCTGGTCGGGCTGACCGCGCTCATGGTCGGCGGCGTCGGCGTCGGCAATGCCGTCTCCTCCTATCTCGCCGGCAAGGTGCCGGTGATCGCCACGCTTAAATGCTTGGGGGCGCCGGCCCGGCTCATCCATGCCGTCTATCTGCTGCAGATCCTGGTCCTGGCGCTGCTCGGCATCGCCATCGGCTTGGCCGTCGGCGCCGGGGCGCCCTGGCTGCTGGAATGGGCGGCGGGCGCCAAGCTGCCGGTGCCGCTGCGCCTCGGCCTCTATCCGGGCCCGCTGCTGCTGGCGACCGGGTTCGGCGTGCTGACGGCGCTGGGCTTCTCGCTCTGGCCGTTGGCCCGTGCGCGCCAAGTGCCGGCGGGGACCCTGTTCCGCTCGCTCGTCGATGGGACGCGCCAGCGGCTTCGTTTGGGCGATTGGCTCGCCACAGGGCTGGTCGGTGTCGCGCTGGCCGGCCTGGCGATCGCGACCGCCGATGATCGGCGGCTCGCCGCCTGGTTCGTGCTGGCCGTGGCGGTGTCGCTCTTCGCCTTCCGCGCAGCCGGCCTCGGGGTCATGGCGGCGGCGCGCCGTTTCCGCGGTTCGCGGCGACCCTGGCTCAGGACGGCGATCGCCAATCTGCACCGGCCCGGCGCCTCGACACCGTCGGTAGTGCTGTCGATGGGCCTCGGCCTCACCGTGCTGGTCACGGTGGCACTGGTCGAGGGCAGCCTGTCGCATGAGGTTTCGGAACGCCTGCCGGCCGGCGCGCCCAGCTATTTCTTCATCGATATCCAACCCGATCAGATTGCGCAGTTCGAGCAGATCACCCGGTCCATCCCCGGCATCTCCGAGGTCGAGCATGTGCCGAGCCTGCGCGCGCGCATCGCGGCACTGAACGGCGTCCCCGCCGACAAGGCCAAGGTCGATCCGGACTCGCACTGGATCCTGCAGTCCGAGCGCGGCCTGACTTACAGCACCACCCTGCCCAAGGGCTCGCATCTCGTCGCCGGCGAATGGTGGCCGGCGGATTATACTGGGCCGCCGCTGCTCTCGATCGAAGCCGATCTCGCCCATGGCCTCCATCTCGGCCTCGGGGATACGGTCACCTTCAACGTCGCCGGCCGCGAGGTGACCGGGCGCATCGCCAATCTGCGCAAGATCGATTGGACCTCGCTCGGCATCAATTTCTTTAACATCTTCTCGCCGGGCGCGCTCGAAAACGCGCCGCAGACCGATATCGCGACCGCGCATGCCGACACGCCCGAGCATGAGGCGGCGCTGGCGCGCGCCGTGACCGACGCCTTTCCCGCCGTCTCGGCGATCCGGGTCAAGGACGCGCTCGACACGGTGGCGCAGGTGCTGGACGACATGGCGACGGCGGTGCGCGCCATCGCCGCGATCACGGTGCTGGCCGGCATCACCGTGCTGTCCGGAGCCATCGCCGCCGGGCACCGGCGCCGGGTCTACGAGGCGGTGGTGCTGAAGGTGCTGGGGGCGACGCGCGCCATGGTCGCGCGCGGCTTCCTGATCGAATACGGCATCCTGGGGCTGGTCACGGCTGTGATCGCTGTCCTGCTGGGCACGCTCGCCGCCTGGCTGGTCGTGACGCAGGTGATGAAGGGTGAATGGGTCTTCGCCGCCGGCCGCGTGGCACTGACGGCCGGCGCGGGCGCGCTCGTGACGCTCGTCATCGCCTTTGCCGGCACTTGGCGCGCGCTCGGCGCCAAGGCGGCGCCGCATCTGCGCAGCGAATAGCGGGATTACGGCGGTAACGCGCTTTTCCTCGGTTGAAACCGCGCAGTAGTCGGCTCGACCTATGCTCTTTCCGGCACGACTGAGCCGTGCGGACAAGGAGTAGGCGAGGATGGCGAGCAGCAGGATCGGCAAACAGGCGATCGTGATCGGTGCCGGCATGGGCGGATTGGCGGCGACGGGCGCGCTGGCCGGTCATTTCGAAAAGGTGATCGTGCTCGACCGCGACAGCCTGCCGTCGGAACCCGTGCCGCGGGCGGGCACGCCGCAAGCCCGGCATTTGCACGGACTGCTGCCCGGCGGCCAGCGGGCGCTCAGCGAGCTCTTTCCGCATTTCGAAGAGGATCTGGCCGAGGCCGGCGCGGTGCCGCTGAAGGTGGCGAGCGAGCTGCGCATGGAGATGCCGGGTCTCGGTCCGATGCCGCAGCGCGACTTCGGCGGACACTTCTACTGCATATCCCGTCCGCTGCTGGAGCTGGTCACCCGCCGGCAGGCCGAGCGGCTGGCGAATGTGACGATCCGCCCGGAGTGTCGGGTGCTCGAGATCGTGGCCACGCCCGATGGCGAGACGGTCACCGGCGTCACCTACGAGGCCGCCGATGGACGGAAGGAATTTCTGCCGGCGGATCTCGTCATCGACGCGTCGGGCCGTGCCGCGCCGACCATCGCGCTCCTCGGCTCGACCGGCCGTGCGACGCCGGATGAAGTCGTCATCGAGGTCGATCTGCACTACACCACAGGGAATTTCGTCATTCCCGACGACGCGTCGACCGATTGGCGGGGCATCGCGACCCATCCCCACGCGCCCGAGCGCAGCCGGGGCGGCTATATGCTGCCGATCGAGGGCAATCGCTGGGTCCTGACGCTTACCGGTCGTCTGGGCGAACGTCCGCCGGCCGATCCGGATGGGTTCATGGCTTATGCGCAGACGCTGGAGACGCGGACGATCTACGACGCCATTAAGCATGCCGAGCGGGTAGGCGGGTTCGAGCGCTTCGCTTTCACGGCCAGCACATGGCGGCGTTTCGACCGGCTCGCCTTCTTCCCGCGCCATCTGCTCCCGCTTGGCGATTCCATCTGCCGCTTCAATCCCGTCTATGGCCAGGGCATGACCGTCGCGTCACAGGAGGCGCGCCTCCTGCGCCGGTTGCTGCGCGACCGGGCGGCGAACGCCGATCCGTTGGATGGGCTGGCCGGCACCTTCCTCGCTGAAACGCTGCCGTTGGTCCAGGCGCCTTGGAACATGTCGGCGATGCCCGACCTGGTCTATCCGGAGACACGCGGCGAACGCCCGGCGGATTTCCAGAACCAGCTCAAATACAATGGCGCCCTGACCCGGCTGGCGATCCGCGATCCCGCCATCCACAAGCTTATGGTGGAGGTGCAGCAATTGCTGGTACCGCCAAGCGCGCTCCAGGATCCGGCCGTCGATCGGCTCGTCCGGGCGGAGCTTGCCCAGATGGCGACCGCATAGGCCCGTCGCGGTCTTTCAACGTCCTTGCCGATCCTGCTCGGCAAGGCGGTCGAGCGTGTGAGCCAAGCGCTCGTCGATCTGCTCGATTCGGTCGAGCTGGCTATGCAGCCGGGCCAGCTCTTCCTCCACGCATTGCAGCCGACCGGGAATATCGTCGGCGGCGCGCGGCTGACAGGCCAGCGGCGCATCCGGCGTCTTGCCGCCGGTATAGCGCGGCGGCGGCGGCAGATGCGGCCCGTTCGGCTCGTCCGCGCCGACGGGCGCCGCGACGAATAGCGCCAAGCCGGTCAGGATCGCGGCAGCCCTGCGCCGGCCTGGGCTCTCGGGCCGTCCGATCGTCCCGTAACTCATATTGAATTCCCTCCGTCTCTTCCAATATCCTACCATGCGAAGTCAACCCTTTGGTTCAAGAGGACTCGATGTCTTACGGTTCGGAAAATCCTTGGCCGGTGAATCGCGGAGCCGCGGGCACCCAGGGCCAGTATGATGCCGGCCTGCGTCAGCACATGCTCCGGGTCTACAACTACATGGCTTCGGGGTTGGCGCTGACGGGTCTCGTCGCTTTCCTGGCGGTCGATACCGGCTTCTACGCGCAGATCTATCGTACGCCGATCATGTGGCTGGTGGTGTTCGCGCCCGTCGTCATGGTGTGGGTGCTCGCCGCCCGCATCTACAAGATGAGCTTCGGCGCGGCGCAAGCCACCTTCTGGGCCTATTCGGCGTTGATGGGACTGTCTCTCGCCGGCATCTTCCTCGTCTATACGAGGACGAGCATCGCCGAGACCTTCTTCATCGCGGCGGCGACCTTCCTCGGCATGAGCCTCTACGGCTACACGACCAAGGCCGATCTGTCCCGGATGGGTTCGTTCCTGGTCATGGGCGTCTGGGGCCTTGTCATCGCCACGCTGGTCAACCTGTTCTTCCATTCGCCGGCCTTGCAGTTCGCGATCTCGGCGGTGGGCGTGCTCGTCTTCACCGGCCTGACGGCATGGGACACCCAGCGCATCAAAGAACAATATTATCAAGGCGCATACGGCGATGTGATCGCCAAGCAGGCACTGCTCGGCGCGCTGATGCTGTACCTTGATTTCATCAACCTCTTCATGTTCCTGCTACAGTTCATGGGACAGCGGCGCGATTGATCTCCACGCCGCGACAGGGAGGTAAGAAGGAACCGCTCGGCCCAGCCGGGCGGTTCTTTTCTTTTGGGTGTTCTAGTATCGGGTGGGCCTTTCGAGCCCGATAAAATATCCGTTTTCTCCGCGCCGGGACCAGTTCAGGGTTTACCGGTTATTATAGTTTCGCCCTCAGGCTGATCACCAATTCGGAGCATCTTTCCCGCCGCTGCGCGCGGTAAGGCCGGCTCCGGCGTGTGGTGCCGATGACGATACCCAAGATCGAATTGATAGAATCTTTGCCTTACGCCAAGACCGGCTTGTCCGGCTTCGGTGGCGCGGCGATGCTGGTCTCTCTGCAGGGCGACGTGCAGAGCGTGAACGATCCGGGCGCCGAGTTGCTCAACGAGTTGAGCGACGATGCCGTCCGTGAGATCGCGCACGCTGCCGCGCAGACCCGGCGCGCGGACGCCGCCCGGCTCGAAAGGCTGAACGGTCCCTTCCCCGGCGAATGCGCCGATGCGATCTTCCTGCCGCTGGTCGGCGACGCAGGCGTGCTCGTGCTGATCGCGACCAATCCGGCGGAAAGTGCCGTCCGCCGCGCCCTTATCGAAAGCCGGCAGCGCTATCGCGACCTGATCGAGGCGTCGAGCGATTTCGTCTGGGAGACGGATCGGCACGGCCGCTTCATCTTCATCTCCCCGCGCGGCGCCATGGGCTATTCCTCCCGCGACCTGCTCGGGCGTGTCGCCACCGACTTCATCGTCGATGCTTCCGCGTTGGCCGATCCCGTCTTCCAGGTCCGCGAGCCGGCGCTCGCCGTCGATGTCTGGCTGCAGCGTGCCGACGGCCATATCTCCTGCCAATCCATGACCGCGGTGCCGATCTTCGACGAGGCCGGCCGTTGGTGCGGCGCGCGCGGCATGGGACGCGACGTGACCGAACAGCGCGAGCAAGAGCGGGCTCAGCGCCAGAAATTGCTGCGCGACCGGTTGATGACCTATCTGCGCGACACGATCCACAACGAGATCAATCCCGAAAAGACCTTGCCGGCGGCCCTGTCCGGGACCGGCCTCGCCATCGGTGCGGATGGCGGGATGATCATCAACGGGCATCCGGCGGCGGCCGGCTACGATACGATCGCCTGGGGCACTCAAGTGCCGGATGCGGTCTTCCTCGAAGCCCACGCAGCACTCCTGGAGCATGGCTCTGTCGATCTGCTGCGCGATGGTCTGCAGTTGATCGGCCATGTGACGGAGGACGGCACGGCCGGCGACGATCGCGTCAACGGCGCGGTCTTGTTCTGGGCTTTGGCCGAAGGCGGTGGGTTCAGCGACCATGACCGTTCGATCCTGAGCGACGTCGCCGCCCAGATCGGGCTCGGCATCGCCCAGCTCCGGAACTATCGCGAGATCCTGGCGCTTTCCAACACCGATGGGCTGACGGGACTGCTCAACCGGCGTGCCATCTTCGCCGATCTCGATCGGCGCCTGATGCGTCTGGCGACGACCAGGGGCACCGGCGCGCTCATCTATCTCGACATCAACAATCTCAAAACCCAGAACGATGTGGGCGGCCATCTTTCCGGCGATCGCGCCATTCTCGCCTGCGCCGACATCCTGCGGGCCTTCACGCGGCCGACGGATCTCATCGCGCGGATCGGCGGCGACGAGTTCCTGCTCTGGCTCGAAGGCGTGACCGAAGCGACGGCCGTGGTCAGGGTCGGGCAGATGCTCGAGCAGACGGGTCGGCTCGTCGCGATTTCCGCCGTGCCGGACAGGCCGATCGGCTTGTCGTTCGGGATCGCCCTCTATGATGGGGGCCGACCCGAGCCGCTCGAACGGCTCGTATCGCGAGCCGACGCCGCCATGTATCGCGCCAAGGCGCGCCGCCAAAGCGGCTTCGCGGTTTCCGGCGACGAGGTTCTCGGCGATGGCGATGCCGCATGATGGGGCTGCTGCAACGCGTCTTCAAGCTCGGTAAATCCGCGGCGCCGGTTCTTGACTACGAGGAATCGAAGCAACTGGTCCAGAGCCGGAATCCGGCCGATCGGCGGCGGGTGGCATCGAACCAGCATGTTAAGCCCGAGATCCTTTACTTCCTTGCGAACGATCCGGAGCCGAGCGTACGGGTCGCCGTTGCCGCCAACCAGGCCTCGCCGGTGCAGGCCGATCTGATCCTGGCGAATGACCGCGACGAGGGGGTGCGCGCCGATCTGGCGCTCAAGATCGCGAGCCTGGCGCCCGAACTCGGGCCCAGCGAGACGGACCGCCTCAAGGCCATGACCTATGAGGTGCTGGAGATGCTGATCCGGGACCAGGCGACGCGCGTGCGTCGTATCGTGGCCGACACGTTGAAACAGATGCCGAACGCGCCCGCCGGCATCGTCCAGCGGCTCGCGCGCGATCCGGAACTCACGGTCGCCGGGCCGGTGCTGCAATATTCCCCGGTCCTGACCGACCAGGATCTGCTCGACATCGTGCGGCAGCTGCCGATCCCGGGGGCCGCGACCGCCGTCGCCAAGCGTCGGGGATTGCCGATGCTGCTCGCCGACGCGATCGAGGCGAGCGACGATGTCGATGCCATCACCGCGCTCCTGTCCAACACCAGCGCCCAGATTCGCGAGGATACGCTCGATCGGCTGATCGAGCGGGCGCCGAAATATCCGGTCTGGCATCGGCCGCTGGTAAGCCGGCCGCAGCTTTCTGCCGAGGCGGCGCGGAAGCTCGCCCGATTCGTGGCGCATGACCTGCTGTCGCGCTTGCGGAGCCGAACGGATCTGCCGGCGGAAACCCTGGGCGCGCTCGAGCAGGAGGTGCTACAGCGGCTCGACGCCGAGCAGCCGGCGGCCGGCGCCGACCAGCAGGACGAGCTGCTGGGTGAGGTGCGCAAGCTCCAGGCCGAGGGCAAGCTGGACGAGAACAGGCTGGTCGAGGCGCTGATCGGTGCGCGACTGGGTTTCGTCCGTGCCAGCCTGTCGGTGCTGTCGGCCGTGCCCACCGACGTCGTGGAGAAGATTCTCTCTTCGCATAGTGCCAAGGGCATTACGGCACTGGTCTGGAAGGCCGGGTTGCCGATGCGGTTCGCCGTGCGGCTGCAGACGGTGCTGGCGCGCATTCCCGTGTCTCAGACCTTGAAGCCCAAGAGCGACGGGGGCTTTCCGCTCTCGCCGGATGCGCTGCAATGGCAGATCGAATTCTTCATGGACCTGGCAACGGGGCAGGCCGTGGGCGGCGACTGAGCCGCCCCAGGAATTCCCTATATCGTTGAAATACGCGCACAGAGCATGATCGGGCGAATGATCAGAGCGGCGGGCATGCCTCGTGCGCGCGTTCGCGCAGTTGCCGGACCATCAGCTCGATATCGCGATGCTCGACGCGATCGCGCTGCATCAATGCCTGCACAATCGGATCGGCCAGCATGTCGGCCAAAAGCGGTTCGCCACGCACTTCGGTCCAGTCGCTCATGATCGCCTCTCGCGAATAATCGTGCCAGGATCATAACGCATAGGTGAGTATATTGCCCGGCCGTTGATAAATATTTCATTTACAAATTGAGCTTTATGCTATCGGTCTGAGTTTTAGTCGATCTCGTATGTCATTGTTATCGGGGATCAACGGGTTGGCCGGCACCGATGCTGCCGGTCTATGCCCGGATCGGAAGTCAATCTCGACTGAAAGTAAGATAACATTGTGGTATTTCGTTTGCAGCGATAACGGACGACTCGGGAACGGCGGCGTTCAGAATATTCCGTTGTGCATGCCTAAAACGACAGGCTTCAATACGGAACGATGCCGGTATAAAAGTCTCGTGTCGGATGCGACGAGGGCGTGATGGACATTTTAATCAGCGATACAGGGGCGCTGTGGAGTCCAGGGGGATATGAGCTGCCTCGTCCGCCACTGCTTGGGCCTGGCGCCGTCGGCGGCGTACGGCACGGCGGTCCGCGCTCTTATGTCCTGTTGCGCCTTCTTCCGAGCGGCGCGCGACTGCGGCTGACCAGCGGCGGGATCTCTCGCGCTTGCTTCGAGCGTGTGGTGTGGCTGCTCGTCTACAAGCATATCGATCGGGCGGTGCTCGATTTCGACGATATGCCATCGGCACCGGAATTGCTGACCTCGCTCCATGATGTGGTCGCCCGTCTCGACGAGCTGCGCGGCCACGCGCCCGGCGAGCCGCCGCGGCCCAACTTCTTCCTGGAGCGGCTGTCGCTCGAACGGCTCGACGGGCCGGGCCGCACCAGCCTGCAATGGGCGCTGGCCGCCTGGGCGCGGGCGCGCGGCAAGATCAACCGGCGCGTGCTCGACCGGGAGATCGGCTCGGTCGCCGGTCCGCGTATGTTGCTGCGCGTTCAGCCCGGCGAGCGGCTGCAGATGGATGCGCTCACCCGCACGATCGATGCCTATCCGCCGTGCGAGCGGCTACAGCTTATCGGCCGCGATATCGACGAGCAGCCCGACAGCCAGTTCGGGTCATGGATTGCCGGTCCCTACCGCGCCTTCATCCGCGAAGAGGAGCCGAGCTTGCAATTGCTCGAGGTTGCGATTCCGTCGCGCAGCTCGGGCAGGATTTTCCGCGCACGTTACGAACGGCTTCTGCTGCCTTGGCAAACGCCAGGGGGTGATCGCTGGATCTCGGCCAATGCGCTTGTC
The DNA here is from genome assembly GCA_035539155.1 of Aliidongia sp. Lineage (GTDB taxonomy): Bacteria > Pseudomonadota > Alphaproteobacteria > ATCC43930 > CGMCC-115725 > JAXDMU01. The sequence continues at coordinate 70,468 of DATLIZ010000019.1, read as the reverse complement.
CGGGTCCGGCGCGTTGTCAGCCAATAGCGCTCCGCTCGATCTACGCGAACCGAAATCATCTGAAACGGGTGCCCGACATGAGGCGTCCGGGGGCGTCGAGCGAACGGTCGGCGCTGCCCGGCATACGATTCTGATTGCCGACGATACGCCGGATGTGATCGGCCTGCTCGAAGCCGTCCTCGGCAAGGATTACGAAATCATCGTCGCTGCCGACGGCCGGGCGGCGTTCGCGCGGGCGATCGAGCAGCAGCCCGACCTCATCCTGCTCGACGTCATGATGCCGGGCATGGACGGGTTCGAGGTCTGCCGCCGATTGCGGGTCGAGGAGCGGACGCAGCGGATTCCCATCATTTTCCTGACCGGGCTGCATGCGGTCGAGGATGAGCAGCGCGCGCTGGAACTGGGGGCCATCGATTTCATCTCCAAGCCGATCCAGCCTTCCATCGTCCGATTGCGCGTGCGCAATCATATGGAGCTCAAGCAATATCGCGACTTCCTCGAGGACCTCTCGCTGGCCGATGGGCTGACCGCGATCGGCAACCGGCGGCGCTTCGACGAGGTGCTGCTGTCGGAATGGCGGCGAGCACGGCGGACGCGGACGGTGCTCGGCCTGGTCCTGCTCGATGTCGATTTCTTCAAGCTGTTCAACGACCGCTATGGTCACGCGATGGGGGATGATTGCCTGCGCCAGGTCGCGGCCACCATCGCCATGCTGGTCCGTCGCCCCGGCGATCTCTGCGCCCGCTATGGCGGCGAGGAGTTTGCGGTGATTTTGCCGCAGACCGACCTGTCCGGCGCGCTCACGCTCGGCGACCGCATCCGCCTTTCGGTGCTGGACCTCGAAATCCCGCACGCGGATTCGAGCGTCTGTCCCATGGTTTCGGTCAGCGTCGGCGCGGCGTCGATGCGGCCGGTCGGGGATGCGACGCCGGAAGACTTGCTTCGCCTCGCCGACAAGCGCCTTTATGAAGCGAAATCCGCGGGCCGCAACTGCGTGATGTAATGGAGCGGCCCGGCGTCCGTTTCGCAGAGCTGATCACAAGATCATGAGTGTCGACGCAATAACCACGCCTCCTTTGTCGGTCGTCATGCCGGTGCTCAATGCCGCCCGCATGATCGACGAGGCGCTCGCGAGCGCCGCGGAATTCGTCGATTGCGAGATCATCGTGGTGGATGGCGGCTCGACCGACGGCACGCCGGATCTCGTCCGGCGTCACCGGCAGGCTCGTCTGATCTCGGCTCCCGGTACGTCGATCTACCAAGCACTTAATATCGCCATCCTCGATACTCGGGCGCCACTGATCGCTTGGCTCAATGCCGACGATCTGCTGCTGCCCGGCGCCGCGCAGGCGGCGGTCGCCGCGTTCGAGGCCGCGCCCGATGCCGATATCGTCCGCGGCCAGGCCCAGTTCGTCGCGAGCGACGAGGCGGGCTGGGGCGGGCATGACCGGCTCTCCGAGCAGCGTACGGCCGGTCCGCTACGCCTCGATCTGGTCACGCGCGGGCCGCTGGCGGTCAACACCATGTTCTTCCGGCGCTCCCTGTTCGACAATGTCGGCCTTTTCGACGAGAGCCTTCGCTTGGCGGCGGATCGCGAATGGATGCTGCGCGCGTGGCTCGCGGGGATCGAGATTCGGGAAATTCCCGATCCGGTCTATCGCTATCGCATTCATGCCGGGTCGAGCACGCTCGATCCGAGGCGCCGCAACTACCGCGTGGTTCGCGCGGAGCATGACGCTATCCTCCGGCGCTATTTGCCGGTTGCGCTGCGGCGTCGTCCCGACGATCCGTTCCGGCGCGAGCTTCGGCGCTGGCATGCCGTGGAATATGCGTTGCGGCTGAACGGCCTCATCGGAAACGGCGCGCTCTGGCCGGTCGTCCGGCTCGTCGGTGCCGGTGTTCGGACGCTCCGCTCCGCCCGGATGCCGCCGGCGGCTTGAGGGGTGCGGGATGGAAAGCCAGCATGGCTGACCGGCACGCGACGCGATAGGATGGTGTGAGAAATTTCGCCGGAATACGGCGATAAGGTGGTAGATATTGGGTGACCGTTTCGCAACGTTTCTTCGGTATTTTAGCCGATCTGAGCGTGGGCCAACTGCCGGGCGGTCGACGCAAAGGTGATGGTTGGCGGGCAATGGGGCGCACGAGCACAAAAATTGGCTCGGCCGAACAGCAGCATCTTTCGTCCGTTTCGCCCGCAAACGGTCGGCAGCCGCTCCAAAGGAGTCGTCGATGACGCTGGTGACGGTCATCGTCCCCGTTTACAACAGGACGAGCGAATTACGCAGGGCTTTGCGGAGCATTCTTCAGCAGAGTTATCAGGAATTCGAGATTCTGGTGGTCAACGATGCGTCGACCGAGGATATAGCCGCCGTCGTGGCCGAATTCGATGATTCGCGCATTCGCCTCATTTCCAAGCCGGTCAACGAAGGAGCGGCAGCGGCCCGCAATACCGGTATCGCGATGGCGCAGGGCCATTGGGTGGCCTTTCTCGACAGTGACGACGAATGGCTGCCGAACAAGCTCGAGGCTCAAATCGCCCAGTTGGCGACCCGGCCGGACGGCGCCCGCATCTCGTGCACCGGCTATGTCATCCTGCATCTCCAGGAACGGCGGGCGCGCGAGTTCCGGCCGCGCGCGAAGGACGGGCTGTCCCGTGCGCTGGTCTGGGGCTGCAATCTCAGCCCAGGCACGACGCTGGTGGCCGAACGTTCCTGCTTCGACGAGATCGGCCTGTTCGACGTGACGCTGCGCCGGTTCGAGGATTGGGATTGGCTGATGCGGTACGCCGAGCATTATCCGATCGCGATCGCGCCCGAGATCCTGGCCCAGGTCAACAAGGACAGCATGCCGTCGCATGCCTCCGTAGTCACCTCGCTGGCGCTGCTGCGCGACAAGCATATCGATGGCTGGTTCGCCCGCTCCTGGCTGCTCGGCCGTAAATTCGTCTCGACCTTGTTGATCGAAGAAGCCGCCGCGGCGTTCTATGCTCAGCACTACCGCCAGACCCTGCTGCTGCTGGGTCGGTCGGTCGCCGCCTATCCGCTGCGGAACGCCGCCTTCTACCCGATGGCGGCACGGCGCCTCGCCAGCCTGTTTCACATGCCGGCCTCGCCCTTCTCCGCCGGACATGGCGGGTCAGGCTTCGGCAAGGTGTCGGAGCATCTGAAGAACTGATTTTGGTCGGGTTGATCGGGGTCCGTTCGAAAGGTCGCTTATGAACAAGTTGGCACTTCTCGCCCTTCTCCTCACCCTCGGCGGCTGCGGTGCCGTGGCCGCTCCCTGCCGGGTCGGCTCCGCCGCTCTCGACATCATCCCGCTGGTGGGGCATCTCGCCGCGGCGCCGACAGATGCCTGCGCCGATGCGATTGATCCCGACTAAGGCGATCCCGATTAGGGCGTGATGGGCGCGCCGTCGAGCCCGACCAGCGCGATCTTGAGATAGCCCGCCGCGCGCAGCGTGTTCATCGTCTGCATCAGCGTATCGTAATCGACGGTCTTGTCGGCGCGCAGGAAGATGCGCTGCTCCTTGTCGCTGGACGAGGCCTGGTCGAGTGCCGCGCCGAGCGCGCCGCTCTCGACCGCATCGTCGCCCAGCGCCAGCGAATGATCCGCCTTGATGGTGAGGAAGAGCGGCTTGTCGGGGCGCGGCTGGGCCTGTGCGGTCGAGGCCGGCAGGTCGACCGCGACATCGACGGTGGCGAGCGGGGCCGCGACCATGAAGATGATCAGCAGCACCAGCATCACATCGATGAAGGGTGTGACGTTGATCTCATGGGTTTCGACGAGATCGTCGTCGCCATGGTGGAGGCGGACCGACATCGGGCTACTCTGCTGCCTTGGCGAAGTGCCGGTCGCGCCGGTCGAGATCGCGGCTCAGCAGCACCATGGTCTCGGTGGAGGCGTCGGCCAGGATCGCCTTGTAGTCGGCGATGGCGCGGGCGAACATGTTGTAGATGATGACGGCGGGGATGGCCGCGACCAGCCCGATGGCAGTCGCGAGCAGCGCCTCGGCGATGCCCGGCGCCACCACGGCCAGGTTGGTGGTCTGTGCCTTCGAGATGCCGATGAAGCTGTTCATGATGCCCCAGACCGTGCCGAACAGCCCGACAAAGGGGGCGGTGGCGCCGATGGTGGCGAGCAGCCCGGTGCCGCGCAGCATGTGACGGCCGGCCGCGGCCTCGATGCGCTGCATGCGCGCGGCGACGCGCTCCTTGATGCCATCGGGCGGCAGCGGGCCGGAAACGGCATTCTCCTCGGCGGCGATGCGCGCGAGCTCGGCAGCGGGGTGATCGATGGAGATCTCGCCCAGCGCCTCGCGCAGGCTCTCGGCCTTGCGCAGCTGGGCCAGCACCTGGCGCGCCTTGCCCCGCATGGAACGCAGCTCGACGCTTTTGGCGAGCCAGATCGTCCAGGTCGCGACCGAGGCAAGCGCGAGCCCGATCAGCACGGCCTTCACGACGAGATTGGCGCCCAGGAACATGTTCCAGGGCGAAAGATCATGCGGCAGCGTGCCGATGCTGCCCGCGGCCGCGCTCTGGGCGAACGCCGAGGCGGGTGTCGGCAGCGCCAGGGCGGCGAGAACCGGCAGCCAGCGCCGATCGGTTGCGGATAGGATCATTCTCCAGCCCTTCGATTGGTAGGAAGCATGTCGGCCTCAGGTCTCCGACCAGTGGCGCAGCAAATTGTGATAGACGTTGGTCAACTGGATGACGGCGCCGTGGTCGGGTACGGTGCGGGCCAACTGCTGGATCGAGCTGTCGAGCTCGAACAGGATCGAGCGCTGCTCGTCGGTCCGGATCAGGCTCTGCACCCAGAAGAAGGAGGCGAGGCGCGCGCCCCGCGTCACCGGCCGCACCTCGTGCAAGCTGGAGCCGGGGTAAAGGATCATATGGCCGGCCGGCAGCTTGACGCTGTGCGTCCCGAACGTGTCGGCCACGACCAGCTCGCCGCCTTCATAATCGCCGGGCTCCGAGAGGAACAGCGTCGCCGACAGGTCGGTGCGAACCCGGTGCGGCGTGCCGGCGACCTGGCGGATCGCGGTATCGACATGCACGCCGAAGGTCTGGCCGCCCTCATAACGGTTGAACATCGGCGGAAAGACCTTGAGCGGCAGGGCCGCCGACATGAAGAGCGGCTGCCGCTCCAACGCCGCCAGCACGATGGCGCCGGCTTGCCGAGCGGCGGGGTGGTCCTCGGGCAGTTGGCTGTTGTTCTTGACCCTGGTCGCCTGATAGCCGGCGGTGACGCGGCCATCGACCCATTCCGCCTCGGCGAGGATCCGGCGGCACTCGCTCAACTGGACGGGACCGAGAACATCCGGGATCTGAAGCAGCATCGCTATTGGCCTCTATCCTGTCTGAAGCGGGCGCTAGAATTTGAAGTTGGTGGAAAACAAGGCCCAGCGTCCGGCACCCGGCACGATATGAGCCGGATGGACCTGGTCGATGTAGTTCTTGTCGGTCAGGTTGTAGATGTTCACCTGGAGATCGACGTTTTCGGTCAGATGGTATTTGGCCGACAGGTCGATCGTCCAATAGTCCGGCACGGTCTCGACGAAGGGCGAGGTAGCGGTCACAGTATTGCGCGCGACGCGGGTTGCGACGTAGTTGACGCCGCCGCCGAGCTGCACCTTCCAAGGCAGCTCGTAGGTGGTCCAGAGATTGAAGGTGTGCTTCGGCACATTGTTGAGCGGCGACCCGGCGCGGGCGGCGGTCGCCGCACCCTCGGTCGAAACCACCTCGCCATGCATGTAGGAATAGCCCGAGAAGATCTGCCACCGGTCGGTCAGGCGGCCGGCGCCTTCGATTTCGATGCCGTCGACCTGCTGTTCGCCGCCCAGCACGTTGAGTAGCGGGTTGTTCGGGTCGGTCTCGCGCGCGTTGGTCTTGTCGGTCCGATAGATGGCGCTGCGCAGCGATAATTTATCGTCGAGCAGATCCCATTTCGTGCCGACCTCGTAGGTCTCGTTCTCTTCCGGCGGCAGATTGGCGTTGGCGGCGGAGAGCGACAGCGTCTCGGCCGACGGGTTGAAGGAGGTGCCGTAGGAGAAATAGGTGCTGCCGTTCGGCAACGGCTTGTAGACGAGCGAGGCGCGGTAGCTCGGCATCTCGTCGATGCGGCTGAAGCTGGCGGTCGGCGCCACGGCCTGAGAGAAATGCGTGTCGAACCGGTCCCAGCGGATGCCGCCGGTCAGTTCCCATTGCTCGCCGAATTTCAGCGTGTCGAGCGCATAGAAGGCGATGCTGTCGGAGGCGGTCGTGACGCGCGAGGTCACGGTCGGCGTGCCGGCGAAGGCTTGGCCGGGGTTGGGGTCGAGCAGCGGCGTCGTCGGCACGCCGCTATAGGTGAAGCGGGTCGGGTCCGAGGTCTCGCGGCTGGCCTCGATGCCGGCGACGATGGCATGGCCGATCGGTCCGGTCCGGAACCGGAAGGTCGCATCCGTCTGGTTGTCGAGGAAGCTCTCCTCGCTCTTGAGCGCGATCTGGTTCCGCGTGACCATGATCGCGCTCAAGGGCGTGGCGGCGGTGACGGTCGCCGGGATCTGCGCCTCGGTGATGCGCAGGTCGCGGTCATACTGGGCGTAGCGGAACTGATCGCGGACGGTGATCGCGTCGTTGAAATCATGCTCCAGCTTGACCGTGCCGATATCGACGTCGGTCTTCAGGAAGTTGCCGTTCTCGAAGCCGTAGTAATTGCTCCGGTCGACCGGAGCCGGATGGCCGAGCAGGAAGGGAATGCCGTAGTCCGGCGTGTCGTCTTCCGACTCATGGAAGTAGCTGACGGTGAGCCGGGTCGGCGTACCGAGGCCGAGGGCGAAGCTCGGCGCCACGCCGTAGCGGCGATATTCGCCGACATCGCGATCGGCGACCTGGGAATCATGCACCATGGCATTGAGGCGGAGTGCGGCCCCTTCGCCCAGATCCGGCACCGGCTCGTTGACATCGACCGTCGCCCGCTTGGTGTTGTCGGTACCGAGAGCGCCGCTGCCGGCGATCAAGGGGGTGAGTGTCGGCAGCTTGCTTTCCTGGTTGATGACGCCGCCGGTCGAGCCGCGGCCGAACAGGATGGAGGAGGGGCCTTTCAACACCTCGATCTCGTCGAAATCGAACGGATCGCGGTAATAGCTGCCGAAATCCCGCATGCCGTCGAGGAAGATGTCGTTGCGCGCGGTGAAGCCGCGCAGCGTTAGGCTGTTGCCCTGGGCGCCGGCTTCACCCGCGGCCAGGCTGACGCCGGGCACGCTGCGCAAGGCGTCGTTGATGTTGGTGACGCCGCGATCCTCCAGATATTGCTGCGGGATGACGGTGATGGATTGTCCGGTGTCACGCAGCGGCCCGGTCAGCTTGGACAAGGTCGAGTCATCGACCTTATAGGGGGCGCCATTGCCTTGGGCGCCCTCGACCGAAACCGGCGGCAGCTGGATCGGCTGCGGTTCGGCCGACTGCGCCATGGCGTTGCGCGGCATGAGGCCGGTGAGCGCCAGGCCGAGCGCGGTCCCGGCGCACAGCGAGGCCAGCCCGTCGAGCGGCCGCCAGGCGGAAGCCGGCTCCGAGGTGCCGCGATCCGGGAAGGCAGAGAGAAAGTCTTGGGATTGAGCCATGTCCAGGTCCAGTGAAAGTTGCTGCAAGACGTTCCTGGCTGGCTTTGGTCCGCGGCGCGGATCGGCTGGCTCGGTTGTCGGGTCCGGGGGGAGTGCTATTTGACGAGGATGAGCTTGTTGTTGCTGGTCAGGCGGAGCCGGTACTGCTCCTCGCCATGCTGGATGACGACCTCGCGCCGGCCGGCGAGCAGCTCGCTGCTCGACAGGCGGCGGGCCTGACTCTTGCCCTCGGAAGGTTCGCCGGTAGATTCGCTCGGCCGCGATGGCGTCTCCATCATTCGCCGCCGGAGCGGAGTGCGTCCATGAGCCGCGCTGCGGCGAAGAGTCGGATGGGCTCATTCGTCAACGAATTCAAATACATATTGTCCCCCTAGCCCTTGAGGCTGCGACATTAAGAATTATTCGCAGCACTTTTGCAAGGCATATCTGCGAATAGTTCTCAATATCGATTGTTGCAGAGGGGGCTATTTAAACACGCTGCGGTAGCGGTTCTGTTTCCGCTGCGCCGGCCGGTCATCCTGATTCCGGTTTCCCGAAGGCGGTTCCGGCCGCATGCTCAGCGGCAAGCTCCGACAAACAGGATCGGCCGGCATGAGCGACAAGCTTCCCTGGTGGCACGGCGCCGTGATCTACCAGATCTATCCGCGCAGCTTTCTCGATACCGATGGCGATGGCATCGGCGACCTCGCCGGCATCGAACGCCGGCTTGACCATATAGCGGCCTTGGGAGCGGACGCGATCTGGCTCTCGCCGATCTATCCGTCGCCCAATCGCGACTATGGCTACGACGTGGCCGACTATCGGTCCGTGGCGCCCGAGATGGGCTCGCTTGCAGGCTTCGATCGGCTGGTCGCGGCGGCGCATCGGGTGGGATTGCGCGTCATTCTCGACCAGGTGCTGAGCCACAGCTCGGACCAGCATCCTTGGTTTCTCGAAAGTGCCGCCAGCCGCGACAATGCCAAGGCCGATTGGTATGTCTGGGCCGACGCGCGCGAGGATGGCGGCCCGCCCAACAATTGGCTTGCCGCTTTCGGCGGGGCCGCCTGGTCATGGTCGCCGCAACGGCGGCAATATTATCACCACAAATTCCTGAGGCAGCAGCCCAAGCTGAATTTTCACCAGCCGGCCGTGGCCGCCGCCATGCTGGACGTGCTGCGCTTCTGGCTCGATCGCGGCGTCGACGGCTTCCGGCTCGATGTCGCCAATTCCTATATCCACGATCCGGCGCTACGCGATAATCCGCCGGTGCCGATGGCGGAGCGTATCGCCTCGGACTGGCAGCATCCGCCACGCCTGCAACGCCATCTGCGCGACGCCAATATGCCGGAGAACGAGGCGGTGATGCTGGCGGTGCGGCAGGTCATGGATGGTTATGGCGACCGCTTCGTCTTCGGCGAGTTCTCCGAGGAGCCTTCGATGTTCGGCCGCTATGCCGGCGGCGACCGGCTCCATAGCGGCTACACCTTCGGATTTCTCGAGGATCGGAGCTTCAATCCAAGACTCTTCCGCACTTACTACGTGGATCTGTTGGCGGCTTGGCCCGACCTCTGGCCGTGCGTCACCTTTTCGAACCACGACGTGATGCGGCCCGTGACGCGCTGGGGCGGCGGCGAGGGCGACGACGATCTCGCCAAGCTCGGCCTGACTCTGCTTTTGGCGCTCAAGGGCACGGTGCTGCTCTATCAGGGCGAGGAGCTGGGCTTGGCCGAGGCCGAGCTCGACCGTCGGGATCTGCACGACCCGTTCGGCGATCTCTATTACCCGCATTTCAAGGGACGCGACGGCTGCCGCACGCCGATGCCTTGGGACGGGTCGCCCTCCGCCGGTTTCACCAGCGGCACGCCCTGGCTGCCGATCCCGTCTCATCATCGGAATCGCTCGGTCGCGGCTCAGATCGGCGATGCCGGCTCGGTGCTCCATCACGCCCGGCGGATGATCGCGCTGCGCCGGCGGTATCCGGCGCTCATCCATGGCGGCATCCGCTTCCTCGATCTGCCGGAACCAGTGCTGGGCTTCGTTCGCGAGGCCGAGGGCGAACGGATCCTGTGCGTCTTCAACCTCGGGCGCGAGCCAGCCCGCTGCAGGTTACCGGCCTTTGGACCGCCGATCTTCGGCACGGGCGGAGCGGAGCTGGCGCCGCGGTCCGCCCTTCTCGCTCCCTTGGCGTAGGAAGGTCACAGGATTTCACGCTTGCCCGGCTCGGTTTCGCCACGCCATCCTCTGTTCCAAGCAAAGCGATAGAGGGGAGGACAAGCATGAATCTGTTCGATCTGACCGGCAAGGTCGCCATCGTTACCGGCTCGACCCGCGGCATCGGCGAGGCGATCGCCCACCGCATGGCGGAACATGGTGCCAAGGTCGTCGTTTCCAGCCGCAAGGCGGATGCCTGCGACAAGGTCGCGGCCGAGATCAATGCCCGATATCCGGGCCAGGCCATCGCCGTGCCGGCCAACATCTCGGACAAGGCGGCGCTGCAGGCGCTGGTCGATACGACCAACCGGCACTGGGGACAGGTCGACGTGCTGGTGTGCAACGCCGCCGTCAATCCCTATTACGGTCCGTCCAAGGACATGCCCGACGATGCCTTCGACAAGATCATGGGCGCCAACGTCAAGAGCAACCATTGGCTCTGCCACATGGTGCTGCCGCAGATGGCCGAGCGGCGCGAGGGCTCGATCATCATCATCTCCTCGATCGGCGGCCTGCGCGGCTCGACCGTGATCGGCGGCTATTGCATTTCCAAGGCGGCCGATCTCCAACTCGCCCGCAACCTCGCCTGTGAGTACGGCGATCGCAACGTCCGCATCAACTGCATCGCCCCCGGACTGATCAAGACCTACTTCGCCAAGGCGCTATGGGAGGATCCGGCCAATCTCGAGAAGCGGAACGCGCAGACGCCGCTGCGCCGAATCGGCGAGCCGGACGAGATCGCCGGCGCCGCCATCTTCCTTGCCAGCAAGGCGGGCGCCTTCATGACCGGCCAGCAGATCGTGATCGATGGCGGCGTCACCATCGCTTGAGCGGCAGGCTTGAATCGGGCGCCGGCCTGCTGCCCTTGGCGGCCGGTTCTCCCGTCACCAATGAAAGCTGGCCCCCGTGCCGATGGCGCAATCGAAGGCCGACTCATAGACCACCGTGTAATTGGTCGGATTAAGGAAGCTGGTATGCGCATCCACCTTTCCGGTCGGACGGACTTTGAACGAGAGAAATTCATCGACCGGCGTCTTATCGCTTCTGACGGTAAAATGGGTCATTGAGAACGCGATGCTCTGGTCGTTTTGGATCATGTAGGCGTCGAAGCGGAGGCTGCCGCGGATTGGCGGTCCCGATGTAGCCGTTCCCGGAATGGTGCATTCCGAGAGGTCCAGAGTCATCCGAATGTCCTTGCCGTCGAGCACCGCGCTCTTCAGCGACGTGTAATCCTCGCTCGGGCCGGGGGCGGCACTGCCGAAATCGCAAAAGCTGACGGCGGCGATAAGGGTGATCGCCTTGAATATGACCCGCATCGGCTTCTCCACCTGTCCCAAGCGCTGGAGAAGAGTGGGGCGCTGTTGCTACGGTGTGATTTCATCGGGGCAAAAGCTGGTTACGGCCGTAACCGGCCGGGCGATCGTCGATGAAAGTCGTTCTGTTCTAGGAAATGGTGCGATTTCGCAGGATGTATCTTGTGGATGGTAATGGGTTGGCAACTCTCGGGCGGGCCTGGGACGTTGAAACGGCGTCTCTCGGCCGCCGTATCAAGAATTTCATCATTCTTAATTTGATTAAAATTGGTTTTGTCCTATCCTCGCCTGGGACTTGTTTTAGAGTATTAAGTTGGCGATCAACGGTTTTTTCACACTACGCGCCTATGCCTAACGCGGATGGCGAATGGATTGTCCAATCCGCGGTCGGGCGGCGGGTCGCCCGTCGCTCCGGGTAGTGTATCGAGTCAACATCGCCCTGTGATAAAAGACTGACCTTCGCGTCCCGGCAAAGTCGGCGGCGCGGTGTGCGGAAGGGATCTCTGCGGTTCGCGGGTACCGTGCAAGCGGTCGGGCCGTATCTGGAAGGAAGACGGAATGCAGGCTTGGAAGGTCCTTCTGCTCGGCTATCTAAGCGGTGTCTGGCGTCGCCGCTGGTACATGGTTGCCGTTGCCTGGGCGGTCTGCGTCCTGGGTTGGATCGGCGTGGCGCTCATTCCCGATCGCTATTCCGTCGATGCCAAGGTCTATATCGATACCGACACGCTGATGGAGCCGCTGCTGAAGGGCATGACGGTCCAGGTCAATAGCGACCAGCGCGTCCAGATCATGCTGCATTCGCTGCTCACGCGCCCCAATCTCGAGCAGATCGAGCGGCTGGTCGATCACCATGCCGACGCGATGTCGCCGGCCGAGATGGATCTGACGCTGCAGAAGCTCGAGCGCGACATCATCGTGCGGCCGCTCGGCACCAAGAACCTCTTCGAGATTTCCTATTCGAACAGCGATCCCGACTATGCCGAGGCGGTGACGCAGGCGCTGATCAATCTGCTGCTCGAGTCCAATGCCGGCGGCAAGCGTCGGGAGAACGAGGACGCGCAATCCTTCCTGAACGGCAAGATCGCCGAATATGAGGGGCTGCTGCGCGACGCCGAGCGCCGGCGCGCCCAATTCAAGGAAGCGAATATCGAGCAGCTCGGCGGCGAGCATCCGGACAGCAATCGGGTCGAAACCGCCCGCGGCGAGCTCGACCGGGCCAATCGCGATCTCGAAACTGCAACGATCCGGCGTAATAATCTGCGGGCGCAGCTCGCCACCGTTCCGGCGACCCTGAGCATGGATATGGCGCCGCCGATCGTTGTCGGTGGCGGCCTCAATGGCTGGGAATCCGACCGGGTGAGCCTGATGCAGCGGATCCGCGAGCAGCAAAAGACAGTCGACGAGCTGAAGTCGCGCTTCACCGACGCGCATCCGGACGTGATCGCCGCCTCCAAGCTGCTCGCCGATCTCAAGGCCAAGCAGCTGGCCATGCCGGCCGACAGCCATGGCGGCCCCGGCGGTACCCGTCAACAGGGCGTGCAGAACCCGGTCTATGAGCAGCTCCGCGTCAAGCTGGTCGACGAAGAGGGCAATGTGACGCTGGCCGAGCATCATCTCGCCGACGCCAAGGCCAATCTCGAGCATCAGCAGCAGCAGCTCGGAAGGGCGGCGGAGATCGAGGCGAAATATACCGATCTCGATCGCGATTACGGTATCATCCGCAAGAATTACGAGGAATTGCTGGAGCGTCGTGAATCGGCCCGGCTGTCCGCGGCCGTCGATAATCACGGCACCAACATCTCGTTACGCCTGATCGAGCCGGCGCACCGGTCGGAACGTCCGGTGGCACCGAACCGTCCGCTGTTCAATACCGCGGTCCTGGTGCTGGCGATCGGGGCGGGGATCGGATTGGCGCTGATCCTCAGTATCCATGCCGGCGCCTTCATCACCGGCAGTGAGCTGAGCGAGGCCTTCGGCTTGCCCGTGATCGGCGTGGTTACCCGGCTGCAGCGCAGCGACGATCGCCGCCGTGTCTCGGGAATAGCGGTCAGATTTGGTATCGCCTGCGCTTCGCTGTGCCTTTGCTATTTCGGCGTGCTCGTCCTTCTGAATACCTCGCTCCACCTCAGGCACATGTTGTCGATATGACCGAACGACGCGAGAACCTCAATCTGATCCAACGCGCGGCCATGCGCCTCGGGTCTCCCGCCGAGATCGCAGCCCCGACCGAGCTCGAGGCCGAGCCCGCCGCCATGCCGGCGCCGACCCCGCTGCGCCCCGTCGAGGCGGTGCCGGAACCGGCCGCAGATGTGTCGCGGCCGCGCCGGAAGCAGGGCACGGGCGATGTCAGCAGCCGGGTCAGCATCGACATGAACCGGCTGCGTCTCGCCGGCATGATCACGCCCGACAACATGTCGTCCGCCCTGTCGAACGAATTCCGCGCCATCAAGCGGCAATTGCTCGCCAAGGCGCGCAATCCGGAAGATGGCGTGCTCGAGCGCAACCTGATCCTGGTGACGAGCGCCCTGCCCAACGAGGGCAAGACCTTCTCGGCGCTCAATCTGGCGATCAGCCTGGCCGCCGAGCGCGATCTGCATGTGCTCCTGATCGATGGCGACGTGGTGCGCCCGTCGGTCGGGCCGCTGCTGGGCCTGCCGGCCGGCAAGGGGCTGATCAGCCTGTTGACCGATCAGGACCAGCAGATCAGCGACGTCATGCTCCGCTGCGAGCAGATCCCGAATCTCAGCATCATGCTGGCGGGTCCTGCCGCCATGAACAGCCCGGAATTGCTGGCGAGCCAGCGCATGGCCACGATCCTCGACGATCTCGCCACCCGCTATCACGACCGCATGGTGATCATCGATGCGCCGCCGATCCTGGTTTCGCCGGAATCGGCCGTGCTGGCGGTGCGCGTGCATCAGCTGCTGATGGTGGTCGAGGCGGAATCGACGGAGCGGGCGCAGGTGCAACGCGCGCTCGAAAGCGTGACGAGCTGCCCGGATATCAGCCTGATCCTGAACAAGGCACCGCGCTGGCGGCAGGGCAACAGCCGCTCCTATTACTATACGGCTTAATGGGCTGGCGATCCCGGCGCAGCCGGATGAAGGGAGCGTGATTTGTACGCCGAGTTCTACGGCCTGAGGGCAGAGCCGTTTCTGCTGACTCCGGACCATCAGTTCTTTTTCGAAAGCGCCGGCCACGTGCAGGCGATGGCGCACCTGACCTATGGCTTGAGCCGGGGTGAAGGCTTCATCGTCATTACCGGTGATGTCGGCGCCGGCAAGACCACGGTCGTCAAGAAGCTGTGCGCCACGCTCAACAGCCAGCAGATCATCGCGGCCCATGTCGTGACCACGCAGCTCGCGGGCCTCGACCTGCTGCGCATGGTCGCCGCCGCTTTCGGGATCAAGGATCAGGCGAACGACAAGACCGGCGTGCTGGTCCAGCTCCAGCAATTCTTCGAGCAGACTCATCGCGCGCGCAAGCGCGCGCTGCTGATCGTCGACGAGGGCCAGAACCTGACGGCCGAGGGGCTCGAAGAGCTGCGCATGCTGTCGAATTTCCAGATCGGCTCGCACGCGCCGTTCCAATGCTTCCTGCTCGGCCAGCCGCAGTTCCGCAAGCTCCTGGCCGGCCCCGATCTCGAGCAGCTGCGCCAGCGGATCATCGCCTCCTATCATCTGGGGCCGATGTCGCTCGAGGAGTGCGGCGAGTATCTGCGTCATCGTATGGCGCTGGTCGGCTGGAAGGGCGATCCCGTCTTCGAGCCGGACGCGGTCGCCGCCATCTTCAAGCACACCCACGGGGTTCCGCGCCGCATCAACACGCTGTGCAGCCGCATCCTGCTGCTCGGATATCTGGAGAGCCTGCACTCCTTCACTGCCGATGATGTCGAGCAGGTCGTGGCCGAACTGATCGATGACGGGCTGTCGGGCGATTGGGGCCAGCCGGCCGAGCCGCCGGCGGAGCAATCGACCAACGGCCATGCCCGCGCGGCCGGCAACAACGGCGCCGCACATTTGAACGGCGGGCAGAACGGCGCGATGGTGCACACGGCCCATGACGGCGATCTGGCGGCGCGCGTGGCCCAGCTCGAAGCGCGGCTCGACCAGCAAGCCGAGATGCTGCGCCGGGCGTCGGTCGCGGCATATGAATTCTTCAATAGCGGCCGGGCCAACCGGATCTTGGACTAGCACCGGGAGGAACCTCGATATGAGTGCCGTGCCCCGTGCCGACATCGCCGCCGAGCCGACGGCGGAAGAGCGCATCGCCGCCTGGGCGTCGCGGCCCGTTTCGGTCGCCTCGCCCCCGCGTGCCAGCGCGCTCACCATCGATGTCGAGGATTATTTCCAGGTCGAAGCCTTCTTCCGGCACGTCGACCGGTCGAGCTGGGACAGCCGCGAATGCCGGGTCGAGCGCAATACCGATCTGCTGCTCGAAATCTTCGACGAGGCCGGCGTCAAGGGCACCTTCTTCACTCTCGGCTGGGTCGCGGAGCGCTATCCGGCGCTGGTCCGCCGCATCGTCGCGGGCGGGCATGAGCTCGCCTCGCACGGACTCTCTCATTTCCGTGCCGATAGCCAGGATCCGGACGAGTTCCGGCGCGACGTGTCGCGCGCCAAGGCGATCCTCGAAGATGTCGGCGGCGTGCCGGTCAACGGCTATCGGGCCGCTTCCTTCTCGATCGGCGCCCGCAATCTCTGGGCGTTCGACGTGCTGGCCGAGACCGGCCATCGCTATAGCTCCAGCGTCTTTCCGATCCGGCACGATCGCTACGGCATTCCCGAGGCGCCGCGCTTCGCCTTCCGGCCGCTCGACGGCCAGCGCTTCCTGGAGCTGCCGGTGACGACCGTCCGGCGCTTCGGCGCCACGCTGCCGGGCAGCGGCGGCGGCTATTTCCGGCTGCTGCCCTATTTCCTGTCGGCCGGCAACCTCTCCAAGGTCCTGGCGGAAGACCATCAGCCCTGCATCTTCTATCTGCATCCCTGGGAGGTCGATCCCGAGCAGCCGCGCATCCCCGGCATCTCGCGGGCGACGCAATTCCGGCACTATGTCGGCCTCGACCGGACGGTCTCGCGGCTGAAACGACTGGTGCGCGATTTCGCCTGGGACCGGATCGACCGCATCTTCCCCGTGCTCGGGGACGAGGCTGCCGAGTGAGCAAGGAGCTGCTGTTTCTCTGCCACCGGATTCCCTATCCGCCGAACAAGGGCGACAAGATCCGCTCGCACGCGCTGCTCGCTCATTTCGCGGCGCGCCGGCCCGTGCATCTCGCCTGCTTCATCGACGATCCCGATGATTGGCGCCATTTGAAGGCGGTGCGCCAGCTGGCCGGCGGCGAATGCCTCTTCATCAAGCTTCGGCCGCTGCTGGCCCGGGCCGCCAGTCTCGATGCGCTCGTCACCGGCCAGCCGCTCACCACCAGCTATTTTCGCAGCCACGCCATCGATCGCTGGCTCACCCGGCTGATCGCGGGCGGGCGGGTCGACCAGGCGGTCGTGTTCGGCTCGGCCATGGCGCCCTATCTGCTCAAGCGCACCAACCTCGATCCGGGCCGCTCGCTCTTCGACATGGTCGATCTCGATTCCGACAAATGGCGACAATATGGCGAGACCAGTCGCTGGCCGAAGAGCTGGCTCTATCGGCGCGAGGCGCGCACGCTGCTCGCGCTGGAGCGCGAGGCCGCGCGGCGCTTCGGCGCCACCGTGCTGATCTCGCCGCACGAGGTCGACAGCTTCCGCGCACTCGCGCCCGAATCCGCGGACCGGCTCCACAGCATCAGCAACGGCGTCGATCCGGTCCGGTTCTCGCCCGACCGGCCGCATCCCGATGTCTTCCCCGCCGGTGTCGTGCCGATCGTGATGACTGGCGCCATGGATTACCGGCCCAATGCCGAGGGGGCCGCCTGGTTCGTCGAGGCGATCCTGCCGCTGCTGCTGCCGCAATTGCCCGGCGCGCATTTCTACATCGTCGGCGCCAACCCACCGCCTTCGGTGCAGAAGCTCGCCGGCCCCCATGTCACCGTCACCGGGCGGGTGCACGACATCCAGCCCTATCTTGCCCATGCCGCCGCGGTGGTGGCGCCGCTGCGCATCGCGCGCGGCCTCCAGAACAAGGTGATCGAAGGCATGGCGATGCGCCGTCCGGTCGTGGCGACCTGGGAGGCGGCGAGAGCGCTCGCCGCCCGCCCGGGCGAGGAACTTTGGGTCGAGACCGAGCCCGCCGCCTTTGCCGCCGCCGTCGTGGCCGCCGCGGTCGGTCCCGATCGCGAGCGCGTGGCGCTCAATGGCCGGCTCTATGTCGAGCGCCACCATGATTGGGGCCGCAATTTGTCGACCATGGATGATCTGTTGGAACGGATGGCCGGGTCGACCGCCGGCGATAATATCATGCAGCG
This sequence comes from Aliidongia sp., assembly GCA_035539155.1. Lineage (GTDB taxonomy): Bacteria > Pseudomonadota > Alphaproteobacteria > ATCC43930 > CGMCC-115725 > JAXDMU01. Next base: position 52,965 of record DATLIZ010000019.1, on the reverse strand, counting down.
ATCCGGCACGATGATGGCGGTGCCGGGATGAGCGAAGCGACCGGGCCGCTTGCCGCCTCGGCCGAGACCGGCCGTCATTGGGGCCGTTCGCTCGGCCTGCTCGGCCTGCTCATCCTCGGCATTCTCGCCCTCTATCACACCGCCGCCGAGGCCGCGGTCCATGTCTGGCTGATCTCGCCGACCTTCAATCATTGCCTGCTGATCCTGCCGACCTCGGCCTATCTGGTCTGGCAGCGCCGCGCCTTGCTGCGCGACGCCGCGCCTAGCCTGTCCCTGCCGACCCTGCTGCTGCTCTTGCCGCTGACCGGGCTGTGGCTGTTCGGGCAGCTGGTCGGCGTGCTCGAGATCGAGCAATTCGCGATGATCGCGATGATCGAGGTGGCGATCCTGGCGGTGCTCGGCTGGCCGGTTTATCGGCTCGTCCTCTTTCCCGCGCTGTTCCTGTTCTTCCTGATCCCGAGCGGCGAATATCTGATCGGCCCGCTGCAGCGCTTCACCACGGATTTCATCGCGATCGGGCTCGATCTCGCCGGCATCCCGGCCTATATCGAAGGCACGGTGATCGAGCTGGGCAACGGCACCTTCCAGGTCGCCGAAGCCTGTGCGGGCTTGCGCTTCCTCATCGCCACGATCGTGGTGGGCGTGCTCTTCGCCCATCTCTATTTCACCCGGCCGGTCAAGATCATCCTGTTCATGATCGCGTGCTTCTGGGTGCCGGTCATCGCCAACGGCTTCCGGGCGCTCGGCATCGTGCTGCTCGCCCATGCCACCGATAACCGCGTCGCGGCGGGGGCCGACCACATCATCTATGGCTGGGGCTTCTCGGTCGTGATCCTGTTCGTCTTGCTGTTCGTGGGCGCGCGCTTCGCCGATCCGCCGCGGAACCTGACGGCATCGGCCGCGGCGCGGCGCGGCAGCGTTCCCGGCTTTTCGAGCCTGGTGGCGGCGCTCGTGCTGACGCTGGCGCTCGCCGCCGCCGGCCCGGCGCTGGCCTGGCAGCGCGAACGCCAGCCGGTGCTGGTCGACAGCAATTCGCTCAAGCTGCCGGCGACGCTCGGCTCCTTCACCGTTTCGGCCGATGCGCCCGACTGGCACCCGCTCTTCCTGGAGCCCGATGCCCATGTCATGGCGCAATTGACCGAGCCGTCGGACGGTGCCTTCGCCCAGCCGCCGGTCGGGCTCGAGCTGCTCTATTACGGCCGCATGCGCAAGGGGCGCGAGCTCGTCAGCTCCAGCAACCGGTTGTGGAGCGAGGAAGGCACCTGGCGGCAGATCAGCGACGGGGTGGCGAAAGTCAAGATCGGCGGCCGGCCGGTCGAGGTGCGCACGGCGGTCATGACTTCGGTCGTCGGCAAGCGGCTGGTCTGGAGCTGGTACTGGATGGATGGCCGGTTCACCATCAGCAAGCCGCTGCTAAAGCTGCTGCAGCTCGAGACCACCTTCTCGCATTGCCAGGGCGGCGCCTTCATCGCGCTCTCGACCCCGATCGAAAGCACGCCCGCGATCGCGACTGCCCGGCTGACCGAGGCGGCCGAAGCTTTGGGCCCATTGCCGGATCGTCTGGCGGGCGCCTGCGCCGTCGGTGCCGACTGAACGAGACAGGATATTAGCGGCGATGTGCGGAATCTCGGGCTGGTTCGATAGTCGTGGCAAGCGTCCGGCGGACGAGGCGCTGCTGCGCCGGATGAACGACCGGATCGGTCATCGCGGCCCCGATGGCGACGGCTTCCATTTCGGCGAGGGTTTCGGCTTCGGCCATCGGCGGCTGGCGATCATCGATCTCGCTGGCGGCGTCCAGCCCATGTTCAACGAGGATGGCCGGATCTGCGTCACCTTCAACGGCGAGATCTATAATTTCCAGGGTCTGCGCGAGGAGCTGATCGCCCGCGGCCACCGCTTCGCCACCCGCTCGGATACCGAGGTCATCGTCCATGGCTGGGAGGAATGGGGGCCGGCCTGCCTCGACCGCTTTCAGGGCATGTTCGCCTTCGCCCTCTGGGACGCGCGTACCGAGACCATGTTCCTGGCGCGCGACCGGATGGGCGAGAAGCCGATCTATTACGCGACGCTCGCCGACGGCAGCTTCATCTTCGCCTCGGAGCTGAAGGCGCTGCTCGTCCATCCCGGGCTCGAACGGCGGATCGATCCCTGCGCGGTCGAGGAGTTCTTCGCGCTCGGTTATATCGCGGAGCCGCGCACCATCTATCAGGGCGTCGCCCGGCTCGAAGCCGGCTATTGCCTGACCTTCCCACGCGGCGGCGCACCCAAGCTGCGCGCCTATTGGGATATCGGGGCGGGGCCGGAGCGGACCGAGAACATCGATCTGCTCGCGGACGAATTGCGCGACCGGCTGCGCAGCGCCGTTCAGGCCCAGCTCGTGGCCGACGTGCCGCTCGGCGCCTTTCTCTCGGGCGGGGTCGATTCGAGCGGTGTCGTCGCCTTGATGGCCGGGCTCTCGACCCATCCGGTCAACACCTTCACGGTCGGTTTCGGCGACAAGCGTTTCGACGAGACCCGGTTCGCTGCCGAGGTTGCCGAGCGCTATGCCACGCACCAGACGGTCGAGCGCATGGAAGGCGACGAGCTGCCGCTCATCGACCGGCTGCCCGGCATGTTCGACGAGCCGTTCGGCGACAGCTCGGCGCTGCCGACCTATCTGGTGGCGCAGCTTGCGCGCCGACAGGTGACGGTGGCGCTTTCTGGCGATGGCGGCGACGAGCTCTTCGCTGGCTATCGCCGCTACCGCTTCCATGAACGCGAGGAGGCGCTGCGCGGCCTCATTCCGAGCGCCGTGCGGCGGCCGGTCTTCGCGGCACTCGGCCGGGCCTATCCGCAAATGGACTGGGCGCCGCGTTTCCTGCGCGCCCGTCATACCTTCCAGGAGCTCGGGCTCGATTCAGCCGAAGGCTATTTCGCCAACCTGTCCGTCATCGACGATGCCGGCCGCGACCGGCTGTTCAGCCCGTCTCTGCGTCGCGAGCTGCAAGGCTATCGCGCGGCCGATCTCATCGAGCACCATATGGCCAGGGCGCCGAGCGACGATCCGCTCGCCATCGCGCAATATATCGACATCAAGACCTGGCTGCCGAGCGACATCCTGACCAAGGTCGACCGGACCAGCATGGCGTGCAGCCTGGAGGTCAGGGTGCCGATGCTCGACCACCATTTCGTCGAATGGGCGGTCCGGCTGCCGCGCGCGGCCAAGCTGCAGAACGGCTCCGGCAAGGCGGTGCTGAAGCAGGCCATGCGGCCGCTGCTGCCCGACGGCTTTCTCGATCGGCCGAAGCAGGGCTTCTCGGTGCCGCTCGCCGCCTGGTTCCGCGGGCCGCTCAAATCCGCCTTTGCCGCCGCGGTCGGGGGCAAGAAAGCCGGTCTGGCCGAGACCGGATATTTCGATATGGCCGAGATCGGCCGGCTGACCGCCCAGCATGAGTCGGGTCTTCACGATCATAGCCGGGCGCTGTGGCTGCTCTGGATGTTCCAAGGCTTTCTCAGCCAGACGCATGGAATTTAAAGGGCTTATTCGTTTGTTGCAGAATCGCGTCGAATATATTGCGCCGATATTACATTCACTTTCTGTAAAATTCTATTACCAAATGGCTAACGTTAAACTCATAAGTCTTTGATATCTCGCGAATCACCTCGCTGGCACGGAAGCTGCTAGCAACTCTTGGTCTGGGTTTTGCCGGGCTTTCTACAACTCAAGAGATGGTGATTTCATGCGTATCTTCTCTCGCTCGGCTATCGCCGTCGCCGCAATTTCCGCGGCCTTCGTGGCGGCCGAGCCGGCCCATGCGGTCGTGTATATCGGTCAGGTTTGGGAGGCTACCAATTCCTCGCTGACGCCGATCCCCGATACGCCGAGCATGCAGAATACGCAGGCGCTCGAGGCCGATATCACCAACGGCACCTTCACCAACTTCAACAGCAGCCTGGCGGCTTTCAGCGCCTCGGCGATCGATTTCGGTGTCACCGGCACGAACCAGAACAAGAATACGTTTGGCAATTTCTTCCACGACAGCGTCAAGGGCAATCCGAATAATTTCCAGTACATCGCCTTGAATCCGCTGGATACCAACATCGACGGCGTCGAGCTCAGCGGCCCGAAGACCGGTAATGCCTTCCGCTCCTACATCAGCATCTCGACCAGCTTCGCCGGTCCGGCGCGCCTGTCGCTGCTGAGCGACGACGCCGCGGTGGTCTATGTCGATGGCGTCGCGGAGATGGCCGAGAATGGTGGCCTCGATACCGATATTTTCGATGTGACCGGTACCGGCCCGCACACGATCGAGATCGACTATGTCGAGGATGACGGCGCGCCTGACGCGCTCAACTTCTTCGTGCCCGAGCCGGCCTCCGTGGCGCTGCTCGGCGCCGGCCTGCTCGGCCTCCTGGCGTTCCGCCGCCGCAAGGCCGGCTGAGTCGATATAAATTATTACAGCGGGGGCGGCCTCCACCCCCGGAATTCGCGGTTTCCGGGCCGGGTGTAGCCAATTTTTACAGGCTACCCGGCCCATCTGTTTCGAGCGAAACCGCTCATCCCCGCCCTACTGTAGCAATCGCTTACAGCTCCTCGGGGCCAAGCTGGCTAACTCATTGAAAATGCGTTGTGGCACGCTCTATGCATTAATCTCTGTAAAATTTACCTGTTTTTAACCCTGTATTTCAGGGAAGTTTTAAAATGAAGCAAGTTCTTGCAGGCTATTACGAAGGCACGATGAACGGCATTTTTGTCCGGATTTTTAAGCACGAACGTTTTGCCGAGGCGGCCCGCGATCCTTCGCGGACCGTCTCGGAATGGCGATTGCTGATCGGCCGAGACGGTTATGCCGGGGCTTTTGCGACCCGGCGTCTCGCGCTCGAAGCGGCTCGCCGGCGAGTCTGATCGGGGGCAGCGCAAAATGACGCTGCCAAGCACTTTAGGACCCATTATGAATGCCGAGTCCATTTTCGATAAGGCTCTCGATGAAGAGAGCGCACCCATGATGAAGGTGCTCGAAGATCTTATTCGCGATCCTCGGACACCTGAGGCGGAAATTTACGCCTACATCGATTTCTGTACGGATATTTTCGCGACCTCGCCGCATGCCAAGCAGGCGCGCGCGGCCTTCGCGCTCATTCGCAAGGGCGTCGTTTCGCGGCGTACCCGGCTCTTCGAAAGCAAGGGCCGGGACGCTGGCCTGACGAGTTTCACGCGCTAGGCCGCAGCGCTCGGACCAGCCGTTTCGCCCGCATCGGCCAGATGTAGCGCGCCATCGCCGCAATTCCCTTGATCGAGCGAGGATTGACCGCGATCAGTCCGAGCCGCTCGCCGCACGCACTCATCCATTGGCGCTTGTAGCCGTCGTCGCCGCGACCGAAATCGATGGTCTCGATCCTTTCGGTCTGAGCGAGATGCCGCAGCATCCAATAGGTCAGGAGCGTGCCGGGCGAATGCCGGTCCTGATCGGAGACGTGGGCGAGCTTGAAGATGGTTGCGTGCCGGTCCCGGACGAGCCAGATCTGCGCCGCCGCCGCTTCGCCTTCGATATAGGCGATCGCCAGCCGCACCGAACCTTCGATGACAAGCGCGCTTGTCATCCGGGCGATGAAGTCCGGATCCGGCTCGGGCTCCTTCCAGCTCTTGGCATAGATGGCTTCGTAGACGGAAGTGGCTGCCGGCATCTCGCCGGGGGCCGTGATCCAATCGATCCGGAGCGTTCCGGCGCGCTCCAACCGCTTGAGCTTGCGGCGGACGACATTCTGCAGTTCCGAGGGGCGTTCGGCCCAATAGCTGTCGAAATCGCCGAGCCGGTCGCGCCAATTGGCGAAGTTTCGATAGGTCTCGGTTGCGAGCCCGCCGGTGCGCATGCCGCGGAGCAGGGCCGGCACGGCGGCATCCTCGGCATCGAGCGCGTCGATCTGCAGGAGGGCGGGCACGATCCGGCGAAGCCCCTTGCCCAAATCCTCGGCCGCGGCCGCGTCGGCGGCGATCGGACCGTAGCGGGTTGTATAGGGAGCGGTGAGCGCCCGGAGCGCGCCGCCCGGCTGTTCCACCAGGGGTAGGCCGGCACGCGCCGTGCCCGATTCGTCGGGCAGCACGGCCATGACCGCGCGCTCGCCCGGCCGTAGAGTCGTCTCGGCAAGTGTTCTAAACCAACCGGCGCCGCCTTCGGCCGAAGCCGAGCGATCGAGTAAATGACGCAGCAAGCTCAGCCCGTCCGTCAGGTCAACCTTTTTTAAGCTCATAGTGCTGACGTCTTGCTGCCTAGTCGTTACCGCGATCGATCTTATGGTGCAGTTTCCGCAAACTCGCAATTGACCTTGCGACGGTTGTTTGATACGCACTCAGATGTAAAAAGTATTTACGACAGTTTGGTTAATACGTCGAAGCTGTGGAGGGGCTGCTTCAGAATGTTCCGTACGTTTTTCGCCGTCGCCAAGGCGGGCGGTGCTCTCCGATTCTTCTCGTTTTTCTTGGTGACAGCCAGCTCGTTGATGCTCGCCGCCTGCTCCAATGACGGTGTGCCCCTGCCGCCGTCCGGCACGCTTTCCAGCGGCGTGGATGACGAATATCTGATCGGTCCGGACGATCGGCTGCAGATCTTCGTCTGGCGCAATACCGAGCTGTCGACGACCGTTCCGGTCCGGCCGGACGGCAAGATTTCTATCCCGCTGGTTGAAGATATCCAGGCCGCGGGCAAGACGCCGACGATGCTCGCGCGCGATGTCGAGAAGAGCCTCAAGAAGTTCGTCGACAATCCGATCGTGACCGTCATGGTCACCAACTTCGTCGGTCCCTTCTCCCAGCAGATACGCGTCGTCGGCCAGGCCGCTCAGCCGCGTGCCGTGCCGTATCGCGAGCATCTGTCCGTGCTCGACGTGATGATCCAGGTCGGTGGCCTCACCCAATTCGCCGCCGGCAACCGGGCCACGCTGATCCGCATGGAGAACGGCCAGCAGGTCGTGCATGAATTGCGGCTCGACGATCTGCTCAAGGATGGCGATATCACCGCGAATGCCGATCTGCTGCCCGGCGATGTGATCATCATCCCGCTCAGCTACTTCTGATCGCCGTGCGCGGCGCGGGACGCGTCATGAAAAACAGACCCCGTCGGAGGGCCGGCGGCCTCAGCGCCGGCCTGACCCTGATTGTCGGCGTCGGTCTGGCCGCCATCTCGCCTTCCTATGGCCAGGAAGGGCCGGATAGCGGCGAGGCACCGGACAACGGCGTGACCGTGCCGATCCCGCCGGTCGTGCCCAACCCGAACGAGCTCGGGGCGCCTTTGCCGAACGGCGCCACCCCGTTGCCGAGCGGCCAGAAGCTGACACCATACGGCCAGCCGGTGACCCCGAACGGGCGGACGCCGATCGTGCCGCCGACCGGCACCGGTTTCCGGGTCACGGTCGCCGGAGACCTACAGGAAACCTTCACCGACAACGCGTTCGAATCGGTCAGCGATCGCAAGGTCGATTTCCTGACGACGCCCGGGATCGATCTGACGCTCCATGACGACGGGGCTCATTTCGTCGCCGATTTCACCTATTCCATCGCGGGCGATCTCTATGCGCTCAACCCGTCGCTCGACGGGCTGCGCCAGAATCTGCTCGGCGTTGCCCGCTCGGAGCTGATCCCGCAATATCTGGCGCTCGATGCCCGCGTCTTCGCTCAGCCGGTCCTGGTCGGCCGCGGTTTCGAGGCGAGCGCCACCGAGCGTTCGCTGCCGAGCAGCGACACCGCCGGTTATCAGGACACTTACGGCTATCTGATCGGTCCGACGCTCACCAACTCCTTCGGCACCGATGCCATCAACACGCTCTCGCTCCAGACCGGCGCCACCTTCTTCTCGACACCGATCGGTCCGAGCGCGCCCAACGAGCAGAGCCTGCTGTCGCAGGTCGGCACGGCCGAGAACACCATCGTCAATACCTTGACCGAGAAGCTGGCGAGCGGCCCGCGCTTCAGCCAGACCCAATGGGACGTGCTGCTGCAGGACACCGAGACCAGCCAGGAATCGGACAATATCTCGGACCGCGTGGCGCAGGCCGATCTCAATTATTCCCTCAACCGCTACATCCAGCTGCTGTCGACTTTCGGCTATGAACAGATCACCGACACGCAGCAGCTGGAGCGGAATTTGAGCGGCCCGATCATCAGCGGCGGCTTCCGCCTGACGCCCGGGCCGCGGGCGGAGCTGGTCTTTCAGGGCGGCGTGCGCAATCACGAGCCGACCTTCAGCGGCAATTTCCGCTACGATATCGGCGAGCGCAGCACGCTTACCGCCTCCTATACCGACCAGATCGTGACCGAGCAGCAGCGGTTGCTCGGCAATCTCGGCAATCTCGGCATCTCGCCCATCGGCTCGCCGATCAATACTCAGACCGGGCAGGGCTTTTCCATTCAGCCGGGCGATCAATTGTCGCTCGACAATCCGCTGTCGCGCTTCCGCTCGCTCAGCGCCACGCTGCTGCTGCACGGTCTGCGCACGGACTATACCGCAACGGTATTCTATACCGTCCAGGATACCTTGACCCGGGCGGCCAGCCAGATCCTGCCGCAGCAGACCGCGACCGGCGGCTCGCTGGATATCTCTCATCAACTGACGCCAACCCTGACCGGCGACGTCAATTTCTCCTATTCGACCGGCACGGGCGACGTGTTCGCCACCACCGGCGCGGGAGCGGGGGGCGGTGACGACAATACCCTGTTGGCATCGGCCGGCCTCAGCTATCAAATCAATCCGAGGCTCAGCGCCCAACTGCGCTATAGCCACCTCGAACAACAGCTGGGAGGATCGTCCACTTCCTTTTCCGGCACGGTGGTCGAAAATGCGGTGGTCGTGTCGCTCCGCCAGCAATTCTGAGGTTTGACCGGCATGAGCGATTTGGAGCCATCGGTCGAGCCGGGCATCGCCAGCGGCCCCGTCACCGTCCGGCCTTGTACCGAGGCTGACGGGCCGGCTTGGGATGCCTTCGTCGCGGCCGCACCCGACGCCACCTTCTTTCACCGTTTCGGCTGGCGGCATGTGCTCCAGACCGCCTTCGGCCAGCGCGCGCCTTACCTGATCGCGCTGCGCGGCGAGCGCGTCGCCGGCGTGCTGCCGCTCGTCCATATGCGCAGCCGGCTGTTCGGCAACGCGCTGATCTCGACCGCCTATTGCATGGAGGGCGGCCCGCTCGCGGGCGATCCGGTCGCCGCCGCGGCGCTCGATCAGGCGGCGTCCGCGCTTATGGACAGTACCGGCGCCGCCTATCTCGAATATCGCAGCCGCACGGCCGCGCGGCCGGATTGGCTGGTCAAGAGCGGGCTCTACGCCACCTTCGCCCGGCCGCTCTCGGCCGAGGACAAGGACAATCTGCAGGCGATCCCGCGCAAGCAGCGCGCGGTCGTGCGCAAGACGCTCGAAAGCGCGCTCGTCAGCGAGGTCGATGAGGATCCCGCGCGCTTCTTCCGGGTCTATTCGGAGAGCGTGCGCAATCTCGGTACGCCGATGTTTCCGCGCCGCTATTTCAAGCTGCTGAAAGCGGCGTTCGGCAGCGATTGCGACATCGTCACCATCCTCGACGGCGGCGAGCCGGTCAGCGCCGTGCTCAATTTCTATTTCCGCGACACGGTCATGCCCTATTACGGCGGCGGCACGGTCGGCGCCCGGCGCAACGGCGCCAATGATTTCCTCTATTGGGAAGTGATGCGCCGCGCCGCCGCGCGCGGCTACCGCCGCTTCGATTTCGGCCGCAGCAAGGCCGGCACCGGCGCCTTCAATTTCAAGAAGAATTGGGGCTTCGAGCCGGACTGGCTCAATTACGAATACCGGCTGAAGCCGGGCACCGAGATGCCCGAGAAGAACCCGCTCAATCCGAAATACGCCCTCATGATCAAGGCGTGGCAGAAGCTGCCCTTGCCGGTTGCGAACTTCATCGGGCCGTTCCTGATCCGCAGCCTCGGCTGACGCGCGCCGGGACGCCGTGGCGCTCCTCGTTCGATTGGACCGGCTGGAAGACCCGGCCGCGCTCGGCGCGCTCTGGGAGGCGCTGGAGGCGCGCGCCGATCTCAGCTTCTTCCAATCCTGGCTCTGGATCGGCACCTGGCTCGAGGCGACCGGCCTTCGCCCGCTGGTGCTGACGGCGCATGAAGACGGGCGGCTCGTCGGCCTCGGCCTACTGACCGAGGCGAGGCCGCGGCGGCACGGCGTGCTGCCCGTGCGGCAGCTCGTGCTGAACGAAGCCGGGCAGCCGGATCTGGATCGGCTCGCCATCGAATATAACGGCATCATCCTGGCGCGCGACGCGGCAACGGGAACGCTCGCTCATATTCTCCAGACCCTCCCCGGAGACTGGCGGGAGCTGGTCCTGGGCGGCGTTCCGGAGGCCTATCTTGCGGTCCTGGAGGCGGCCGGCCTTCGGGCCGAGATCGATCGGCGCAGCGCCAGCTATATCGTCGATCTGGCCGGCCTGCGCGCCACCGGTCGGGATTGGCTGCAGACGCGCTCGGCCAACAGCCGCGCCCAGATCCGCCAGGCGATGCGACGGGCCGAACGGGACGGGCCGCTTTCGATCACCGCCGCCGCCACGGTCGAGCAGGCGCTCGATTTCTTCGAGGGGCTGGCAGCGCTGCATCAGAGCCGATGGCAGACCAAGGGCGAAGCCGGCGCTTTCGGGAGCCCGTTTGAGCGAAATTTTCATCATCGTCTGATTAGCATCGGCCTGGGCCAGGGCCGCATTCAACTCGTCCGGGTCGCGGCCGGAGAAAAGATCATCGGATATCTTTATAATTTTATCCATCGGCGGCATGTCATGAACTATCAAGGTGGCTTCCGCTATGGAGACGACAATCGTGACCGGCCCGGACTGGTTGCCCACGCGCTCTGCATCGGCATGGCCGGCGACGCCGGTCTCGACCGGTACGATCTGCTGGCGGGCGATAGCCGCTACAAGCGCAGTCTGGCCGATCATGGCGAAAGCCTGATCTGGTGCCGGGCGCAGCGGCCATGGTTCGCCTTCACGCTCGAGCGCGCGGCGCGGCGCCTGAAGCAATGGGCCGTGCATGAGCGCGGAGCCGCCGCCGGATCCGAAGAGTGACGCGATGACGGACGCCGCCGCCCGCTCGCTCGCCCACCGCACCGCCTTCGGGGCGGCGTGGCTCGTCTCCTGGCGGATGATCAGCCGGCTGCTCGGCCTCTGCAGCACGCTTATCTTGGCGCGACTGCTGGCGCCGGGCGATTTCGGCCTGGTCGCGATCGCCACGACCTATGTGAATGTCTTCGACGCCCTGTCGGCCCTGGGGGCGGAAGACACCATCGTGCGCTCGCCCAATCCGCGACGGGCGCTGTTCGATACCGCCTTTACCGTCGGCGCGCTCCGCGGCGTGGTCAATGCGCTGCTCGTGGCGGCGACGGCGCCCTTCGTCGCCCGGGCCTTCAACGAGCCGCGGCTGCTGCCGCTGCTGCTGGTGATCGCGGCGATGCCGCTCTTCGACGGGTTGGAGAATGTCGCGATCGCCGAGTTCCGGCGCGAGCTGCGCTTTGACCGGGAATTCATCCTGTTCGTGGTGCCGCGCCTGCTGGCGGTGGCGACGACGATCGGCGCGGTGATGGTCGAACGCAGCGTCTGGGCGCTCGTCATCGGCATTTTCGCCGGCAAGATCTCGCGCCTGCTCCTGACCTACATCATGCGGCCGTTCCTGCCGCGCCCGACGTTGTCCGCCTGGCGCGAGCTCGCGGGATATTCCTTCTGGACCTGGGCCTCCTCGATCGTGGGCTTCGCCCGTGATCGCGGCTGGACCTTGCTGCTCGGCGCCATGCTGTCGGCGACCGATGTCGGCATCTTCAACATCGCGGCCGAGATCGCCCAGCTGCCGATCACCGAGATGGTCAATCCGATCGGCCGCGCCGCCTTCTCGGGCATCTCCGCTTCGCGCAATGCCGGCGGCGACATCGCCGCGGCCTTGGCGCGGATCATCGGTATCGTGGCGCTGATCATCCTGCCGGCCTCGATCGGCATCTCGGCGCTCGCCTACCATATCGTCATGGTCGGGCTCGGCCCGGGCTGGGCGACGGCGACCACGATCATCGCGGTGATCGGCGCCTCTTCGCCGTCGCTGGTGATCATGACGATGGGCAACATCGCTTTGGCCGCGACCGGCAACATCCGCTACAATTTCTTCATCACCGTCTTCACCGCCGCCTTCGCGCTCTCCGGCGCCGCGATCGGCGCCCATTACTGGGGGCTGTTCGGTGTGACCACGATCTTCGTCGCGGTGCTGACGGTCGAGGGCGTGGGCTTCCTCATCATGACCATGCGGATTCTCGGCGGCAAAGTATCGTCGATCGGCTGGCAGGTCTGGCGTCCGGCGCTCGCCGCCGCGGTCATGGCCGGCCTGCTCTACATGACCGGGCTCGGCTGGTCGCATCCGCCCGGCACCGTGCCCGTGCTGATCCTCAATGCCGCCTTCATCGCGCTGGTAGGAGCGATGATCTATGCCGCGACGCTGCTGCTGCTCTGGCGCCTCGCCGGCCTGCCGGACAGTGCCGAGCGATTCCTGATCGAGGCGCTGCGCATGGGCGTCGGCCGCATCCGCCGGTTGCGCGCGGCTTAAGCCGGCCGCCTGACCTCGGCCTCACGGTCCTCAATCGGCTGAGCGCGGGCAAGGGCAGCGACCGTGGCGGCGTTGTCGCGCCAGGTCAGCCGGCGCCGCGCGATCGTGTCGATGGCGCCTTGCCCCAGCCGCTCGCGCAGGGCGGCGTCGCCGGCGAGATGCTGGATCGCGCGTGTCAGCCCGTCCGCCTCAGCCGGGTCGAACAGCAGGCAATCGACGCCGTCGGTGACGATCTCGGTGATGTTGGGGGCGGCAGGGGCCGCGATGGCCCGGCCGAGCGCCATGTATTCGAATAGCTTCAGCGGGCTGGCGTAAGCCACGACCTCGGGCTGGAGAGCGATGTCGAAGGCCGAGATATATCCCGCCACCTGATCGCGGGCGACGATGCCGGTGATGGTGACGCGGTCGGCGAGCCCGAGCTCGCGGGCGGTCGCTTCGAGCGAGGCGCGCACGGGCCCGTCGCCGACGATCATCAGATGCGCCGCCTCGAGCGCGCCGGGCTCGGCCAGTAGCCGGATGACCAGATCCAGCCGGTGCCATTCGCGCACGAAGCCCACGAAACCCAGCACCAGCTTGCCGTCGAGCCCGAGCCGGCGCTTGGCCTCCGCCGCGTCCATCGGCTGAAAGCGGCTGCGATCGACGCCGTTGGGGATAACCGTGATCCGGGCGCGCGGCACACCCGCCGCCTCGACCATGCCGGCCAGCACTTCCGTCACCGGCAGCACATGGTCGGCGGCACGCCACATGACCCGCTCGGTCCAGGCGGCGAGGCCGGGAAAGGCCAGCCCGTCATATTTGGCCCGTTCGGCGGCGATGGGCGCATTGACTTCGAGCAGATAGGGCAGGCCGAAGCGCCGAGCCAGCCATACGCCCGACAGCATCAGGATATTGGCGCGCTGGTAGAGCGCATCGGGCCGATGGACGCGCACCGCCTCGGCCAGGCGCCGGTACTCGAACGCGCTATAGGCCAGCTCCATCAGCTCATAGGCGAATTTGGGAATGAAGGTTTTCTTGAGCGAGGTCTTGGTCGCCTCGACCCTTTGGGGCTCGACGACGACGACCTCGTGGCCGAGCCCGCGCAATGCTGCGATCAGTTCGTCGATATGGACCGACTGCCCGTCGCGCGAGCGCGTACGATGGTGATAGAGGATCTTCAAGCGCGACGAGGTCGGCTCCGGCGTCACTTCACTGCCTCCCGCATCAGTTCCCTCATCCGGTCGCAAGCCGGCCCGTCATAGGCGACCGCGCCCAGATCGGCTTCGCTGCCGCTGCGCTTCCGGCCGCAGAAATCGTCGGGCACGGCGGCCAGCGCCGGTCCGCGCTCGACGGCGGGCGCCCCCGTGCGCGGACGGAAATCGCCGGCATCGGCATCGGCGAACAGGCTTTGCAGCATATCGCCGGCCGGCGCCAGCATGTTCGATTCCTGAACCAGCGTGCCACCGTTCCGCTCGCGGATCCGGCCGCTGACGATATTGTTGCGGATCTCGGCCGAGCTCGCGGGAAAGCGCACATCGATGCCGCCGGTATCGAGCAGCGTGTTGTTGAAGATCCCGATATGCCGGGCCTCGTTCAGATAGATGCCGAGGTCGGCCGGGCAATGCAGGATGATGTTGTTGCGTATGATGCCGTCGCGGTGCTTGGGCGAGCATTGCCGGTCTTGGCAGATCTCCGGCGTCTCTCCCCCGCCGCCGCCAAAAGACAGGCCGATGCGGGTGAAGCCCTTGTGCCGCCATTCGCAGATGACCAGGTTGCGCTCGAAGATGCCGTCCGACGAGCCCGCCTTCATGAAGGCGCCGTAGCTGATCTGATTGCCGCCGGCCTTGGCGAAGTCGGCGATGAGATTGCCGCGCACGTCCCAGCGCCGGCCGCCATCGATATCGATCGGCGTCACCGGCGAATCGGTCTGCCTCGGGGCGGCGTTGTAGAACAGGCTATCTTCGATCACCACGTCGTCGGCGAATTTGCCGTCGCCGATATTGCCTTTCACGGCGGCGTTGAAATCGCGCATCCGGTCGTGCCGGAGAATGGTCCGGTCGGCGCCACCCTCGATGTGGAAGGCATGGTCGGCGGCGTCGCCCTTGCCCCGCAGGTCTAGATTCTCGAAGACCCAATAAGGCCCGCGCAGCACGAAAAGCTCGACCTCGTCGGTGACGAGGTGCGCATCACCGAGCCTTTCGGCCCGGACGGTGATCGGCTTGCCCTTTTCCCCGCCCGCCCGCAGCTCGAGCCGGTGGAGCGGATAAGTGCCGGGCTTGAGCGTGATCACCGTGCCCGGCCGCGCCTGGGCGAGCGCCTGCACCAGCTGGGCGCTGTCGGCGACCGAGACCGGCTCGGCTAGAGCCGGATCGAAATGGGTGGAGTCCACCCATTTCGTGAATCCGCCTCTATTTAAACAGTTAGAGTACGATTCACATATTGGCTGTTTCCAGCCAATATGATCGCGTTCTAGCGCATCGGCCGGAAGGCCGAGCAGGCAGAGCGCGCAAAGCAGTCGGCGGAAGAAGGTTCGGCTCATCGCGCTCCGGCGGTGATCTTAGTGGCCGTCAGCAATGCCCTAGAATGCTTGCCAACCGGTTTACCGGCCCGCCGCGATATCATCGGACGCCGCTCGGCCAGAAGATGATCCTGAGCGTCTGCAGCAGAATGCGGGCGTCGAGCAGGATCGTGAAATTCTTGATGTAGTAAAGATCGTATTCGAGCTTCGCTTTCGCATCCTCGATCGAGGCGCCGTAGGGGTAGTTGACCTGAGCCCAGCCGGTCAGCCCGGCCTTGACGACATGGCGCTCGAGATAGAGATCGATGCCCGCGGCCAGTTGTTCGATGAAGACCGGCCGTTCCGGGCGCGGCCCGACCAGCGACATGTCGCCGGCCAGGATATTGATGAGCTGCGGGATCTCGTCGATCCGCGTGCGGCGCAGAAAGGAACCGACGCGCGTGACGCGGTTGTCCCGCTCCGCCGCCCATTGCGGCCCGTTCCGCTCGGCATCCTGGCGCATGCTGCGCAGCTTGATCAGCGAGAACACCTTGTTGCCCCTCGTCACCCGCTCCTGCCGGAAGAAAACCGGTCCCGGGCTTTCGAGCCGGATGCAGATGACGGCGACGAGCAGCACCGGCAGGGTCAGCACCAGCCCGAGCACGCCGACGACAATGTCGAGCGCGCGTTTCAGCGCCGTGTCGATGAGCCGGACCCGGAAGCCGTCGGAATAGGCGAGCCAACCGAGCTCGATCCAGTTGAGGTCGATCCGCCCCGTCTCGCGCTCGACGAAGGCGGCGTAGTTCAGCACCGGAAATCCCGCGATCTTGCATTCGAGCAGGCTCTTGATCGGCAGGCCACGCCGGTCGTCGGCGGCGACGACGATCTCGTCGGCGCCGAGATCGCGCGCGACGCGCTCCAGCGACCGCCCGGCCGGCTCGAGGACTGTGTCGCGGTCGAGCCCATCGCCGTTGAGCGCGCCGGCGGACCTGTCGGCCCCGGCCAAGATCGTTTCGGGTACGAAATGAAGCGTCGCGGTCGGTCGGTGCGTGTCGGTGGTCATGCCTTGCTGCAGATGCGAGGCGCGCCGTCCGGTGCCGACCACCAGGATCGAACGGTGGAACCAATGGCGTTGCAGCAGCAGATCGAACATGCCGCGGGCGGCGACGCCGGCGCAGAACGAAACCCCGGCGGTCACCATAACCAGCCCGAAGCATCGGCTGAGGCTGTGGAACATGATCTCGTCGGGATAGATCGGCGAGAAGACGAGCAGGACGATCAGCGCCTCGGCGGCAGCGCCCAGGCCGATCGCGATCGGCAACCGTCCCATCGCGGTCAGGGGGGCTGTCACCGAATCGCGGCGATAGAGGCCGATCGCATAGGTGAGCGTCAGGGTGATGACGATGATCATCACCAGGACCGGCACCAGCCCATCGATATGGTTGATGGTCGAGCGGCTTTGCAGCGCCGCGAAGAAAGCCCCGTCGAAGCCGGTAAAGAACAGGAGATCGAGCGCGAACAGCACCAGCGCCGTCGTTCTGACATTCTGCCGGAACAGAAGCATGATCGGTTCTAAGACGCTCCCTTATTGGGCGGGATTTCGCGGGCGGGGCCCTGAATCGATCGCGGGGGTTGATCCGCAGGCGTTGCAATGAGGGTGTCGACTCTATCGAGCGTTGTCGGTACTGCGCATTGCGAATACCACCCGGTCATGCAGCCGTCGAGAAGCTTGTCTATTCGGCCGCTTCGGTTGCCGCCTTGCCGATCGGCCGCCTTTCGCCCCGGATCAGCCGCATGAGCGGGTATTCGACCAGCCGCGACGCCAGGACGCCGCCGGCGATCCCGCCTGCGGCGAGAAGGCAGAAGCCCGCGGTCTGCGGCAGAAGCCGGTCGAGGCCGGCGGCGAGCCAGATTTTCCAGAGAATGCCGATGAACACGAACTGGAAGAGATAGACCGAATAGGACGCGGCCCCCAGGACGCGGAGCGGCTTCGGGAAGGCGATCGGGGCTTGGCGGTCCACCGCCGCGGCGGCGAGCACGATCAAGGCCGACGGCAGGCCGTAGGCGAGGCGGCCGATGCTGGCATATCCATCCAGCCATCCGGCATTTTCGGCCAAGGCCGCCAAGGCGAACAGCAGCACGCCGATCGCCAGGATCGAACGAGGGTTGGGCGTCGCGCGATGCTTCACCCAATAGGCGGCCGCCATGCCGGCGAAGAATTCCAGATTGAAGGCGCCGGTAAAGGTGCTGGGCACGAGGCTGCTGTCGAGAACCCCGACCGTCGTCAGCATGATCCAGAAGAACCAGAGGGCCAGGAAGGCGACGCCGGCGCGATTCAGGATCAGCAGGGCGAAGAAGGCGTAGAAGACGATCTCGTGCTGCAGGGTCCAGGCGACCCCGAGCAGCGGCTCGTCGAACGATGGCAGCAGGAAGGTCGACCAGAAAGCCGGGAACGGCGCCGGCAGCGCGTGACCGCCTGCGACCGAGAGCGCCACGGTGACCAGAAGGGCTACCCAATAGGTCGGCATGATGCGGGTGAAGCGCCGCTGCAGATAGTGCCCCAGCCGGGCGGGGCGCCCGACATCCTTGTCATGGGTGTAGAGGATGATGAAGCCGCTGATGACGAAGAAGAAATCGACGCCGGCATGGCCGAATTGGAACAGGTCGCTCAGCCAGGACGGTCCGTAGACCTTACCGAAATGCCGCCCCGTGTGATAAAGGACGACCAGCATGGCGGCGATGCCGCGGCCGGTCTCGATGCCGACGAGCTTTGTCTTGACCGCTTCCGACATGCCCGTCCAGCCCTTCCGATCGTCCCGCAGCGCTATTCAATAGCGGCGCACCGTTGATGGTCTATTTCCGGCCTCCGTGACAAGTTGCATCGGCAGGCGTCTCACATCCCGGCAACCGAATCTTTATGGACGATCGGCAGTGTGATAGGCGTAGGCGCGATCGCCTGCGGGGACGAGCATCCTTGCCGGATCGGCTTCGCGCTGAACCGGGTCTGCTCTGGGAGATGGGCCGCTCATGCGGGATATTCTGGTACTTTTTGCCCTGCTCGCGACGCTGCCCATGGTGTTCCGCCGGCCCTTCGTCGGGGTCTTGCTGTGGGCCTGGGTCTCCTTCCTGTCGCCCGAAGACTATCTCTACGGCTTCATGCAGGCGGTGCCGCTGACCAAGCTGGTTTCGGGCGTGACCATCCTCTGCGTTCTCCTGTCCCGGGAGAAGAAGAACCTCTATCTCGACAAGGTCTCGATCATGGCAGGCCTGTTCGCGATCGTGGGATTGGCGTCGAGCATCTTTTCCGAAACGCTCTACATCAATTCCTGGGAGATCTGCGAGCGGCTGCTGAAGGTGCTGGTCTTCTGCTTCCTCATCCAGCGCCTGGTCCGAAGCCAGTTGCGCGTCCATGCCGTTCTGATCGCCATCTGCCTCGGCTGGGGTTTTCATGGCGCGGTCGAAGGCCTCAAGGTCATCGTCGATGGCGGCAATCATCACGTCGAAGGGCTGACCTCCTTCGGCGACAATAATTCCTTCGCGCTCGGGATCGTGATGGTGATCCCGATCCTGATGTATCTCGCCAAATATTCGGTGCTGCGTCCGGTCAAGATCACCTACATGGCCGTGGCGGTGCTTTGCGCCTTCTCGGTCATCGGCACCTTCTCGCGCGGCGGCTTCATCGGTCTCGTCATCATCGCCATCGGCATGGTGATGGGCAGCCAGCGCCGGATTCGCAACGCCTGCTGCATGGCGGTGGTCGGCATCGTGCTGCTCTCGATCGCGCCGGCTAGCTGGTATAGTCGCGTCGACACGATCGAGACCGCCAACGAGGACAGCTCCTTCATGGGGCGGGTCATCGCCTGGAAGATCAGCACCTTGATCGCGCTCGACAATCCGTTGCTGGGCGCGGGCTTCCACGGCGTCCAGGATGCGGCGGTCTGGAACAAGTACCGGACGCAATTCTACACGCTGAGCTTCATACCGACCGACCAGCCGGGCGATCTGGCGCGCGCGGCTCACAGCATCTATTTCGAGGTGCTGGGCGATTTGGGCTTTACCGGCTTTGTCCTGTTCCTGTCCATTCTGCTGATCAGCCTGGCGAATGCCAACCGGGTGAGGCGGCTGACGCGCCTGCACCCGCATCTCGAATGGGCCGGCAGCCTGGCCAGCGCCCTGCGCATGTCGCTCATCGCCTATATGATCTCGGGTGCCGCCTTGAGCATGGCTTATTTCGAGCTTTTCTACGTTCTGATGGCGGTGATTTCGCTGCTGCGCCATATGGTCGAGCAAGAGGTGGCGCCTGCCGGCCTGCGCAAGACCGTGCCGCAATACGCCCCGCGGCAGCAGCCCCTGGTCGGGGCTCCGGCGCCGGCCCGAACCCGCATCAGCTGAGTGCGTATTTGGCATCGCTCGATCGAACCCATAGGGTAAGCCGATGATCGAGCTCGGTTTCCTCGTGCGCGCCCTCCCGGTGCCGCCGCTGTCGCTGTTCCTGCTGATGGCGCTCGGCCTGGTGCT
This sequence comes from Aliidongia sp., assembly GCA_035539155.1. Taxonomy (GTDB): domain Bacteria; phylum Pseudomonadota; class Alphaproteobacteria; order ATCC43930; family CGMCC-115725; genus JAXDMU01. Next base: position 33,400 of record DATLIZ010000019.1, on the reverse strand, counting down.
GGGCCGGTTCCGTCCACGGCTGGGCCGCCGGCTGGTCGGGCTCGCCATGGTCGCGATCTTTCTCCTATGCCTGCCGGTCGTTTCCAAGGCGATGCTGAGAACGCTGGAGACGCGCGCCGACGCCGTCATCGCCGATGCCGGTGGTGCCCAGGCGATCATCGTGCTCAGCGCCGATATCGAGCGGACGGCGCCCGAATATGGCGGGCCGTCGATTGGCGAGCTGACCCTGGTCCGGCTGCGCTATGCGGCCCGGCTTGCGCGCCGTCTCGATCTGCCGATCCTGGTGACCGGGGGGCAGGTCGGCACCTTGGGGCCGCCGATAGCACCCCTCATGGCCGAAGTGCTGAAGACCGAATTCGGCCTCGATGCGAAATGGGTCGAGGATGCCTCGCGCAATACCTACGAGAATGCCGCGTTCTCGGCGCGCCTGCTGCGGGCCGACGGGGTACGCTCGGCACTGCTCGTGACCCACAGCTGGCACATGCCGCGTTCTCTTCTGTCCTTTGCCCAGGCGGGATTTCCGGTGCGCGCGGCGCCGACAGATTTCACTCCGCCCTTCCTCTGGGGGGTGGAGGAATTCCTGCCATCGGCGCGGGCATTCGAGGAAGGCTGCTACGCCATTCACGAATGGATCGGGCTGGTCTGGTACCGGTTCAGCGGCAGTTGACTGCGGTACATGCCCATTTCTGTCAAAACAGTGCCTCATTTTTGTTTCCGATTTATTAATTCTTATTGTTCTAAAATTCGAGATATACGCGGGAGAGTTTCACTCTGCCTCCGGCTCTCCGGACGGTATGAGAAATGGGAGCGCGATATGGCTGTAGAGAGTCGCAAATTGGGCGCCAGGGCACGCTCGGTCGCTCGAGTCGCCTATGCGGATGACAGAATGGCCTTCGAGATCGGCATCCGCTGGATCTTGCTGTTGTCCGTGACCAGTTGGATCGTCGTCGCCAGCCTCGTTTTCTGAGCATAGGCGCCGGATCTGCCGCCGATTTCCCGAACCATGCCCGGGATCGTCTCCGGGCGACGTTTTTTTCATCTTTCTCCGCTAGAGCTTGGGCTCCCTGACAGGCTGACTGAAAATGGCCCGGACTTGCGAGCTCACGATTCTCATGCCGTGCCTCAACGAGGCCGAAACGCTGGCGCTCTGCATCGTTAAGGCGCAAGCCTATCTCGCGCGCAGCGGCGTCGTCGGCGAGATCCTGATCGCCGACAATGGCAGTACCGACGGGTCCCAGGCGATCGCCGTTACGCACGGTGCGCGCGTCATCGATATCACGGCTCGCGGTTACGGCAGTGCGCTGCTCGGCGGCATGCGCGCCGCACGCGGCCGATACGTCATCATGGGGGACAGCGACGACAGCTACGATTTCGGCGCGCTCGATCCTTTCGTCGCCAAGTTGCGCGAGGGCTACCAGCTGGTCATGGGCAACCGCTTCCGCGGCGGCATCATGCCGGGCGCCATGCCGCCGCTGCATCGCTATCTCGGCAATCCGGTCCTGACCACCATCGGGCGTGTCTTCTTTCACAGCCCCTGCGGCGATTTTCACTGTGGGCTGCGCGGTTTCGACCGGGCCACGATCCTCGATCTCGATCTTCAGGCTTCGGGCATGGAGTTCGCCAGCGAGATGGTCGTCAAGGCCACGATCAACCGGCTCAGGATCACGGAGGTACCGACGACGCTTTCGCCCGACGGGCGCAGCCGGCCGCCGCATCTCAGGAGCTGGCGGGACGGCTGGCGTCATCTGCGTTTCCTGCTGCTGTTCAGCCCGCGCTGGCTATTTCTGTTTCCTGGCGTGGCGCTGTTCCTGATCGGGCTCGCCGGCATGGCCTGGCTACTGCCGCGGCCGCGCACGGTGGCCGGTATCACCTTCGACATCCACACCTTGCTCTACAGCTCGCTCGCCATCGTCATCGGCGCCCAGGCCGTGCAATTCTGGATCTTCTCCAAGATCTACGGCATGCGCGAGAACATGCTGCCGCCGGACAGAAGCTTTCAGGCCTGGATCGGCGTCGCTACGCTCGAACGCGGCCTGATCGCGGGGGGCTTGCTGATCCTCACCGGGCTCGGACTGGGGTTGCGGGCGCTGGGCGATTGGGGCGCCGAGACGTTCGGCCTGCTGCAGCCGAGTGAGACCATGCGCCTGGCGATCCCGTCCTCGACGGCGATCATGCTCGGCTTTCAGATCGCCTACGGCGCCTTCTTCATCAGCGTGCTCGAGATCCGGTCCTCACGGCTGGCGCGTGAGACCAGGCGGGACGTTGCGGCGGCCGCGATGTTGGACGAGGAAGTCGCGTGAACGCGATCATCCTTGTGGGCATCGCGTTTACCCAATCCCCGGTCGATCCCTAGATCGGCCGGCGCGGCCAAACGGCCGCATTCATCGCGAGCGGCTTGTGCTGCCGGCCCACGTCGGGCATGAAAAACGTTCTGGATATCAGGCGAGATGTGACGACATGGCCGAGCGACAGAAGAGCATATCCTCCGTCTCCGCCGGTGCCGACGGCAGCCGGATCATTTACCCGGTGATCCTCTCCGGCGGCTCGGGCACCCGGCTCTGGCCGATGTCGCGCTCGGCCTATCCGAAACAGCTCCTGCCGCTGCTGTCGGAACTGAGCCTGCTGCAGGAGACGGTGCGGCGCGTGGCCGGGCGGCCGATGCTGTCGGCGCCGCTCATCCTGGCCAATGACGAGCATCGCTTCATCATCGCCGAGCAGCTGCGCCAGATCGAGGTCAAGCCGCGCACCATCATGCTGGAGCCGATCGCACGAAACACGGCCCCGGCGGCGGCGGCGGCGGCGATCTATCTCGCGTCGATCGATCCCGACGCGCTGATGCTGATCATGCCGTCGGATCATATCGTCGCCGATACCGAAGCCTTCCGGCACGCGCTCGAAATCGGCCGGCAGGCGGCGGCGGGCGGCAAGCTCGTGACCTTCGGCATCACCCCGGAACGGCCGGAGACCGGCTACGGCTATATCCGGCAAGGGGCCGGCCTCGCGATCGACGGCGCCTTCGATGTCGCCGCCTTCGTCGAGAAGCCGGATCTGGCCCATGCCGAGAGCTACATCGCCTCGGGCGATTATACCTGGAACAGCGGCATCTTCCTGTTCCCGGTCAAGACCTACCTCGAGGAGCTGGAGGCGCGGCATCCCGAGATGGTGACGGCCGCGCGCGACGCGGTCGCCAAGGCCAAGGCCGATCTCGATTTCCTCAGGCTGGACGGCGATGCATTCGGCGCGGCGCCCAGCGAGTCGATCGATTACGCCGTCATGGAGCACACGAAGAACGCCGCGGTCGTCCCGGTCTCCATGGGCTGGAACGATGTCGGCGCGTGGGACGCTCTCTGGGAGGTCAGCCCCAAGAAGACCGAGGAGCACGGCAATGTCGAGATCGGCGATGTCGTCGCCGTCGATTGCCGCGGCTCCTATTTCCGGGTCGAGGAGGGGCTGCTCGCGGCCTTCGGCGTCGAGGACATGATCGTCGTCGCCACCGCCGACGCCGTGCTGGTGGCGCCCAAGAACCGAGCCCAGGACGTGAAGCAGCTGATCGATAAGCTCAAGGCCGACAAGCGCTCGGAGCTCACCCATCTCTCGACCGTGCATCGCCCCTGGGGCACCTATCGGACGATCCATATGGGCGACCGGGTGCAGGTGAAGCACATCGTGGTCAAGCCCGGCGCCAAGCTGTCGCTGCAGAAGCATCACCACCGGGCCGAGCATTGGGTGGTGGTGCGCGGTACCGCTCTCGTCGTCCGCGGCGACGAGGAGATCATGCTGAGCGAGAATCAATCGACCTACATCCCGCTCGGGACCCAGCACCGCCTGGTCAATCCGGGGCGGATTCCCCTGCATCTGATCGAGGTGCAGTCGGGCAGCTATCTGGGTGAGGACGATATCGTCCGCATCGAGGACACTTACGGCCGGCTCTGATCCGCAGATCAGGTCAGATCCCGCGGCGGCCGGGGACGAGGCTGCGGCGGCGGCACGTTGGGGCGGAAGCTCGGCTTCTTGACCGGTGCTGCTGCCTTCATGGAGTCGACGAAGGCGAAGAGGCCCTTGCTGGTCGTCTTGTCCGGATTGTCGTCGTTCGCCATGACCCAATAGACGAGCAGCACCACGGCCAGCGCGTCCAGCAGCAGCATCAAGCCTTCCATGGCACTCCCCTCATCTTGCCGGCCGGATCACACATTCTGACCGAGCGCCTTGGACCTGGCTTGCCGCGCCCGGATCAGCGACTTGCCCACATTCTGCATGGGCACCTCGATCGCCTGATAGGATGCCCAGGACAGGATATAGGTCACGATTGCCACTAAAACGAAAGTGGCGGCGAAGGCGACGATCGCGCCCACGCCCGGCGTGGCGCGGCGAAAGGTTTCCGGAAAGGCCTCGACCCCCTGGATGACCGCGAAATGCAGCAGATAGGCGCTGAAGCTGACCTTGCCCATGGCCGCCGCTATCGGGTTGACGAACCGGGTCTTCCCGGTCGAGAGCGCCAGCACGAACCCGGCCAGCGGGATGCAGATGGCGAGCGAGACCGGGATGAACGGCCGGTCGCCGAGATAGTGCCCCACCGGAATATAGGCGAAGAGCAGGAACAGGATCAGGCTCGCCGTCGCCCAGAGTGTCGCATGCTGCGCCATGAGGTTCCGGATCCGATGCGCCGGGTCGGCGATCAGGAAATAGAGTACGCCGCCGAGCGCGAAGACGCTCATCTCATTGGGGAACCAGAAGAACAGGAAGTTGCTGATTTCGCTGGGCTGATAAATCCCGTCGAGGTCCGCTTTGGCCAGCAGGTTCACGACCAGGCCCACGAGGATGGCGGCGCCGAGGACGAGGAGCGCGCGCGTGCGCGTGGTCGTCCAGACCGCGAAGAAGGGAAAGACCATGTAGAAGGTGAATTCGACCCCGATGCTCCAGCCGCCCGGTACCACCGCCCATCCGCCGGTGACCGCCGGCATCAGCACGGGGTGCCAGGCATTGACGAACAAGGCGGATGCGGCGGCGTGCCAGGCATCGAAGCCGCTCGGCGGCGGGATCAGCAGGAAGTAGAGGAGACCGGCCATATAATAGGCCGGCGCGATACGGAAGAACCGGCGCAGGAAGAAGGCGCCGACATCGGCCGCGCCGTCGCGTTCCGCCTCATAGTGCCATGACATCAGCAGCGTCAGGCAGCTTGCGAGGAAAAAGAGCTGGACGCCGAACCAGCCCATCACCGTTTCGCGATGCACGGGATAGGGCAGCTCAGGAAACTGATAGGTGAGATGGCAGAGGATCACCATCGTCACCGCATATCCGCGTAAGCAATCGATATAACCGAAATGCGGCTTGGTCGCTGACGGCACGCTAGATTTCCTCGTTGGAATTCATCTGCTGCGAACAAATAGATCCGGGGCCGCGTGCGGTTGCGAGACCGGGAGGGAGAATCGGGAAGTCTTTCTTATAGGAGCGGATGCTTAAGCAACCATCAAGCGGGCTGGAGGGCACGATCTTAGCATGCTCGCGCCGAGGCTGCACGATCTCCCCCGGCAGCCATCAATCAGATCTTCAGCAAAGCGCCCCATAGGTTTCCGGCGGGCCCGACGCCGGGGCCGATCCAGCCGCGGGGGCGGTGAATGGAGGATTTTAAGGCGTTGCGTTTTCTGCTACTGCGTTCGCGCGATCCGCAGCCGATTCCAATATTGGCGCCTGTCGATTTCGTCGGTGGAAGGGAGATGGCTTTGCCGGTGTCGGACAATCGGGGCCGTCGGTCGCGGGCTCGTGGCGATGGACAAGAATAATGGCGCCAATCTCGGTGCTCTTCACCCATTTCGGCGATGATTGGATCCGGGGCAGCGAGACCGTGCTGCTCGATCTGCTCCGGTCGCTGGATCAGAGTCGCATTCGCCCGGTCGTGTGGTGCAACGGCGCCGAGATGGAAGAGGCTGCCCGCGCCGCCGGCTACCCGACCTATCGCAGCGAGTTCCGCCATTTCCTCGATTACAGCTCGCCGCGCTTGAGTCCCGCCTTCTTCGCCGGGCTGGTGAAGCGCTGCCGCGCGCTCTGCCGCGAGCATGATATCCGCGTGCTCCACGCCAACAGCGCCGCCCCGGTTCAATGGCTGGTGCCGGCCGGGTTCGGTGCCAGGCTGCCGGTGCTGGCGCATCTCCACATCGATTATCTGCGCCGCAGCCGCTACGTGCTGCTGCTCCATGCCGCGACGCTCGCGGTCGGCGTGTCGCGCCAGGTCATCGACGGGCTGATCGCGGACGGCATGGCGCCGGAGCGGACCAAGATCATCCATAACGGCATCGACACTTCGCGCCTCGGCGGATCGGCGACGGATCTCAGGGCGGCGCTCGGCATCCCGGCCGATGCCTTCACCGTCATGACGGCCGGATCGCTGATCGAGCGGAAAGGGCACGACCTGCTGATCCGGGCGTTCCAATCCTTGCCGCTGGAGCCGGTGCCGCCCCGCCTGCTGATCCTGGGAGACGGGCCGGAGCGGGAGCGGCTGGCAGCGCTCGCGGCGTCCCTGGGCCTGGAAGATCGCATCCATTTCCTCGGCCACACCAAGGAGGTTGGTGCCGCCTACCGGGCCGCAGACTTGTTCGCGCTGGCCTCGCGCGGCGACTCCTTCGGCCTGGTGCTGGCCGAGGCCGGTCATTTCGAGCTGCCGTCCGTTTCGACCCGCGTCGGCGGCATTCCCGAGGTCGTGATCGATGAGGAGACGGGCCTGCTGGTTCCGCCCGACGATGTGCCGGCCCTGGCCGCGGCGCTAGCCAAGCTGATGGCCGATCCCGCGCGCCGTGAGCAACTCGGCCGGGCCGCGGCGGCGCGGGTCGAGGCGATGTTCACGGTCGAGCGGATGGCGCGCCGGTTCGAAGAGACCTACGCCGCGCTCGCGGCGATCCCGGCGGCCGAGCTCGGGTGGGGCAACGCCGCGCGGATATTGCGCCCTTACGCACAGCTCATCCGGGCGACAGGCAAGCCGCGTCAGGCGCGCTACGCATCGTGACGGGCGGCCGCTCGAACATTGGGGGACCATCGTGGCGCAGGAAAACGCGATGAACCGGCGCCGGCCGACCGTCCTGGTCGTGCTGTCCGGCGGCGGCTTCACCTTCGAAACGAAATGCCTGCTGCGCTCGCTCGGCGAGGATGTCGATTTCATCTATGTCTCGACCCGGTTCGGCGGCCTTCCGGGTGAGGGCGGCCTGCCCGCCGGGGAACGCCATGAGGTGCCGATGTTCCAGACCGTGTCGCAAAGATCCGTCCGGCAGAGCCTCTATGCCTTTCTCGCGACCTTCTTCGTCACGGCCAGGCTCCTGTGGCGGCGCAAGGTGGATCTGGTGGTCGGCGTCGGCTGCAGCCACACCGTGCCGCTCTTCCTGGCCGGCTGCCTGTTCTGGAAAAGACGGGTGTTCATCGAAAGCATCACCCGGGTGAACGATCTCTCCGATACCGGCAAGCTCGTCTATTTCTGCCGGCTCGCCAGCGTCTTTCTGGTGCAATGGCCGACCCTGTCCGCCAAATATCCGCATAGCCGCGTGGGGACGGTGCTGTGATCCTGGTCACGGTCGGCACGACCATGCCGTTCGATGGCCTGCTCCAGGAGGTCGACCGGCTGGCGGGACAGGATTTCTTCGGCGAGCAGGTGCTGTGCCAGACCGGGCAATCGACCTACTGCATGAAGCATTGCGAGCAGTTCATGGCCCGGCCCAGCATCGATGCGCTGATCGCCGAAAGCTCGATGGTCATCTCGCATGGCGGCGCCACCGTCGTTCAGCTGCTGATCGCGCGCAAACCCTTCGTGGCCTTTCCCAATCCGGTCGGCGCCGGCGATCACCAGACCAGCTTCCTCACGCAGGTGGCGGGGATGTCGGATATTTCCTGGAGCCGGAATGTCGGCGACCTGGCCGCCTTGTTCACGGCGCGGCGCATGCAGGGGCCGGCCAATGTCCGGGCCGATTTCCCCAGCGCCGGCGATATCGTCCGCCGCATGCTGTTCCCGGCGTAGATCGGGTTACAGACGCAACGGATTAACCTGGCGGTGAAATCACGCCGTAACGGCATACCATAAATTTCCCGAGGCACTGAATTGGCCCATTGCCCTCGGAGGTCGCGACTTGGCCCATCCCCCCTATCATTGGCTGCTGTCCGGGCTGCTGGTGGCGACTTGCCCGTTCCTGCCGACGCCGGCGCGGGCCCTCGACTTCCAGTGTGTCGATTCGTCGAAATACGAATATATCGATCATCTCTTCAACGGCGACCCTCGGCAGGCCGCCAGCTATCTGGGTATCGACCCCGCCCATGGGCCGCCGGCCGGCGCTTGCCGTGCGGCGGTCGCGACCGGCGGGGTGACCGAGGGCGATGATACCAAGCTGATCGAGCTGATCGCCCAAAATCACGGTTGGCTGGCCGAGCTGTATCTCGCTTCTCCCGGCGGGTCGGTCAATGCCGGACTGCGCCTCGCGGTCATTACCCGCGCCTTCTGGCTGAAGACCATCGTGGCGCCGGGCAAATCCTTTCGCTACCAGCCCGATTTCATGTCGGCGCCGATCGGGCGCAGCGATGCGGCCGATCCCCGAACCGCGCAGTTGCAGGCATTCCAGCATGCCGTTGAGACCGTGCCGGCCACGACGGTGTCCTATGCGGACTGCGCGTCCGCCTGCACCTTCTCGCTTGCGGCCGGCGTCGATCGTCACGGCGTCGCGCGTGTGCACAGGGCAGGGGTCAACGGGTCCTCGATCGAGGCGGTGACGGAGGGTGTGGGCCGCGCGGAAGGTCAAATCATCGCGCTCTATGAGAAGATGGATGTCGGCGACGACTTCGTGCGGGACGCGCGCGACACCGCCAAGCAAACCACGACGCCGACCACGATTTCCCGCTATCCCCGGTTCGTCGAAGATTTCTTCGTCGAAAAGTGCAAAAGCGATGCGGCGCAGCTCGACGACCTCAAGGCGCTTCTTCAATACGCCATCGTCAATAGCGGCGGCCGTACGGCCGATCTAGTGCCGACAACCACGCTGCGCGAAACCCTCGCCAAGGTCGAGACCCGCAGCGAAAACGTCGAGCATTGCGTTGCCGGCTTCCACGAAAGCGAAAGGCTGAAGGCGTTCAACCAGCTGTGCGGCAAGGGCTGCAGTGCTCAGACGCTCGATCCGTTCATTGCCAAGAAGCTGACCGAGTTCAAGGGGGAGTGAGCATGCGACCGCACCGCGCCTATCCGTCGATGCTGGTCGACGCGCTTCGATCGATCTGCCTCGCAGCGGTCGGCGTGCTGGGTCTGACCTGCGCCCCCGATTCAGCGCAGGCGGCAGCCTCGGTGACCTGCGTCGAGGCGTCCCGCTACACGGCGTTGGCGCGCATCACCAATGGCGACCTCGGCAGGATCGCCAAAGGCTTGGGGCGCGCCAACGAGCGGCCGCCGGCGAATGGCTGCCGCGCCGTGCTGTTCTCGGGAACGATCGATGCCGGCAGCGCGCAGGCGCTGCTGAATGCGATCGATCAAAATCGCGGATGGCTGGCCACCGTGTATTTGTCCGCCTCGAACGGTGATCTGACGGAAGAGATCGAATTGGCCCAGCTGCTGCGTGACTTCGCGCTCGAGGTTCGCTTGCTGCAGGCCGATGCGTCCTATGAGCCGGATTTCATGGCGCCGCCGTCTCCGCTCCCGGCTTCGGTGTCGAACGGCTGGTCGGATTCGAAGCGCGAGCTCGACAGTCCGCTCGTCCTCGCCCTGCAGGATTACCGGCAGAACTATCCGCGCCTCATCGCCTCCGGCGGACTGCGTTGTGGGACAGCCTGCTGGACGCTGCTCGCGGGTGGGCTGGATCGCCAACTCATGAACCTTCCCGCCCATGACGCGCATCCGCCCGGCGGTGCTTCAGGCGAGACCGCCGACACGGAGCGGGTTCGAACGGCGGTTCGGGCGCGATACGGGTTCACGGTCACCTTGCGGGCGGCCGGTGCCGGATACGCGACCGAGCCGGCATTTCCTCGAACGGCGGCGCCGGCGGCCCAGAAAATTCAAACGGCCTGCCAAAGCAGGCTCGACTATGCCAACGAGCTTCAGTCGGAACTCGGCAAGGTCGTGGACAATCTCGCCGGCCGCGATTTCCCTTTGAGCCCGCTGGAGCCGGTCGCCATGAAGGTCAGGTCGATCCAGGAGGCGAGCGACGCGGTTCACCGCTGCGCGGTCGCCGCCATGGAACAGGAGCGGGCGAGAGCCTTCGCCGCGCGCTGCAAGGAGAAATGCGACGCCGCTTCACTGCTCGGTCCGCTCTCGAAATCGGCCCAGGAAATCGTGGCTCAGGCTCGGCAATGAAGATCAAGCGGAGGCAGGATCGCCCAGGCATAGCCGCACGAACACGGCGATCTTCTCCTTCCAATCCGAGCTCGCCGCGATGGCGAGGCCGCGCGTGCTGATCGCCTGGCGCAAACCCGTATCCTGCCTGAGCGAGATCATGGCGGCGGCGATCTCGTCGATGGAGGCGCCGTTGACGACCAGCCCGTTCTCGCCATGGCGCACCGCGTCGGTGCTGCCGCCGTCACGGCCAGCGATCACCGGCAGCCCGCAGCTGTTCGCTTCCAGGAAGACCAGGCCGAACCCCTCGGTGTCGCCATTGGGCAGCTCGCGATTGGGCATGACGAACACGTCGCCCAGGCAATAATGATCGACGAGCTCGTGATCGGGGACCTGGTTGGTGAAGATCACCTTGTCCTTGACCCCGGCCTCGGCGGCGATCTCCTGCAGCCTCTGCTGAAACGGGCCGGCACCGACGATCAGGTAGCGGCAATCGGGGTGATCCGGCGCGATCTGGGCGAAGGCGCGGATGGCATTGTCGATCCCCTTCTTTTCCAGAAGCCGGCAGACCGAGACGAAGACGAAGCTGCCGGTGAGCCGGTAGAGCTCGACCAGATCCTGCCGCCGCTGATGGCAGCGGAAGCGCGCCGAGTTCACGCCATTCTCGATGAGCGTGGTCTTGGCGTCCGCCGCGGGCCCGATGAGATCGCGCACCGCCTTGCGGGTGAAACGGCTGACGACGATGATCTGATGCGCGTTCGACAGCACGCTGCGCCGCCGCCGGGCGCCGGGATCGTAAAGATCTTCCGTGGTGATCTCCTCGCCATGGACATAGACGAGCAGGCGCACGCGCGACAGCAGGCGCAGGATCGGCAGCAGCCAGCCGCTGGCCAGGAGCTCGCCGATGCAGACGGCGGTGATCTTCTCCTCGCGGATGAGACGCAGCACGGCCGTCACCAGATGCAGCCGCAGCCAGAGATCGACGGCGAGGAACCACAGCTTGGCGAGCCCGCTCTGATCCTCCGTCCGGATCGTGGTGCGGAGCAGCGGCAGGCGCACGACGCGATACTCGGCGCGCCGATCATGCTCGCGCCAGCCGATGATCGGCAGCCCGTCGATATAATTGATCTTGGGGGCGAGGACGACGATGCGGTCGGCGGCATTGCGGGCGAGATTGTCGTAGACCACGGCGGAGCCGCCGCGCACGGGCGGAAAATTATTGGCGATCAGCAGGATCTTGCCGTCCGTCAAAGCGCCGGCTCCTGCCCGCGAACCGTGGCGAGCGCCGCCGCGCCCGGCGGGTCGCCCGGCGGCAACAGATGGTCCGCAAGATGCTGGAGATCGGTGAAGGTGACGCCGAGGCCGGAGGCGAGATAATCGAGGATCGCCGACAGGCGGTCATAGAAAGCGTGCAGATCGGCGCGCGACTGCACATAGGGACTGCCGCCGATTTCGAGCGACGAGCTATGGAAGCTCAAGGTCAGCACATTCTGTCCGCGTGCCGCGAGCCCGTCCGCCAGCCGGCGCATGGCCGGAAAATCATTGCCTTCCGGCGAGAGGGTGATCCGTTCCGCGCAATGCAGACGAGTGAGGGCGGCGAGGACGAGGTTGGGTGAACTCTTGGGCGAGTTGGCGCTGCGATAGAGCTTGCTGGCCATCGAGCCGCTCCAGCCGACGACGCTGCGGCAGAGCGGCGCCTCCAGGATGTTCCGGCGCTCGCCGAACCAGAAGAGCTGATATTCGAAATCGCTGTAGTCCGGGCCGCCCTCCCGGTCGAAATTGGTGCGCGGCGCGATGCTGGTATCGACGGTGAAGCCGTGCTTTTCCAGCAGCAACGCCGTGTCGGCGCCGAGGCCGTAGCGGCCGCCGCGATAGAGCAGCGGGTCATGGCCGAAGCATTCGATGAATTTCCGCTTCAGCGAGACCAGCTTCCGCTCCTCCAGCCCGGGCTGGAGATTGCCGGCGAAGGAGGTGCGGTGATCGAGATCCTCGCCATAGGGCGGGGTCACCCAGGTGTGAAGCTGGATGCCGAGGACGCAATTTCCGCACTCCTGCTCCCGCCGCAGGATGCGGACCAGGTCCGGGTCTTCGAGGATGGGATAAGTCAGGAGATAGGCGGGCACGACGCCATAGGCGCCGATGATCTCATGCAGGTCGGGGATATTCCGCATGCAGCTCGTGGTGTAGCGGGTGCCGCGGATCGGCGCCTGCCAATCGAAGCTCTCTTCGGCGTCGATCGCCATGGTGCAGACGAGGTGCCCGGGTTTTGGCATCGCGGGGCGAGGAGAGCCGAAAAGGGTATCGTTCATCGTCCGGGGTCGGGCTTTCAAGCGTCGGCGGGTGCACGGGATGCCGTCTCCTTCGACGGCATCCCGATCTTCATTCCAGCTCTGCGATGTCCATCGCGGTCGGGTGGCTAGCGCCAGCTATCGAGCAGCTTCTTCGCCGCATCCCGGTCCGAGAAGGCCGCATTGCTCGCCACCAGCGGCTCCAGCAGCTTCTTGGCATCGTCGCGCTTGCCGGCGGCGTCCATGGCGACGACCAGATGATAGGTGATCTCGGAATTGTCCGCGGCCAGCGCGTGCGCGCGCGTCAGCAGGATGAGGCCGGTATCCTTCTCGCCGCCTTCATATTTCATCCAGCCGAGCGAATCGATGATGTTGGCCGAACGCGGCGCGATCTTGGCGGCGAGCGTGATCAGGGACAGGGCGCGCTGCGGATCCTGCTTCTGCAGCAGCTCGCCCAGATTGTTGAGCGAGACCGCGTCATAGCCATTGTGCTTGAGGATCTGCTCATATTGCGCCATGGCGCCCTTCTCGTCATTGGCCTGGAGCAGCAGCCCGGCATAATTGCGCGAGACGACGAGATCGTCGGGATGGGTCTTGAGCCAGTCGGCCATCCGGGCCTGCGCCTTTTCCGGGTGCTTGGCGCGAACGTCGAGCTCGGCCAGCGCCATCAGCTTGTCGGCATCCGGCCGCTTGGCGAAGCTGTCCTCCAGCAGCTTGGCCGCTTCGTCGTTCCGCTTTGCCGAAACGAGCGTCGCGGCCAGCAGGATGTCGCCGCCGCGCACCGGGTTCAGCGTCTGATATTCGCGGGCGAGCTGGATGGCGCCGTCATTGTCCCCGTCGGCGATCCGGAACCGGATCAGCGCTTCGCGCGCCGCCACGAAATTGGGATCGAGCGTCAGCGCCTGCTGCAGGCTGGCGATGGCGGCGCTCTTGTCGCCCGCTGCCGCCTGCGCGCCAGCCAGCCGGAACTGGGCCGGCGCCGATTGCGGCAGCTTGGCGATCAATTTGCGGAAGGTATTGATCGAGTTGGCCTTGTCGCCCGCGGCGGCCTGGAGCCGGCCGAGCAGATCCAGCGCGCCCGGCAAATCGGGATTGCTCTTGAGCAGATCCTCGACAGTCTTTTGCGCGTCCTGCGGACGCCCCAGGATGATCTGGTAATTGGCGAGCGCCAGCGGCGCCTGGGTGTCGTCGGGGGCGGCGGCGATGGCCTTGCGCAGCAATGCGATCGTCTCGTCCGGCTTGTCGTCGCGCGCCGTCATCTCGGCTTCGGCGAGGAGCGCGCGCACGCTCTTCGGATCGGCTTCGAGGAGCTTGTCCAGCTCCTGGCGCGCTTCCGCGATGTTGCCCTGCTGGCTCAGCGTCTGGGCGAGCGCGAAGCGGGCGGGGGTGAAGGTGCCGTCCTCCTTGATGGCGCTCCGATAGGCCTCGATGGCGCCCGGCAGATCGCCGCGCGCCGCCTTGATCTGGCCCCGGTAGAGCCAGGGCAGGGCCCCCTTCACATCCATCTTGTCGACGACGGCGAGGGCATCGTCATACTTGCTTTCCCGAAGCAGCGTGGCGATCAGCAGGCCCGCCGCCTCCGGACGCTTCGGGTCCTGGTTCATCAGCTCGCGCAGATGCTCGACGCCCTCGTCATCCTTGCCGGATTGGAGCTCGCTCATCGCCATTTCGGTCTTCAGCAACTCGCTGCCGGGGGCGGCCGCCGAGGCACGCTCGAAATAGGTCTCGGCCTTGTCATATTGGTGCAGCCGCATCGAGGCCTGGGCGAGCAGCGCCAGAGCCTGGGGGCTGTTGCCGTCCTTGAGGGGAGCCAGCATATCGAGCGCCGATTGAGGATTGTTCTGCTGCAGGCGGATCGCGGCGAGCATCACGCGCGGCGGCGCCAGGCTCGGCTCGCGCGAGATGAGCCCGCTGAGCAGGCTGCCGGCGCTTTCGAGATTGCCGCTCTGCACCGCGATCATCGCCACGCCGAGCGTGGTCGTCGGCTGGCTCGAGACGAAATCGGGCGGCAGCGCCTGGGCGATGGCCCAGGCTCCCTTCGGATCCTTGGCACGAACCTGGATCAGCGCCTTGAAATAGAGCGCCAACGGCAGCTTGGGCGAGGCGGCGAGCACCGCATTGATGTCTTCGAGCGCCTTCGCGTCGTCCTTGCGGTCGTAATAGACGGCGATGCGGGCGAGCTTGCCGCGGACGCCATGCGCGTCGATCTCGACCGCCTTGTCGGCGAGCTTGAGCTCGGCGTCGTGATCGCCCGCGGCGCGGCGCATCTCGAGCTTGAGCAGGATGGCGCGCAGGTTCGAGGGATCCTGCGCCAGCACTTCGTCGACCAGCTTCTCGCCCTCGGCGCCGTTCTGCTGCCGCGAATCGAGCGTGGCGGCGGCGAGCAGGTTCGCCGTGTCTCTGCGCAGGCCGAGTGCCCGATCCATCGCCGCCTTGGCGTCCTGCGGCTTGCCGGCATGATCGAACGCCTCGGCGCGGCCGCGCAGAATGTCGGGTGCCGAGGGATCGGTCGAGTTGGCGCCCGGATCGGGGAATTCGGTCAAGAGGTCGGCACCGTGCTCCTGGCTCAGCATGGCGGCGAGCAGGCTCGGCAGATAAGCCTTCTTGTCGGCGCCGTCGGCGGCGGCCTGGCGCAGATCGCGCTCGGCTGCATTGCCGTCGCCCATGCGCAGCTCGAGCTGGCCCAGCTTGATGCGGACATCGGTATCGGCGGGCGAGACGCGCGCCGCGTTCTTCAGCTCGATCAGCGCTACCCGCATGTCGCCGCGGTCGAGCGCCTTCTGCGCGTTCTTCAGGAACTCGGCGACGCGGCCCGAATCGGCGCCCACCGGGGCGGTCGCATCGTCGTTGGCGTGAGCCGAGAGCGCCGTCAGCGAGACCGCCAGGCCGAGGGCGGCCGCGAGGCGCCAGCGCCGGGCCGGCGAGGATCGACGGGGGGAGGTGTGCACGCTGTCCATCATGGTTCTTTCCGCATTTCGTGAGATCGGGCGCTCAGACATTATGCAAGCGTCTCAAGTGGTAGAGCTGCGGGCGGCTTACACCCAACAGCTTAGCCGATTTCGAGATATTCCCGCCAGTAACGGCCAGGACCTCTTGCAGCAGCGACTTTTCCAGCCGACCCGTTACAGTTCTTAGATCGTAGCTGCGCTCGGAGGTTTCGACTTGGGCGAGATCGAGATCGACGGCGGTGATGAGCTTGCCTTCGGACATCACCACGGCCCGCTTCATGCGGTTTTCCAGCTCGCGCACATTGCCGGGCCAGGTATGGGCCGACATGGCGGCGATCGCGTCCTCGGCGAAGCCCTGGACGTTGCGGCCATAGGCGCGATTGAAGATGTTGAGGAAATGATGGCCGAGCACGATCGGGTCGCCATGCCGCTCGCGGAGCGGCGGAATGTCGATGCGCACCTCGTCGAGCCGGTAATAGAGATCCTCGCGGAACAGCCCTTCGGCGATGCGCTTGGCGAGCGGCTGGTTGGTGGCCGAGACGACGCGGACATCGACCGAGATCGAGGCGCGGCCGCCGACCCGTTCGAACTTCCGCTCCTGCAGGAAGCGCAGCACCTTGGCCTGCAGCGACATCGGCATGTCGCCGATCTCGTCGAGGAAGAGCGTGCCGCCGTCGGCCTGCTCGAACTTGCCGATCGTCTGCTTGACCGCGCCGGTGAAGGCGCCGCGCTCATGGCCGAACAGCTCGCTCTCCAACAGATTCTCCGGGATCGAGGCGCAATTGATGGCGATGAATTTCGCCGCGCGGCGGTTGGAGGCGTGGTGTACCGCGCGCGCCAGTACCTCCTTGCCCGAGCCGCTTTCGCCCAGCAGCAGGATGCTGACATCGGTCGGCGCCACGCGCTCGATGATCCGCTCGATCTTGAGGATCTGCGGCGAGGCCGAGATGAGCCCGACCATGCCGGTGCTCGCCTGCTGGCGCAGCGCCTGGTTTTCCTCCTCGAGCGCGTGCATGCGGAGCGCGCGGTCGATGATCAGCTTGACCACCTCGATATCGACCGGCTTGCCGAAGAAATCGAAAGCGCCGGCCGCGACCGCCTTCACCGCATTGGCGCGATCGACATTGCCGCTCGCCACGATGATCTTGGTCTGAGGCGCCATGACCAGGATTTCCTTGAGCGTCCTCAAGCCCTCGGTGGCGCCGTTCTCGTCCGGCGGCAGTCCGAGATCGAGGATGACCACCGGGAACGGCTTGCCTGCGGTGAATTGGCGGATCGCCTCCGCCCGCGTCCCGGCGACCGTTACGTTCAACGGCGCCAGCGCCCAGCGCATCTGCCGCTGCAAACCGGCATCGTCCTCGACCAGCAGCAGGCGCTGCGGCACCTCGTCGTCTCGGGCTGTCGTCTCGCTCTCGGTCATTGCGGCACCTGGGCTTCACTGATTTGCGCGGGCGGCAGGATCAGGGTCATGGTCGTGCCCTGACCCGGTGTGCTGTCGACATCGATGCTGCCGCCCAATTGGCGCATGGTCTCCTGCGCCTGATAGGTGCCGATGCCGAAGCCCGACCCCTTGGTCGAATTAAGCGGCTTAAATAGTTGATTACGAATGAATTCCGCGGACATGCCCGGGCCGAAATCCTGAATGCCGACGCGAATCTTGCCGTTCACGCGCGCGGCATGCAGCCGGATCGGCTTCTCCGGTCCCGCCGCCTCGATCGCATTGTCGAACAGATGATCGAGCACCGAGCGGAAGCTCGCCACGTCATGGAGGGCGGAAACGAGCGGGCCGGGCTCGGCGCCGAGCGAGATATCGATCTTGAGTCGCCGCTTCTCCTCGACGAACGCTTCGAGCACGGGCACCAGGTCGCACCGTCCCGGCGGTAACGGCGCCGGCTCGGCCGGCGGACTGTCGCGGTTGCTCAGCTGCGACAGCAGGAGGCGCAATTTGTCGACGGCATTGCGCACGGTCAGGATCAGGTCGCGCTGGAATTCCTCATTGTCGGCGAAGGCCTCGGCGTTCTGGACCAGCAGGCCGAGCTGGCCCGCGACATTCTTCACGTCATGGATGATGAAGGCGAAGCGCTTGTTGAACTCGCTCAACTGCCGCGCCGCGGCCAGGTTTCGCGCCATCTCCTCCTGCACCAGATAGGCGCCGAGTTGCAGCGAGATGAGCTCGATCAGATTGCCGTCCTCCCAATCGAGCCGATGCTCGACCCGGGGGCGATGGAGGGCGATCAGCCCGATCGCGGTCTGGCGATAGCGCAGCGGCACGATCAGCCAGGTATCGGGAAAACGTTCGAGCCAGACGCGCTCGGCCTCGCCGCGCTGGCCGCGGGCGGTGAGGTCCAGATAGACACGTTCCGGTTCCATCAACGGCACCACCGACGGGTCGGCGGCGGCGAGGATCGGCAGCTCGTAGTGAAAGGCCCATTTCGAGGCCGGGGCGAACTCCTGCCGGTCCTCGCGGAAAAGCCAGAGCGCGCCGCCGGGACTGTCGAGCAGGTCGGCCAGCGTGCGGATGACGCGCATCTCCAGATTGCCGGCCTCGATCGCCGAGATCGATTTGATGAAGCGCGACCATTCGAGCCGGTAGTCGTATTTGTAGCTGAAGAAATTCTCGTCGATGAAGCGCCGCACCGCCGAGCGCACGCTGTGCGAGGCGAGGCCGACGACGGTGCCGATCGCCAGGCTGAAACCCACGATCACGGCGAGGATGGTGCCGGCGCTGCCGCCATAGTGCCGGACATAGAGGGCCGCGACGGCGGCCCCCTGCAGCAGGATGCCGGCCCCGATCAGCGTCGTGGTGTAGAAGACGATGTTGCGCGAGGTGTGGACGCGCAGCTGCAGCTTCGGATTGCGCACGGCGGCCAGGACGAAGAGGGGCAGGGCGATCAGCACGATGATCGGCCGGGTCGCGAGCACGTCGCTGTCGACCTCGCGGCCGAACAGCTCCAGCAGCCGCAGGGCAAGCTCGAAGGCGAAGATGCCGAACAGGCCGATGCCCAGGAACTTGAGCGACCAGGAACTGTCGCGGTCGCTGTTGCGCAGCAGATTCTCGACCAGGATCAGTCCCAATATCGCCGAGGCAATCCGCGTGACCGTGCCCGAGATGGTGAGGCCGAAGGCCGGTATCGACGGCAGCAGCGCCAGCGCGAAGCCGGCATCGAGCAGCAATATCGCGGCACAGGACAGCATCAGGCCGACAAGCGCATAGCGGCTCGGCGCCGCGGATTGCAGCAGCACCAGCACGACGGCATACCAGCTCGCATCCCGAACCGTCTCGGCCAGCTTCGGCAGCCAGGGCAGATTGACCCAGAAGCCCGCGGCGACGGCGCCGGCCCAGAGCGCGGTCATGACGACCGCGCCGAGCAAGAAGCGCGCATGCCCCGACCGCTCGCTTCGCGCGGCCAGCAGGCCGGCGAAAACCAGATAGGCGAAGCAGGCCAGGATATGAGTGTAATAGGCCGTTACGCTATGGCTGGGCATCGAGTAGTTATTTCTTACAATTTGCTGCTTCTATTGATCCTGTTCGAATATAGCTCAACGGTATTTCCGAATGCAAGCCGGGCTGTCTGCTCGGATCGCCGGGCGAGGGTGCCGTTAATTTTATCTAAATTCGTTCTAGACTGAAGAAAAAATAGCCCGGCCTGCTGTACTTGCGGGCGGGTATTTCCATCGTCCGGATCGGGGTGAAGCGCGCTTAACAACCGCGCCGGGATTTTCCGACCGCTTCAGGGGCGCCGTCGTTCCAGAATCGCGCGGAACAACGCGAGCTGGCCTTCGGTCGTGGGGCGCCAGTCGAAACCTTCGGCATAGAGTCGGGTAGCCTGCCGGTCCGGCAGGTCGGCGAAGAGAGCTACCACGCCGGCCCGCACGCCCTCCGGGCTCAGTTCCGGCATCAACCGGCCGGCGGCGGGTGCGGCCACGACTTCCGGCGTGCCCCATACCGACGAGGCGACGACCGGCGTGCCGCACGCCATCGCTTCGAGCAGGACATTGGCCCAGCCTTCGCGGCTCGATGCCAGGATCAGCGCATCGGCGGCGCTATAGAGCTCGGGGAGCTCCGTCTGGTCGAGGTTGCCGAGAAAACGCACGCGGTCGGCGACCCCGCGTTCCGCCGCCAATTGCTGCAGCCGGCCGAGCTCGGGCCCGGCACCGGCGATGACGAGATCCGTATCGGGAAGATCGGAGAGGGCGGCGATGATGTGATGATGGCCCTTGCGCTCGATGAGATGGCCGACCGAGGCGAGGGTCCGGCGGGTCAAGCCGTGCTTGGCCCGCGCGGCTTCTCTTTCATAAGGACGAAACCGCTCCAGATCGACGCCGTTGCGCAGAACCGTGATCCGTTCGGACGCGATGCCCAGCTCGATCAATGGTTCGGCCAGGGCCGCGCAGACGGTGATGAGGCCGTCGGCGCGCTCGGCCGCCTGCCGGATCAGATGACGTGGCCAGCGATAGCGCGGGATCAGCGTCAGATCCGTTCCCCGCGCGGTAACGACGTAAGGCAGATTGAATTCCCGGGCGAGCCAGCTCGCGGCCACGCCGTCGGGATAGAAGTAATGCGCATCGATGAGATCGACCCGGTGCCCGGCGGCGAGCAGCCGGCGAAGGCGCCCGCGCATCGCCCGATAGAGCGTGAAGGGCGTCACGTTCATGCCGATCTTGGGCAGGATGACATAGCGCGGATGCTCGATCGGGAGCCCGTCGCGAACCAGGCTGTCAGGCACGGTATTGAGCGGGCCGAAGCCGGGATAGCCGATGATCGGCGGCAGCCACGGCACGGGCGCCACCACATGCGGCGTCACCATGCCCGTTGCCATGAGCTTGCGCAGCCTGGTCTCGACGAAAATGCCGTGCGTGCGCTGCACCGGATTGGGGAACAGCGTCGTCACGGTCAGGAGCGAGATCGGTCGGCTGGCACCGTCAGTCAGCATGGAACCCGGATGAATGGAGAGCGCGGCGAACGGTTTACGCCGGATCGGTCTCTAAGTTACTAAGACAGAGCGAGATTCCTCTACCATCCGGCCCGCGCCGGGGCAATCGCGGCGGCCAAAGAAAAACCCCCAGGATTTGCATCCTGGGGGTCGACGCCGATCGCCTTGGCGATCTTGTTTACTGCATGATCACCCAGCTTGAGTTCACCGCACTCGCCGCGACACCCATGAGCGTCACGGTGTTGTTCGGGCTGAGCGTCAGCACCGCGTTACCGGCGGCATTCGTCGTCACCTTCTGGGTCAGCGGAACCAGAGCGTTAGCCTGCGACGAGTTCTTGACCACCAACTTGTTGAGGCCCGGGGTGAAGTCCATGACGATCGCCTGGCCGGCGGTCGAGGCGTTGATGACCGCGGTCGAGCCGGCCGAGCCCTCACCGGCGCCGCCGACGATGTAAGTGGTGCCCGACCCGACATTCATGGTCGTCTGCCCGGTGCCGGCGTACATGATGGTGACGCCGCTGCCGCCATTGAGGACGTTGGTGCCGGCGCCGCCGGCGAGCAGGCCATGGGCGCCGGTCACGGTGACCGTGCCGCCACTGTCCGGCACGAGTTGGATGTCGGCGGTCCGCAGATGATAGCCGTCCGGCAGGATCGGCGTGACGTGCCAGCTCGGATCGGAGACGTAGCCGGTGTTCTGAAGCAGGGTCGGCGTGTTGGCGACGAGGAAGGCATAGGCCCAGAGCGCGGTCGGCGAGCCGGTCGCGGAGAACGCCTCGGCGGAGGACATGGTCGAGTTGGCCGGGTAGCAGAAGGTGCAATCCGGGAAGTTCGCCAGAACGGTCGGGGTCGGCTGGCCGCCGAAATTCGCGCCGTAGAATTGCGACCAACTATTCTGCACGAGCGTGCCGCTGCCGTCGGTGCCGGCGATGGTGAGCCAGTAGCCGGGGCCGTTCAGCGGATTGTAGCCGGCCGAGCCGTTCGTGTAGATGCCGGAGTTGAACTTGTCGAGCCACGCCTCGACTGTCGTGGCGCCTGGGACGCCCCGGCGGCCCATCAGGTCCATCATCATGGCGACGAAGTCGTTCTGCCACGGGGCCACCAGGCCCGGATGGAGCTCGTCGGGCAGATAGCCGTCGATCTTGCCTTCCGAGCCGGCGGCGTCGATCGGCGTGATGGTGGCTTGGATGTTGCTGATGTTGTTGGCGACCTTGTTGTTGAAGGTGGCCTTGAGGGGGTCGCTGTCGGGGGCGATCCAGCCGGCATTGCTGACGTCGCGCAGGTTCCAGGCGACGCCGCGCATCTGGCTCGCCGGGTAGAACAGGCCCTGGGCGTTGAGGCGGTAGCCGGGGTTCATCGAGAGCAGCAGGAACGAGGCCTGGTATTCCATCTCGTCGAGATAGTACTGGTCGCCGGTGGTCAGGTAGGGAACGAAGGCGAGGTCCGGCTCATGGGCCTGATCGAGCTCCCAGCCGCCCTGGGTCGTGGCGGCGGAGTAATCGAAGGTCGAGCCGAGCATGTCCTGGGCGGTCGTCTGGCCCAGGGTCTCGCGGGCGTCGATCCAGGTGGTGGGGTGCTGGTCGAGGGAGATCGCGGCGTTCGTGGCGCCGTCGCGCAGATGCCACGGCACGCTGCCGGCATCATCGGCCTGGGCGAGCATGACGTTGCGGGCGCCTTGATCCTGGCTGACCAGGTAGTTGGACGACCAGGTCGAGGTCGGGCCGATATCCGGGCGACCGCCGGTGGTTTCCATCCAGGGCGTGATCAGCGAGGACTGCATCGGGCCGGACTGGGCCGACGCCAGGGCCGAATTGAAGGTGGCGATGCTGCTGACGGCAAGGCCGAGGGAGAAGTCGAACTCCGGCACGGCACCGGCGCGCGCCATATATTCCGGGTCGAACGCGACGTTCAGGTTCGACTGGCTGGTGCCGGTCCACAACGGCTTGTGCCAGTTCGAATAGGGGTAGTGGGTAAGATTGGAGAGCTGGTACAGCGCCTTGCCCTTGTTGCTGACCGCGACATCGTAGACGAAGCTCTGCGCCGCCGTGAACGCCTGATCGTTCGCGACGATCATGTCAGTCTTGATCTGGCCGTCCGAGGCGACGCGAATATCGAAAGTCGCGGTCATCTGGGCATTGAGCGGCGTCGAGATCCGGATTTCCTTGACCAGGCTGTTGTTCAGCCAGACCTTCGCGGTGCCGGCGCTGATCGCCTTGGTCGCCAGGCTCGCGACATCGATCACCTTGGTCGTGGTCGACGAGCCGTTATGGAAGGTGAAGACGGCTGTCGGCGCCCAGCCCGGACGGACGATATCCGTCACCTTGATACCGGCCGAAGCGGCGGCGGCCTTGCCGACCGAGAAATTGATCGTGGTCTGCGCGCCCTTGGGCACGGCCGGAGCGGTCAGCGAGATGACCGCATGGCGGACCGAGCCGTCCGGATGGGTCGCCTTGACGGTCATGGCGAGCGGCACGGCGGTTCCGGCCGCGGTGGCGGCGGTCAGGCCCGAGCCCGCCGGAACGGCGCCGGCCGGAAATACATGGCCGAACGTGACGACCCGGGACGGCTCGTTCGCCGTCATATTGTTCTGCAGGGTGATCGAGACGATGCCCTTGGTCGACGGCGAGAGGATCGACGGAGCATAGGTGACGCCGTTGACGGTCTGGGCGAAAGCAGCCGACGGCGCCGAGACGGCGGTCAGCGCGGCCAAGGTGAACAAGCTGGCCGTCGAAAGAAATCTGATCATATTGCGCGGGTGCTCCGGGGCTTTCGTGACCTGGGAAAAGGAAGAAATTTTATTGAAATTCAGCATTATTGATTCCCGTTCGTGGGTGTTCGAAAGAAACGACGATTTTATAGAATGTTTATTCAGTCTAAAGATAAGTGCCGTGTGATCTGTGCGGATTATGTACTTTTGCCCAGTAAACAAATCAATAAGGGATAGGCCGCATGACCAATAGATTGGGTGTCGATTTTATGTCGCCGGTATGGATAAAGTCGTTCGAGAAATACTAGATAAAGATAATATTTTTTGGACAAATTTTATCAATACTCACTCGGGTCCGAGTGGTTGTATAAGTGTTTAGGTTTTATTAATATTCCTAGAGGCGTCGTCTATAGACCGCACGGATGCATTTATCTTGTAAAACTCGATGGGTGGGAGAGGCATCGTTATGAGTTTTCTGGGCCGTCCTCGGCTTCTGTTCGGACTATCGCGCGGCGATTGCCGGCGAAGAGAAGCGGGCGATCTGAGGGAACGGGCACAATCAGAGAGAGCTATTACATTCGTTTGTCATACATCGCTTCTATGGTCCCGTGCGGTTTTGGAAGTCTTCCCCACATCTGCCGCACGCTATCGGTGCCGACGGCAGCGTGTTCGCCGATCGGAGATGCGGAGCGATGTCGTTCGTACGCCTTGCTGAGCTTGCCGCTGCCTCGGGCGGCATCCTGTTCCTGATGCCGTTCATGCTGCTTGCTGCGCTCACCGTGAGCTTCGAGCGGATCTGGTACTTGGGACGGATGCTGGCGCGCAGTCGGAGGGTGACGGCGCGACTGGCGCCGCTCGCGATCCTCGACCGGCAGATCTTGCGGGCGGAGATCGAGCGGCTCCACGGCGGCCCGGTGGCGCGGCTTCTGGGCGTAGCGCTGGAGGCGGCGGGCGACCGGACCCTGCTCGCCACACGCTGCGAAGAGGCGATCATGCTGGAGGTGCCGGCCATAGACCGGTCTCTCTGGGTGCTCGACACCATCATCACGCTGGCGCCGCTGCTCGGCCTGCTGGGCACCATCGTCGGCATGTTCAACGCCTTCCAGGTCCTGGGCAAGCCGGGCTCGGCGCCGACCGAGGTGACGGGCGGCGTGGCCGAGGCGCTGATCGCGACGGCGGCGGGGCTGCTGATCGCCATCGTCGGCATCGCCTTCTTCAATGGGTTGCAGACCCGGGTACGGCTCCAGGTCCATGAGCTCGAGACCTTGAAGACGATGCTGCTCA
The DNA here is from genome assembly GCA_035539155.1 of Aliidongia sp. Classification (GTDB taxonomy): domain Bacteria; phylum Pseudomonadota; class Alphaproteobacteria; order ATCC43930; family CGMCC-115725; genus JAXDMU01. The sequence continues at coordinate 8,957 of DATLIZ010000019.1, read as the reverse complement.
ACCGTCCTGTCGCGGAGGAGGACGCGGAAGCTGCGGCGGATGCGCCGCTGATCCATCTCGTCGGCGCCGCGGTGGAGTAGCGGCGATGCGGTATTTCGACCAGCCGCGCAAGGCACGTATCGAGATCGTGCCGATGATCGACATCATGTTCTTCCTGCTGGTCTTCTTCGTGATGATCACGCTGCGCATGATCCCGGCGACCGGCATCGCCAGCCAGCTCCCCAGCAGCGGCACGGCCGAGCAGATGCCGCGTCCGGACGTCATCGTGACGCTCAAGGAGGATGGCAGCGTGCTCATGGACGACCGGGCGGTCTTGCTGGAGGATTTGACCCGGCAGCTCGCGGCGGGCGACGTCGCCAAGACTTCCGTTACGATCGCCGGCGCGGCTGCGGCCTCGGTGCAGCAGCTCATGGCGGTGATCGATGCCTGCCGTCGCGCGGGCGTGACGCAGATCGGCCTCGCGGCCAACACGGCGGAGCCGTGACGGCGCCCGGCCGATGAGCACGGCGTCTCCTCCGGCCGGCTCGTCATTCGTTCCGGTCGTGCCGCGCCGGCGCATTTGGGTGCCGATGCTGGCGGCGTTCGCGGTCGAGGCGCTGATCGCGGCCGCGATCCTGCTGTGGCTGGCGCAGCGTCCTCCGCTGCCGGCCGCCAGTCCGCAATTCGGCCCGATCCGGCTCGACCTCACCAAGCTGCCAACGCTCGAACCGGCGGCGACCGCACCGCCTTCGTCCGCCGCCGCCTCGGAGGCGGCGCCGGCCAAGCCCGTTCCGGAAGCGGTCAAGCCCGTACCAGAAACGGCAAAGCCCGCGCCGGAGCAACCGATGCGGGAGTTCACGCCGGCGGCGAGGCCCGACCACCGGCCGCCGCCGCCGCACGCCGCGCCGAAGCCGCCGCCCTTGCCGTTGCCCGACTTATCGCTGCTGCCGGCCGAGGAAGCCGCGGCCGCCGGCCCGCTGCGGCCGGCGCCGCCCAAGGGGAACGGCCAGGCTATCGATGTCAGCGAGTTCATGCGTCAGGTGGATGAGACGCTCCACAAAGCGGCTCACGACATGAACGTGCTCCGCGGCATCAAGCTCACCGGGCGGGTGGTACTCGCCGTGCATTACCGCGACCGCAGGGCGTGGGACCCGAAGATCCTGAAATCGAGCGGCTTTCCCATCCTGGACAAGGCCGTCGCCGATGCGGTGGCGCTGGCGGTGTGGCCGCCCCCGCCGCCAGGGCTCGAAGGCCGTGAGATAATCATCCCGATCACCGGCTGGTTCTGGTGACCGGTCCGTTGCCGCCGCCGCGTGCGGCCGGAATGCAGGCGGCGGGCCCTTTGTCCCGGGACGCTGGCGTGCTACATCTCCGCCGGTTCGGCAGCGGCCGAAAGTAAAATTTAACGGCTCCGCGTAGTATATCTCCGGGGATCGCGTTCGAAGATGGACGATCCTTTCGAGGCGGCGGCGAGTGTTTTCGATCAGAGCTTGCGATGTAGTCATGGGAACTGTAACGGCGGCGATTTCATCTCGTATTGCCGCAGAGGATTCTCGGCCTTCAGAATGCCGTGGCCGTGCAAGCCGGCGCTGATCGAGTGCCGCATCTGCTCCATGTCTTTTCGACCTTCGCGGTCGGGGGACAGCAGATGCGCTTCGTCACGCTGGCGAACGGGCTCGGGGCGAGATTCCGCCATACCGTGCTCGCCATGGATGGCGATCTCGGGGCCGCCGCCCATCTGGATCCGGCGATCGACTGCCGTTTCGCCGAGATGCCCGTGGTCAAGTCGGGCGGGATCAGCCTCGCCAACCTGCGCGCCGCGCGTCGGCTTCTGTGGCGCGAGCGGCCGGATCTGCTCCTGACCTACAATTGGGGCACGGTTGAATGGGGGATCGCCAACCGGCTGTGGCCGCTCGTGCCGCAGATCCATTTCGAGGATGGTTTCGGCCCCGACGAATCGCCGGTGCGGCAGAATCCGCGGCGGGCTCTGACGCGCCGGCTGCTGTTCTACGGCTATGGCCGCATCATCGTGCCGTCGCGCACCTTGTTCGAGGTGGCGACCGGGAAATGGCATGTCGATGCCAAGCGCGTCACCTACCTGCCGAACGGCATCGATTGCGGGCGCTTTGCCGTGCCGCCCGATGACGAGATGGTGGCGGCCCTCGGCATCGATCCGGCGGCTCTCGTCGTCGGCACGGTCGCAGCGCTCAGGCGCGAGAAGAATCTCGGCCGGCTGCTGCGTGTCTTCGCGGCCCTGCCCGAGCGGTCGGCGCGCCTGGTCATCGTCGGCGACGGTGCCGAGCGGGCGCCGATGGCGGCCGAAGCGACCCGGATGGGCATCGCCGACCGCGTCATCTTCACAGGCGCCATGACCCGTCCGGAAAAGCTGATCGGCCGGTTCGATATATTTGCGCTCACCTCGGATACGGAGCAGATGCCGATCTCCATGCTGGAGGCGATGGCGGCGTCCCGTGCCGTGGTGGCGACGGATGTGGGCGATGTGCGCGCCATCCTGGCGGCTCCCAATCAGGACTATGTCGTCGATTGCGCCGACGAGGCCGGCTTCACCGCCAAGCTCGCCGAGCTGCTCGATGCCCCTGCCAGCCGGGCGGCGCTGGGCGAAGCGAATCGCGCCCACGTTGCCGGAAAATACGCGCTCGAGACGATGGTCGGCCGCTACGAGGAATTGTTTCGGGCGACGATCTCAGGCCATGATTGATACCGACACAATATTGTTCTAGCGTCGATCGCGGGGGAAATGGCCTCACCTAGAGGTGAGAAGGCAAAGGCGTCGCCCCGGTCTCGAAACGGGATGAATGTTACTGCGGGCGGAAGGGGGAAAGCTCGATGGGGACATATCGTCGGTTGTTGACGTCACAAGCCCATGGGCTGATGTTGGCTGGCAGTCTTGCTCTTGCCGTGGAGGGCTGCGCCTCGGGCGGCAACATGTTCTCCGGCGGCCCCGACCCGTCCGACAGTTGCGGGCGTGAGCACGTGGCTTTCGCCGAATCCAAATCATTCTATCTCCAGGAGGCGGCCCAGGGCGCGCTGCTCGGCGCGCTCGCCGGTGCCGCACTCGGAGCGGCCGGGGCTGCCGCGACCGGCGGCAATGCCGGCAAGGGCGCCTTGATCGGCGGCGGCGTCGGGCTGGTGGCCGGTGGTGCAGCCGGATACTTCAATGCCCGTGCCAAGGAGAATGCGGATCGTTCGGCCCTGGCCGGCTCGATCTCGAGCGACATCACCAAGGCGGCGGGCGAGATCGACCGCACCAGCACGACCTTCGCCGCCGTCCGGCAATGCCGTTTCGCCGCCTCCGACCGGATCAAGGCAGCCTATAAGGCCGGCGCGCTGTCGCGCGAGCAGGCCGCGACGCAGCTGGGCGATCAGAAGCGCCGGCTCGACGACGAGATCGCGCTCGCCCGCCAGTTCGGCAGCAAGATGGCCGAGCAGGATCAATCCTTCCGCTTCGCCTCCGACCAGCTGGTCAAGGACGATCCCCAGGCGCAGCAATATATGGCGGCGCGCCAGGCGCAGATCGCCAGCGCCGGCGGCGAGGATTACGTCGCGACCGCGGCGGTCAATGTGCGGGCATCGCCGAGCGCCGGCGGCCCCAAGGTCGGTGCTCTTTACAAAGGGCAGCATGTCCAGCTTTCGGACGAGCCGGCACCGGGCGATTGGCGCAAGGTCGCGCTCGATGACGGCACGACCGGCTACGTCTCCATGCAGTATCTGACGAGCGCGGCCAATGCCGCCGCAGCCCCCGCGACGCCGGCACCGCGGCCGCCGGTCAATACCGCCAACCGCAATGTGCAGGTCGCGGTCGGCGCGACCGAGACGATCCCGGAAAAGCGCGTCGCCTACGATCATGCCGTCGACGATGCGGCCAATCAGAGCAATCTCGCCTTCAATCTGGATACCAGCCCGACCACTTAACCAAGACGGGTCCGCCGTCATGCCGTGCCTGTTCAGACGGTTCCTGCTGTTGTCGCTGCTGACGGCGTGGTGCGGCGTGGCCATGGCAGAGGACAATCCGGCCGCCATGCCCGTGCTGCGGATCGAGACCGGCATGCACAACGCCATCATCAACCGCATCGCGGTCGCCGATGACGGCCGGCAGCTCATTACCGTCTCCGACGACAAGACCGCGCGCTCCTGGTCGCTCGGCGACGGTTCGCCCGAAAGCGTGTGGCGCACGCCGATCGGTCCGGGCGATGTCGGCGCCCTCTATGCCGTGGCCGCGACCGGCGACATCGTCGCGGTCGGCGGCCGGACCGGCGAGGGCAAGGCGGCGCTCTACATCCTCGATCGGAAGAGCGCGCATATGCGCGGCTCGATCGGCGGCTTCGCCGAGGCGATCTCGGCGCTCGCCTTCTCGGCGGACGGGCGGTTCCTGGCCGTCGGGCTGCAGGGCTCGGCAGGAATCGTGCTGGTCGATTTCACCGCGCAGAAGATCGTGGCGCAGGACCATAAATATGGCGGCACGGTCAATTGGCTCGCTTTCGGGCCGGACGGCTCGCTCGCCGCGACCTCGGACGACGGCAAGATCCGGCTCTATGGTCCCAATCTGGCCGAGCCGGCGCTCGCAGGCCTCTCCGACGACCGGCCTTGGGGGGCCGCTTTCTCGCCGGACGGCAAGCGGCTCGCAATCGGCCGGGCGGGGGCCGCGCATGTGGCGCTGTTCGCGACGGCGGGGCTGAAGCTGGTCCAGACGCTCGACGGCGCGCCCGGTCGCGGCGGGGCGCTCTCGGTCGTCGCCTGGCGTCCCGACGGCACAGCGCTGGCGGCGGCCGGCAGCTACAAGGACGGCGAGGGGCATCGGCTCATCCGGTTCTGGCGGACCGATGCCGCCGTGACCGCCGATCGCGACCTGCCGGCGGCGCAGGACACGGTGACGGATCTCGCCCTCTTGCCCGACGGCGGCACGCTCTATGCGAGCGCCGAGCCGTCCTTTGGCGTCATCGGCCCGGATGGCGGCGAGCGCATCCATCGCGGCGCCGACCATGTCGATTTCCGCGACGCGTGGCAGGACGGGTTCCGCGTGTCGCGCGACGGCGCCATGGTCGAATTCCCGCCGCAGCCGGGCAGCAAGAGCCGGCTCCGGTTCGATCTCGTCGAAGGTACCCTCGATGTCCCGACCGCGCAGCGCCCCGATCTGAAGCTGGCGCTGCCGAGCGACGACAGGCTGAAGCTCGTCGATTGGCGCAACGGCACCGCGCCCAAGCTCAATGGCCGCGCCATCCCGCTGCAGGCGAACGAGCATGTCCGCTCCGCGGCGATCTTGCCCGGCGATGCCGGCGTGGCGCTCGGCAGCGATTTCTTCCTGCGGCTCGAACGCGCCCAGGGCGAGGCCTGGCAGCGGGTTCTGCCCGCGCCGGCCTGGAGCGTCAATGTCAGCGGCGACGGCAAATATGTGCTGGCGGCGCTGGGCGACGGCACGATCCGCTGGTATGCCGCGGCGGACGGGCGCGAGGTGATGAACCTCTTCGTCGATCGCCAGGACCGGCGCTGGGTCGTCTGGGTGCCTGACGGCTATTTCGATCACAGCCGCGACGCCAATGGCGCTTCCGGCGAGACGCTGGTGGGCTATCACATCGACAACGGACCGGGGAAAGCCGGCGATTTCGTCGCGATCGGCCAGCTCTACAGCCGGTTCTATCGTCGCGACCTGGTGCTGGCGCGCTTCCGCGGCGACGGCGTCGCGACGGTCGGGACCGAGCGCGGCGGTGCTGCCCAGACGGTGCTGAAGACCGGCCTGCCGCCGAAGCTGACGCTGCTCGAAGCGTGCATCCGCGCTGCCGGCGCCGCCTCGTGCCAGGCCGAGGGCGCGGCCAAGCCGGATGCGGGCAATCCCCGGCGCCTGACCGCCGCCGGGGGTGGTGCCGAATTCTTCGCGCGCTATCAGGTCGAGGATCAGGGCGGCGGGCTCGGCCGCGTGACGCTCCGGCGCAACGGCGCCATGATCGACGGCAAGCGCTCGGTCGAAAGCGAGGATTCCAAGGCGCGGCGGGAGAGCGTCATACTGGCGCTCGGTGCCAAGGGCGGCGAGTTCCGCTTCGCCACCAGCTCCGCCAACGGCGCCATTCAATCGAACCCGGCCGACGACATCATGATCCAGGCGACCCCATCGGCCACCGCAGATGCCGGCCATGGCAGCATACCCGCCGAGCCCGCGAGCGATGCCGAGCTCTACATCGTGGCCGTCGGCGTCAGCAATTATCAGCAGGCGGAATTCCGCCTCGCCAATGCCGCCAACGACGCCAAGGCGGTGGGCGAGATGCTGCAGCGGCCGAGCCCGCCGGTCTATGCCCGCGCCAACGCCAAGCTACTGCTCGACAATGACGCGACGGCCGCCAATATCGAGGCGGCCCTGCAATCGGTGGCGGAGCGTGCCCGCCCGCAGGACATCATCGTCATCTATTTCTCGGGCCATGGCGAGGCGATCGATGGGCAATATTACTTTGCCCCGGTCGATTTCGCGGTCCGCCACCAGGATCTGCTCGCCGAGGCTCGCAACGGCACGGAGGAGCATGAGCGCGAGATCGTCGCGAGCCTGTTCCGCGAGGACGGGTTCGGCGAGGCGCAGCTCTTGCCGCTCCTGGAAAAGATGCAGGGCAACCTGCTGCTGGTGCTCGACACCTGCTATTCGGCGGCGCTCGCGACCAGCGACGCGGTCGAGCAGAAGGCCCGCAACGAGACCGTCGCCAAGAGCGTCGGGCACGAGATCGGACGTTTCATCCTCGCGGGCGCGCGCAGCGAGGCGCTCGATTCGAGCGGCGCCAGCGGCAGCACGCACGGGTTGTTCACGACATATCTGCTGAAGGGGCTGGGCGGCGAGGCCGATATGGACCATGCCGGCAAGATCAATGTCGCCGAGCTGCTGCTCTTCACCAAATCCCACGTCCGCGACGCCAGCCGGAAGCTCAATCTGGAGCAGGATCCGTTCTATTATTTCAGCGGCAGCAATTTCTTCGATGTCCGGGCCGTCAGCGATCAGTAGGCTCGCCCTGAGCGCGAAAGAGCTTCCCAACGCCCTATTTCATGGTAGATCTGGAGGCAGTGGTCGCACGCTAGGCGCGTGGCCGGGGGATGGCAATTTTAACGGAGAGGTCGATGTCTCCTTTCAAGGCGGCCTATGGCCTCCTTCTGGTTCTGGCCGCGCTTTCTCAGTCGGCCTATGCTGAAGAAGCCTGCAGCTTGAAGAAGCTGGGCACGATGCAGGCCCAGATCACTCCCGACAATCAGCTCGTGGTTCAAACCAAGATTCACGGCATGGCCGTGCCGCTGCTGCTGGATACGGGGGCGGTTTGGAACGGCATCAGCCGCGCCATGGCGCAACGGCTCGGGCTGCAGTTCCTGAACGCGAATGCCTTCATGCGTCCGATCGGCGGCGAGGTGCTCACCGAACGGGTCGAGATCGGCGAGATCGAGCTCGGCAACGTCAAGAGCAGCACGCTCAATTTCTATGGCTTGCACAAAGGGGGCGACGGAACGGACGGCAAAGCGGCGGGCGTGCTGGCCGGCGCCAACCAGCTCATGGATCTGGAGATCGATCCGGCAGGAAATGTCGTCAATTTCTTCGACCAGGACCATTGCACGGGCAAGACCGTCTACTGGTCGGGGGACTACGGTGTGTTGCCCGTGCACAAGGACAAAGACACCAATTGGATGACCGTCGACGTGGAGCTGGATGGCCAGAAGCTGAAAGCCATGATCGATACCGGTGCCAGCTGGTCCCTGCTGCCTTCCGGCATTGCCCTCGATCGGTTCGGCTTGAGCGATTCGTCCCCGGACATGGTGCCGACCGAGGGCGTCACCATTGATTCCCAGCCGCAGGCGGCAAGCGCTCACACCTTCCAGAGCCTGAAGATCGGCGACATCGTCATCCACAATCCGCGCATCATGGTGGCGACGCTGCGTCATGATACGGACATGGCCGGCTCGTCCCACATGAATCGGCAGGCGCTCTACATGCCCGACTTGCTGATCGGCATGAACATCCTGAAGAATTTCCACATGTTCATCGCCTATCGCGAGGACGCGATCTATTACACCGGCGTCAATGCCGGGCGGGTCGCCAAACAGTGAGCTGAAATGAAATCGGCCGGATCCTCAGGGGGAAAGAGGATCCGGCCGCTTCATAGGCCGGGCGGGACCGGGGGAAGGGTCCGGCGCCGGCCGTTTGCCGCTCGCATCGTTTCGATGCGGCGGCGAAACTTGAAATTTATACCGCGAGCGACGGCGAGCGCGCGCCGTATGGCGCGAAAGCCTCAGGGTCGCGGAGGCGACCCGCGCGGCGCTTGAGCGACCGTCTGAGTTCGGACATGTCCGAACTCAGACGAATAGCCTTAGTGCTTGGCCGCCTGGCGAACCGTGTCCTTGGCCTTGCCGACCCCTTCACGGATCTTGCCTTCGGCCTTGTCGATGGCGCCGCTGGTCTCGAGCTTCTTGTTGCCCGTAACCTTGCCGGCGGCTTCCTTGACGCTGCCCTTGGCCTGCTGGGCCGCGCCGACGACGCGCTGCTTATCCATCTTTCGTCTCCTCGTGAAGAGTGCGTTCAGATGAATCAACAGCTCGACCGGCGAAAAGTTCGACCTTGCTAAATCAGGTGGCTTAGCACTTACCTGGGGCCTCAATCGGTGGACGCCCACCTCCGGCGGGCTTGGCTTTCGCGCCATGCGGCGCGCGCTCGCCATCGCTCTAATACCAAATCCCGATGCCGGGATTTGGTATTAGAGCCTGATGACATTAAGTCGAAGCGACTTAATGTCATCAGGCTCTAAACATATGATTAGACAGCGATTCAGACTTTAGGTCGACTCGACCTAAAGTCATCGCGGTCTAGGGCCTGTTGAGATTCATCGTGAGTTAATGACAGCGGCGGCGAGATGGATGATGGCGGAGAAGCTCAGGTCTGTTTTGTCGCTTCGCATGGCGATGCGTTTGAACTCTTTGAGTTTGCAGAAGAAGTTCTCGATCAG
>DATLIZ010000018.1:0-40021 GCA_035539155.1 Aliidongia sp. | reverse complement strand
GCCTTCAAGCGCAGCCTGGGCGAGGCGCCGCACGCCTATATCATCGCCCGCCGGCTGGAGAGGGCGCGCGAGCTGATGCTGACCAGCGACATGGGCTTGAGCGAGTTGGCGCTCCAATGCGGCTTTTCCGACCAGGCGCATTTCACCAAGCTGTTCCGCAGCCATGTCGGCAAGAGCCCGGCCGCCTGGCGACGCGAGCATCGGGAGGGCGGGCGCTAGATCCGGGCGGGCTTGCGCCGCCGGAGCAAGGCCATCACGCCGAGCCCGGCACCGATCAAGGCGACGGTTCCCGCTTCGGGCACAGCGGTCTTGGCGGGGGCGTTGGTGGCGACATTGGTGACGACGAAGGTTTCGTCGAAATAGTCGAAATTGGCGGTCGAGAAGGGAAGATCCTCGAAAGCGACATAGGTGCCGGCGGGCACGCCCGGCAGGCTCGGCGTCGGCGTCTTATAGGCGGCCGAATAGATGTGGTCGTAGCCGCCGGTGTCGATCGAGCCGTCATAGGCGGCGTTCATGGTCGGGTCGGAATAGACATAGCCGAGCGACGGCGAGGTGATGTCGAGCACGAAGGTCAGCTTGTCGCCGGCCGTGACATGGCCGAGATCGAAGCTCTGGCCGATCGACGCGGTATGGTCGTCGAGCCCGAAGCCGGCACTGGTCAGAACACCATTGTCCATCAGGCCGAGCGATTCCTCATAGCCCGCCGTCGAGCCGGCGAAATAGGCGATCACGTCGCCGGTGGACTGGGCGGTGAAGGAATAGGCGATCGTATTCGGCGTCCCGCCATTCTGATAGCGGATCGTGTCAGCCCGTGCGGCGCCGACGGCGAGGGCGACGATCGCGACGGCCAGCGACAGCTTGGCGATAAGAACCATAGTCAATCTTCCTATCCAGGAATGTGGAAAATTCGGTCTCCGCCCGCTGAAATATTGCGTTTGCGGCGGAAAGAGGATCGCTGCCGAAAGGGGCAGGCCTATACCAGGACTTAAATATTTACCGACGATGAAGCGTTGGATTTGACGAATATTCACGCTGCCGTATTCATGCCGTCGGCGCCTTGATCATCGATGTTGAGTATGGCTGCCAGCCTTTGCGGGCGGCTCAAAAAGCCGCCTGTGCCACGAGGTCGATGCCCAATGCCGCCAGGCCGATGAAGAACCACGTCCTGAATGTCTGCGCGCTTATTTTGTTGCGGGCCCATTGCCCGATCGCCATACCCGCCAAGGCCGGCACCAGCACCGCCAGCGACCAGCCGAGGAGCGGGCCGCCCAGCAGGCCGCTATGCGCCAGGCTGCCGGCGAGCGCCACCGTCGAAACCGTGAAGGACAGGCCCAGCGCCTGGACCAGATCGTCGCGCTCCAGTTCCAGCGCCTGGAGGTAGGGCACGGCGGGCACCACGAAAACGCCGGTGACGCCGGTGACGAGGCCGGTCGCCACGCCGATCACCGGCGACAGGATCGGCTCGAATCTGGGCGAGACTGAGAAGTTGAGCCGGGACAGGCCGAGGGCCGCATAGGCGAGCAAGGCCGCTCCCAGCCAGGCATCGGCGGATTTGCCGACGCCGGCACCGAGCCAGCCGCCGATGAGCGTGCCGAGGCAGATGCCGAAGAGCAGCGTCCAGAACCGCCGCAGCAACGGCCGGAAAGCCGGCCCGGTGACCAGCTGCCAGACATTGGTGACGAAGGACGGGATGATCAGCAGGGCAGCCGCCTGGGCGGGCGGCATGACCAGGCCGAGCAGGCCGACCGCGACCGTCGGCAGCCCGAGGCCGATCACGCCCTTGACGAAGCCGGCGAGCAGGAAGGTCAGCAGCGAGACGGTCAGGACCATGGGCACCCTCGGGCACGGAACGTCCCGAGCCTGGGCCAGCCGTCGGCGGGCGGGCAATGCGGCAGTTCGCGACACAGCCTTCGGATTCGCCGAAGGCTGAAAAGATCGGCAGAAGGTCGTTGCCCTCGAGAACGCTTTGCGGGCAGCCTGCTCGTCCGTTGAGCAGCGGGAGAGAGCGATGCTGGTCCTGCGTCCGAATTGCGAATGCTGCAATGCAGATCTGCCACCGGAATCGGCAACGGCACGCATCTGCAGCTATGAATGCACCTTCTGCGCCGCCTGCGCGGACGGACCCCTAAGCGGGATCTGCCCGAATTGCGGCGGCGAGCTGGTCCGGCGGCCGATCCGTCCGGCGGCGATGCTGGCGCGTCACCCAGCCTCGACCGAACGGATCCTCAAGCCACATGCCGGCTGCGAGGCCGGATCTACGCCATCTCGTTGACGGCCTTGCGCTTGAACGGGTTCTCGGCGTGGATCGGGAAGCCGATCTTGAGATCGCCGGACAGCACCCGCTTGCGCAGATGCTTGCAGCCATTGACGCTGAAGCCGGCGAGATGGTCGCCGGCGACGATCTTGTTATAGCGCGGTGGGTTCTCGTCCGAGACGAATTGGGGCAGCGGCTCGACCTCGGTGTGATAGTCGGCGGCGAAGAACAGCGGCATCGAATAGCGCTCCTTGCCGGTATTGACCACTCGATGCTGGGTTGCCTTGAACAGCCCGTTGGTCCAGCCTTCCATCAGATCGCCGACATTGACGATGAAGGTGCCTTCGATCGGCGGTGCCTCGACCCATTCGTCCGCCGCGTTCATCACCTGCAGCCCCGGCTGCAGCTGGTTCAGGATGGTGAAGCATTCGAAGTCCGAATGTGCCCCGATGCCCAGATTCCGGTTGTCCATCGGCAGATCGTTCGGCGGGTAATGCAGCAGGCGGAGCTGCGAGGTCGGCTTTCGCGCCTTGTCGACGAAGAAATTCTCCGGCAGGTCGAGCGCCAACGCGAAGGCGCGGAAAAGCTGGTCGCCGACGCCCATCACCGCGTCGAAATACTCCATCACCTCGGTGCGGAAGCGGGGCATCCAGTCCGGCCATTGGTTCGGCACCAGCATGATGTTGCCGGCGAGGAAGTCTGGATCGTCGTGCGGAATGTCGAGCGAAAGGTCGAAGGCGGCGTGCAGCCGGGGCTTGGTCAGGTAGTCGTCCTGACCGTCCTTGGGCTCGACCAGCCGGTAGAGCTCGGGATCGTCCTTGTCGTCTTCCGACGAGACCGGCGACCAGCCGCGATTGCCGGGGGAATTGGAGACGTTGACCCGTTGCTTCAGCTCGCTCGCGGATGCGTGGAAGGCGCGGGAATGCGCATAGGTCCGGTCGATCAGGCTTTGCGGTACGCCGTGATTGCGGATGTAGAAGAATCCCACCGTCCGGCAAGCCGCGCCGATCTCCATCGCCGTCGCCAGCCTGGCCGCGGGATCCGATCCCGCGAGTGCCGCGATATCGATCACCGGAATGGCGGTGAAAGGCATCAACCGCGCACCCATGGCCCCACCTTCGGCGGCCCCCGTGCCGACCCCGTTCGCTTCCATGCCCAGCTCTCCCGGTTCGATCGATCCGTATTCGAGACGCATACGCAAGCAATCAAGGTGCCAAGCCGAAAGTCAAGGCAGTCAATGGCATTTAAAAAGGCAGTGCCGTAAAGTAGAGCATTGCGCGGCCAAGTTTTGGGCAGGCTGCATACGATCATGCGCGGGGCGGCGCGCGGCGCCGAGACTCTATCGGATGGCCCGGGCCTTGCACCGTTCCCGGTTGAACCTTATCAGACCGAAAGGTGACGAGTGACGCGCGCAGAGGATGTCAGAAGGCGGCCGACCCGGCGCCGTTTGCTCAAGAATGTCGGTGCCGCGATGCTGGCCGCCCCGTTTATCCGCCCGTCCTGGGCCGCCGACCGCAGCCTCAAGGTCGCCACCTTCGGCGGCAATTTCGAGAACAGCTTCATCAAATTCATCTATCCGGAATTCACCAGATCGACCGGCATCAAGGTCGAATCCGTGTCCGAGCCGGGCAATATCCAGTTCCTGATGCAGATCCAGGAATCGAACCGGGCCGGCATAGCTCCGGTCGATCTCTGCACCGCCTCGCAGCTCGATGCCGAGCGCGGCAGCCGCAGCAAGACCTGGCGCGTCTACGACACCAAGCGCATCCCCAATCTGGACAAGCTTCAGCAGCGCTACATCCATACCGGCGAGCGGGGGGTCGACGGCGTCGGCGCCATGGCCTGGTATCAAAGTCTGATCGTCAATCCCAAGGTGCTGAAGCCGCTGCCGACGAGCTGGAAGGTGCTGTGGGAGCCCGGCCATAAGGATGCCTGGGGCCTGGCCTCGGGCGGCGGCACCACCCTCTACGAGATCACCGCCGCCACCTGGTTCGGCGGTATCGACATCCTCAACACCGAGGACGGCATCCTCAAGGTGCTGGCCAAAATCGCGGAATTGAAGCCCAACGTCCATGTCTGGTGGGAGTCCGAGGGCACGATGCAGACCGCCTACGAGAATGACGAGGTCATCGGCGGCATGTATTTCCACGATGTCGCCGGCGTCATGGCGCGCAGCGGCACGCCGGTCGTGTCGATCTTCCCGGCCGAAGGCGGGGTTCTCGATTTCGGCTCGATGTGTCAGCCTTCCGCCTCGACCAAGGGCGAGGAGGCCGAGGAATTCATCAATTTCATCTGCACGCCGACGGCCCAGCAGCTGATGACGCGGAATATCGGCACCGGCCCGCTGCTCGACCGCAAGCTGCTCGACCTGACCGATGCCGAGTTCGCCGCGGCCTCGACCGACCATCCGCCCATCGATATCGCGGTGAAGCCGCGATTGGAGCATCTGGACTTCATGGATGCGCAATTCACCAAGATGCTGACCAGTTGAGGCGGGCGACACCATGATCGGGCTTCAGATCGAGGCAGCGTCGAAGCGCTTCGGCTCCTTCCTCGCGGTCGACAATGTCTCGCTGTCGGTGCCGCTCGGGCAGTTCGTCTGCTTTCTCGGGCCGTCGGGCTGCGGCAAGACCACGCTGCTTCGGCTCATCGCCGGCCTCGATCTGCCGAGTTCGGGCCGGATCCTGCTCAACGGCAAGGACATCACCCGCATGCCGGCGCATGAGCGCCGGTTCGGCATGGTGTTCCAGTCGCTGGCGCTGTTCCCGCATCTCAATGTCGAGGACAATATCGCCTACAGCTTGCGTCTCCGGCACATGTCGGCGCCCGACCGGCGGGCGCGGGTGCAGGAGCTGCTGCACCTGATCCGGCTGCCCGATATCGGCAAGCGTGCGATCGGCCAGCTCTCGGGCGGTCAGCGCCAGCGCGTCGCCATCGCCCGCGCGCTCGCCCAGGAGCCGTCGGTGTTCCTGCTCGACGAGCCGCTCTCGGCCTTGGACGCCAAGCTGCGCGAGGAGATGCAGGTCGAGCTCAGGCTGCTCCAGCAGCAGCTCAAGATCACCACCATCCTGGTGACGCACGATCAGCGCGAGGCCATGACCATGGCCGACATCATCATCGTCATGGCTCACGGCAAGGTCCAACAGATGGGCACGCCGACCGAGATCTACCGCAACCCGGCCAATCGCTTCGTCGCCAGCTTTTTCGGCCTGTCCAACCTGATCGAAGCCGAGATTGCCGGGGCGGGCGCGCTCCGCCTCGCCGGCGAGCATATGCTGGACATGCCGGGCATGCCGGCCGGCCTCGCCGCCGGCAAATCCGTCACCCTCTCGGTGCGACCGGAGGATGTGCGTCTCGCCGCCGCGGCGCCGGGCGAATGGGGGTTGCCGGGCGAGGTCACCTTCGTGCGCGACATGGGCGCCAGCATCGAGGCCCATATCGATTGCTTGGGCGGCCGCATCATCAGCGTCATGCCGCCGCGCGACTGGATCGGCGTCGGTGCCCACGACCGGGTCATGGTGCAATTGCCGCCCGATTCCTGCCGGGTGCTGCCCGAATGACGGCGGTGCCGGCGCGGCGGGCGACCATCGACCGGCTGCGCGAGCATCTGGTCCTGGGCTGGCCGACGCTGGTCATCCTCGGCCTCTCGGTCGTGCCGCTGTTCCTGCTGTTGCAAGTGAGCGTCGCCCATCGCGATCAGGGCGGGCTTTGGAGCCCCGGCTTCGAATTCACGAATTTCGCCCAGACGCTGGAGCCGGGACCGCTCGCGACCTTGCTCTACTCGGCCGAGCTGGCGGTGTTGGTGGCTATCCTCAGCACGATTATCGCCTTTCCCTTCACCTATTTCATCACGCGCATGGCGCGGCGCGCGCAGGTCGCCTGGCTCATCCTGCTGCTGTCGACGCTGTCGCTCTCAGACGTGCTCGTCTCCTTCTCCTGGCAGGTGATGCTGTCGAAGCGCATCGGCCTGTCGCAGCTCTTCGTCTGGCTGGGGCTCATGGATCAGCCGGAATCGCTTTCGCCCAATTTCGGCGCGGTGCTGAGCTGCCTCGTCTATCTGGTGCTGCCCTTCACCGTGCTGTTGCTCTATCCGGCCCTGTCGCGGCTCGACCGGCACGTGTCCGAGGCAGCGCGAACCCTGGGCGCCTCGCCGCTGCGCGTCTTCTTCACCGTGATTGTGCCGATGATGCGCGGGCCGATCCTGTCCTCGGCGATCCTGGTCGCGGTCATCACCATCGGCGCCTTCGTGGCGCCGCAGGTGCTCGGCCGGCCGGAGCATTGGACCTTCGCCATCCTGATCGGCAAGGCGGCGCAGACCGGCGGCAACCTGCCGCTCTCGGCCGCGATGGCGCTGCTGCTGCTGGCGGCGACGCTCGGCCTCACCGGCCTTACCGCCCTCATCGGACGCAAGCAGCCATGACCCTCTCCAAGCCCGCGGACGCGGCCCATATGGATCATGTCGAGGACGGGACCCGGTCGCAGCCCTTCGCCATCCCCGGCCTCGCCTTCGTCGCGCGTTATGTCTATCTGGTGCTCTTCGCCGTGTTTCTCGCGGCACCCCTGGTCGTGGTCACCGGCGTCAGCCTCAATTCGACGCGGCGGATGAGCTTCCCGCCGGAGCAGACCAGCCTGCATTGGTACGGCGTGTTCTTCAGCGATCCGGCCTGGCTCGAGGCGTTCCGGTCCTCGCTGCTGATCGCGATCCTGTCCTCGCTCATGGCGATGAGCCTGGCGCTGCCGCTCGCCTATGCGGTCTGGAAATATAATTCGCGCTTCTCCAAGCTCCTGAGCGCGCTCGGCACCACGCCCTTCATGCTGCCGGCGGTGGTCGTCTCGGTCGTCTATCTGATCTTCTGGGATTGGATCGGCCACCCCGGCAAGATCGAGGATATCGTCATGAGCCATGGCGTGGTCTTCCTCGCCGTGCCGCTGGTCTCGGTCAATCTCGGCTTCCGCCTGATCGACCGCTCGCTGATCGAGGCCGCCGGCACGCTCGGCGCCAGCGAGGCGACGGTGTTCCGCACCATCGTGCTGCCGCTGATCCTGCCCTATATCGTCTCGGGCCTGATCTTCGTCTTCGTCCTGAGCCTGAACGAATACGTCATCGCCTACATGGTCGCGGGCCTGAGCGTCGAGACCCTGCCGATCAAGGTGTTCAACAGCCTGCGCCTGGGGTTCGAGCCGACCATGTGCGTCGGCGCCACGCTTTTCATGCTGGTCGGCACGGCGGCCTTCTCGGCGGTGGCGCTGCTGGGCGACCTGCCCAAGCTGCTCGGCGCCGAAGGGAAATAATCCCCGTCAGCGCCGCTCGCGCCGGTCGAGATATTTCCTCGTCAGTTCCTTGAGCCGGTCGCGATCGAAGCTCGGATCATGGCCGGCATGGACGACCCGGACGGGCATCTCCGCCAGCCGGTGCATGGTCTTGATATAGGCCGGAATATCGCCATCGCTGCCGCCGTCGAGCAGCGGCCCGTCATAGATGGCGTCGCCCGAGAACAGGATGCCGGTCGATTTCTCCCAGAGCCCGATGCTGCCGGGCGAATGGCCGGGCAGGTGCAGTACCTCGAACACGCGGTCGCCCAGATCGATCACATCGCCTTCCTCGACCGTGCCGGTCACCGGCGCCGGCAATTGCCGGTAGGAATCGAGATCGTAGCCCTCATGCGGCAGGGCGGTGATGTAGAAGGGCGGCATCTCGTAGCCGGCCTCTTCGATGCTGGCGACGAAGGCGGCCGGGTAATCGTCGCGCTTCAGGCTGACCTTGCCCGGAGTGGCAAGGCGCGGCGCCTCGATCGGGTGGGCGATGCGGTCGGCGAATTCGTGATGCGAGCCGACATGGTCGAGATGGGTGTGCGTCGCGACCGCGGTCAGCTGCTTGTCGAACAGGTGCCGGGCGGCGGCCTCCAGGCTGGCGATGCCCATGCCCGTATCGATCATGAGGTCCCGGTCGCGGCCGCGCACATGCCAGATATTGCAGCGCATGAGCGGGATGACATGCGGCTCCCAGATGAGCGTGATGCCGTCACCCATGGTCTCGAACTCGAACCAGCGTTCGGCGATGCGAAAGGACATGGGACACCTGAAAGTCGGGGAAGGGGTGGCCCGTGCCTTGCAGGGTTCGGGCCATGTCCGATCCTATTCCCTCCGACCTCACCGGCCTATGGCGGCGCGAGGTCATGATCCTGCCCGACGGGCGCCGCGACACCGATACGCGCGTGCTGTGGCTGCAGACGCGCGGGCTCTTCGCCGATATCCGGATTCCGGCCGATAGGCCCAGCCGCGCGGCGTCGAGCTTCGGCGATTATACGGATGCGGAATTGGTCGAACTGGCGAAGATGTACGGCTTCGCCGGCAGCTTCGAGACTGAAGGCGGCTTCTGCCGCTGGCGCCGCCGGCTCGATTACCATCCGCCGGGCGGCCCGCCGGACGAGGCGAACTTCACGCTCGACGGTGATCTGCTGATCGAGCTCGGCATCCATGCCGATTACCGTGAGGATTGGCGCCGCGATACGGAAGCGGCGGCACCCGTCGCCAGCTTCACGCTCGCGGAGGAAGGCGGCCCCGCCGGCATGCTGGTCATCGCCGGCGACCATTTCATCCTGATCGAGGATCGGCTGGAGGCACTGCCGCAGGCGCCGTCGCTTGCCGCTTTGGTGAGCAGCGATCTCGAATCCGGCAACCGCGCCGCGGCCGAAGGGAGGCTTGCCATGAAGATTGCCTATGGACGCATCGCGGAGGGCTGGAAGATCGCACTTTCCACATTCCCCTGGCTGGAAGGGACCGGCCTGTTCGACGGCCGATCCGGCCGCTTCGCCGAAAGCGAAGGCACGCTCGATCTCAGCGGCCCCGGGCGCCAGCGCTGGCGGCTCATCGATTCGAGCTTCCTGCCGGGCGATCTCGGCGCCCTCATGCCGCGGATCCTGCCGTGACCGCCTTCGACCGGATTCCGGTGATCGACATCGCCCCGCTCAGCGGCGCCGACGCCGCGGCAAAGGCGAGGGTGGCGGCCGATCTCGCCGAGGCGGCGAGCCGGGTGGGCTTCCTCTATATTACCGGCCACGGCATCGCCCCCGAATTGATCGAGGGGCTTGAGGCGGCGGCGGGCGATTTCTTCGCGCTGCCCATGGCGGTGAAGCAGAAATACCATATCGGCCTCTCGACCTGTCATCGCGGCTATGTGCCGACCGGCGAGGAGGGCTTTTACGAGAGCATGCCGGACGTGGTCGATCTCAAGGAGGCGTTCGATACCGCCCTCGACCTGCCAGCGGACGATCCCGACTACCGCGCCGGCAACCGCATGCTCGGCCCCAACGTCTGGCCGTCGGAGCTGCCGGAATTTCGCCGGCAGGTGACGGACTACTACCGGGCGGCGATCGGCCTCGGCCGCACGCTGTTCCGCGGCTTCGCATTGGCGCTCGGGCTCGAGGAGGATCATTTCGCGCCCTACCTGACCAAGCCGACCTCGCAGCTCCGTCTCATCCATTATCCGCCGAGCCATCTCGCCCAGACACGGAGCGATTGGGGCATCGGCCCGCATACCGATTTCGAATGCTTCACCCTTCTGCATTCGACCCAGCCCGGGCTGCAGGTGCAGAATTCGGCGCAGAATTGGATTCACGCCTCGCCCATCCCGGGCGCCTTCGTCGTCAATATCGGCGACATGCTCGAAGCCTGGTCGAACGGCCGTTTCGTCGCCACCGGCCATCGCGTGATCAAGACTCCGCGCGAGCGTTTCAGCTTTCCGCTCTTCAACGCGCTCGACTACCCGACCCGGGTCGAGCCGATGCCGGCCTTCTGCAGCCCCGACAATCCGCCGCGCTATCCCGCCATCATCGCCGGCGAGCATCTGGAGGCGCAGACCATCCGCGCCTTCCGCTATCTGCGGACCTTGCTGGACGAGGGCAAGATCAGCTTGCCGGCCTCCGCCGTCGGCCGCGGCACGTTCGGACATGACAGTCTGGAAGGTGCGGCGCCGTAATCGGTAATTCCGGCGATTACTAGGCTTGATACCAATCATTTACAGAAGCTGCTAAATGCCGCGCTGGTCGTTCTGGAACCGGCGCTACCTCCCTAATGTTCACTGAACGAACTTAGGTCGAGGAGATCTATCATGCGGCGTTCCTTAATCTTGGCGCTTATGGCGGCGAGTTCACTTTCGTTGACGGCTTGTGGCGAAACGCCTGGGTGCCGTGCGGTGACCGGGGCCGGTATTGGTGCGGCGGGTGGTGCGGTCGTGGGCGCGCTGGGTGGCAATCCTGCGGCGGGCGCCGTGGCCGGCGGTGTCGCCGGCGGTGCCGTCGGCGGGCTGACCTCGCCGGATCAGGTCTATGCCGGCCGGGCGCCTTGCGACTAATCAGGATGTAGCATCCCCGCAGGGAAACCCGCGCGGGATATGGCGGAGCGCTCACGCAACTTATGAAAGCGTGCTGCGTTGATCTGGAGCGCGGCCCGATCCTGGGCCGCGTCCGATCGAGGGTCTCAATGAATATTGCGCCTGCCGAGCGGATGGGGCGGATCTACTGCCCCGATTGCGGCCTTGCCCAGAGCGTGCCTCCCTTGCCGGCTCATTCCGTCGCGTCTTGCGCGCGTTGCGGCGCCACGCTCTTGCGTCGGACGCCGGGCGGCTTGACCGTCTCCCTGGCGCTCGGGCTCGCCGCTTGCTTCCTGCTGCTGCCGGCCAATCTCATGCCGCTGATGATGGTGTCCTTCCAGCGCGCCGAGCGACAGAACCTCACCATCACCGGCATGGTCTCGCTGTGGAGCGACGGGTTTCCGCTGCTCGGCACGCTGGTTGGGCTCTTCACCGTCATCATTCCCGTCCTGTGGCTCGCGGCGCTGATGCTGTCGCTGCTGCTGATCCGCTATCACGAGAAGCGTCCCTGGCTCGGCCGGCTGTTCCGCTATGCCGAGTTGTTGCGGCCGTGGGCCATGATCGAGGTCTATCTCCTGGGCGCGGTCGTGGCCTACACGCGCATCCGCGACGTGGCGACGGTCGAGATCGCGACCGGCGGCTGGGCGCTGGCGGGTTTTGCCCTGGTCGTGCTGCTGATCGACCGGGTGCTCGACCGGAACGCGGTCTGGGATGCGATCGGTCCGGGCGTGATGAAGGGGGCCGAGGCCGGCGAGGTGGTCGATTGCCTCGAATGCAGCCTGCTGGCGCCGCTGTCGGCGGAGGGCACGCACTGCCCCCGCTGCGGCGCCCGGATGCACCGGCGCAAGCCTAATTCGATCCCGCTGACCATGGCTTTCGCCTCCGCCGCCTTCCTGCTCTACATCCCGGCCAATATCCTGCCGATCCTGCGCATCGTCCGGTTCGGACGCGAGGATGACGCGACCATCTTCTCCGGCGTGCGCGAGCTTTTGTCCCTTGGGCTCTGGCCGCTCGCCCTCATCGTCTTCACCGCCTCGATCGCCGTGCCGCTGATCAAGCTCACCGGCCTCACCTGGTTCCTAATCGCCATCCGGCACGGCTTCACCCGGCGAGTGCTGGCGCGGACCCGGCTCTACCGCTTCATCGAAGGGATCGGCCGCTGGTCGAATATCGATGTGTTCATGCTCTCTATCCTGACCGCCCTCGTTCAGTTCGGGGCCCTCACCCGCGTCGATGCCGAGCCCGGCGCCGTCGCCTTCGCCGCCGTCGTGGTGCTGACCATGCTGGCCTCGCGATCCTTCGATTCACGGCTGATGTGGGATGAGGTCGAGGCCGGGAAGGTAGCGCGGCCATGAGCGAGCAAGGCCAGGTCCGCATCCGGCGCAGCCGGCTGCTGCCGCTGATTTGGCTGGTGCCGATCGGCGCCTTCCTGATCGTCGCCTGGATCGGCTACCAGACCTTCGCTGATCACGGACCGACCGTCACTATCAGCTTCCTCTCCGCCGACGGAATCGAGGCCGGCCATACCAAGATCCGGCACAAGAACGTCGATCTCGGCACCGTCAAATCGGTGGTGCTGACGCCGGATATGAGCCGCGTCGAGGTGACGGCGGTCATGGATGGCCAGGTCGAGGATCACGTCACCAGCAATGCGCGCTTCTGGGTCGTCCGGCCGCGCGTCAGTGCCTCGGGTATCAGCGGCCTCACCACGCTTGTCTCCGGCGCCTATATCGAGATGGATCCGGGCAAGCCCGGTCAGCCGGCAACCGATCATTTCACCGGGCTGGAAGAGCCGCCGGTGGTCGATGAGGAGGATCTGCCCGGCACGCGCTTCACGCTGCATGCCGACGACCTCGCCTCGATCGATCAGAGCTCGCCGCTCTATTATCGCGGCATCAAGGTCGGCGAGGTGCTGGGCTATGCGCTCGACAAGGATGCCAAACATGCCGACATCTTCATCTATGTCCGCGCGCCCTACGACAAGCTGGTCCGGCCCAAGAGCCATTTCTGGAATGTGAGCGGCCTCGCGATCTCGGCCGGGGCCGGCGGCTTGCGCGCCAGCACCCGGTCGCTCGAAGCGCTGATCGTCGGCGGCATCGCCTTCGACACCTCGGACTATGCGATGTGGGATGCGGCCAGCCCGCAAGGCGCCGAATTCTACCTCTACAATGACGAGGAATCGGCGGATCAGCAGCCCTCCGGCCCGACCGTCACCTATGTCGCCTATTTCCCGGGTACCGTGCACGGGCTCAATGCCGGCGCGCCGGTCGAGCTCAAGGGCATGCGGATCGGTCAGGTGACCGACGTCCATCTGGCATACGATGCCGCTTCCGGCACGCTGCGGGCCCCCGTCACCTTCGCGATCGACCCGACCTTGCTGCCGCTCACGCATGAATCACCGGTACCGCCGACGGACATGGTCAATCAGATCATGGACAAGCTGGTCTCCGAAGGTCTGCGCGCCCGCGTCGGTTCGGGCAGCCTGTTGACCGGCCAGCGGCTGATCACGATGGACATGGTGCGGGACGCGCCGGCGGCCTCGATCGTCTATCAGGGCGACAAGCCGCAAATGCCCACGGCCGCCTCGTCCGATCTCGATACGCTGACCAACTCGGCCGATCAGTTCATGGGCAAGCTCGCCAACTTGCCGCTCGCCGAGATCGGCTCGGGGCTGCATGACGTGATCGCCCATCTCGACCAGGCGACGGCCGGACCGGAATTGGGCCGCTCGGTCAAGTCGCTCGACCGGACGCTGGCCAATCTCGACCAGATCACCCAGCAGGCGAACAAGGAGCTGGGCCCGACCCTGGAGAGCCTGCGCAAGACCGGCGACGCCGCCCAGCAGACGCTGGAGGCAGTGCAGAAGATGGTCGGCAATGGCGGCGATCGCAGCCGCGACCTGCCGGCGATGGTCCATGAGCTGACCGATGCCGCACGCTCGATCCGGGCGCTCACCGATTATCTCGATCAGCATCCGGAAGCGTTGATCCGCGGCCGGGCGGCTCAATAGCAGGGGAACGGATGATGCAGCTTCGCCAGATGCTCGCGATCGGCAGCGCCCTGCTGCTCGCCGCCTGCGCCAGCCCGGCAACGCGCTTCCACACCCTCGATCCGGTACCGGGATCGGCGGCGCCGGGCCGGACGGTGACCCCGCCGGTGCAACTCGACAGCGTGACCATTCCGCCCGAGCTCGACCGGCCGCAGATCGTGCGCCGCGCCGGTCCCGGCCGGCTCGATCTCGCCGACAGCGACCGTTGGGCCGGCGCGCTCGACGAGCTCGCCCGGCACGCGCTCGCCGCCGATCTGGCGCAGCGCCTCGGCCCCGGCTCGACCGTGCGCGCCGACGATCCGGCGCCGCCCAAGATTGTGCGCGGCCTCGATGTCCAGATCGAGCTGTTCGAGGGCGATCCGTCCGGCAAGGTGACGCTGCTCGCCCATTGGACGCTGCTCGGTGCCGCACAGCTCGGCCGGGAGGAACGGATCGAGGTGCCGGCGGGCACCGATATCGACGCCACCGTCAACGGCATGAGCCAGGCCCTGGGCGTGCTCGGCGACCGGATCGCGGCGGCGCTGAGCCGAACTTAGCGCATTGAAACCTGGTAATGGCTGCGAGCTTTTGACCATTGAAGTTTCGGCGGTCCTCGATCAAAAGGTGCCGGACAGCTGACGTCCGTTAACGCAGGTAGAATGAAAGATTTCAAACACATGCTCGGCGCCCTCGTCGGGGTGCTCGCGAGCGCTTCGTCCGTCCAGGCGTCGACAAGCTATACGCCTGTTCAGTTCCGGACCGTTTCGGGCATCCGTCCGTTCGTCCAGGTCCAGTTGAACGGGAAGCCCTTCCTCTTCATGGTCCACGCCAATGCGGGCTTCTACATGATGACCACGCATGCCAACGCTGCCGCGGCCGGCGTAACCAACTTGGTGGAACTCGACAATTACGGCATCTCGTCGATCGGCCATCTGAGCGGGCTGGGCCGCGCCAAGGTGGTGCTGCCGCAGCTCCGGGTCGCCGGTGAAAAGTTCACGGATGTCCCGTTGCTCGTCTTCGAAGTTCCGCAAGATCCCCCGATGCAGGGGATGCTCGGCATCGGCTGGCTGCGCGCCAGCCGCGTCGTCCTGGATTATAATCGCTCACGCCTCGCTCTTCCCGAGAGCCCGCAGGATTCGCGAAAAGAGGACCAAAGCCTCATCGCCGAGGGTTATGTCGCGCATCCGATGATCTGGGACGAGAAGAACAATGCCTACTTCGTCCACGCCACCGTAGATGGCGTCGCCGTCGATATGAACGTCAGCACCGTTGCGGAAAATATGTTGGACATCGAGTTCGCGCGCAGCGCCGGCATAGCGGTCGGCCCGGCGATTGCTGAATATGGCGGCCCGAAAGGGTCGACCGGAGAGGTCTTTATCGCCAAGAAGCCAGTCTCCATTACGATCAATGGTCAGAAGACGGCACCCGGCCAACCTCATATCCTTGATTCTTATGCTTATGATTCCGAGGAGCGGAAGCCGGACCCGGACGCAAACCACCTCGCGCGGATCGGTGCCGATTTCATGCTCGCGAACCAGGCCGTCATCGATTTCGGCACTAACACCTTGTTCATCCCGGGCGAAAAGGACGTGAACTAGCGCCGTTCCTTGATCATGCGCAGTACCGTGAGCGAGCCACCGCCTGGCAGCGGCACCTCCACCGGCTCCAGCGGCGCATAGCCGCGCCGGCGATAGAGCGGAATGCCGGTCAGCGTCGAGGCCAGTTCCAGCCGGGTGAAGCCTTGCGCCACCGCCGCCGCTTCGCACACTTCCAGCAATTGCGTGCCGATGCCCCGGCGCGCGCAGTCCGGATCGACATAAAAGGCGCGGATGCGGGCAGGGTCGAGCGCGGGATCGAGCGCATCATCGTCCCGGTTTGCGACCGCATCCGCGCCGAAGAGCGTCTTGCGACGGCTCCAGCCACCGCAAGCGACGATCCCGCCCGCCTCCTCGGCGATGTAGTAGGTGCCGTCGCGGATGAGCTGGCGATCGATCCCGAAGACCGAGCCGAGTGCTTTGGCGCGCTGCGCCTCGCTGTAGTCGTCGGCCTGGAGACTATTGACCGACCTGGCGATCAGCGTTTGCAGGGCCGGAACGTCGCCGAGCGTGGCGAGGCGAAAGGAGAGCGAGGCGGTCATGGCGGATCGGGGCGTTCAGGTAGCCGTCAGTTTCGGCACTTATGATAGGCCGCGATCGAGCGGGAGGGAATGTGAGCTATATCGAGCAATACAGAGCGATCAGGAATTCTCCCCGATTTCGCCAGGCGCGCCGTCGCGCGAACTGGCAGGCGCTGTGCCTGGTCGTTCTGACGCCGTTCGCTTTCGCGGTGCTCGAAATCTGCGAGGCCATGGGTTGGCCGTGGCTCCTCTATGTTCCGCTGGTCTGCGGGCCGGTACTGGCGGCCGCGAGCTCGCTCGGCGCCTTCATCGCGATCAGGCGCGACGCGTCGTCCTATCCGCCCGGCACGGCCGACGAGGCACATCAGTAGAGCTGCTTCGGCAGCTGCCAGTGCAGCTCGACCGCGGCGAGGCGAATGGCGAAGCAGGTCAGGCCGGCGACGAGGTCGGTCGGCCGCGCCGGCAAGCGGAAGCTCCGGCCGACGACGACGAGCACGGCCGCGGCCATGGCGGCCGTGGCATAGATGTCGGTGTTCAACACCTTCGGCACCTGGTTCAAGGCGACATCGCGCAGGATTCCGCCGCCCACCGCGCTCACTGTCCCGAGCAGGCTCGCCGTCAAGGGATGGATATGATAGTCGAGCGCCTTCTGCGTGCCGGCGACGGCGAAAAGCGACAGGCCGGCGGCATCCAGATCGGTCAGCAGCCAGGGCGGCACGGCCTGGATCAGCGGGCGCAGCAACCATGTCAGGCTCGCCGCCACGATGACGATGACCGAATAATGCCAGTCGCCCACGGCGGCGACCGGCCGCGCGCCGATCAGCAGGTCACGGATCATGCCGCCGCCGATGGCGGTCAGGCTGGCCAGGACGAGCACGCCGACCGGATCGAGATCGGCCACCATGGCGGCGAGCGCGCCTTGAACCGCGAACACGAAAGTGCCGCCCAGATCGGCGATCCTGACGATCCGGAAGCCCGGGCCCATGCATCTCTCCACAGCGCCTTGCCGGCGTATTCTAACTATTCGGATAGAGACAGATCACGTTGCAGTGCCTGGCATAGGCAATGCGGACCGCCGCCGCCCACGGTATAGAGCGACGTACCAGAACAGCTCGCCCGAGCGCTTGTCCGATCCCCGCATCGTTCCCCTCGACCAGCGACAACATCGAGTGAATCACGCTCCAAGCGCCAAGGCAATTGGGTTGTTCAATGCCCTTGTAGATTGAAATCTCATGGTGCAATAGGCTTTCCAGCAGATTGTCGAGGCAATGGATGGGCAGTCAGATGTTCAGATTTTGTCTCTTTTTGCCAAGATCAGAAGGGAGAATACTGAGCTCCGCCACAACCTGGCATCCTGATGCTCGAGGGGGAGCGCAATGTCGTTGCTGCATATGTTACGTTCGGCGCGGCGGCGCCTATCGGACGAACTGGGTGCGGCCACGCTCCAGCGCGACACGCGATCGGTACGAAAGGACGGCCTCACCTATCTTTCGGTCGCGAAGCTCCGGCGCATCGAGGACGCGATCGGCCAAGTGGTCCTGGACGAGGTTCCCGGCCACATCCTCGAATTTGGCGTGGCGCTTGGCGGTTCGGCCATCGTCCTGGCGCGGCATGCGACGGTCGAGCGCCAATTTCACGGCTTCGACGTGTTCGCCATGATTCCCCCTCCGACCTCCGACAAGGATGATCCGAAATCCTATGAGCGCTTCGATATCATCAGATCCGGCAAGTCGACCGGCATTCGCGGCGGCGATGACTATTACGGATACCGCGACAATCTTTTTGACGATGTCAAAGCCAGCTTCGCGCACTACGGCCGCCCGGTGGATGGGATCGCCATTCAGTTGCATAAGGGTTTGTTCGAGGAGACTTGGCCGGCCCAGACGATCGATCGGGTAGCCTTCGCCCATGTCGATTGCGACTGGTATGACCCGGTATCCTATTGCCTGGAAATCCTGGCTGACCGGATGAGCCCGGACGGTGTGATAATCCTCGACGACTACCATGATTATGGCGGTGCTCGAACGGCGGTCGACGAGTTTCTACGGGCGCGCAGCGACTTCACCTTCGAGCCCGGACCCAATCCGATCTTGAGCAAGCATTGATATCGAGATGATCTATAGCGGATCCCGCTGCAGCGCCTGGCACAGGCAATGCGGGCCGCCGCCGCCCAAGGTATAGAGCGACAGATCCGGATCATAGACCGTGATGCCGCATGCGCGCATTTGCTCGTTCAAGGTGACATTCCCCTTGGTTGACAGCACGCGATCCTGGCCCAGACTGACCAGGTTGCAGCCCAGTGCCATGGCGTCGCGATAGCTGACCGGCAGGATCTCGTAGCCGCGCGCCTTCAAGAGATCGATGAACCAGGGCTGGTGCGCATCCTCGGCGACGGCCACCAGCCGGTCGTTGATGAAGCCGACCGAGACGTCGAGATGGACGAAATGGGGCGGGAAGGGCACGGCGAAGGCGTCCCAGCCCTCCGCCTTGAACCAGCTACAGACCTGCTCCGCACCTTCACGCTCGGACCGCTCGCCGCCATAGCCGCACAGCACCAGGCCGGGCCTGACCACCATCAGATCGCCGCCCTCGAAATGGCCGGCGGTGACCATGTTCCAGATGGGAATCCCGTGTTCCTGATAGAATTTGAACACCAGCGCATAGTCGCCGCGCCGATAGCGCGTCTGGACCATGGTGACGACGGCGCCCCAAGGCGTCATGAAGCTCGAATCGCGGGCGAACACGCTGTATTTCAGCTCCGGCCGGGCGTCGAGCCAATGGCAGGCGACGCCGGCTGCTTCATAAGCATCGACCATCTCGCGATGCTGGGCCATCGCCTTCTGAGCGTCGAAGGCCAGTCCCTGTGCCAGCGTCTGGCGCGCGACGGCGCTCACCGGCCGCCATTCGAAGAAATCGGGCTTGCCCAGCAGCACATGGCGCAGCGTGCCGGTTTCGGAATTGAGGCCCCAGGGAAGAGTCATGGCAAAACCTCGAAATGCGCTTCGGTCGGCGCGCCGGCATTGATGCGGATGATATCCTGCGGACAGGCGGAAAAGGCCATGATGCAATCCATCTCGGCCCTGAGCACGACGAAGTCGCCCGGCTTCGAGGCCGGCTCCAACCACGAGATCGAGCCGTCGGGCGCGACCGGGATGTTCATCCACAGATTCAGCGGCGAGGGCGTTTCGGGCGGCTCGAGTCCGAGCTCCGCCAGCCCCTCGCGCAGATTGTCGGTGCAATTGTCGTGATATTCCGTGACGCCCAGTCCCTGGTAGCGATAGATGTCGCACGCGGCGATGAAGGTGTCGTGGATGCCCGGCGAGCTGTCCTCGATCAGTGTCAGGATCGGCCGGCGCCGGTTGGTCACGAGCTTGTCGCCGGGCTTCGGCGTCAGCCGGTCGATGGCGGCGCGCATATGCTCCATCGACAGGAATTCCGAGAGATCCGGATCGGCGAAGGCCCAGCTATCGACGACCTGATGGCCATGGGTGTTGATCACCCTGATCGATTGCCCGGCCTTGAGCCGGACGGCCCGGCCGCGCCGGGGCGGGATGCGTTCCAGGCTCATGGGAACTCCTTGCGGATAGCGGCGGTCACGTCACGGATATAGTCGGCCGCGAGCAGCGCGCCTTTCTCCGCATCCGCTCCCCTGGCCGGCGACAATACGCCGGAACAGGGAACCCAGCCAGTCCGGGTCGGATACATGTCGTAAGGCGGGAAATCCGCCGGCGGCTCTTCGGGCATGGCCGCGAGATCGACCAGGGCCGGATGGAAATGCAGCATGAGCGAGGTCTCCATCACCGCCGCATGCTCGAGCGCGAAGCCGGGGAACCCGTCTGGAAACACCTTGGCCAAGGTCTCGGGTCGGGTGAAATCCCAATATTCCAGCCGCAGCACCTGGAAATCGGCGATGCCGTCATAGCGCAGCTCGCGCAGCGCCAGGTCGATGCCCTCGATCGTGAACATCATATTCTCGTAATGGCCGTTCAGCAGCACCATGCGGCGCACGCCATGCCGCGCCAGCTCGCGGATGATATCGCGCAGCATGTGGGCGAGCGTATCGGCATCGAGGCTGGTGGTGCCGCAGAAATGATTGCCGCCGCCCATCTTGGGCTGGGATTTGTAGCCGAAGGCGACGACCGGGGCGACGACGGCGCCGAGCTCGCGCGCGACCTCGGTCGCGATCGCCGTCGCCAGCATCGCATCCGTGCCCATCGGCAGATGCGGCCCATGCTGCTCGGTGGCGCCGACCGGCAGGATGACGAGAGCGCCCGCCTCGATCCGGCGCTGATACTCGGTCCAGCTCAGCTCGTTCATCAATACGCGCTCGGCCATGCTCCCCCCAATCACCCCATCACCGCGCCGCCATTGACGCCGATCGTCTGCCCGGTGACGAAGCCGGCGCCGGACCCCATCAGAAAGCGGATCACGCTCGCGATCTCCGCAGGCCGCCCGATCCGGCCGAGCGGATTGCCGCTTTCGATCTTTTGCCAATGCGCGTCCAGGCCCGGCCAATCCAGCATCGGCGTGTCGGTCGGGCCGGGCGCCACGGTATTGACCAGGATCTCCGGCCCGAACTCGCGCGCCCAGCAGCGGGTCATGGCGGCGACGGCGGCTTTGGAGGCGCAATAACCGGCATGGCCTTCGCGGCCGAGGGCGGACAGCTCCGAGCCCAGGGTCACGATCCGGCCGCCGCGTCCATGCCGCTTCATGCCGCGCACAGTGGCGCGCACGACCAGGAAGGTGCCGGTCAGATTGATGCCGACGATGCGCTCGAAATCGGCCAGCGCGGTCTCGGTCAGCGGCGCCGCCGAGAAGATGCCGGCGGCATGCACGAGCCCGTCGATTCCGCCCAGGCGGCGATCGGCTGCCTCGACCGCCGCATCGATCGTGGCCTCGTCGGCGAGATCGGCCTTCAGCACCAGATGATCCGCGAAGCCCTCGATCGTCGCGCGGTCGAGCAGCGCCAGCCGGGCGCCGGCCTCGGCCAGCGTTTCGGCGGCGGCGCGGCCGATGCCGCTCGCTGCCCCCGTCACCAGGATCGTGCGGCCGGCGAGCTCGCTCATCCCGGAAACTCGCCCCGATCGATGCCGAGCGCCTGGCCGGTGATGTTGGCGGCGAGATCGCTCGCCAGATAGAGATAGAGGCCGGCCACATCCTGCGGTTCCATCAGCCCGGGCAGCGCCTGCGCCGCCAAGATGTCGCCCAGCATCGAGGTCTCGCTGCGGCCCGAGCGCTCGGCCATGGTGGAAAGCGAGCGCAGCGACGCCTCGGTCCTGACCCAACCGGGGCAGACGGCGTTGACGGTGATGCCGCGCGGTCCCAGCTCTCGGGCGAGCGAGCGGGTCAGGCCGATGATCGCGTGCTTGGTCGCGACATAGCCCGAGAATTCGGCGACGGCGCTCTTGCCCCAGACCGAGGCGGTGTTGATGATCCGGCCGCCGCGCCGGAGCCGGCCGACGAGCGCCCGCGTCACGGCCCAGGTGCCGGTGATGTTGATCGCGATCATGCGCTCGAACAGCCGGTCGATCTCGGGATCCGGATCCTCGATCGGCGTGATCCGCTCCAGGCCGGCATTGTTGACGAGGATGTCGAGCGTCTCGATCTCGGCGGCGACGGCGGCCAGTTCCTCCGGCCTGGTGATGTCGCAGCGCCAGACCCGGACCGGCCTGCCATGCTCGCGCCCGAGCAGAGCGGCCGCGTCCGTCACCTCGGCATTGTCGGCCAGGATGGCGAGATCGGCGCCGGCAGCCGCGAAGGCGCGGGCGATGCCGAGGCCGATGCCCCGGCTGGCGCCCGTCACCAGCACGCGCTTGCCGGCGAGCGGGATCATGCGGCCCGCTCGCCTGCTTGCCGGGCGGCCAGGATTTGCGTGGCGAGGAAGCGCTGCACGCGCCAGACCGGCTCTTCGAGATGGCTGAGGCGCCCGCGCACGGCCCGGCTCGAGCGCAAACCGCGCTGCACGCCGACATTCACCTCCATATCCTCGATATGGAACTTGCTCAGCGACGTGGTCTCCTCCTCGATGCGTGCCGCGAAATCCGGGTCTTCCAGATTCTCGGGTGCCACCAGCACCGTGGTGGTGAGCTTGCAGCGTTCGGCCGCGACCGGCAGCAGCCGGTACCAGATGGCGCGGTCCGGGGCGGTCAGGAACATGAAGCAGGGCAGTCCGACGAAGACGCCCCATTCCGCCTGCTGCTGCCTGGTCAGCCCGGGGATCGGGCGGAAGCCCTGGGGCGGGCTTTTCGCTACCTCGGGCTTATAGGGCAGGTGGCAGCAGATGAAATTGCCGGTCTGCGGTTCGGTCCAGGTCATATGCGCCGGCATCACCTGGTTGAGCGTGCCGTGATGGGATCCCAGGTGATGATAGGATTCAGCCCAATTCTCGATCATCACCTTCCAATTGAACGCGCAATCCCATTCGAGCTCGATCACCACCTCCATCTCGCCCAGCTTCCAGGGCGAGACGCGGCGTTGGAAATCAGCGAATTGCGGCTCGATCGGGGCCGCTGTGCCGGAGAGATCGACGAAGACGAAGCCTTCCCAGATGGCCGAGCGGATCTCGGGGAGCCGCCAATCCGATTTGCGGAAGCCTTCGGCCTGATGCATCTCCGGACAGCCCTTGAGCTGCCCGTCGAGATCGAAGGACCAGCGGTGATAGGGGCAGACCAGGATCGGCGCATTGCCTTTGATCGCAGCGCCGCTCTCCGGCGCCATCACATCCATGGCCCGGTGGGGGCAGACGCGCGACAGCACGCGGATGATCTCGTCCTTGCCGCGGATGACCGTCAGCGGCTCGTCCAGCAGCTCGACATTGAGATAGTCGCCCGGCGCCTTCAGCTGCGAGACGTGGGCGATGGCGAGCCAGCCGCGCTTCAGCACGGTCTCGGCCTCGTATTCGAAATAGGCGGGATCGGTATAGACTTGGCGCGGCAGGGTGATCGAATCCCGCAACGGTCTGGCGGCGGTCTCAATGACGTCGCGGCAGAGTTCGTGAACGCTCGGCTTCATGCGGCGGCTCCGGTGCTGGCACTGGCTCGGACCATTTGGAGAATGCGGGTCCGTAACTGAAAGAAGGGGGCGCTGTCGCGCAGGGCGAGGGTGCGGTCGGGCCCGAGCGCGCCGGCGACATCGATCTCGTGCAGCAGGCGGGCGGGCCGGCTGGAGAAGACGATGATCCGGTCGGCCAGGAACACGGCCTCCTCGACATCATGGGTGACGAAGATGATGGTCTTGGCGTCCCGCCGCTGGATGCGGCGCAGCTCGACCTGCAGATCCTCGCGCCGCTGCGCGTCGAGCGCGCCGAACGGCTCGTCCATCAACAACACGTCCGATCCCGCCGCGAGCGCGCGGGCGATGGCGATGCGCTGGCGCATGCCGCCCGAGACGCGGTTGGGATAGCTCGCGGCGAAATCGGCGAGGCCGACGAGGTCGAGATAATGCGCCAGCCGCTCGCGCTTCTTCTCGGGCGTGAGGTCGAGCCGGTATTTCATGCCGAAGCCGACATTCTGGGCGACCGTCAGCCAGGGAAAGCAGGAATAGGATTGGCAGACCATGCCGCGCTCGCGGCTGGGCTTGCCCACCGGCGCATCATCGAGCCGGATCTCGCCGGTCGAGGGCGCATCGAGGCCGCCGACCATGCGCATGAGCGTGGTCTTGCCGCAGCCGGATGGACCGAGGAACACGATCAGCTCGTTGCGCCTGATGGTGAGGTCGAAGGTCGGCGCCACGACATCGAGCCCGCCGAAGCGCTTTGAGATGCCGTCGAAGACGAGGTAGGGGCGGGCCATGGCTAGAGATACCGGAACAGGCGCCGATGCAGCGCGCGGAGCAATTGGTCAGTGGCGAGGCCGATGAGGCCGATGGCGACGATTCCGGCCATGACCTCGGCCGTGTTCATGTAGCGCCGCGCCGTCCAGATGACGAATCCCAGGCCGCTATCGGCGGCGACGATCTCGGCGATGATGAGATAGGTCCAGCACCAGCCGAGCGTCACGCGCAGATTGTCGAACAGGCTCGGCAGCATGGCCCGGAACGCGACATCGCTCAGCATCTGCGCCGGTCGGGCGCCGAGCGTATAGGCGATCTCGACATAATCCTGCGGCACGCGGCGCATATCGTCGGCGACCAGCAGCACCAGCTGGAAGAAGGTGCCGAGCCAGAGCAGGAAGATCTTGGTCTCCTCGCCGACCCCGAACCAGATGATGCTGAGCGGCACCAGCGCCGGCACTGGCAAATACCGGATGAAATCGACGATCGGCTCCAAGGCGGCGCCGATCGCGGGAAAGCCGCTCATCAGCATGCCGATCGGGATCGCCATGGCGGCGGCCAGCAGAAAGGCGCCCCAGACGCGGAGCAACGAGATTCCGGCATGCCAGAGCAGGTGCTTTTCCAGGATCATCCGCCACAGCGTCGCCGCCGTGACGCTAGGCGGCGGCAGGAACAGCGCGTTCATCAGGCCGAGCCTGACCAGCGCTTCCCACAGCACCAGCACGAGGATGCCGGCACCGATGGCGATCATGAGCGAGGTTCGGCGCGGCAGATGGCCGCGAAAGGTGAAGAGCTGTGTCGGCGGCTTGGTCATCGGCTTGGGGGCCGGCGGCGATCGGACCTGGCTTGCGGCGGCTGCCGGCACGTCGAGCATGGGCTCAACCGCCGATATCGGCCGGGCCGATGCCGCCGATGATGCTGTTGTCGATCTGCTTCTCGGCCGCGAGCGCGTGGTCGGCGGCGCCGTTTTCCAGATTGAGCTGCATCACCGTGGCGAAGGCGGGGTAGAGCGTGCCGGGCGCGCCCGGCTTGCCCATGAACTCGCTCGCCCGCGAGTAAGCGGTGTAGTCGAGGCTGCCCTTGATCGATGCCTCGAACTCGTCCGGCGTCAGGTTGAAATGCGGTGCCGCGCGCTTGACGAAATCGGCGTGGTTCGCGGAGAAATAGGCGGCGGCGCGATAGAGGCCGATCAGGAATTTCCGGTATTTTCCGGGATTCTGCTTGAGATCGTCCTGCCGCACGATCAGCGCATCGACGATAAGGCCGCGATAGTCGCGCGAGGACACCAGCACATGCGGCTTGCGCGTCGCATCCTTGTCGAGCGTCTGCGACAGGAACGGGTCGAATGTCGCGATCGCGGCGATCGAGCTGTCGGAGAAGACCGGCACCGTATCGGCGGTCGAGATATCCTTGACCGCGACATCCTGGAGCGTGAGGCCGCTTTGCTTCAGCGCGAGCTGCAGCAGCAGGCGGCCGGGAATATTGGGCTCGGACGCCACGGTCTTGCCCTTGAGATCGGCCGCATCCTTGATCGAGCCGTCGATGATGACGCCGTCGCCGCCCAGGGATTCGTCGATCGTGCCGATGATGATGCCGGGCGTCGCCTCGTCGCGCGGCCTGCCCTGATATTCGCCGATGGTGCGCATATCCATCTCGATATCGCCGCGCGCCATCGCCGCCATGACGTTCGGCCGCTCATCCTCGAACTTGATGTCGACCTCGATGCCGAGCTGCTTGAAATAGCCGAGATCGTCGGCGACGAAGACGGGGGCGAAACCGCTCCAGGTCGGGCACAGGATGCGGATCTTGTCATCGGCCAGGGCCGGGGAGGCGGAAAGCGCGGCGAGAATGGACAATGCCGCGAGACGTCGAACGAACATCAGGATCCCTCGTCAGGCCGGTTCGGTATCTCATGAAGCAAACGCCGCGCCAGCGATGCCCAGATGCCGGCGGGCCTGCACAAATCGCCGTCACGGCGCGGAATTCAGACTTCAACTACTGGTCAAGAAATGATCATTGCCCGAATTCCAGGCTGAAGGGCGGGACAGTCGCCGTGGCAACTGTCCCTTTCTTGATCAGAACTGCTTCGAGACGTTGAGGCCGATGGTCAGCGGGCGCACCGTATAGCCTTCGATCACCGTATTGATCTGAGGCCGTTGGATGATGGTCTGGTCGTTGAACAGATTCTTGGCATAGAGCGAAACCTGGAACGAGCCGGTATCGATGCCGACCGACGCGTTGAAGACGCCATATTGCGGATCGGAGAAGTTCGAATTGTCCTGCTGGAAGCTGCCATGCGAGCGGCCGGTCCAGTCATAGTCGCTGCGGATGAAGGCGACCATATTTTCGGTGATCGGGAAATTATAGTCGGCGCTGACCGTCAGTGTCCAATCCGGGCTGTTCAGCACCTTTTCGCCGACGGCGGCGGTCTGAGGATTGGTCGTGCTGGTGATGACCGCGCGCTGCAGGCTGCCTTGAACGCCCAGCGTCAGGCCGTGCAGGATCGGCGGTTTGTAGCGCAGATCGAGCTCGCCGCCATAGCTCTCGGCATCGCCGACGTTGCTGGTGAAGTTGAAGCCGCAGGTCGGCAGGTTGATAGTCTGCTGAATGCTCTGCCAGTCGATATAGTAGAGCGCGGTGTTGACGGCGAGCGTGCGGTCGGCGAGCAGCGCCTTGGAGCCGACCTCGTAGCTCCACAGCTTGTCTGGATTGTAGGAGACCGGCGGGTTGGTGACGCCGAGCGCGTCGTAGTCCGGCTGGCACGCATTGTTGGGGCCGGCCGGTGTCGGGCCGGTCGGGCCGCCCAGGCGATAGCCCTTGGCCGCCGTCGCATAAATGCTCGACGTGTCGGTCACATCGTAGGTGACCGAGAATTTCGGCGTGAGCGGATAGTAGCGCGTGGTCTGGGTGTAGGGGCTGATATTGCCGAGATCGATGAAGCCGCCGCCGACGCGCGTATAGGCTTCGCGCGCATATTCGTAGCGGATGCCGGCGGCACCGTGCAGCTTGGGCGTCACGTCGAAATCGACCTGGCCATAGGCCGAATATTGCCGCTCGTCGCTGCGCGAGGTGGCGAAGTAGAAGATGTCGTTCAAATGCGGATTTGCTGGCGTGTTGAGCGGGATCGGCAAGCCGGTCGTATCGATCAGGTCGGGCGTGGTGCCGTAGATCGATTCAAAGGCGCTTTGCAACCCGTCGATCGGTTCGTAATCGCGATGGGTATCCCACTGGTCGGAATAATAGAGGCCGGCGACCCATTTCACCGGTAGCCCCGTCTCTTCCGGCGGGCGCGAGGTGAAGCGGATTTCCTGGGCGGCCGTGCCGTAGGTGGTCTGATAGGTCACCGGCGAGGGCAGCGTGCCGATCTTCGAATCATTGAGCGCCTGGTTTTGCGGGAAATCCGGATCGAGAAAGAATTCCGCGTAAACCGTGCTGTTGTAGAAGGTGCCGTCGGTCTGGCGTGATTCCTGGCGCCAGAAATAGCTGGTGATCGAGGTGAGGTCGGCGAAGCCCAGCCCCTTGTTGACCGTCAGGCTCGGCAGGAACATCGTGTCGCGATTGAACTCGGTCACTTCCTTGGTCTGCTGATAGAGGCCGAGCGCCGGATAGAAATCAGGCGCATCCGAGCTGTGGACCCGCTGCGCGAAGACCGAGGGCGTGATGGTGAAGTCGGCCGATGGCTGAATCTTGCCGGTCAGCCGGAAGACGATGTCGCGCACATCATTGACGCCGCTCTGATTGAGCGGACCTTTGCCCAGCAGCAAACTGTCGCCGTTCGGAATCAACTGGCCGTTGGATTTGTAATTGTCGATCCAGCCGCTGTCGTCGCCATACTCGATCGCGGCGCGCAGCGCGAACTCGCCCGGCACCACGGGGACGTTGATGACGCCCTGCTCGTCGTAATTGGCGCTGCCATGGATGGTGCCGGAAAGATCGCTCGTGACGCTGCCGCCGAACTGGAACAGATCGGGCTGGTTGGTGATGAAGCGGATGGTGCCGCCTTCGGAGCTGGCGCCGTAGAGCGTGCCTTGCGGGCCGCGCAGCACCTCGATCCGGTCGATGTCGAGCAGCTTCGGCTGCGAGGCGCCGTCATAAGTGTTCCTGACCGTGATCGAGACATCGTCGAGATAGATGCCGACCGTGGCCGAGCCGGTGGTCGAGCTGACGCCGCGGATCTCGATATTGTCCAAGCCTTCGCCGCCCTGGGCGCCGAAGGAGATGCCGGGTGCCGCGCGGGTGATGTCCTCGTAATCCAGGATATGGCGATCGGCGAGCTCGGTGCCCCCCAGCACCGAGATGCTCGTCGGCACATCCTGGATTCTCTCGACGCGCCGGTTGGCGGTCACGTTAATTTGTTCGATCTCGTTGGTGGGCGAGGCGGATTGAGGGGAAGGAACCGAGGGTGTCGAGCCCGGTTGTGCCGTCGCTGGGGGCGCTGCTTGCGCCTGCTGGATCGAAATTGCGTCCGGCTTCGCCTGTGTAGGCGCTTCCTGGGCGCGGGCCTTATGAGTAATGCCTAATGAAACGATTGCCGCTGACGCTAACAAGCCCAGTTTCACTCTCGAACAGTGCATGTGCTGCCCCCTGGTTTGACTATATTTCAACGATCCCCTTGATTCGTTTTCCGCCGGCGATAGCGCGATGACTGGGCTATTCTTGGCAATAAGCGGTCGGTGGGTTATGGCAAATTCCATGCCACAGTGTGGGATCGTTCTCGGTGCAGCTGCCCTTTTCGGTTGTCGTCAGGACGGCATGCGCAACCCGCGACTCGAGGCGCATGCGGCCATATGTCCAGGATTCATGCGACGATTTGGCGCCGCTGGATTGCTGCGGTGCATCGATGGGACAGGCCGGCAAAATCGGCATGCCGACTGCAAGGGTGAGGTTCAATACCGATGCGCCGTGGGGTCCGACAGAATAATTGCCTACTTTCGCATCGTTGTTCGTTGCCTAAACTGGAGACGTTGTGCCGCATAACTGAACGATATGGTTGCTGAACAGGCATTCCTGAGCGTGAGGTAGAAGGTGCCTGTCGTCGACTTGAGCGATCAAGGAATTTTGCAGTTGCCTCATTCTGGCGACTTGCCCATTATTTCGCCTGCCTACCGGGCGCATGGGGACGACCCTGCTGCGCCGCACTTCAATCGGGACGACCCGGATCTGTTCCGCGGGCCGAATGGCCCGCGCGAACGAGGCGCAACATCATGCCAGAGAGATATGATCATCCGCCGGATGCCACCGGCGGCCGATCGGATGCGGAGCTGGAGACGAGAATGAGCGAAGGGGAAATCCTTTACGAGGACAGCATTCCCGGCGGCAAGCACTGGTCTTTCACCATGCGGCGCGGCACCATCCTCAGACTGATCGACGAGGCGGGCGGGGCCAATGTCGGCATGCTGTTCTACAATCCGGCCAACAAGCTTGAGCGCTACAACGCCCCCGACACGCTGAAATGCCAGCACACTTTCAAGCTGACGCGCGGCAATTGCCTTTATTCGGATATGGGCCGCATCTTTTGCTCGATCGTGGCCGACACGGTCGGCTGGCACGACTCGGCCTGCGGCAACACGAACCGGGCGATGGTCGAGAAGCGCTGGAAATTTCAAAGCTACCAGGAAGCGCGCAACGACTGGACCCAGAACGGCCATGACGCCTTCCTGGTCGAGGCGGCGAAGTATGGCATGGGCCGGCGTGACCTCGCCGCCAACGTCAATTGGTTCTCCAAGGTCGGCGTCGGTCCCGCCGGCGAGTTCGTCTTCGATCCCGCCAACTCCAAGAAGGGCGATTCGGTCGATCTGCGCTTCGAGATGGATACGCTCGTGCTGCTTCACACCTGCCCGCATCCGCTCAATCCCGCGCCCGAATATCCGCGCGTGCCGGTAAGGGTGCAGTTCCTGGAGGCGAAGCCGGTGGCCGAGGATGATTTCTGCCTGAATTTCCGGCCGGAGAACGGGCGCGGCTTCGCCAATAACCGGCTTTACCATCTGTGCGGCTGCTGAGCGGAGCTGAGAATATGATCAAGGAAAGCGCGCTTCGGATCGAGCAGGCACGGTACCGCAAGGTGGTGCCGGCCGGCACCTATTGGCTGGAGATCGTCAAGGCCGGCGAGAGTTTCCGCATCACCGATCTCGAAGGCAATCAGGCGGCCGACACGCTGTTCTTCAGCGCCGCCGATCCGGCCGAGCGCTACAGCGCCGTCGACACGATCCGCGAGCAGGGCAATGTCTATCTGACCGTCGGCACCAGGCTCATGTCGAGCGAGGGCAACACGCTGCTGGAGATCACCGCCGACACGGTCGGCCGCCATGACACGCTCGGCGGCGCCTGCGCCACCGAATCCAACACGGTGCGCTATGCCCTGGAAAAGCGGACCATGCATGCCTGCCGCGACAGTTGGCTCCTGGCCGTGGCCGAGAACGAGCATCTGGGCTTGTCCAAGCGCGACATCACCCACAACATCAATTTCTTCATGAACGTGCCGGTGACCGAGACCGGCGGCCTCACCTTCGAGGACGGCTTGAGCGCGCCCGGCAAATATGTCGAGATGCGGGCCGAGATGGATACCATCGCGCTGATCTCGAACTGTCCGCAGCTCAACAATCCTTGCAACGCCTACAATCCGACGCCGATCGAGGTCGCGATCTGGGGCGTCGGCTGACGGGTGGCCATGTTCAACAAGGTCCTGATCGCCAATCGCGGCGAGATCGCCTGCCGGATCATTCGCACGCTCGACCGAATGGGCCTCGCCTCGGTTGCGGTCTATTCCGAGGCCGACGCCCATTCGCTTCATGTATCCCAGGCGGGGGAGGCCGTCTGCATCGGCCCGGCGCCGGTCGCGGAAAGCTATCTGCGCGCTGATAAGATCCTGGAGGCGGCGAAAGCGGTCGGTGCCGAGGCGATTCATCCGGGCTACGGCTTCCTCTCCGAGAACCCGGATTTCGCCGAGGCCTGTGCCGCCGCCGGCATCGCCTTCATCGGGCCGACACCTGACCAGATGCGCGCTTTCGGCCTGAAGCATCGGGCGCGCGAGTTGGCGATGCGCGCGGGCGTGCCGCTGGCGCCGGGCAGCGGTCTCCTCGCCGATCTCGCCGAGGCCAAGGCGGAGGCGTTGCGGATCGGCTATCCGGTCATGATCAAGAGCACGGCCGGCGGCGGCGGCATCGGCCTGCAGCTCTGCCGCGGCGAGGATCGGATCGAGGAGCTGTTCGAGCGAGTGGCGCGCCTCGCCCGCAACAATTTCAAGGATGCCGGCCTCTATCTGGAGAAATATGTCGAAGCCGGCCGGCATATCGAGGTGCAGATCTTCGGCGACGGCAAGGGCCGGGTCATGGCGTTGGGCGAGCGCGACTGCTCGGCCCAGCGACGCAATCAGAAGGTGGTCGAGGAGACGCCGGCGCCCGGCATCGATCCGGCCCTGCGCCAGGCGCTCTACGATACGGCCGTCAAGCTCGGCCGAGAGGTCTCCTATGCCAGCGCCGGCACGGTCGAATTCATCTACGACACCGGCGCCGGCGAGTTCTATTTTCTCGAGGTCAACACCCGGCTCCAGGTCGAGCACGGCGTGACCGAGGAGGTGACCGGCATCGATCTGGTCGAATGGATGATCCGCCAGGCCGCCGGCGAGATTTTCGACCTCGCCGTACCGGCATCCGTCGGCGCCTCGATTCAAGTGCGCCTCTATGCCGAGGATCCGGCGCGCGATTTCCGACCCTCCGCCGGCCGCCTGACGGCGGCACGCTTCCCCGCCGATGCGCGCATCGAAAGCTGGGTCGAGGATGGTTCCGAGGTGACGCCCTATTACGATCCGCTCATCGCCAAGCTGATCGTCACCGGTTCCGACCGTGCCGAGGCCGTTTCCAAGCTGCGCGCAGCCCTCGCCGCCACCACGCTCGCCGGCATCGAGACCAATCTGCGCTATCTGCGCCAGCTCGCCGAGGCGCCCGCCTTTGTCGAGGGCAAGGTCACGACCCGCACGCTCGAAAGCTTCGACTATCGCCCGTGCAGCATCGAGGTGCTGAGCCCCGGCACCCAGACGACGATCCAGGACCATCCCGGGCGGGTGGGCTATTGGGCCGTCGGCGTGCCGCCCTCGGGACCGATGGACGCGCTTTCCTTCCGCCTCGCCAACCGCGCCGTCGGCAACGACGCCGACGCGGCGGGGCTCGAGCTCACCCTCTCGGGGCCGACGCTTAAATTCAATGCGCCCGCTCTGATCTGTCTCGCCGGTGCCGAGATGGCGACGACGCTCGATGGTGCGGCCGTGCCGTTCTGGCGCCCTGTCGCCGTCCCGGCCGGCGCCACGCTGCGCATCGGCACGGTCACCGGCGCCGGCTGCCGCGCCTATCTCGCCATCGCCGGCGGGCTCGACCTACCGGATTATCTCGGCAGCCGATCGACCTTCACGCTCGGCCGCTTCGGCGGCCATGGCGGCCGGGCGCTGCTGGCCGGCGATGTGCTCCATCTCGGCGATGCCGAGACCGACCCGGCGGCCGACATCCCGCCCGATCTCGTCCCGCCCTTTACGCGCGACTGGGAGATCGGGGTCCTTTACGGCCCGCATGGGGCGCCCGATTTCTTCACCGACGCCGATATCGACGCCTTCTTCGCCGCGAGCTGGGAGGTGCATTACAATTCCAACCGCACCGGCGTCCGGTTGATCGGGCCGAAGCCGCAATGGGCCCGGCCGGACGGCGGCGAGGCCGGACTGCACCCTTCCAACATCCACGACAATGCCTATGCCATCGGCACGGTCGATTTCACCGGCGACATGCCGGTGATCCTGGGGCCGGACGGACCGTCGCTCGGCGGCTTCGTCTGCCCGGCGACGATCGTCCGGGCCGAGCTGTGGAAGCTGGGCCAGCTTCGTCCCAACGACCGCGTGCGCTTCCGCCGCCTGTCGCCGGCCGCGGCCGCCGCAGCCGAGGCGGCGCAGGAGGCGGCGATCGCGACGCTGACGGCGGTCGCGGCGGCGCCCATCCACGGGCTCGGCGCCGACAGCGCCATCCTCGCCGTCCTGCCCGAGACCAAGGATTGGCCGCGCGTCGTCTATCGCCGCGCCGGCGACGACTATCTGCTGGTCGAATACGGCCCGCTGGTGCTCGATCTGGAGCTGAGGCTACGCGTCCACGCGCTCATGACGCATCTTCAGCGTCAGCCGATCGAGGGCCTGCTGGAGATGACGCCGGGCATCCGCTCGCTGCAGATCCGCTACGACAGCCGCGCGCTCCCGGCCGCCCAGCTGGTCGAGCGGCTGCAGGCGATCGAGGCCGAGCTGCCGGCGCTCGACGATCTCGAAGTGCCGTCGCGCATCGTCCACCTGCCGCTGAGCTGGGACGACGAGGCGACGCAGCTCGCCGTCGCCAAATATATGCAATCGGTGCGCGCCGACGCGCCCTGGTGCCCGAGCAATATCGAGTTCATCCGGCGCATCAACGGCCTCGACAGCGTCGACGAGGTCAAGCGCATCGTGTTCGAGGCGAGCTATCTCGTGCTCGGCCTCGGCGATGTCTATCTGGGCGCGCCGGTCGCGACGCCGATCGATCCGCGCCACCGGCTGGTCACGACCAAATACAATCCGGCGCGCACCTGGACGCCGGAGAACGCGGTCGGCATCGGCGGCGCCTATCTGTGCGTCTATGGCATGGAGGGGCCGGGCGGCTATCAGTTCGTCGGCCGCACCTGCCAGATGTGGAACACTTATAAGGCGACGGACGCGTTCGAGCCGGGCAAGCCCTGGCTGCTGCGCTTCTTCGACCAGATCCGCTTCTATCCGGTCTCCGGGCCGGAACTGCTGAAGTTCCGCGAGGATTTCCCCGCCGGCCGGGCCAAGCTCCAGATCGAGGAGACGGTTTTCCGGCTCAAGGATTACCGGCGCTTCCTCGCCGAGAATGCCGACGGCATCAAGGCGGCGAAGCAGCGCCAGCAGCAGGCCTTCGAGGAGGAGCGCGCACGCTGGGCGGCCTCCGGTCAGGCGGGATATGCGAGCGACCTGCCCGAGACGCCGGATGTGGCCGAGGAGGCCGTGCCGGCCGGCGCCACCGCGATCGGCGCGCCGGTCTCCGGCAGCGTCTGGAAGATCGCGGCCTCGATCGGCCAGCCGGTCAAGGCAGGCGATGCGCTCGTCATCGTCGAATCGATGAAGATGGAGATCCCGGTCACCGCCCCCGCCGACGGCGTGCTGATCGAGCTGCGCTGCGCCGAAGGGCGGGCGGTGACGCTGGGCCAGACAGTGGCCGTGATAGGTCCGGAGGAGAGATGATGCGGATGGACATCGCCGGCCTCACCGCCGCTTACGAGAACGGCGGCACCACCCCGGAAGCGGTGCTCGACGAGGTCTATCGCCGGATCGAGGCCAAGGGCGTGCGGCCGGTCTGGATCACGCTCGTGCCCAAGGAACGGGCGCTCGCCGCCCTGGCGGCGCGGCGGGCGGCCGGCGGGCATCAGCCGCTCTTCGGCATCCCCTTCGCGGTCAAGGACAATATCGATGTCGCCGGCCTGCCGACCACGGCCGGCTGCCCCGATTTCGCCTATGTGCCCGCGCGCTCGGCGACGGTGGTCGAACGGCTCGAAGCGGCCGGCGCCATCCTGATCGGCAAGACCAATCTCGACCAGTTCGCGACCGGCCTGGTCGGCACGCGCTCGCCCTATGGCGCCCCGAGCTCCGTCTTCGATGCGGACTATATCTCGGGCGGTTCCAGCTCCGGCTCGGCCGTCGCGGTCGCGGCCGGGCTCGTCAGCTTCGCGCTCGGTACCGACACCGCCGGCTCGGGCCGGGTCCCGGCCGGCTTCAACAATCTCGTCGGCCTCAAGCCGACCAAGGGGCTGCTGAGCGCGCGCGGCGTGGTGCCGGCCTGCCGCAGCCAGGATTGCGTCTCGATCTTCGCCGGCACGGTCGGCGATGCCGCGACGGTGCTGGCGGCGGCCGAAGGCTTCGATGCCGAGGATGCCTATTCGCGGACGGCGCCCGCCACAGCCGGTCTGTCCGCCGCCTGGCGCTTCGGCGTGCCGCGCGACGGGCTCGAATTCTTCGGCGACGATGACGCCGCCGCGCTCTTCGCCCAGGCGGTGGAGCGCTGCGAGGCGATCGGCGGCGTGCCGGTCGAGATCGACTACACGCCCTTCCGGGATGCCGCCAGCCTGCTCTATTCCGGTCCCTGGGTGGCCGAGCGGCTGGCCGCGATCCGCGCCTTCGCCGAAGCGAAGCCCGGCAGTCTCGATCCGACCGTCGGCAAGATCATCCTGGGTGCGGCCGGCATTTCCGCCGTCTCCGCCTTCGAAGGTTTCTACCGGCTGGCCGAACTCACCCGAGCCGCCGAGGCGGAATGGGCGCGCATGGATGTGATGCTGCTGCCGACCTCCGGTACCACCTACAGGATCGCCGAGGTCGAGGCCGACCCGATCACGCTCAACAGCAATCTCGGCTACTACACCAACTTCGTGAATCTGATGGATCTGTCGGCGCTCGCCGTGCCGGCCGGGTTCCGGCCCAGCGGGCTGCCGTTCGGCGTGACGCTGATCGGCCGCGCCTTCGCCGATCCGGCGCTGGCCCTGATCGGCGATAAGCTGCATCGCGCCTTGCCCGACGCCAGTTTCGGCGGCACCGGCGAGCCTCTGCCGGCCTCGCCGGTGAAACCCGTCGCCGCCGGCAAGATCGCGCTCGCCGTGGTCGGTGCTCATCTTTCGGGCCAGCCGCTCAACCATCAGCTTGCCGGCCGCGACGCCCGGCTCCTGCGCACGGCCAAGACCGCCGCCGG
Source organism: Aliidongia sp. (assembly GCA_035539155.1). Lineage (GTDB taxonomy): Bacteria > Pseudomonadota > Alphaproteobacteria > ATCC43930 > CGMCC-115725 > JAXDMU01. The sequence goes on along the minus strand of DATLIZ010000018.1, from coordinate 4,729 downwards.
CTACAGCCTCTATGCGCTCGCCGGCACCCAGCCGGCCAAGCCAGGACTCGTCCGCGACGGCGGGGCGGGCGGCATCGAGATCGAGATCTGGGAGCTGGACGCCGCCGGCTTCGGCAGCTTCGTCGCCGAGATCCCGTCGCCGCTCGGCATCGGCACGCTGACGCTCGATGACGGCAGTAAGGTCAAGGGCTTCCTGTGCGAGCCCCATGCGATCGAGGGCGCCGAGGATATTACTGGCTTTGGCGGCTGGCGAGCGTGGCTTCGCTCGAAAGCTTAGGTTTGAGCGGCAGGTCGAAGGTGATCGTCGCCCCATAGGCGCCCGGCGCCTGCGGGTCGATGCGCACCTTGTCGAAGGTCAGCACGCGGGTCGCGAGCGTGAAGCCCTCCTTGATGTCGTGGGTGACCATGAACACGGTCATCCGCTCCTCGCGCCAGAGCCGGAGGAGCAGCTCGTGCATCTGCGCCTTGGTGCCTTGGTCGAGCGCTCCGAACGGCTCGTCGAGCAGCAGGATCCTGGGCTTCAGCGCCAGCGTCTGGGCGATGGCGAGCCGCTGCTGCATGCCGCCCGATAGCTGGGCGGGGTATTTGTCGCGCGCGGCCGACAGCCCGACCGCCTCGATCAACCGGTCGGCTTCGGCGAGCGCCCGGCGGCGGACGGCGCCGAAGAGCTTGCCGGTGAAAGGGGCCTGTGCCAGCTCCAGGCCGAGGATAACATTCCCCGCGACGGTCAGGTGCGGAAACGCCGAATAGCGCTGGAAGACGATGCCGCGATCGGGGCCGGGCTCGGGCGGCAGCGGGCGGCCATCGATCAGGATCTCGCCCCTGGTCGGCCGCTCGATCGACAGCAGCAGCCGCAGGAACGTGGTCTTGCCGCAGCCGGACGGGCCGACGAGCGCGCAGAACTCGCCCGACGGGATTTCCAGATCGATCCGTTCCAGCACCGTCTGGCTCGGATATTCCATCCACAGCTTGCGCACCGAGACCCGGCTCATGGCTGTTGCTCGCGCCAGGGAAACCAGCGCCGCGCCGCCGTCTTGAGCGCCAGATCCATGAGGAACGCCAGCAACGTGATCCAGGCGACATAGGGCAGGATCACATCCATCGACAGATAGCGCCGGACCAGGAAGATCCGGTAGCCGAGCCCGTTCTCGGCGGCGATCGCCTCGGCCGAGATCAGGAACAGCCAGGCCGGGCCGAGCGACAGGCGCACGGCGTCGATCAGCTTGGGCAGGATCTGCGGCAGCACCACGCGCAGCACGATCTGCCAGGTCGAGGCGCCGAGCGTTTGCGCCTTGATCAGCAACTCGCTCGGCAGCTCCTCGACCTTGAGCGCCAGGTCGCGGATGAGGAAGGGAGCGATGCCGATCACGATCAGGACGATCTTGGACAGCTCGTCGAGGCCGAAAGTAATGAACAGGATCGGCAGCACCGCCATCGGCGGGATCATCGACAGCACGGCGATGAAGGGCGACAGCGCCGCGCGGACATAGGGAATGAGACCGGTGGCGATGCCGAAGACGAGCCCGATCAGCGTCGCGAGGCCGAGCCCGATGAGAAGCCGGGTCAGGCTCGCCCAGCTATCGACCCAAAGCTGGATCTGTCCCGTGCGGGCGTCCGGGGTCAGTGCCACGCGATAGATCGCGGCGCCGATCGTTGCCGGTGCCGGCAGCAGCTTGTCGGCCGGGTTCGCGGCCAGGCGCAGTGCCGAGAAGATCAGGTAGAGCAGAATGACGGCGAGAAAGGGGATGGCCGCCCAGAACAGGCCGGCTCCCCGGCCGGGCCGGTGGTTGATCAGGCGGCGCGACACGGGCGTTCTAGTTCGTGGCTTCGACCATGTATTGCGTGGTGAAGCGCAGCTTCACATTTTTAGGGTTGCCTAAAATTTCGCCATCGGGAAAAGCGATGCCGACCACGTCCGGGTTCGGGGCGCCGTCGCCCAGCAGGCCGTGGTCGAACGAGAAATGCCGGACCAGATCCATGGTCTTGACCAGCGCCGGGCTGGCGGCGAAGGAAGCGGCCTCGGTCGGCGTGTAATACATGTGCGTGGTCGCGAGCTGCTTGTCGTAGCCGGCGAGATCCGTGCCCGAATCCTTGGCCATGATCGCGCGCGCGGCGGCGCCACGCGCGTCGCTCTTCGACATGACGCTCATCACCTCGTACCAGGCGCCGGCCAGCGCCTTGCCCAGCGCCGGATTCTCGGCCAGCGTCTCGGTGCGGACCACGGCCAGATCGATGATCTCGCCCGGTACCTGCGCGCTGTCGAACACCTTCTGCGCTTCGGGCTGCTGCAGGATCTCGCTCACCTGCGGGTTCCAGGTGACGACGGCGTTCACGTCCGCCGTGCCGAAGGCGGCGACGATATCCGCGTCCGATGTGTTGACGACGGCGACATCGGTCTCCTTGAGCTTGACCGAATCGAGCGCCCGGGCGAGCAGGTAATGCGAGACCGACAGCTGGACGAGATTGACCTTCTTGCCCTTGAGATCCTCGATCCGGGTCGCCGGCTTCTTCAGGATCACCGCGTCGTTGCCATTGGAATAGTCGCCGACGATGAGGGCCGTGGTGTCGACGCCGCCGGCCGCCGGGATCGTCAGCGCATCCATGTTGGTGAGCACGACGCCGTCGAAGCCGCCGGCGGTATATTGATTGATGCTCTCGGCGTAATCGTTGATCTGGACCAGCTTGATCTGGATGCCGTACTTGTCGGCCCATTTTTTCAGGATGCCGCTCTCGTCGGCATAGGGCCAGGGCATCCAGCCGGCATAGATCGACCAGGCGAGCTTGAAGGATTGTCTGGGTGCTGCTTGGGCGCTGAAAGGAGTTGCCAGCACGAGGGCCAGAGCCAGCAGGAGCGACGGAAACGGATAGCGCATGGGCCCGACCTCGTGTTCATGATGCGTTGCATCGAAGCGTGGGGCTCGCCAACGCTCCGGTTGACGACGCAACCGCCATGCCAAATAGAAGCGGTTCGGAGACTCGCGTGACGATTGCTTCCTACTCTGTTCCGGTCATGCCCATGTCCTGGGCGGGGCTGACTTTTACGCATATTTCTTGGGCAGATCGGGGCGGAATTCCCGCACGGCGAGTCTGGGCCGATCGGCATCCCTTCAAACGATTCCGACACATTAATTCGAATTAACCATCCAACCGGAATTGATGGCACGGCCATTGCTAATATTGTGCGGTGCACAAGGGCTGGGCAGATGTCCGGTTCGACTTTTGCCATGCCAGGTTGGGAGCCAATGGGTCTTCGTTCGATTGCCTTTATCGCGGGTCTGCTGTCGGTCTCTGCCGCTGAAGCCGGCACGCTGACCTGCAACGGCGCCGCGTGCCAGGGCTCCTATGCCGGTGCCACCTACAGTGCCGCCAAATGCCCGGCCGCCCCCGAGCCGCCCGTCGTCCAGACCAACAGCTCCGCCGCCTATAACGCCTCGGTGCAGAAGGCGAACGACTATTCGGCCGAGGCTAAGGCGCATCTCGATTGCCTGGCCGGCGAAGCCAATGCCGATCAAAAGGATATCGGGACGGCGCTCCGCGATTCGCTCAAGCGCGAGCAGGATTCGGCGCAGGCCAATCTCGACAAGCTGAAGGAGGCGCTCAAGAACGCGCCTAAGACGACGTTGGGCAGCCAATCATCGGCGCCTGCCGTCTCCACTCGTTATTAGCGCCCAGTTGCAAGAGGAATTTCGGCAATGAATTTCGCTCAAGAACGGAACCCGGCGCGGCAAATGACCGGCTTCGGCCTGGTCGTGCTGCTGCATGTGGCTCTGATCTATGCCCTGGTGAGCGGATTGGCGAACCGGGCCATGGAGGTCCTGAAAGGCCCGCTCGAGGCCAAGATGATCGAGCAGGTGAAGCCACCGCCGCCCGACGTGCCGCCGCCCCCGCCGCCGGAGCTGGCGCCGCCGCCGCAAGTCTTCATTCCGCCTCCTGAGGTCAACATCCAGACCCCGCCGCCGCCGCAACAGGTTATCCAGGCCGTCAGCCGCGTGGCGCCGCCGCCGGCCGAGGTTCGTCCGGTCGCTCCGCCGGCGCCGCCGCCGGCAGTGCCGGATCAGGAAGTGAGCGCGCGGCCGATCTCGGGTGCCCCGTTGGCCTACCCGAAGCGCATGATGGATACTGGCCGCGAAGGTTCGGTCGATGTCGAATGCACGGTCGATACCGACGGCAGCACCAGCAACTGCGCGGTTCTGGAGGCCCATGGCGGCGATGCCTTCGCCGATGCCGCGATGAACTATGTCAAGAACGCCAAATACAAGCCCAAAACCCGGAACGGCGTGGCGTTGCGGGAAGATCACCATCGCTTCCACATCGCCTTCAGCCTGCATGAATGACGGCGCAACGACGCCGAAACGGGGACAAATCTCGTCGTCGAGACATTGGAGACATGATGCTTAACACTCTTCGCCTTCGCGGCATTTCGGCGATCCTGTCGGTCGCCTTGCTTCTGTGCGCCGCTGCCCCGGCCGCGGTCTTCGCTCAAACGGCGCCGGCGACGGATGCCCCGGCGGCTTCGGCCCCGGCTCCGGCCGGCGATGCCGGCCCGGCCGGCATCCAGGCGCCGACCTCGACGGTCTCGGTAGAGAACCCCTACGGCCCGCAGGCGCTGTGGAAGAACGGCGATTTCGTGGCGCGCGGCACGCTGGTCATCCTGGTGATCATGTCGTTCTCGACCTGGTACGTGATGCTGACCAAGCTCTATGAGCAGACCCGCCTGTTCAGCCAGGCG
>DATLIZ010000017.1:0-29822 GCA_035539155.1 Aliidongia sp. | reverse complement strand
CGTCATCAACGGCCGCAAAAACGTCAACACCGCCAACAACAACGTCATGCCATCCTTCGGCACAACCGACGATGTCGTCCTCTATCTCGACGATATCTACGCCTACCTCAAAGCCAGAGCCGACGGTAAACTCCCAAGAGGAAGACCAAAAAGAATCGGCGAAGACGATGATTGACCGATCGGCCGACGAGGCAGGGTCAGCCGCCGAGCTTACCCTGCAATAGGCGCGCATAGTCGCCGAGGCGCGCTTCCAGCGCCACCGGCACCTCGCAGGCATAGCGCATGGTGTGCTCGGTTTCCTCGAAGGCGCGAATCACATAGTTGCGGCGTTGGACGATCTCGGCGCGGCGCTGGGCATCCGCCCCCTCGGCGGTCTCGGGGATCTGCTGCAGCTCGGTCGTGACCTTGGCGACGACATCGCCGATATCGCGCTGCCTGCGCGTCATCTCGCGCAGACGCGCTATCACCTCGCCGCGCTGGCGGTTCACCTCATCGACGATGCCGGCGAAGATTTCCGGCAATATCACCTTGCGCTCGGCCGGCTTGACGCCGTCAGCGAACTTGTTGAGCTGTGCCTTGCCTTCATCGACCGGCAGGTCGCGCGACGAGACGGAAGTGACGAGGCCGGCGATGCGCTTGTCGTCCTGCCATTTCCGGTCGGCGGGCGGCGGCGGGCCGTTCCACAGGCCACCCGCAGTCAGCTCCGGCACCAGCCGCTGGCGGCAGGGCCAATCCGCATCCGGCGGCGCCGGTTGCGCCAGAGCGGCTCCGCCCAGCATCAGATAGAGGGAAGCCGCGAGACAGGAACGATGCCACATCTGATATCTCCTCATTCGCCGCCGCCGCGCCGCGCCATCATCCCGCGGCCGGGGTCGTAGCCATAGACGGCGAGCACCATGAACAGGATGAGAAACCCCGCCACCACCGCGGCCGATACCGGAGTCACCTGGCCGTAGAGCGCGAAGCGGATGAGCTCGGTCGCATGGCTGAACGGGTTGAGCTCGCACACCCAATAGAGGGTGAGGTTCGCCTCTTTGACCCGCCACAACGGATAGAGTGCGGAGGAGGCGAAGAACATCGGGAAGATGACGAAATTCATGACGCCGGCGAAATTCTCGAGCTGGCGGATGAAGGAGGACAGCACCAGCCCGAGCGCCCCCAGCATCAACCCGGACAGGATCAGCGCCGGCAGCACGGTGAGGTAGCCGTACAGCGGCGGCTCGATCTCCCAGAACCAGGCGATGGCGAGGAAGATATAGGCCTGCACGACCGAGACGGCGACACCGGCCAGCAGCTTGGCCGTCAGCAGGAACCAGCGCGGGAACGGGCTCACCATCAGCGTCTTCATGCTGCCCATCTCGCGGTCATAGACCATCGAGAGCGAGCTCTGCATGCCGTTGAAGAGCTGGATCATCGCGACCAGGCCGGGCGCGATATAGACCTCATAGGGCACATAGGTCTCGTAAGGCGGGATGATCGAGACGCCGAGCACGAAGCGGAAGCCCGCGGCGAAGATGCCGAGCCAGACCAGCGGCCGCACCAGCGCCGAGACGAAGCGGCTGCGCTGATAGATCCAGCGCAGCGCCTCGCGCCGGATGATGCCGCCGAGGCAGCGCCCATATTGGACCGGGGTCATGCCCGCCCCTCGCCCGCCGGCCGCGTCAGCCGGTCGAAGGCGCCCTTGAGATCGGCGGCACCGCTCGCCGCCACCACTTCGGGCACCCGGCCGTCGGCCAGCACCCGGCCGCGATGGAGCACGATCACCCGCGCCTCGTCATTGGCCTCGTCGATGAGATGGGTCGCCCACAGCACCGCCAGCCGCCGCTCGGCGCAAAGATGGCGGACATGCTCGATCAGGAAGCGTCGGCTTTCGATGTCGAGCCCGACCGTCGGCTCGTCGAGCAGCAGCAGCGACGGGTCGTGAATGAGCGCCCGCGCCAGCTCGATCCGCCGCCGCTGGCCGCCCGAAAGCTGCCGCACCTTGCCGTGCCGGCGCTCGGCCAGGCCGACGCGCTCGAGCTCGGCCGCGATGCGCGGTGCCGCCGCCGCCCGCGCCATGCCGTGCAGCGAGGCGTGGTAGAACAGATTCTGCTCGACGCTCAAATCGAGATCGAGCGTCGGTTGCTGGAACACCACGCCCATCGTCGCCAGCGCCTCGGCGGCATGGTGGCGCAGATCATGGCCGAAGACCGCGATCGAGCCGCTGCGGCTGTGATAGAGCCGGGTGACGAGCGCGAAAAGCGTGGTCTTACCGGCACCGTTCAGGCCCAGCAACACGGTGAAATCGCCCGGGCTGACCGAGAACCCTACCCCGTCGAGGACCTTGGTCTTGCCGAAGGAATGGCTGAGCCCCGAAACGGCGAGCGCTGTTTCTGTCATACCATCACGGCGCCACCACGACGCCCCAAGGCGCCTGCCCGACCGGCACGGATTTCGTCACCTTGAGGTCGGGCACGTCGATCACCGAGACATCGTTGCTGACGCCGTTGGTGGTGTAGAGCTTCTTGCCGTCGCCCGAGAATGCCAAATGCCAGACGCGCTGTCCGACCAGCAGATATTTCTCCACCTTGTAGCTTTGCGCATCGACCACGGCGACGCGGTTGGCCGGCCCCAGCGCCACGAAAGCGGTCTTGCCGTCCTCGGTAAGTGCCACGCCGACAGGCTGGATCGATTCCTTCGGCACGCCTGGAATGTCGAAGCGTATCTTCTGGATCACCTTGTGCTGGGCGGCGTCGATGATGGCGACGGAGCCGCCGACCTCGGACGAGACCCAGACCTTGGACCCGTCGCGCGTCCATTCGGCGATGCGCGGCCGGCTGTCGACCAGCACGTTGGCGATCACCTCATGCGTGGTCGTGTCGATGAAATGCGCCATGCTGGTGGTCTCGGAGGTATTGACCAGCACCTTGCCGTCGGGGCTGACCCCCATGCCCTCCGGCTCGACCCCCACCGGGATCTCGGTATCGATGCGGCCTTCGGCGATATTCAGCACCGAGACCATATTGTCGTTCTCGTTCGAGACATAGAGGAGCTTGCCGTCGGGACTGAGCGTGAACAGCTCCGGGTCGGGTCCGCTCGGCAGCACGCGCTTCACCTCGTATGTGGCGAGATCGAGCACCTCGATATGGTCGGCGTCGCTGGCGCAGATATAGAGGCTCTTGCCGTCCTTGGAGAGCACGATGCCGCGCGGCCTGGCGCCGACCGGCACGGTCTTGATCGTCTTCAGGCTCTCGCCGTCGAGCACTGTGATCGTGTTGTCCTTCTCGTTCGATACCAGGATCTGCTCGGCCCGCGCCGGCACGGCCAGCAGCAGCACGGTGGCAAGTACCATCAATGCATATGGCATGTCGTCTCCGGCTGATCGTAGCCGAGCGTGTCCAGCTCGGAGAATTGATGCTCGAAGCCCGGCTGCGGCGAGACCGAGACGAGCGAGCGGGCATCGGCCAGCAGCACCGGCTGGCGGAGCTGCCCGTCCCAGGGGCGGAAGGTCAGGCGCGCGCCCTTGAAGGCGGCGAGCTCGAACTCGTCGCCATGCATGAACCTGCCCATGGCGATCGGATCGGTCGTGTTGCCGCGCGTCGCCGCCTCGCCGAAGGCGCGCACCGCCATCCAGGCGCCGAAATCGCGCTCGGTCATCCAGCGCCCGGCCTGCTTCAGGAAGCGGTTCTGAAGCTGCGTCGCCCCCCATTGCTCGAACGGCCTTGCCCATGAGGTCGGCACCAGCCCCTGCGTGCCCGCCACCGGTCGGGGATCGGTCATGCGGTAGGAGAGATCGTCGCCGAAATTATCCTCCTCGTCGGCGACCACCAGCACATCGTAGCTGATGCCCTGGGTGAAACGCGCAACCTCGGCCTCGATCTGGAAATGGCCGGTATCGGTACGCCGCGCGCCGGGCACGAAGGTCCAGGGCTTGTCCTCGACGATGCGGATCTGGAATTTCTTGGCCGAGCGACGCATCGCCTCGGCATAAGCCTTGTCGTCGTCGGTCTGGCCCGAGACGAGCAGGATGCGCTGCCATTTCTTGATGGTGAGATATTGCATCAGCGCGTCGGCGAGCATCGCCCGGCTCGGCAGCATATGCAGCACGCCGGCCCGGCAATCGGCGCCGCGCAGCCGATCGTCGGTCGCGGTCGCATTCAGCAAAGTCGCGTCCTTGGCCTCGGGCAGATCGGCCACCTTGAGCAACAGGTCGGCCGGCAGGTCGGTGACGAAGTTCCGATAGCCCTGCCCGACCAGCTGCTTGAAATGGTCGATGACGGCGGCCGGATCCGGCTCGATCGCCTCTTCCAGGTGGTAATCCTGATGGATGAACTTGCCGGTCGTCACATTGTCGGCAAGGGCCAGGCGTGCGCCCTGAAGCCCGTCATCGGCCGGCGGCTGATCGAGGTAGCTCAACGGCACCACGCGTTTCACCGCCAGTGCCAGATAGGCAATATCGACCCGCGCGTCGGTCTGATTTTGCGCCCGGGCCGGCAAGGCCGACATGGCGAGACCGATCATTGCTAGGGCCGCGAAGCGTCCAAACGGCATCGCACCCTCCCATAGGCGGCGATAATGCCGAGCCCCTCGGGCCGAGGCCAGTGAAAACAAAGACCTGCGACCCTAATACTTAAGAACCATGGCCACCGACGGTTGACAGGGCCGCGCCAGGCGCGCCGATAATCACCCAAAATAACGGAGGAGACCGCATGAGGATCGCACGCCGGACGGTGCTGTCGGGGATATTGGCGAGCCCCCTCGCCGGCCGGGCCTGGGCCGCCGCGGCGCCGATCCGCATCGGCGTGCTGCGCTTCGGCACGGTGTCGTGGGAGGTCGACGTCATCCGCCGGCACGGCTTCGATACCGAAGCCGGGATCGCGATCGAGCCGGTCGAGCTGGCCGGCGCTCAGGCGACGCAGGTGGCGCTCCAGGCCAAGGATGTCGACATGATCGTGGTCGATTGGCTCTGGGTATCGAGGCAGCGCGCGGCCGGCGCCGATTGGACCTTCACCCCCTTTTCCAACAGCGTCGGCGCCGTGATGATCGCGGCGGACTCGCCGATCCGGTCGATCCCGGACCTGGCCGGCAAGCGGCTCGGCATCGCCGGCAGCCCGATCGACAAGAGCTGGTTGATCCTGCGCGCCTATGCCCAGCGCAAATTCGCCCTCGACCTCGACGCCCAGGTGGAGAAGAGCTTCGCCGCCGCGCCCCTGCTCGACCAAGAGCTCAAGGCCGGCCGACTCGATGCGGCGCTCACCTACTGGCCCTTCGCCGCCAAGGCCGAGGCGGCCGGCATGCGCCAGCTTCTGGCGGTCGAGGATGCGATCGCTGGCCTCGGCATCGGCGCCGTGCCGATCGTGGGCTACGTCTTCTCCGAGCACTGGGCCGAGGCGAACAGTACCGCCGTCGACGGATTCCTCGGCGCCGTCAAGCGGGCACGCGACCTCCTTGCCCATGACGATGCGGAGTGGCAGCGCCTGGCGCCGATCATGGGCGCCGGCAACGCGGCCGAGCAGGCCCGGCTCGTCGGTTGGTATCGGCGCGGCATCCCGCAGCGATGGGGCGAGACCGAACGCCGGGCGGCCGATCAGCTCTATCAGCTCCTGGCCGAGACCGGCGGCCCGGCCCTGGTCGGATCGGACAAGGGCCTGGCGCCGGGGACGTTTTGGCCGACGGCAGCGCTCTGACCGGCCGGGCGGCGCTGGGCGCGCGCCTCATCTCCCTGCTCGCCTTGCTGGCACTGTGGGAAGCGGTCGCGCGCGCGCTCGGCGATCCGCATCTGCCCGCGGCGTCGCGCGTTTTCGCCATGCTGTGGACCGAGACCCGATCGGGCGTGCTGCCCTTCAACCTCGCCGTCACCCTGGCCCGGGTCGCCGCATCCTTCACGCTCGCGATGGTGCTGGGCACGCTGCTCGGGCTCGCCATGGGGCGCTGGCGCCGGCTCGATCTGCTGCTCGACAGTGCGCTCATCGCCCTGCTGAATGTGCCGGCGCTGGTCGTGATCGTGCTGCTCTATATCTGGTTCGGATTGAACGAGATCTCGGCGGTGGCCGCCGTGGCAATCAACAAGCTGCCGGCGACGGCGGTCACCATCCGCGAGGGCGCGCGCGCCGTCGATCGCGGGCTGCTGGAGATGGCGGCGAGCTTCCATATCGGCCGCGGCCGCACGCTCCGCCATATCGTGCTGCCGCAATTGGCGCCCTATCTCTTCGCTGCCGCCCGCTCGGGCCTGTCGCTCATTTGGAAGATCGTGCTGGTGGTCGAGCTGCTCGGCCGCAGCAACGGCGTCGGCTTCGAGATCCAGATCGCCTTCCAGCTCTTCGACGTGACCCGTATCCTCGCCTACACGCTCGCCTTCATCATCGTCGTGCAGCTGATCGAATGGGGACTGCTGCAACCGTTCGAGCGCCATGTCGCGCGGTGGCGCCGATGAGCCTCACGGTCGAGATCCGGCGCAAGCAAATCGGCGGCCGGGCCGTGCTCGAAGATCTGCGCTTCGATGTCGAGGACGGCGAGATCCTGGCCTTGGTCGGTCCGTCGGGCTGCGGCAAGAGCACGTTGCTGAAGCTGGTCGGCGGCCTCGACGCCGAATTCGACGGGCGGCTCGATTGGCATGGCCCCCAGCCGCGCATCGGCACCGTGTTCCAGGAGCCGCGCCTGCTGCCCTGGCGCAGCGTGCGCGATAATCTCCGCCTCGTCCTGCCGCCCGATGCCGATCCGACACCGCTCGACCGGCTGCTCGATCAGGTGGGATTGGGCGAGGTTCGCGACCGCTGGGCCTCGCAGCTCTCGCTCGGCATGGCGCGCCGGCTGTCGCTCGCCCGGGCGCTCGCGATCGAGCCGGGGTTGCTGCTGCTCGACGAGCCCTTCGTCTCGCTCGACGAGGCGATGGCCGAAAGCGCCCGCGCCCTGCTGCTGTCGCTCTGGCGCCGGCATCCGGTCGCGGTCCTGCTGGTGACGCACGATCTGGCCGAGGCCGGCGCGCTCGCCGACCGGGTGCTGCTGCTGTCGGAAGGACCGGCTCGTGTGGTCGCGAGCTACGCGGTGCCGCCCGACCGCCGCCGCGCCGGCCATGAAGCGGCGCTCGGTACCGCCGCCGCCTTGCGCCTGCTCAGGGATGGGGCTGGCTGAGGGTCGAAGCGCCCTCCTTGTCGTCGATCTCCCGGCGCTTGCAGATGGTTCGGACATAGGCGGTCGTGCCGATATCCTTCTGCAGCGGCGAGCGCGCGATCACGTCCTGCCAGCCGCTGGCGCAGCCGAGCTCGTTGTCGACGACGGTGGACATCACATCGAGGGCGCTGTCCTCGGTGCATTGCTCGGCCGGAATCGAGCTGGCGCAGATCAGGATGACGGCCACATATTCGATCATCGGCGGCTCCTTCTCTATGTCGGAAGAATTGGCTCGACGGTCGGAAAACTTGGTCGCATCGCGCCGGATCGGACAAGCTCGACCTTAGTAGCACGCCCGACCGGTTCCCCGATCGGCCGTCGCGGGCTACCATCCCCTGCGGCCCCTACCGAAAGAGATTGGCATGAGCATCGAGACGCGCAGCAAGCAACGCTGCTTCGGCGGAGAGATGGGTTTCTACTCCCACATGTCCGCCGCCACCGGCACCAAGATGAATTTCGGCGTGTTCGTGCCGCCCCAGGCCCAGGCTCGCCCGGTCCCGGCGCTCTATTACCTGGCCGGCCTCACCTGCACCGAGGAGACCTTCACTATCAAGGCCGGGGCGCAGCGCCTCGCCGCCGAGCATGGGCTCATCCTCGTCGCCCCCGACACCAGCCCGCGCGGCGCCAATCTGCCGGGCGAAGGCGACAGCTGGGATTTCGGCCTCGGCGCGGGCTTCTATCTCGACGCCACGGCCGCACCCTGGTCCGGCCATTACCGCATGGGCAGCTACGTCAATGACGAGCTGCCGAAGTTGATCGAGGCGAACTTCCCGGTCGATAGCAGCCGGCGCGGCATCTTCGGCCATTCCATGGGCGGCCATGGCGCGATCGTCTCCGCCTACCGGCATCCGGATTTCTGGCATTCGGTCTCGGCTTTCGCGCCGATCGCCAATCCGGTCGCCGTGCCGTGGGGCGAGAAGGCCTTCTCCAATTACCTGGGCCCTGACCGCGCCCAGTGGGCGGAATTTGATGCCAGCATCCTGATGAGCCGGAAGGCGCGGCCGGGCACGATCCTGGTCGATCAGGGCATGAGCGACCAGTTCCTCGCCAACCAGCTTCGTCCCGAAGCGCTGGAGGCGGCCGCCAAGGCCTCGGGCCAATCCCTGACGCTCCGCCGGCAGGAAGGCTACGATCACAGCTACTGGTTCATCCAGAGCTTCATGGCCGACCACATCGCCCATCACGCGAAGGCGCTCGGGCGCTAAATTCGTCCGCTTCGGCAGCCTGAGACACGCCCCGGATCACCCGATCCGGGGCGTTTTGCTTTGGTCGGATCGCCCGGCCCAAGTATCGCATCGGCCCCGCGATCCAAGCGAAAGCATACGGACGTAAATCGTGCGCAGGAGACAACCTCCGCCTGTCATCTTTTTTAAGAAGACTTAAGAACGGTAAAGACGGTACTCTGCCCTATGATGTCTTATTGATCTATCCTCCATCGCCTTTGCGAGAGGTGCCCCATGGATCTCGGACTTTCCATAGAAGAAGCCCAACGCGTCATCTCGGTTGCACTCTTCAGCTGCATTGTACCGGTCGGCATCTTTGTCGGTCGAAGCAATATTCGAGTGAGCCGACGGGAGATCGTCAGAGATCTGGAGAAGCTGTTCAGATTTGCCGAGACCAGGGGGCGCCCGCTTATCTTGCCCTCGCTCGAGCTGGTCAAATACAAGTACGACCCCGACTCGAATCCCGAGCGCCCACCGGGAGAAGCGGACGCTAACGCGTTCCGATACTATCTCTTTCCGGTGCTGATCTATGTCGTGCTGGCCAGCCTGTGCTTTCACATGGCCTTCACGCCCCTGCCCGGCACCGAGAGTGTGAGCCCGTTCTCGAATTCGGTTCCGACATTCGTCGGCGCGCTGACCTACGCCTTTCTCGGCTCCTACATCTGGACGATCCGGTACCTGGTCAAACGCATCGCCAATTACGATCTGTCGCCCATTTCCTTCTTTCAATGCATCACGCATATGCTGATGGCCTTGTTCGTGACCGCGGCGATCTGGCATTCCGGCCTCTTCGGTGCCGTGGGCGCGAAGGCGCTGGTGGCGCTGGCCTTCGTGATCGGCTTCTTCCCCGACATTTTCCTGCGGGCACTGATCGCGAAATTCCCCTGGATGAAGCTCCGGCGCGTCAGCGCCGGCAGCCGGGCGCTCCAGGAGGAGCTGCCGCTCGACATGATCCTCGGCATCGACCCGTTCATGAAGCTGAGGCTCGGCGAGTTCGAGATCGAGGATGTCCAGAACCTGGCCACCATCAATCCCATCCAGATCTTCGTGGAAACGCCCTACGGGCTTTACGAAGTCATCGACTGGGTGGCGCAGGCGCAGCTCATCCTCGCGGTCGGCTCCATCCGCACGAGCCTGCTGCGCGAGATCAATGTTCGAACCATCTTCGACCTGGAGCGCGGGCTCTACAATGCGGCGCTGCGCCGGCAGCTGCTGAAGATCCTCACCAGCGATCGGCTGGAAGTGAAGGAAGGCGACGGCAAGTCACCGCAGATACCATGCTTCGACAGCTCGGCGCACGCCACCGGAGCGAACAGCCAATCCACGCTGGACCTCACGCGGGATCTCGACGCCATCGTCAGCTTCATCCGCGACGACCTGCATGTCCGCCGGCTGCGGCAGCTCTGGGACGTGATCAGCGAGCAGCTCGACGAGCGTCTCGTGGCGGCGGAGCCGTCCATCCTGGCGCTGCCGACCAATGTCGAGGAGATGGGACCGGTCCAGGGCAGATCCGCCGCCTGATTGCTTTCGTGCGGGATGGCGCCCGGCCGCATCAGCGGAGGCTGGAATGGAGCTCCGGCGGCCCGCCCAAAGTGTCGCGCAGCGAGCGCGGGACGCTGCCATCGATGTCGGTCACGCCGAGCCGCGCGCCCAGCTCGGCGCCGATGAGGGCTCGGCCCGAATACCGCATGAGATCGTCCGCCGCATAGAGCGCCGCGATCACCCTGCCCGTGAACTGCGGCGTTTCCCGCTTGGCCGTCGGCCTCGCTGCCGGCGGCAGCCCGGCGAGGTAGGCACGGGCGCGTTCGGTATCGAGGCCGCCCATCCAGATCGAGATCGCCGCGACGTTGTACGGCCGCAATTCCTTCGCCATGTCGGCCGCCATCTTATCGGCCCCCGCCTTCTGCGCTCCATAGGCGGGACCGTGATAGTAGGCCACGGCCCCATAGTGCCCGGTATTGACGATCAGCCCTCGGCCGTTCGCGATCAACAAGGGGGCCGCATAGAAGCCGGCCACGAAGTGCGATCGCAGGCCGACCGTGATCAGATCGGCCGCTTCCAGCGGCTTCTCCCAGAATCCGCCGGGCAGCGTCATGTCCGTCACATTCGCCGCATTGTTGACCAATATGTCGAGCCGGCCATGATCGCGTCCGACCCGTGCGAACAGCTCGGCCACAGCCTCGTCGTCGGCATGATCGACGAACATCGGAACACCCTTGCCGCCGGCCTCGTCGACAAGCGCCGCCGTCTCCGCAGCCGTGCCGCCGTAGGGCGAAGCATCCGGCGTTCTGCTGCGCCCCGTCACATAAACGGTCGCCCCCGACTGCCCGAGCGCGATGGCGATGCCTTTGCCGGCACCCCGGCTCGCGCCCGTAACGACGGCCACCATGCTCATGATCGATCCTCGCCTTGTCCCGGCCGGACGCCGGGGTTCCGCGAAGGATATAAATGCGGTATTCACGGCGCAAGAACGCACCGAAAAGTGCAATACACACCTTTTGGTAACCATGAGCGAAGCTTCGCAGATCTCGCAGAAACCATGCTCTCCGGCGGAGCTGGAAGAGGCTCTGAAGGTGTTGGAAGGCCGATGGAAGACATTGATCATCTTCCATCTCTTCCGCACGCCGGTGCTCCGATTTTCCGAGCTGCGCCGCGCCATCCCCGCCGTTTCCCAAAAGATGCTGATCCAGCAGCTCCGTGAGCTCGAAAGCAACGGCGTGGTCGTCCGCAAAGTTTATCCGCAAGTGCCGCCCAAGGTCGAATATGCGCTGACGGCGGATGGAGCGGCCCTGCGCCCGGCGCTGGTGGCGCTGCAAGAGTGGGCGGCGTCGCGGAGGAGAGGTTAGACTCCCGTCCAAACAACCGGGAGGAAACAATGAAGCATCGTATCGCCTGGGGGCTGTCGCTTGTTCTGGCGCTCGCCTGCGGCTGGAGCGCGGCCGGCATCGCCAATGCGCCGGCGTCGCGCTTTCCGCAGCTCACCATGGACCAGCTCGACGACGCGCAGCGGCCGCTCGGTGAGAAGATCATGAAGGTGTCGAGCGTCGGCCTCGCCGGCCCCTACAACCCGATGCTGCGCAGCCCGGTCATGGCGCAGCGTATGTACGATCTGGTCGATTACCTGCGCTGGCATACTTCGGTGCCGACCAAGCTCAACGAGTTCGCGATCCTGATCCAGTCGCGGCTCTGGCGCTCGCAGGTCGAGTGGTACGCGCATTATCCGCTCGCGGTGAAGGCCGGGCTGCCGGAGCATGTCGCCGCCGATCTCAAGGCCAACAAGCGGCCGGCCGACATGCAGCCGGACGAAGCGACGGTGTATGATTACTGCATGGAGCTTTCGACCAAGCAGAAGATCTCGGACGCGACCTTCGCCCGCGCCAAGGCGCTCCTGGGCGACCAGGGCGTCGTCGACCTGACCATGGTGAACGGCACCTACGTCTCCGTCGCCATGCTGCTCGCCGCCGCCGAGGAAACCGTGCCGCCGGGCAAGGAAGAGCCGTTCAAGCCGGGCGAACCTTAATCTACCCCGCCGTCTTGTAGACGAAATCGCCGTCGCGCGCCGGGGAGAGCAATTGCTCCCCGGGCCGGCGGATATAGAGGCGCAAACGGGTGGCGCCGTAGCCGCTCTGGGTGATGTCGGCGAGGTTGGCGACGTAGCAGGAGCCGCGCAGGCTCATCCGATAGGCGCCCTTGGCGAGGTCGATGCCGCCGGTGGAAGCGATCATGACGCTGGCCGCGCCGCCGGTATAGGACACGTTCGCCTTCGAGCCGTCGATGATCGAGATGGTCTCGCCCTTGGGCGTGGTGGCACTGAGATCGGCGACGCAATCCTCGACATCCTTGGCCTGGCCGACCGGCGCATTCTCGGCTTCCACCAGGAAGGAATAGCGTCCCGCCTTGGGCGCGAGAAAGAGTGAGGTGGCCACGAAGATCTTGCCGGCGCGGTCCGGCGCGCCGTTGCTCATGAGCCCATGGGCGATGTGATCGTTGACGGCGAAGCCGTCGGGCCGCCCGATGAAGGTGCCCTGGCGCGGAGCGCTCGGCGGTTGCGACCAGGCGCTCTGATCGCCCACGACCGGAAACACGTCGACGAACCATCCCGGCTTGTAGGAAGCCGGCAAGCCCAGCTCCTTGAGCGTATCAGTGACCGGAAGATTCGGGCGCTGCCCCAGCGGCAGCGCGTCGGCGGCATCCTTCTTGGGATAAAGGATCTCGCCGGGCCGGATCGGCGTGAAGCCGCTATCGCCGGGGCGCTGAACGCTCAGCACCAGCACCGGCCAGGGATTGGCGCCGCGGCCGCCATTGGCGGTCGCATGGAGATAGCCGCCGAGCGAATTCCAAACGAAATTGTCCGGCGTGCACTCCACCGTGATTTCCATGGCGTTGAAGCCGACCGGCATGTTGACGGTGCTGGACACCACGCTCTTGATGTCTTCGGCAAGAGCGTCCTCGCCGATCTCGAACTCCTCGGCCTGCAGCACCGGGAATTTGTCATTGCCTTGCACGAAGGCGAGGTGCGGGTAGCAGACCCATTTCTTCGTGAAGTCATTGTCATGCGACTGGAAGGTGACGGCGAAGCGATAAGCACCGGCCTGGTCCGCCCGGAACAAGCCGTCATGGACATAGGCGATATCGAGATAGCCCCAGCGAACCGGCATGGCCGAGACGAACGCGCCCATATCGAGCTTGCCGCCGCCCGGCGAGATATAGCGCGCGAGCACATCGTCGCCGACCTTGGAGGCGTCGGTCGAGGCCCGCTTGCGCACCTCGGTGATCCAGCCTTCGCCGAACGGGTCGGAGGACGCGGTCGCGACCGCCTCGATGCCTTTGCCCTGGAAGAGCGCCTTGGCCTGGGCGGCGTCGGCGACTTGCGTCACGACGATGTCGGGCCCGGTGGCGGCCCCCGTCACCGCGAGCGCCGACCAACCGGCGGCATCCTTGCGCAGCACGATCGCCTGCTGCCACGGACCGAAGAGATGCAGGTCGCCCGGCTGGATCTGGTCGGTCGCCGGCAGGCCGGCGCTCGGGTCGCGGCCGTTGGCGACGGCACCCGAAAGCTTGCCGCAGGCGGCCGCGGCACTGACCTCGATCGCCTGGCATTGACCCTGCAGCAGCCCGGCCGCGGTCAGCGGATCGGGCTGCTGCGCCCATGCCCCCGCCGCGATCGCGAGCGCCAGCAACAGCAGGGCCGACCGGCCGAACCATCTCGACATCAGGCGATCCTCACGTCGGCGTGGTGACCGGCGCCCAATTGCCGTCGGGCTGCTGGCAGAAGGTCACCTCCGAAACTTGCGGCTGATCCTGCCCCTTGATCTTGATGGTCGAGACCGTCTTGCGGCAGGCCTGCCCGCCCTGGGCAGAGGGCGCCAGGCCGATATCCCGATCGATGGCGCCCGGATCGATCATGCCGCCGCCGGCCGGCGGGGTCTGCGCCTGCTGGGGCGGCGGTTGCGGGGAGGGCGTCAACGGCACCGGTGCCGATGGCGGCGCCGCATTGTCGCCCCAGTTGGACGGCGGCGGGGGCGGCGTCTGGTCGCTCGGCGGCGGACCGTTATTCGCCTGCGCCGGCGCTGTTTCAGGCCCGATCGGCACCACCGGCGGCGCCGTGCCCGCCGGCTGTACCACGGTGCTGCTGACATACCCCACATGCTGGCCGTTCTGGCCGACAATCAGCCACGGGCTGCCCGGCACCTTGCCCAGCACCTGGAAGTTCCGGTTGGGCTTCAAATGCCCGACCACGCCGGCCGATGCGTTCGGCGCCGCGCGCAGATTGACTGGGCTTTGCGTATGGGCGACCCAGACGGCGGGCGCGGCTTCCGCATTGGCCGGCGGCGGCGCCAGCTTGGGCGGTGCAGCCGCGGCGGCATGGCCGCTGCCGCCCCGATAGAAGACCGGCTCGGCCTTGACCGTGCCGCTGTTGCCGCTCTGCGGATTGTCCCAATGCGCCGGCGCCGAGCCGGGGTCGGTCAGCACCTGCTGCGTCGCCTGCGTCGCCTTCTGCTTGTCGAGCTCGTCGAGCTTGGCGCCGATGCGGTTGCCGAGGAAGCCGCCGACACCGATACCGACGATGGTGGCCGCGATCTTGCCGGAGCCATGGCCGAACTGCGAACCGATCAGGCCGCCCAATCCAGCACCGATGCCGGTGCCGAGCACTTCCTTCTGGTTCGATCCGTCCTGCGCGCAGCTCGCCGTGACGAGGGCGAGCGCCGACACCAGGCACGTGAAGTTACGTGAGCTCATTTCGCGTCTCCGCAATAAAGATTCGGTCAGTTATGGCCTTTGCCCAATTCGCCGAAACTCATGCCCTCGGCCGGGGCCGGCTTCTTCTCCGGCGGCGGCCCGGATATGACCGTGCCGCCGGAATAGGTCGGGTTCTGCAGATTGAGCGGTGCCGGCGCCCCCGGCGCCGAGGCCTGGCCGAAGCTATAAGGCTGGCCGCCGCCGGCCGCGGGACCGGGCTGGGTAGCGAAGCTCGGCTGGGCCTGGCCCTGATTGCCGCCGCCGCTATTGCCGCCGCCGGTACCGCCGGCCCCGGTGCCGGCGACGATCGCGAGGATGGTCGAGGCCGCGGTCGCCAACGTCAGCCAGCGAAAGCCCCAGCTTTCGACGAACAGAATGCGTCCGGTGGTGATCATGTCGCCGATGACCATGTTCTTCGCTCCGCCCTATTCCTGCTCTTCTTCCGGCCCTGCCTCGGTCAGCACGATCTGCCGGCCGTCCCAGCCGGCCACGACACGCTGCCAGTGATTCTCGTTGACCGCATCGATGAAAGCTTCGTCCGCAACTTTCTCGAGCCAGCGCATGACCGTGCGCGCGCTCGTCTCCTTGAACTTCTCGACGCCGAGCATGAGCAGATCGTAGAAGCTGGCATCGACATCGACGACCTCGACCTCGTGCGCCTTCGCCACCCGCTCGAAATGCATGAGCAGGATCTGCGAGCGCGCCTCGTCGTCGAGCGGCGCCGTGGTCGTCACCAGATCGACCCGGTCGAAGAATTCCGGCGCCAGCGCATCCATCAGCACGCGCTTGCAGGCCTGCTCCAGCTCTTCCGGGTCCTTCACCTGCTGCGACAGCTTGCCGAGCTCTTCCTGCTTCAGATTCGAGGTGAGGATGACGATGCAGCCCTTTGCCTCGTAAACGTTCATATCGTACTGCGACTGGATCTTGCCCTCGTCGAGCAGCGTCAGCAGCATCTTGGCGACCGGCGCGTCCTTGTTCGGCGCCGCCTTCTCGAACTCGTCGAACAGAATGACGCCCTCGCCCTTGTTCTTGATCAGATATTCGATGATCGAGCCGCGGCTGGAGTTGGAATAGACCTTGGGTGCCCCGACCAGCGCCGAAAGCCCGGTCTCCGAGGTGCCGATGCTGTTGCACGAGATGTTCAGCATGTACTCCTCGGACCCGAAGATCGCCTCGGAGATCGCCTTGGCCATCTCGGTCTTGCCGGTGCCGGGCGGGCCCGAGACCAGCACATTGGCGAGCGTGCCCTTGCGAGTCCGCCGCGCGGCCTTGCGCGCGACCAATGACGAGATGGTGTCGGCGATCGTATCCTGGCCGATGACGCGGCTCTTGATCTTGGCGGCGATCTCGCCGGCATCGTATTTGCGCGTATCCCTGTTGCCCTTGGTCTCATCGATCTTGGCTTTGAGATCCGCCATGATCTTGGGGTTGTTTCTCAGGCTCATTGGACGCGTCCTGTGCTTGCTGTGTTGGGTCTGGTGAGTATCGGCTCCGGATGGGAATGGGCCGCTTCGGCTTCGGTCTCGACATCGATCCCGCCCGCGCCGGCTTGGGCCTGCTCAAGCTCGGGCTCGACCGGCTCCAGGCGGATGCGGCCCGTGCCCTTGTCCCAGGTCGCCCGGACCTGGCTGGCACCCGAGCGGCTGGCCTGCACCAGCGCCTGGTCGGCCGCCGCGGCCACGAACCGGGCCGCCTCGCGTGCCCCGCTGACGCCGGCCTTCAGCCAGCGTTCGCGCGCCTCCAGCAGGAAATCCTCGATGCCCTCGCCCAGGCTTTCCTCGCCTTCGAGGATGGTGATCTCGTGCTCGCGCCGAGCCATGCCGCGGAAGATCTCCCACACCACGATGATTTGCTCGATATCCTCCAGCGGCTTCAGCAGGCCGACGACATCGATGCGGCTCAAGAGATCGGCCGGCAGCTTGCCCGACACATGCAGATACTCGCGCATGATCAGCGGGCGTTCCTCGGGCCGCTTGGCGATCTCGCGATAGGCCTCGACCGAGGTCACGGGCTCGGTCATCACCGTCAGGACGACGATCGCGTGCCGCAGCCGCTGTTTGCCATCGACGATGCCCTGGTCAATGAGCCGGGTGAGGTCGCTGACGAAGCTGTCGCCGTGGCGCTGGGTCCCGAGCTTGTCGAAATTGTCGATCAGCAGCACCGGCAGCGCGTGGCCGGCGATGCGGCCGCCGATCTCGACCAGATCATGCGAGGAATCGCTGGCGCAATCGATCCGGGTGAGCGACGGCGAGGTCTCGGGCGCCACGGCGATGCCGACCGCCTCGGCGAAGCTGGTGCGGCCCGAGCCGGTCGGGCCGGAGACCACGATCGAGAGTGGCTTCGCCGGACTTTTCTTGCCGAGGAAGATCTCGACCGCCTGGCCGACATCCTCGGCGAGTTGCGACTGGCCGATCAGCGCTTCGTCCAGCACCGTGCGTACATGCTCGGCCGTCACGAGCTCGATCAGGCGGCGGCGCTGCAGCTCCTTCTGCTCGGCCTGCAGCTCGGACAGCTTCTGGCTGCGCGCCGTCTGGTTGAACAGGCGCGAGATGCCTTCCGGCAGCCGCCCCATTCGGTCGAGGATCCAGCCGATCACGACGATCCAGCCGGCGATCGCCAGGATCACGAACAGGATGCCGAAGGAGCCGATCCGCGGCGCCAGCACCGCGACCAGGGCGCCGATCACCAGCATCGGCAGCATGTTGCGCATCTGGGCGTTCATTGTCGGTCCCCGCCTAGCGCGCCGTGAAGCCGATCTGCTGGCCCGGCTTCAGCGCCGGCATATGGACGACGCCGGCCGGCGTCACCATGCCCAGCGTGATGCCGCCGGTGCCGTCCTTCAGCCCCTGGACCGTCACCGGCGCGCTGCCGCCATGCGGCACCGGCACCAGCACGTACTGGACCTGATGGGTCAGCGGGATCGTGATGTCGACGCCGCCGGCCAGGATCCCGACCGTGTCGCCGTCGACCGCGCAATCATCGTAGAAACCGATCGCCACCATATCGACCTTCTTGTCCTGAATGTCCTTGGCGAGCACCTGGCGCTTCTGCGCGTCGGGGATCGCCTGATTGACGAAGCCGTTGACCTGTGCCGCCTCGGCCCGGTCGAGCAACACCGGCCCCTTGGCCTTGAAGGATTTGAAGGCGTCGGCCCGCTCCTGCCATTGCTTGTCCGAGACCTGGTCGTCGGCGGTGTAGTAGACGGCGCCGCCGAATGCCTCGCCGTCGCCCAGCGTCGTGCTGATGCCGACATGCGGCGTGTCGGCGCCGGGCTGGTTCATGAACCAGGCGCCGCCGCCGACCACGATCGCCAGCAGCACCGCGCCGGCGATCCAGGCGCCGCGACCGGAGCCGCGCTTGTCGCCGCCGCCTTGGTCCTGGCCGGAGCCGCCCTGGCTCTGCTTGCGCTCGAGCGCCGGGTCGGTCTTGGTCGCCCGCTCCATCTTCATCTCGGGCCGCTTCGGCGTCATGGTCGGTTGCATGGCGTTTACTGCCCGTACCAGTCGCGGTCGGAGCTCGACTGCTCGTTGCCGTCATTATGCTCCTGCTGGAGCCGGTCGGCGGTCCAGTCCTCGCCCGCCTTGTGCGCGTTGCAGGCGGCGTAGTCGCTGTAATATTCGCACGGGTTGCCGCCGCCGCCTCCACCACCGCCCCCGCCTCCACCGCCGCCGACGGTGTTGCCGAGGTTGAACATGCCGAAGCCCTTGCCGAACATGGAGCCGGCCATGCCGAGCACGGCCATGTCGCTCTGCGCCTGGCGCGCCCGCGCCTGCTGCTCGGCCGGCGTCAGGGGTGCCCCGCCCTGCTGGGCATAGGAGACGAGCTGCTGCTCGCTCTGGAATTGCGGCGGCGCCTTGGGATTGCCGAGCGCGCGCGCTTCGAGCGAGGCGGCGCGGTCGCCCTTGTCGCCGGCCTGCTTCAGCCAGAACACCGCCTGCTGCCGATCGCGCGCCGTGCCCTGGCCGAACTCGTAGGCGACGCCGAGCGCATGCTCGCCGGCCGGGAAGCCCTGCTTGGCGCTGGCCGTGAACAGGCGGAAGGCCGAGCCCGGATCCTGGTTGACGCCGAGGCCGCGCAAATAGAGTGCGCCCAGCGTGACCTGCGCCGAGGGATCGCCGGCGAGTGCCGCCTGGTTGAGCCAGGCCGCCCCCTTGGCCGGATCGCGCGGCACGCCCACGCCCTGGACGTAGAAATAGCCGATCATCTGCTCGCCGGCCGGAGAGCGCAGGCTCGCCGCCTTCCAGGCCGCCGCCGCCGCCTCGCCCAGCCGCCGCTGGCTGGCGCAGCTCTGCGCCAACCTGACCAGCGTGTCGGGGGCGGCCGAAGCGGGGATGTTCATCGATTGAGCCGCCTGGGCCGGATCGACCTGGGCCGGCAGCGGCGGAGTCCCCTGCAGCGTCACGCAGGCGGGCGGATTGCCGAAGGCTTGCGGCGCGAAGCCGTGAGACTGGAACAGGCCGCCGAGATTGATGCCGCTGCCGTTGAAGATCTGCTGGGCATGGGCCGAGCCGGCCGCCAAGAGCGCGCACAAAGCAGCGCCAGAGTTCGCCATCCGCTTGAAGCCAGTCATCACCAACTCCTCAAGGTAGGCCGCTGCCCAACGCGCAGCGGCGTATTCACGCTCCGGTCGCAGAAACGATGCCCTTTGATCCAATATTGTCTCAATTTTACCTTAGCATGGACCAGGCTTTTTCTGCACCGTCAAACGGCGCTGTCGGCGACCGTCTGCCTGTTCTGACGCCGGGCGCGCGCCGGATTGACAGAGCGATCCGAAAAAAATTCGAAGCGCTTGCGCGGACGCCTATAATCGAGGCGGCCGCCCTGCCCCGCCGGCCCTCAGTCGGAGCCGGCCCCTGACCACCCATCCGTCCGAAATCGCTGCTCTCGAGGCCCGTGCCGCAGCGCTGGCGGCGGAGCCGGGAAGCCGTCTCGAGCTTGCCGATACGCTCGACCGGCTCGCCACGGCCAAGGCCGATCGGCTGGATTTCCCCGGTGCGTGCGACGCCGCCTTCCGGGCGCTCGCCGCCCGGCGCGAGGCCTTGCCGACGGGCCATCCCGCGATCGGCCTCGGCCTCGTGACCCTGTCCCTGGCGCTGGCGCGGCTCGACCGGTATGCCGAGGCCCGGCGCCATGCCGAGGAATCGGTGACCATCCTGCGCGCAGCCCTCGGCCGGCATGATGCGACGGCAGGCGCCCTCGACAATCTGGCGCTCATCCTGTCGGGCCTGCACGAGCCGCTCGCCGCCCGCGCCGCCGCCTTGGAGGCGGTCGAGATGCTGGAGCAGACGCTCGGCCCCGACCATCCGCGTACCGCCTCAACCCTGCAATTGCTGAGCACGCTCGCCCTCAAGCTCGGCGATTTCGACGAGGCCGAGGCGCTGCTGCGCCGGGCGCTCGCCATCTATCGCGCGGCGTCGCGCGAAGGCGGCATCGCCATGGCGCTCTCCGGCCTCGGCCATCTGATGCAGGTCCGCGGGCGCGACGCCGAGGCCGAATCCCACTATCGCGAGGCGCTGGAGATCCGCGAGCGGCTCTACGGCCCGAACCATCCGCTCACCACCGGGAGCCTCGCCAGCCTCGCCGGCAGCAAGTTCCACCAGGGCGCCCTTGCGGAAGCGCAGGCGCTGGCCGAACAGGCGCTCGACCGGCAGATCGCGATCCATGGCGATGCCGGCCTGCCGGTCGCGGCGAGCTGGCACAGCCTGAGCGCCATCCGCCTCGGGCTCGGCGATTACGGCGCCTCCCGGCAGGCGCTCGACCGGGCGATCGAGATCCGCCGCCCCCTGCTCGGCGAGGCGCATCCGCTGGTCGTCGAAACCCGGCGGGCGCAAGGCGCGCTGCTGGCGATCATGGGCGATTTCGCCGGCGCCGAGACGCTGTTCGAACAGGTGCTGGCCGCCCTCGACACAGAGGCCGAAGCGCCCGAATCGACCCGGGCCGCGACGCTCGACAATCTGGGCCTGGTGCTGGAAAAGCAGGGACGCTCCGACGAGGCCCGACGCCGCCTGATCGAGGCGCTCGACCGGCGGCGGGCGCTCCATGGCGCCGACCATCCCGACGTGGCGCTGAGCCTGCGCAATCTCGGCCGGTTTCACCTGGGCACGGGCGACGCGCTCGCCGGCGGCGCCTGCCTCGCAGAAGCGCTCGCCATCCGGCAACGGACGCTGGGCCCGGACCATCCCGAGACCGGCGCCAGCCTCGCCGACCTCGCCCATGCCCATCTGGCGGCGGGCGATCCGCCGGCGGCCCGGCAATACGCCGCCCTGGCGCTCGCGATCGCGCTCCGGCACGAGGCCGCCTCGCTGCGCTGGGAAGCCTTCTGGGCCTTGAGCCTCGCACTCGCCGCCGGGGGCGAGCTACCGGCCGCGATCCATCTCGGCAAGATGGCGGTCGACGCCATCCAGGCGCTGCGGCCGAGCACCATCGCCTTCACGTCCGCCGAGCAGCAAGGCTTCGCCCGCGCCCGCGAGCCGGTCTACCGCACGCTCGCGGATCTGCTGATCCGGACCGGCAGGCTGGCCGAGGCGCAGGAGATCCTGCTGCTGCTCAAGGATGAGGAGTTCCGCGCCTTCCTGCGCCAGGCGCTCGGCGACCGGCGGCTGAGCTTCACCGCATTGACTGCCCTCGAAGCGCGCTGGCGGCTCGATCCCGTTCCCGGCGCCGCCGAGGCGGTCGAATCCTGGCTGGAGCAGGTGCGCGCCACCTTCGAGGCCACCCCCGCCGCCGTGGCCGAGCCGGCGCTCGACCTGCCGGCGCTCGACGCCGAGACCGCGCTTGCCCAATATCTCGTCACCGATCAGGCGGTCTCGATCATCCTCGCCACCGCCGCCGGCCGGATCGGCCTCACGATCGAGCTCGACCGGGCGATTCTCAACCGGCTGGTCCATGAGTTCCGTGTGGCCCTCCAGCGCCGGACCGAGGATGCCGAGCTCATCGCGGGCAGCCTCTATCGCCATCTGGTGGCGCCGCTCGAAGCGCATCTGGGCGGCATAAGCCGGCTGCTGGTGATGCTCGACGGCGTGCTGCGCTACGTGCCGATGGCCGCCCTCCATGACGGCGAGCGCTATCTGGTCGAGCGGTTCGAGCTCGCGACCCTGACCCCTGCCGGCCGCAGCGGCGCGGCACCTCAGCAGGAAGCCTGGCGCGTCGCCGGCCTCGGCCTGGCGCGGGCGGTGCCCGGCCATGCGCCGCTTGCCGCCGTCTCGGCCGAGCTTCACGCCATCATCCGCACCGAGGCATCGCGGGACGGGCTCTATCCGGGCACGCTGATGCTGGACGAGGATTTCACCGAGGCGAGCCTGCTCGCCGCCCTCGGCTCTTATCCGGTGACCCATATCGCCAGCCATTTCGTGCTCGACCCGGCCGACGGCCTCGCCTCCTACCTGCTGCTCGGCACCGGCGAGCGGCTGACGCTCGAAAAGCTGCGCCGGCAGGAGCTCGCGATCGCGGGCGAGCTGGTGGCGCTCTCGGCCTGCGAGACCGCGATCGGCACCGGCGGCGAGGTCGAGGGCTTGGCCGCCCTGATCCAGAGCCGGGGCGCCCGCTCGGTGCTGGCGACGCTGTGGCCGGTGAACGATGCCGGCACGGCCGCGATCATGGGTGATTTCTACGCCACCTGCCGAGCCGGCGCCACCAAGGCGGCGGCGCTGCGCGCGGCCCAGGCGAAGCAGCTCGGCACGCGCCACCCCTTCTATTGGGCGCCCTTCATCCTGCTCGGCGACTGGCGCTGAGACTGGACGCCCGGCGGCCGCACCCCTAAGCTCCGCCCGCGCCCGGCTGTGGGTGCTGTAAGGGAATCCGCGATCACGCGATGAGCAAACATGTGCCCACGGTCTCCGACCTCCTCGCCAACAACCGTAAATGGGCAGAAGGCAAGACCGCGAACGATCCCGGCTTCTTCAAGCGGCTGGTCGCCCAGCAGACTCCCGCCTTCCTGTGGATCGGCTGCTCGGACAGCCGCGTGCCGGCGACCGAGATCGTGGCGCTCGATCCGGGCGAGATGTTCGTCCATCGCAACGTCGCCAACCTCGCCCCGCCGCAGGACGCCAATTTCCTGTCTGTACTGCAATATGCCGTGCAGGTGCTGAATGTCAGCCACATCCTGGTCGTCGGCCATTATGGCTGCGGCGGCGTGCGCGCGGCGATGGAGTCGCAGCGGCACGGCCTCATCGACCATTGGCTGTCGCCGATCCGCGAGCTGGCGCGCCTCCATGCCGTGGAGCTGGAAGCGCTCCCCGATGACACCGCGCGCCACGACCGGCTGTGCGAGCTCAACGTGCTGCGCCAGGTCGAGAATGTCGCGACCAACCCGTTCGTGCTCGAAGCCTGGGAAAAGGGCGCCGACCTCACCATCCATGGCTGGTGCTACTCGATCAAGAACGGCCTCGTAACGGATCTCGGACCCAATGTCCGGCGGCCTGGGGATGCGGTCAATCTGGTGGCGCGGGTTTAGGGGCTAACGCGATCACATTACGGTCGGGCGTGCCGCTGGCTGCGATCATATCCCTTCCGACCTTGTTGGTTCAGCGGCTTAAGAATCTTAAGGTGCTCAGATGATTGCAGGGATCATTATCTCCTTTCTCTTCATCCCGTACGCCATTATCTTTTCACTCACATCTCTTGCCCTGGCAAAAATTACTTCTTGGAAGACGTTAAGTATAATCACGGTATTAGTTTACGTGACCTTCATCGCGATATTTTTTCCCTACACCGATGGCGTGTGCGATCCGTTAAGCGATCCTAAGGTCGCCGAGGTCAGTGAATTCGAACGAATATTTGATTGGTTCATTATGGTGTCG
Organism: Aliidongia sp.; assembly: GCA_035539155.1. Lineage (GTDB taxonomy): Bacteria > Pseudomonadota > Alphaproteobacteria > ATCC43930 > CGMCC-115725 > JAXDMU01. The sequence goes on along the minus strand of DATLIZ010000017.1, from coordinate 6,412 downwards.
TTTCTTGGCGCTTTCTTGATCAAATATATTAAAATGTTTCGCAACTATCTTCGATACGATCACACCCCTTTAATCACTTTTTTTGGCGGCTGGATATTTTATCCCGTCGCAGTTTCATTGTTTGTCTCGCTTGGCGGGTATGTATATCTGGACAAGCTTCGTGGCCCCCAAAACCCCTGCCTCGCCCGGGACCAACAGATAAAGATGACGACACTGGGGTAGTCAGGCCGGCAATCAGGCGGGTTACGGACTTCCCGGACGACCCTTGAAAGGCCCCATTCCGCTGAAATCAGCTGAGTAAGTGAAGCCGACCCTAAACACAGCACCGCCCATGAAAGTCCCCCGCCATCGGATCGCCGAGGCCGGCCAGTTCCTGTAGTATCCGGCAGATGCGGTTGCGCACCCACCGCCTGAGCACATAGCCGTTCTGCTCGAACTGGGCGCCGATCTCGTCGGGGTCGCAGCCGACCAGCATCAGCCGCACCACCTTCTGCCATTTCTCCTCGAGCCGGTCGTAGATCTTGGCCAGCAGATCCTTGACCGCGAGCTCGTCGTCGATGCGCACGAAGGCGCCGAACAGGCGGTCGTCATCCTCCGCCGCGTCGCCCGGATCCTCGGGGAAGCGGTCGAGCGGCTCGCGGATCCGGCTGCGCAGCTTGTCGATCAGCTTGTTGCGGATCGCCCGGTTGATCAGCGCCTCCAGTGCCTCCTCGGTCTCCGGCACGCGGCCGGCGTCGAGGTGATTGCCGTAGACGCTCTCGAACGCCGCCTGGATGCCGTCCTCGACATCCTCCGCGGTCAATTGCCGGAAGGCGAAGCGCCAGCGCCGGACCGTGCGGGCATATTGACCGCCCGCGCAGAAGCGGCGGCGGAACAGGCTGTCGAGGCGCTGCGCGAAATCCATGGCGACGATCTTCCCCGGCCGGCCCGGTCTTGGCAATCTCCTCGCACTGTCAAAATCCAGGAACGCGTTCGTCTATGGCGGAGAGGCTTCATCGGCTTCTCCGAATCTGGTATCGACGATATCCTGGCCCGGCCGGGACGAGGCGGAGACAGGCATGGCGACCCCCGATAAGACGGTCGAGGAGCTGCTCTACGAGGCGCTGGAGGCGCGCGCCGAACCGGCCGCCTATACCGCGGCGGCGCTCGACGCCAAGGCCGATCGGCTATTGGGCCGCTACGCCCGGATGCGCGCTGCCGACGCCGCCCGCAAGCGGCTGCGCCATATCGCGGCCGCGCTCAGGATCGTCGTCGGCGCCGTCCCCAACAGCTCGCGCATCCTGGCCGATGCCGTCCTCGGCCCCGAGCCCTGGCAATTCGCCGCCGACGCGGCCGGCGCCGTGCGTGGTGCCGGCGAGGCCGCGCGGATCGACGCCGTGCTGCCCGCCGGCGCCACGGCCAGCATTATCGTCGACGATCTGGGCGATGAGCGTCGCATCCTCGCCACCATCCGAAACTTCCCGGCCGCGGCCCCTCCGCCGCTCATGCTGCTGGTCGACGACCAGAGCGCCGAGGCCGCGATCGAGATCGCGCCGGACAGCGCGCCCGGTCCCGCCGGCACGGTGACGCTGCGCTACGAGGCGCTGGTGCCGCCCGGCGAATTCTCGGCCTATTGGGGCGATCCGGGTGCGTCGGCCTGATTGGCGGCGTCGCGCAGCGCCAGCTTCGTGTCCTGCTCCTCGACCGGCACCAGCACGCCGTCATAGTCGGGTCCGAGCGAACGGCCGAGATCGACTCGTCGCAGCGAAGGCCCGAGCGCCCGGCTCAGCGACCAGAGCCCGCCCTGGTCGATCATCCATTTCGAGCCCTCGGCATATTTGCCGCGGATATAGTGCTCGAACAGATCGAGCACATGCCGGCTCGCCGCCGTATCGGCGAAGGCAGTCAGCCGACAGTCGCAGAACAGGGTCGGCAAGGGCAGTTGCTTGCCGCCCTCGAACCAGCCGAGATCGGCCCCCGCCATCGCCCGGGCGATGCCGTCGAGCGGCTTCAGCACGCGGATATCGACATCGGTCGCGACGATCAGGCGCCGATAGCGGTCGAGCAGCTGCCGCAGCACCAGGAAGCGGCTGCAGGCATAGTAGGCGGCGCGGTACTCGCCCGGCTCGGTGCTGATCCTGAGGAACGGATGCGCCGCCGTCAGCGCTGCGATCTGCCGCTCCGTCGCCGCGTCAGGCCCGACGATATGGAGGTGCAGCAATTGGGCGCCGCCGGTCGCCGCCGCGACCGATTGGATCAGCCCGTCGCCGAAGCGGCTGAAATAACCCTTGTCGCAGGCGGCGAGCAGCACCGGCCCGGCGCCGGGCGGGGCCTCGCCATGGAAGCTCAGTTCCGGCGGCGGCTCGGCCGGGGCGGCGCCGAGCGCCCTCACCTCTTCGGCATCGAGCAGCAGCCCGGCCTCGGTCGCCATATGCCGACTGGCATAGTCGTTGAACAGCTTGTCGCGGGCGGCATAGGCCTTGAGGTCCGGCCGCTCGAACTGTTCGACCGCCCTGCGGATGAGCGCCACCGCCTCGTCGCTCCGCTCCAGCCGGGCGGCGGCGAGGCCGCGCATATAGAGCCCGACCGGCGCCAGCACATGGCCGGCGGGGATCTGCTCGATCACTTCGAGCGCGACCTGATCCTGCCGCAGCGCCAGCAGGTCGCGCATGACGTAATAGTAGAATCCCAGCCCGTCGCCGAGCGCCTGCTGCCGCGCCGTCACCAGCCCTTGCAGGTTGGCGTGGTCGCGCGCCTGGGCGAAGACCATGAAGAGCTGCGACCAGGCCGGCAGATCGTTGGGATTGCGCTGGATGCGGGTGACCGAATCCTGGACGAGCCGGGCGGAGGGATTGCTCATGCGCCGAGCCTAACCGATAGGCCTCGCTTCCGCCACGGCCGGTGCTTACTCTTGGCCCACCAACCCCTTGACGGAAACCGCTCATGACGGCGCCGGCCCAAAACGGCTTCGCCCTCCGCCTCGGCGAGGCGCTCGATTATTTCGGCAGTGCCAGCAAGGCCGTGTTCCGCCCGGGCATCCCCGACCGGCTGGCGCCCGGCATCGATGCCTGCTGCCGCCTGATCCTGCCGGCCGGCGGGCAATCCGTGCCCAAGATGAACGTGTTCAACCCACGTCTGAACCCGCCGGCGGTCGAGCAGATCGCGATCGAGCCGCATCTGATCTATCCCTTCTACGTCGTGGGCTTGCGCCACGGGCTGCTGCTGAACGAGGCCGGCCATGTCGCCGACCGCACCGGCCATGTCTTCATCGAATCGATGCGCGACCGCGTGTTCCTGGCGGAAAGCCTTTATGCCGCCCATGATCTGCGCGACCCGGCCTATTGCCGGGCGCTCGAAGCCCGGATCGCCGCCGGCGTGCGCCGCCTGCCCGGCCGCGCGCTCAGCCTGATCTATGTCATGGGCTCGGCCAATTGGTATCATTGGGTGGTCGAGAATCTGGCCCGGCTCCAGGCCGCCGAGACGCTCGACGGCTTCGCGGAGATGCAGGTGCTGCTGCCGCGCGGCCTCGATGCGGCGCGCGAGGAGACGCTGCTGCGGCTCGGTATCGGCCGCGAGCGCTGGGTCATCCATGACGGCGAGCCGCTGGTCTGCGACGAGCTCTATCTGCCCGCCTTCGGCGCCATCCGCGGCTCGGTCCGGCCCGAGCCGGTGCGCTGGGTGCGCGACCGCTTCGCCGAGGCCGGGCCGCCGGCGACCCGCCGTCTCTACATCTCGCGCAGCGACGCGCGCTGGCGCCGCCTCGCCAACGAGGACGCGGTATTCGCCGGGCTGGCGCCGTTGGGCTTCGAGCGGGTCTCGCTGACCAGGCTCGGCTTCGAAGCGCAGCGGCAGCTTTTCCATTCCGCGCGGACGATCGTCGCGCCGCACGGCGCCGGCCTCGGCAACCTCGTCTTCTCGCAGCCCGGCACGCTTTTGGTCGAGCTTCTGTCCGAGCGCCGGGACGGCAGCGTGCTTCGGGTCTATCACACGCTCGCCGTGCTGCTGGGTCTGCCCTATCTCGGCGTCAAATGCGTCGAGCTCGACGGGCCGGCGGCGGATTTCATGCTCGATCCGGCTGTGCTGCCGGCGATCCTGCCGGGACTGCTCGCACGCTCTTGAACCAGGCGCCCGAAGCGATGGCACCGGCGAGACTGATGCCGTAGATCACCAGCGCCAAGGCCAGGGCCGCGAACAACCAGCCGAGCGAGCCGGTGGCCCGCAAGGCCAGCCAGCCGCCGCCGATCGCCACTCCCATGCGCAGGGTTCCGCCCAGCAGCGGCCAGAACAGGCGGCCCGCCCCCTGCGAGGCGAAATAGAGCAGCAGCCCCAGCCCGAAGAAGCCGTAAGCCGGCCCGACCGCGCGCAGATAGGCCGCCCCGGTCGCGAGCATGGCCGGATCGTCGCCGAAGAGGCGGAGCCAGCTGAGCGGCCAGATCGCGGCGGCGATCCCGATCGCCTCGGTCATGCCGAAGGCGAGGCCGCCGGCGATGAGCGCGATCCGCAGCGCGCGCTCGCGCTGGCCCGCGCCGATATTGGTGCCGACCAGGGCCACGACCGGCGCGCCGAAGCCGAAGACCAGCGGCACCAGCAGATATTCGAGCCGGGCGCCGGTGCCGTAGCCCGCGACCGCGTCCGGGCCGGCCATGTTGCCGACGAGCGCCGTAGTGACGCCGATGGTGAGGTTGGTCTGCAGCGAGGAGATGGCCGCCACGGCTCCAACCCGCAGGATCGCCGCGAGCAGCGACCAGCGCAGCGGCGCCAGGCGGAACCGGGCGAGGTTGCGGCCGGACGCGATGTACCAGGCGAGGATAGCGAGCGCGCCGGCATTGTAGAGCAGAAGCGCCACGCCGCCGCCGGCGATGCCCATCGCCGGAAACGGCCCGAGGCCGAAGATGAGGCAGGGCGACAGCGGGATCAGCACGACCACGCCGAGGCAGATCACCAGGGCCGGCACCAACATGTTGCCGGTGCCGCGGATGACGCTCGCCAGCCCGTTCATGACCCAGAGCAGGACATTGCCGGCGAAGACGACGTTGGAATAGCGCAGCGCCGCATCGAGCGACGGCCCGTCGCCGCCGAGGGCCCGATAGAGCGCCGGGCCGAGCGTCAGCATCAGCACCGAGGTGACGATGCCGAGCACGGCATTGATGACGATGGCATGCAGCACCAGCGCATCGGCCTCGTCGCGCCGGCCGGCGCCGAGCGCCCGCGCCACGGCGGAGGAGATGCCGCCGCCGAGTGCGCCGGCCGAGATCATCTGCATCAGCATCAAGCCGGGAAAGACCAGCGCCATGCCGGCGAGCGCATCATTGCCGAGGCGCGACACCCACCAGGTCTCGATGAGACCGGTCGAGGCCTGCCCCAGCATCACCAGCAGGTTGGGCCAGGCCATGCGCAGCAGGGTCGGCATGATCGGCCCGTGCAGCAGGAGCCTTGTCCGCGGGCTGTGATCGACCGGCGGGCGGATGGCGGTCATATGGCTCATCGCACGCTCCCGGCGCTGCGGCGCTGCTCGGCCTCGGCGAAGCGCCGGAGCGTTCTCTCGTCGGCGGCGGGTCCGGGTGCGGAACGGAAATTGGGCTCGGTCATCAGCTTGCCGCTCGCCCGGTCGACCAGCACGGGATCGGCCGGCGCACCGGTCTCGCTGTCGACCACCAGCATCGATGCCCCTTCCGGCGCGAAATTGCGATTGCCCCAGGCGAGCAGCGCCCATAGCACCGGCCGGAAATCGCGGCCGAGCGGGGTCAGCACATACTCGTCGCGCGGCGGCTTCTCGCTATAGCGCCGCCGCTCCAGCAGCCCCGATTCGACCAGCGCGTTGAGCCGGCGGGTCAAGATGTTGGGCGCGATACCCAGGCTCTTCTGGAACTGGTCGAAGCGCGTCATGCCCTGAAAGGCGTCGCGCAGGACCAGGATGCTCCACCATTCGCCGACCCGTTCGAGGCTGCGGGCGATCGGGCAGGCCATGGTTTCGAAGCTTTTGCGCTGCATGGGAGCGAACCGGTTGTTTCGATGACGGGTATCATATGTCGATGTTACTATCATAATGCAAGTTACTAACGGGAGAGATGTTCGGTCGGAAGAGACTTGACCTTCGGTCCGATCCATGTTCTTGTTTCGTTCATGTCTATAGTGACGCAGATCGCCGCTTCGGCGGCCACGGCCCAAGCCGACCCCATCGGGGCTCGGGCGGAGAGCCGTGCCTGCGACCCGGTCGAGGAGATGACCGAGCGGCATCTGCGCACGCTCAAGGAACTGGCCGAGATCGGCATGGATTTGGCGCGGACCATCCGGCAGCAGGCCGAGGCCGAACCCGAGAAGGCGGCCGAGCTTGCCCAGGGCTTCGCGCATGTCGCCAAGGCGGTGCGCCAGACCGTGGCGCTCGAGGCGAAGCTCGCCGAAGGGCCGCTCGCACCGGCGCGCCGGACCCTGC
>DATLIZ010000016.1:0-16343 GCA_035539155.1 Aliidongia sp. | reverse complement strand
ATCGCTTGAATACCGCAGTCCCTTCCGCGCATGCTTGGCGCGGGTGATATCAGTCCACATGTGACGCTCCGTCGAGGCTTCGCAACTCCGACTGAATCACAAGTCACTGATATCACCCAACTTCATTTCGGGTCAGACACTAAGGGCAATAGCGAGCCGTCCTCCCACGATTTCAATGGCGCGAGAATGGTCGAGCGGCATGTAGCCTTTCCCGCCGCCTGCGTCGTCGTAACCCGCCAGAGCTGCAATTCCTTCAAGAAGGGTCGATTTGCCGGTGCCGTTCTCGCCGACGATGATCGTGATCGGCGCATCAAATGTGAGATCAAACCCCTTTTGAAACATAGGCAGGCAAAACGGATACTCGGACGGGTTTGGCACACGGCTCGCATCCAACCACACACGCTTGAGATAAGGCGCTGGCATATTGATAGAGCGAGACCTACGGACCATCGGACTCTCTTCGCAGGATTTGTGACCGGCAAAAAATAACCCCTGCGCTGGGATGAGGGGAACATGCCATCTTTGAAACGACATGAGACCACACGAGCAAGGACCACAGGTGGACCTACGGTATACGAGCTACCGACGTGAGGCCTCAACTATCGGGCGTCGGTCATCATGGTGGTCTCCACGGTGAGGTTGCGTCTGGCAACTCAACCCTACCGAAAATCACCGCGATAACCGCCCTGAACGGGGACACGACCCCGCCAAGCGTGCGACGAGTCTCAATGAGCCTGAGTTTACCGAGCCCTACAGTCTCAGCTTGCGTGCGTCGAAAATGGGCGATAATTGCGCGCCAGACCGATCCTACTGCTACTGCACGTCGCTACACGTAGTTGGAGGGCAGATATGCCGCCAGGATATGCCAAGCCCCGCGCTGGAGGGCAGCATGGAAACACGCTGTCACCTGCGATAATCGGCACCCGCGACTATGCGGGAACGATCAGGTCGACCTTCAAGGAGCGCCCAAGCCGATCCGGGCGGATGGCATGGGCAGGCGCGGGTGCGGCAGCCCACGTCATCGACGCGATAGAAGGAGAATCGCTGGTAAAGACGAGAAATCTGGAACTGCATTTCGCCTGGAATCTAGGCTACATAGCGGGAACAGCCCGGTCGGGAAGGAAAATATGGACGCACGGAAACAAATCCCGATATGCCTATGTAGTTCCGGCCACTACTGAGATCGAGTTTGTCTTGGAGAAATCGAGCTTCAGAGAATTGGCGCTGGAGTTCAATCAACCATTTCTCTTGAGCGCGTGCGAGCTTGAGCATCTTCCTTTCGTCGAAATCCAGGAAATCTGGGAGTATGCCGATCCGCTATGCTGGGCGCTTGCCGCCGTGATTTATAAGGAGTGCATGGACGAAGTCAGCCGGGATCTTCTGTATAGCGAGACGGCGATGACGATGCTGGCCTATCATCTAGTCAAAACTGTATCGATGCATGGTCGTTCGCTCAATGTTTTCAAACGCGGCGGACTCGCGCCGACTCTTCTTCGTCGCGCGTGCGACTACATGATGGCTCGCCTGGGCGAAGGTGTGTCTCTGCAGGAGATCGCTGCCGTGACGGGACTCTCGGTTGGGCACTTCGCGTTCGCTTTCAAACGGTCGCTGGGGATAGCCCCTCACATGTGGCTGCGACGCCAGCGGATCGAATGGGCGAAGACGTTGCTGAGCGATCCCGCGCTGAATCTGACGGGGATCGCCTTCGTGGTGGGCTATGCGAACCAAAGTGCATTCGGCGTCGCCTTCAAGAGAGAGACCGGGCTTACACCGACCGAATGGCGGCGCCGCTGCTAATCGAAGCCGCGATTATGGCTGTGCCGGCAAATAGACATCCACGGGCTTTGGATCACCGCCCGCCTTGCTGTCAGAAGCAGCCAACCGCGCGGAGCATGTCCAGAGCATGAAATCTGTGAACGCAGGTTAGCCCGCGGCCGATCGCTCGTATGCCCAGGCAGGATGCAGTGCCGCCAATATCGTGCCCACGGTTACCAACAGCCCCGCAAGGAAAAGCGGGCCGCTCAGCCCCGTCTCCCTGACCATCAGAGCCCCGAGCGAGGCGCCGCCGAAGATCGCCGCCACGCTCAGCGCGCGGCGTTGCCAGTTCGGGTTCGTTCCTCCGGCGAAATGCGAGTCGACGAAGAGGCCGGTCAGCGTCATCGTCAGAACCGTCGTCGTCAAATCATTGACTTTAAGCTGGCGAATGGTCCCGTTGCGAAACCCCATTGCGACCGCGACGAAGCCAATGGTTATGAAGAGGAGCGCTCCGACCGGTTGGTGCATGGAGCGATAGCCGATAACAAGCAGTGCCGCGAGCCAGAGCAGTCCGCCCTCGAAGCATGCGGCGGTCAACAGCCAGCGGCGCCTGGAACGGGTCGCATGGTGCTTGCCGACGCGCCCCGAGATGATCGCTCCGACAGCGAATCCGGCGAGGGCCGTGATATGCGGCGCGATGTCGAAGCCCGGCGTTCCGGCCACCGCGAAGCCGAGGAATACGATGTTGCCGGTCATGTTGGCGCAGAATACGAAGCCAAGGCCAAGCACACTCACCGCATCGACAAGACCTGTCGTCGCCGCGATCAAGAGGAGGAGTGGAACTATCGGGTGGCCGGGCGGGCGGCTTGCAGCGTGCTCGCGGGTAAGTTCGCGATCCATCGTCGGCCCTTCCGCCCTATCCGCCATCGCCTTACCGGCGCTTATATAATTACTGCCCGGGTTGTGCCAGCCCTTGTGCCCAGTGGAAACCGGATCTGAGAAGTTGCGTACCAAGCGTCAGATTTTATTACTCATATCGAGGAGCAATAAGTCGCGCCGACGGCCTGGCCGCTTCAAGCTCCCTCGCCTCCCAGCCGCGCGACCGTGGCCAGCAGCTGATCGAGATCGACCGGCTTCGACAGGAACTCGTCCATGCCGGCCGCCCGGCAGCGCTCCGCATCCTCGCTGCGGGCATTGGCGGTGAGTGCGATGATCGGCACGTGGCGATCGGTTTCGGCGGCGCGGATCGCCTGGGTCGCGGCGAGACCGTCCATGACCGGCATCTGGAGGTCCATGAGGATCACATCGAACCGCTGCGCGCGCGCGGCCTCGACCGCGGCCTGGCCGTCATCGACCTGGACGACGCGATGGCCTGTCATCTCCAGCGCGGTCACGATCAGGATCTGGATCACCGGATCATCCTCGGCCAGCAGCACGAAGCGGGCCGGCAGGCTTTGGCCCGGCGCGTCGGCACCGGCATCCGGGCGGAGCGGTTCCTCGGCGGCGGTGACGGGCAGGCTGAACCAGAATTTACTGCCCTGGCCCGCGACGCTCTCGGCGCCGATCGTACCGCCCATGGCTTCGACGATCTCGCGGCAGATGGAGAGGCCGAGCCCGGTGCCGCCAAAGCGGCGGCTGGTCGAATCCTCCAATTGGCTGAACGGGCGGAATAGCCGGTCGAACTGGCCGGCGGGAATGCCCATGCCGGTATCGGAGATGGTAACGAGCATGAGCCCGTCGCGCATGCGAACATCGAGCTCGACCCGGCCGTACTCGGTGAATTTGACGGCGTTGGCGAGCAGGTTGAGCACCACCTGCCGAAGCCGCATCGGATCGCCCGAAAGCCAGACGGGCACATCGTCCGCCACCGTCGCCGCGAGCGTCAGTCCCCTCGCCTCGGCCTGGAGCGACGCCAGGACCGAGCAGCCCGAGATCAACGGCCGCAGCTCGAACGGGATCTGCTCCAGCTCCAGCTTGCCGGCCTCGATCTTGGACAGATCGAGGATGTCATTGACCAGCGCCAGCAGCGTCCGCGCCGAATCGCGCAGCAATTCGAGGAAACGCTGCCGATCCGCCGGCGGGAAGTCCTTGCGCAGCAAGAGCTCGGCGAAGCCGATGAGGCCGGTGAGCGGCGTGCGCAGCTCATGGCTCATGGTCGCGAGGAAACGGGATTTGGCGGCATTCGCCGCCTCGGCGACGGAACGGGCGACGGCGAGCTGCTCGGCCTTGGTCGACAGCTCCAGCGACTGCCGCTCGACCTGCTCATAGGCGAGGCGCAGGCTCTCATTGGCCTCGGCCAGATCGGCCGTTCGCTCCGCCACGCGCTTTTCGAGCGTCTCGTGCGCGCTGCGCAGCGCCTCCTCGCTCTCCTTCAGCGCCATCTCGGCATGGCGCCGCTCCAGCACCATCTGGATGGTCGCATGCAGCTCGCGCTCGGCGAAAGGCTTCAGCAGATAGCCGTAGGGCTTGGTGGCGCGCGCCCGTTCGAGCGTCGCCTCCTCGGAATAGGCGGTCAGATAGACGACCGGGATCTGATATTCCGCCGGGATATGGGCGGCGGTCTCGATGCCATCCATATCGCCCTCGATATGGATGTCCATGAGCACGATGTCGGGCCGGAACTCGTCGAGCTTGCGCAGCGCTTGCACGCCCGAGGCGGCCGTGGCCGAGACTTTATAGCCGAGCTTGGTGAGCTGCTGCTGCAGATGCAGCGCCACGATCCGTTCGTCCTCGACCAGCATGATCCGCGCGGGGCGCATGTCCACCCCTCGCCTAGGCCTTGACGGGGAAATTCAGGGTGAAGGTGGTCGGCTCCCGCCGCCGGACCGTCAGCTCGCCGCCGAGCTGGTCGGCGAGCAGATTGACCAGCTGCAGGCCGAGCGTTCCGCTTTGCTCGGGCGCGATTCCATCCGGCATGCCGACCCCGTCATCGCTCACCGACAGTATGATCCGCTCAGCCGACAGCTTTTTCAAATCGATCGTGATGATGCCGGACCGGCCGTCGGGAAAGGCATGCTTCAGCGCGTTCGCGATCAGCTCGTTGACGATGAGCCCGCAGGGCACGGCGGCATTGATCGGCAATTGCACCTCGCTCGCATCGACTCTGAGCTCGAGCGGATTGGTGTTGGCGCGATACGAGGAAACCAGGATCGGCACCAGCTCCTCCAGAAAGAGCCGAAAATCCACGAGCGCGAAATCCTTGGACTGATAGAGCGTCTGATGAATGAGCGCCATGGAACGGATCCGGTTCTGGCTGTCGCGCAGCATGCCGAGCACGGTCTCGTCGTCAAGCTGGGCGCATTGCAAATCGAGCAGGGAATGCACGATCTGCAAATTATTCTTCACACGATGGTGAATCTCGCCCAGCAATATGTCTTTTTCCTTAAGCGCTTGCCGAATGCTCTCCTCTTTCAGCTTCCGGTCCGAGATGTCGACGATGGCCGAGAGCGTCATTATGCCGTCTTCGGTCTCGATCGGGTTGAGGCCGATCTCGACCGGGAACTCGCTGCCATCCTTGCGCAGCCCGTAGAGATCGCGGCCTGCGCCCATCGGGCGGGATACGGGGGCCTGAAAGAAGGATCGCCGCTTTTCCGGATGGCCGCCGCGGAAGCGATGCGGCACCAGCAGCTCCACCGGCACGCCCAGCATTTCCGCCCGGCCGTAGCCGAACATCCGCTCCGCCTGGGCATTGACCATCTCGATCAGCCCACCGGACCCGACCATCACCATGGCGTTGGGGGCGGCCTCGACGACGCGACGAAAACGTTCTTCGCTTTTACGCAGTGCCTGTTCGAACGCTTGTCGCCGCGTCGATTCGGCACTGAGAATCTCTGCGGACATGGCGGCCGCCTTCCTCACCACACCGCCGTGGCTCGATCGCCGCGACGTTTACCAATCTAAGAATATCGTTAACTTTACTCAATCTTGGACTATAGAAGCAGCCTCTGCGAGCGACAAGAACTATCGCGGCATATTTGAAACGCGCCGTTACGATTTGCCCGTCTCCAATAATGCCGCTGAAACGACCTTGCTTTATCAAGCCGCCCGAGTGCCAGGGCGGATGACGGGGGGAGCCATGACCGACGCGGCGAGCACGGCTCTCGGGAATGGAGGCGACCGGCCGTGGCTGGCGCCGGCGCCGGGACGAGGTGATCGAGCTTTTCGACCTGCGCCGCGGCGCGGCCGATCAGGCGAAGCCGTAGAGCGTCGCGTACTTCCCGCGCAGATAGGCGAGATAGGGCTCGGGATCGAGCGCGCGCCCGGTCGCCCGGATCAGCAGCTCGTCGCGGCTGAAGCGCCGGCCGTGGCGATGGACATGCTCGATCAGCCATTCGCGCAGCGGGGTGTAGTTCCCGGCCTCGAGCCCGGCCTCGATCGCGGGATCCTTGTGCGCGGTTTCGAGCAGCTGCGCCGCCATGACGTTGCCGATCGTGTAGCTGCAGAAGGTGCCGATATAGCCGCTCGACCAATGCACATCCTGCAGCACGCCCAGCCGGTCGTTCGGGACATCGACGCCGAGATCGCGCTTCATGATCTCCTTCCAGGCGCCCGGCAGGTCCTTGACCGCGAGATCGCCGTTGATGAGCGCTTCCTCCAGCTCGACCCTGAGCATGATGTGGAAATCATAGGTGAGCTCGTCGGCCTCGACCCGGATGAAGCCGGGCTTGATGCGGTTGACGGCGCGATGGAACGCCTCGTCGTCGACATCGGCGAGCTGCTCCGGGAACAGGTCCCGGAGCGGGCCGAAATGCAGCGCCCAGAACCGCCGGCTGCGGCCGACATGGTTCTCCCACAGGCGCGATTGCGATTCATGCGCGCCGAAGCTGGTGCCGGCCATGGGATAGAGACCGGGCATGTCGGTCGCAAGCGGCGTGCGCTCATAGGCGGCGTCGACGCCCATCTCATAGAGCGCGTGGCCGGTCTCGTGCAGCGTGCCGAAGATGCTGGCGGGCAGGAAGTTGCGATAATAGCGTGTGGTGATGCGCACATCGTCGCGCCCGAACGAGATGGCGAAGGGATGCACGGTCGGATCGAGCCGGCCACGGTCGAGGTCGTAGCCGATCTTCTGCGCGATCTTGAGCGAGAATCGCCGCTGCTGCTCTTCCGGATAGTCGCGTTCGAGGAAATCCGTGCGCGGCGCCGGCGCCGCCATGACCGCCTCCAGGATCGGCCGCAGCCCGGCGCGCAGCCGCCCGAACAAATGCTTCAAGCTGCCCCGGCTTTCGCCCGGCTCGCCGATATTGACGAGCGCGTCATAGGGATGGCCCGACCAGCCGATCGTGTCGGCGATCTCGCGCGTGAGCGCCAGCGTCTGTTCCAGATGGGGCTGGTAGGCGGCGAAATCACCGCGCTCGCGCGCCTCGGCCCAAGCGACATAGGTCGACGCCATCAAGGTCGTGCGCCGATGCTGCAGCGCCGAGGGTACGCGCTCGTGAAAGGCGATGGCCTCGCGGGTCTGGGCAAGCGCCCGCCGTTCCGGCGCATCCTCGGGCAGGTTGCCGGTCGCGCTGTCCGCGGCATCGAGCAGGCAGCGGGTCGCCTCCGAGACCAGCAGGTCGCGCGCCGTGACCGTGAGCGTCGCGCGCTGTCGGCCGCGCGCCCTGACGCCGCCGGCCGGCATCATCGTTAGCGCATCCCAGTGCAGCACGGAATGCGCACCGAGCAGATCGTTGATAGCACCGAAATGGTCGAGGAACGCCTGATAGCTCATGCGGGCACCTTTTTACGGGAAATGAATCGAATGCCGTTCTCCCTTTCGTTGGAAAGGGATATCGCGAATAGTCACGCATCCGAACGGGCTTGGCTACCCGGCGCGACGAAAAACGTCGGGCGACTGCACCCGCTTCATCGGAAGCCGTCCGGCCGACCTGCCCATCGAGCCCATGCAGTGCCGTCGATAACGGGTTGAGCCGACGGCGTGCGATGCACGGCGCGGCTTACGGTCGCATTGTAGATAAGTCCGATAGCGGCGATGGACTTCGCCTGAAACCTTTTCGGCGCGCCGAGCGAAGCCGATATGCCGGTTTCCCAATGCACATCGGAGACATCGCATGCCAACGGACGACGTTCTGCGCCAACGCCGCGATTTTCTACGTCAGGCGTTCGGGATTGTTCCCACCGCCGCCCTTCTGGGCAGCGGGCTCGCGCCGTCCGAGGCGGCGGCGGCACCCGTGGCACCGCCTTACAAGCCGTCCTACTTCAATGCGGACGAGTGGCAATTCATCAACGCCGCCGTCGACCGGCTCATTCCATCCAACGAGGATGGGCCGGGTGCCGTAGAGCTCGGCGTGCCCGAATTCATCGATCGACAGATGGATACCGGCTATGGCCATGGCGAGTTCTGGTACATGAACGGACCGTTCGTGCCGGATGTCGATTTCACGCTCGGCTACCAGCTCCGCTTCACCCCGCGGGAGCTCTATCGAGCCGCGATCGCCGATATCAACGGCTGGTGCCAGAAGACCCACGGCAAGAAGTTCAGCGAGCTCGACAGCGCGGCGCAGGACGAGGTGCTGACCCTTTTGCAAAAGGGCCCGATCGAGCTGCCCAATATTCCCAAGCCCGGCGAGTTCTTTCTCCAGCTATTGGCCAATACGCGCGAAGGATACTTCGCCGATCCGATGTATGGCGGCAATCGCGGCATGGGCGCGTGGAAGATGATCGGCTTCCCGGGCGCGCGCGCCGATTTCAAGGATTGGGCCACGCAACCCGGCAAGGTCTATCCGCTCGGCCCCGTCTCGATCAACGGCGAGAAGGCGTAAGGCCATGGCAACGACGATGAAGCCCGTGGACGCCGTCGTGATCGGCCTCGGCTGGACCGGCTCGATCCTGAGCATGGAACTCGCCAATGCCGGCGTGAACGTCGTGGCGCTCGAACGGGGCGCCAATCGCGACACCTCTCCCGATACCACCTATCCCAAGGCGGCCGACGAGCTCAAATACGGCATTCGCGGCGATCTCTTCCAGCGTCTCTCGAAGGAGACGGTGACGATGCGCCACGCGCTCGCTGATACTGCGGTGCCGTACCGCCAGCTCAACGCCTTTCTGCTGCCGAACAATGTCGGCGGCGGCGGATTCCACTGGAACGGTCAGCTCTACCGGCCGTCGCCGGAGGATCTGAAATTCTACAGCCATAATGTGGAGCGCTACGGCAAGAAGTTCCTGCCCGAGGATATGACGATCCAGGATTACGACGTCGATTATCCCGAGCTGGAGCCGTTTCTCGATCAGTTCGAGCAACTCTGCGGCACCTCGGGTCGGGCGGGAAACATCGCCGGCCGGATCATGCCGGGCGGCAACCCGTTCGAAGGGCCCCGCACGCGCGACTATCCGACCCCGGCCATGCCCGACGAATACGGCGCCATCCTGTTCGCGAAGGCGGCGACGGATCTGGGCTACCACCCTTTCCCTCAGCCCTCGGCCAACAGCTCGCAGCCCTGGACCAACCAGTACGGCGTGCGGCTCGGCCCCTGCAACATGTGCGGGTTCTGCGAGCGCTTCGGCTGTTTCCTCTATGCCAAGGGCTCGCCGCAGACCACGATCCTGCCGGCGCTGGTTCAGCGGCCCAATTTCGAGCTCCGCGCGAACAGTCAGGTCGTCAAGATCAACCTCGATTCGACCGGCAAGCGCGCCACCGGCGTGACCTATATCGACGGGACCGGCCGCGAGGTCATCCAGCCGGCCGATCTCGTGATCCTGTCGTCGTTCCAGATCAACAATGTGCGGCTGATGCTCATGTCGGGGATCGGCACCCCTTATGACCCGAAGACCGGCAAGGGCGTCATCGGCAAGAATTTCGCCTATCAGATGATGAGCTCCACCTCCTGCTTCTTCGACAAGGATGTGGCGACCAATCCCTTCATCGGCGCCGGCTCGGCCGGCTCCCAGATCGTCGATGATTTCAACTCCGATCATTTCGATCACGGTCCGCACGGCTTCGTCGGCGGCGCCTACATCATCGGCGGCCAGACCGGCGGCCGCCCGATCCAGCAAATGGCCGTGCCGCCCGGCACGCCAAGCTGGGGTGCCGCGTGGAAGAAGGCGGCGAAGGAAAGCTATCTGCACACGACGAACGTCGTCACCCACGGTTCGGTCATGTCTTATCGGGACGCCTATGTCGATCTCGACCCGACATATCGCGATGCGCTCGGCAATCCGCTGGCGCGCGTCACCTTCGATTGGCACGACAATGAATACAAGATGACCCGGTACGTGGCGGATCGGGCGCTCGAGATCGTCGGGAAGATGAACCCCAAGTCGCACGCCACCTTGATCCGCCAGCAGGGCAATCATTTCAATGTTCGGGAATATCAGACGACGCATATCACGGGCGGTGTCATCACCGGCGCCGATCCGACAACCAGTGCCATCAACCGCTACTTGCAGTCCTGGGACGTGCCGAATCTCTTCGTCACCGGCGCGTCGGCCTTTCCGCAGAACTTCGGGTACAACCCGACCGGCCTGATCGGCGGCATGACCTACATGACGGCCAACGCGCTCGTCACGCAGTACCTGAAATCGCCCGGCCCTCTGGTGCACGCGTAAGGATCCGACCATGACTTTGAAGACAGCCGTTCCGCGCGTGGTCGCCGTCCTTGTCGTCATCGGCATCGTCGGATATGCCGCGGCCTATCTCGCAGCCGTGCTCTTCGGCGGGAACGGTGGCGATCGCGCCGCCGCCTTGCCGCAGCCGATCGATCAGCAATTGGTGGAGCGCGGCGCTTATGTTGCCGCCGAAGGCGACTGCGCCGCCTGCCACACCGCCCCCGGCGGCAAGCCCTTCGCCGGCGGCCTGCCGCTGGCGACGCCGATCGGCGCGGTCTATTCCAGCAACGTCACGCCCGACAAGGCGACCGGCATCGGCAACTACAGCTATGGCGATTTCGAACGCGCGGTTCGCCGCGGCATCACGCCCGGCGGCAGGACGCTCTATCCGGCGATGCCCTATCCGTCCTACGCCCGGGTCTCCGACCAGGACATGCAGGCTCTCTACGCCTTCTTCATGCAAGGGGTGAAGCCGGTCGACCAGCAGGATAAGCCGACCGGGATTGCCTGGCCGCTCTCGATGCGCTGGCCGCTCACCTATTGGCGCTGGATCTATGCGCCGGCCGTGCAGCCGGCGGTGCCTGCGCCCGGCTCGGACGCGGTCGCCGACCTTGGCGCCTACCTCGTCGAGGGGCTCGAGCATTGCGGAACCTGCCATACGCCCCGGGGCATAGGCCTCAATGAGGAGGCCCTGACGCCCGATGGAGCGCAATATCTGGCCGGCGGCAAGGTCGATAATTATGTCGCCAACAATCTGCGCGGCGACGCCCGGTCCGGCCTCGGCGCCTGGAGCGAGGATGATATCGTCCGTTTCTTGAAGACCGGCCGCAATCTCAACACGGCCGCCTTCGGCGGCATGTCGGATGTGGTCTTCCACAGCACCCAATACATGACCGATGCCGATCTCCAGGCCATCGCCCATTTCCTGAAGAAACTGCCGGCGTCGGGGCAGGATCAAAAGTTCGCTTATGATCCCGCGGTCGGGGACGCGCTCTACAAGGGTGATGTCACCAAGGCCGGGGCGCTCGACTACGTCAACAGCTGCGCCGCCTGCCATCTCACCTCGGGCAAGGGCTATGCCGATACCTTCCCGGCCTTGGCGGGAAACCCCGTCGTCAATGCCGGCGATCCGAGCTCGTTGATCCATATCGTGCTGACCGGCGGCACTATCCCATCGACCAAGGTGGAGCCGACCCATTTCACCATGCCGCCGTTCCACGCCCGGCTGACCGATCAGGAAATAGCAGACCTGCTCACCTTCATCCGTTCGAGCTGGGGCAACAATGCTCCCGCCGTCGATGTCGGCCAGGTGGCCAAGCTGCGCGCGGCACTCGTGCCGCTCCAGGCGGCCGGATCTCAGTGATCATCGGTAGCGCCGACGAAAGCGCTACCGAGGCCGGTGATCCGATTGGCTTTCATGCGGCGAGCGCCCAAGGCTGAGCAACCCATTCCCCGGCAGGAGCTCGCCCACCCAGGGAGCCCCCCCCGCAAAGGGTCTCTCCCATGGGCTGGGCGCCAGCCGGCCCGAGATCAGGCCGGCGGACGGGTCGCGACCATCGAGGGCCGGGCGGCGAAAGCCGCGTCGAAGGCGGCGAGCGCCGGCCGGTTCTTGCGCCATTCCTCGGCGCCGAAACGGTAATCGAGATAGGCGAGCGTGCAGCCGACCGCGATCTCGCCGATGGTGAAGTCCGGGCCGAACGTAGCCGCCTCGGCTTCGAGCGCGTCGAGCGACTGGCGGATCTTGACCATCTGCCCATCGATCCAGGCCGGCCAACGCTTGTCCTCGGGCCTGAGCGTCAGCTCGTAGCGGATGAGGATCGCGGCATCGAGCGCGCCGTCCGCCATCGCCTGCCGGCGCAATGCCGCCCAGCGCGCCGGACCCGGTACGGGGAACCAGGGCCGGCCGGCATGCAGCGTGTCGAGATATTCCGAGATCACCGGCGAATCATAAAGCGACGTGCCGTCATCGAGCAGCAGCGTCGGCACCTTGACCAGCGGGTTGCCGGCCGCGACCTCGGGATTGCGCGTGACCGGCGACACCGAGACCGGCTTCAGCTCGATCCGGCCGGCAAGCCCGGTCTCGTGCGCCAGCACCATGAACTTGCGGACATAGGGCGAGGTCGATGAGTAGAACAGCCTCATTTCAAATGCATTCCTCGTTACGGTGAATTCAAGAGAATCAGAACGAATCCTTGCGCCGCCGCAGCTCGGCGAAGACCGCGACGGGGTCGGCCCCTTCCATGCCGATCGCGGCCTGCACCTCCGGCACGTCGGCGCGCAGGAACGGGTTGGTCCGGCGTTCGAGACCTATGGTCGAAGGGATGGTCGGCCTCCCCTCCGCCCGAAGCCGGGCGATCTCCTCGGCGCGCTCGGCGAGCGCCTGGTTGCCGGGCTCGATCGTCACGGCGAAACGGCAGTTGGATTGGGTATATTCGTGGCCGCAATAGACCCGCGTCTCCTCCGGGAGCGCGCGCAGCGTCGACAGCGAGCGCCACATCTGCTGGGGCGTGCCCTCGAACATCCGGCCACAGCCGAGCGCGAACAGCGTGTCGCCGCAGAAGAGCGCCCGATCCTCGTCGAACATGAGGGCGATATGGCCGCTGGTGTGGCCCGGCACCTCGATCGTGCGCAGCGTGCGCGTGCCGACGCGATAGGTATCGCCGTCGGCGAGGCCGATATCGAGATCGGGAATCCGGTGCCGGTCGGCGGCTGGCCCGGCGATGCGGGCGCCGGTCGCCGCCTTGAGCGCCGCGTTGCCGCCGATATGGTCGCCATGATGATGGGTGTTGAGGATATGCTTCAGGGTCCAGCCGGTCTCGGCCAGCGCCGCCAGCACTGGTTCGGGCTCGGACGGGTCGACGATCGCGGCCTCGCCGCTCGCCGGATCGTGCAGCAGATAGCCGTAATTGTCGGTGAGCAGCGGCAGCAGGCGGATATCCAGCATCTCTCATCTCTCGGGCAGCGTCGAGGGCGGCCAGGATAGGGATGCCTGCGCCCGCCCGCTACAGCATTTGTTCCGGGACGCGGATCGGTTAGTCTCCGGCACGGCATGTATAGCGACGTCATCGATCTCAGAGATTTCTACGAAACCAGCCTCGGTCAGGTCGCGACCCGCATGGTCCGCCGGCGGCTGCGGCTGATGTGGCCCGATCTCACCGGCCAGCGGGTGCTGGCGCTGGGCTATGCCAGCCCTTACCTCAGGGCCTTTCACGGCGAGGCCGAGCGGCTGATCTCCTTCATGCCGGCCGCCCAAGGGGTGCTGCATTGGCCCAAGGACGGGCCGAACGTGACCACGCTGGTCGACGAGGCCGAGCTGCCGCTGCAGGATGCCTCGATCGACCGCGCGCTGCTCATCCATGCGCTCGAATGCAGCGAGGAAGTCCGGCCGCTGCTGGCCGAGATCTGGCGGGTGCTGGCCGGCGGCGGCAGGCTGCTGGTGATCGTGCCGAACCGGCGCGGCATCTGGGCCCGGCTCGACCGCACGCCGTTCGGCGCCGGCCATCCCTATACGCCGACCCAGCTCTCGCGGCTGCTGCGCGGCGCCGCTTTCACGCCGGTCGCCACCGCTTCGGCGCTCTTCATTCCGCCGACCGCCTCGCGCATGGTGCTGTCGGCCGCGGGCGCCTGGGAAAGCGTCGGCGAGCGCTGGTTCACCGGCTTTGCCGGCGTCACCATGATCGAGGCGACCAAGCAGATCTACGCCAAGCCCCAGCCGGTGCGGAAATCGGGGCGTCATCTGGTCTATCAGCCGGCCGCGACCTCCGGTTGAGGCCCTAAGGTCAACCGACCTACCGCAAGGGTGTTGTTAACGAAACCCTGCCAACCTCCGTTGCGTCCTTATCCTCGAGGCGCGACGGGACCGTACCGATATGACCACCCCGAGCCGGAGGTTTCGCCCTCTATCTCGCCTTAGGGCGGAGCTTCCGCTCGCGACCTGGGTGATCGGCCTGACCTGCCTCGTTTGCTTCTGCCTGGTCGCCGTCGATGTCGCCTGGACCTGGAATGCCTGGGGCACCCAACGCGAGGCAACCGAGACCACCACCACCAATCTGACCCGTTCGATCGCCCAGCAGGCGGAAGACCAGTTCGACGCCACGGACTTGATCCTGCTCGCCCTGATCAACGAGATCGAGGTTGGCGAGCTGGATTCGGTCCATGCTCCGCACATTCATGCGCTGCTGGCACAAATGGCGGCGCAGGCGCCGCAATTGAACAGCCTCATCGTGCTCGACGAGACCGGGGCGGCGGTACAGACGTCCTTGCCTAACATTCCGGAAGGGCTCAACAACGCCGACCGCGACTATTTCCAGTTTCACCAGGCGAATCCCGACGCCGGCCTGCGGATCGGCTCCCCGATCAAGAGCCGCTCGACCGGCGCCTGGATCATTCCGGTAACGCGCCGCTTCAACCATCCGGACGGACGCTTCGCCGGCGTCGTGGTCGCCTCGCTCAGCCTCGACTATTTCCAACGCTTCTACGATACCTTCGATATCGGCCAGGACGGCGTGATCCTGTTGGCCTCCGACGACGCGAAGCTGCTGATCCGCCGCCCCTATGTCGAAGCGAATGTCGGCAGGGATGTCTCGACCGGGCCGCTCTTCCAGGATCTGGCCCAGGACGGGCCGATCGGCACCGCTTGGCACGTCGCCAAGACCGACGGCGTGGCGCGGGTCTATAGCCGTCGGCATCTCGCGCGCTTTCCGGTGGTCGCCTCGGTCGCGATTTCCAAGGCCGACGCCATGGCGGTCTGGCGGACCGACGCGACGGTCCATGCGCTGGGCGTGGCGGTGATGACGGCGCTGTTCGGCACGCTGGGATACCGTCTCAGCCGCCAGATCGCCCGCGTGGCCCGGGCCGAACGCGCCGCCACCGCGGCCGCGGCCGAAGCGGCGGCGGCCGGGAGCTATTATCGGCTGCTCGCCGACAATTCGAGCGACATGATCGTGACGATCGGCATGGACGGGATCCGCCGCTATGTCTCCCCCGCCTGCCGAACCCTGCTCGGCTTCGCGCCTGAGGAGCTGGTCGGCGTCTCGCCCTACATCCTGATCCATCCCGAAGAGGCCGCCGAGGTCGAGGCCTATGTCCGCCGGGTCGCGGTCGGCGTGGCCGAGCCCACCTGCATCTACCGGCTGCGCCGCAAGGACGGCAGTTATATCTGGGTCGAGGCGACCTATCATTTCCTGAACGACGCCGTGACCAGCGAGCCGACGGAGTTCGTCTGCGCCGTCCGCGACATCAGCCGGCGCAAGGCCGCGGAAGCGGCACTCGCCGAAAACCGCAGGCAGCTCTATGAGGCCCTGCGCATCGGCAAGATGGGGCATTGGATCTCGACCCTGGCCGACGAGACGGTGGAATGGTCGCCGACCATGTACGAGATCGCCGGCCTGCCGATGACGGCCCCCATCTCGATCGACACGGCACGCGCGCTCATCCATCCCGAGGATATCGCCACCAGCCTGATCCATGACGGGAGCGCCGGGTCGGATGCCGGGCCGGAGATCGTGGAATTGCGCTGGCTGCGTGCGGATGGCGAGGTCCGCTGGGTCCATCTCGAGGACAATCCGCGCTACAGTGCCGATGGCGAGTTCATCGGCCGCTTTGGTATCTGCCAGGACATTACCGCCCAGAAACAGCGTGAGCTGGAACTGATCGACGCGCAGGGGACGCTCGAGCACCAGGCGGCCGACCTCGTCCTCCTGGCCGAGAACCTGGCCGAGGCGAAGACCGAGGCGGAGCACGCCAACAAGCTGAAATCCGAATTCCTGGCGACGATGAGCCACGAGATCCGGACGCCGATGAACGGCATCATCGGCATGAACGGCCTGCTTCTGGGCACGGAGCTCAACGCTGACCAGCGGCGCTACGCCAATGCGGTCAAGATCTCGGCCGATTCCCTCCTGGGCATCATCAACGACATTCTCGACGTCTCGAAGCTCGAGGCCGGCAAGGTCGAGCTGGAGGAGATCGATTTCAGCCTGGCCGAGATCATCGAGGATGCGGTCGAGCTGCTGTCGCCGCGTGCCCAGATGAAGGGGCTCGAC
>DATLIZ010000015.1:0-41927 GCA_035539155.1 Aliidongia sp. | reverse complement strand
CGATCATTATTTCGGCACCTACCCGGTCGCGACCAACCCGGAAGGCGTCCCGCAATTCTTCCCGAGCGTCGACACGCCGACCATCAACGGCCTGTCCGCCGTCCAGCCGACCGCCGGCCCGTTCGTGCTGCCGAGCCAAGGCGCCCTCTTCTCTTCGAACGGCAACACGGTCCAGCCCTTCCTGATCGGCCGCAACAACGCCGTGACCTGCGACCAGAGCCATGGCTATCAGGATGAGCAGCGCGCGATCGATGCCGGCGCGATCGACCATTTCGCCCTGCCCTCGGGCCAAGGCGGCACATCGCAGACCGGTATCGGCTGCCAGACCGCGACCGGCGCCAACCTCCCCGGCTACACGATGAGCTACTATGACGGCAACACCGTCACGGCGTACTGGAACTACGCTCAGAATTTCGCGATGAGCGACAATTCGTTCGGCACGACCTTCGGCCCGTCGACCCCGGGGGCGATCAACCTCATCTCCGGCCAGACCCATGGCATCCAGGCAGCTGCCCCGAACACCAATGCCCAGATGGTCGCCGACGGGCTCTTCGTCTCGGATGGGGGCACCGGCTTCACGCTGATCGATGATGTCGATTCGAGCCTGGACGATTGCGGCTCGCCTACCTCCCATGCCGCCTTCACCGATGCGAACTTCCCGGCGCGCAATGTCGGCGACCTTCTGAACGAGCAGGGCATCAGCTGGGGCTGGTTCGGCGGCGGCTTCGCTCCGACCACGCCCGCCACGGCGACCAAGCCGGCCGTTTGCGGCGCCGCCAGCACCGGCCATCCCGCCGTAACGGTACCGCCGCCAGGCGCCACCTTGGCCCAGATCCGCGGATCGACCAGCGATTACGTCGCGCATCACACGCCGTTCCAGCACTATGCCAGCACGGCGAACCCGCATCATCTGCCCTTCTCGTCGGCCGCCAAGATCGGCAAGACCGACCAGGCGAACCATCAGTACGATCTGAACGACTTCTTCACCGCCCTCAAGGCGGGAAACCTTCCGGCCGTGTCCTACCTCAAGGCCAAGAAGATCGAGAACGGCCATCCGGGCAACACCAGTTCCGATCCGCTTTCGGAACAGGCCTATATCGTCAACACCATCAACGCGATCATGAGCAGCCCGTTCTGGAAGAACACGGCGATCATCATCGCCTATGATGATTCGGACGGCTGGTACGACCATGTGACGGGTCCGTTGGTCAATGCCTCGGCCTCGAGCGCCGACGCCTTCCAGGGACCCGGCAAGTGCGGCACGCCGACTCCGGGCGCCTATCAGGGCCGTTGCGGCTACGGTCCGCGCCTGCCGCTGCTGGTCATCTCGCCCTTCGCCAAGCAGAATTATGTCGATCACAATCTGACCGACCAGACCTCGGTGCTGCGCTTCATCGAGGAGAACTGGAATCTCGGCTTCATCGACGGCGCCGTGACGCCGCCCGCCGGTACTGGCTCGTTCGACCGGGTCGCCGGCCAGATCAACGGCATGTTCGACTTCGACAAGAAAGGCAAGGCACCGGCCGTCCTGCTCGATCCCTCGCAAGGTACAGTCGTCAGCAGCAACTGAGACTGCTCTATACACGCAGAGGGATGCCCGGTCCGCACGGACCGGGCATTTCCTTTTCGAGTTCCCCTTCCAGCCACATTTTCTTGGCGTCGTTCGAGCGGAACGGCCGCAGCGCGATCGCGTTCTATCCCCCACGGTCTCGTAGCCACATGCTGCGAGCAGCGACAACAAGGCGAGGAGCGAAACATGCGCGGCGTTCTCCTATGGGCTGTCGGTATCCCGATCCCGGTGATCATCCTGCTCTATGTGTTTCACGTCATCTGAAGTCCGGCGCCGGGACTTCGCACCCGGCGCCGTTACTGAACGCTGCGACGGCTCTGATAGATCGCGGCCAGAAAGGTCACGATCGAGACGAGGGCGATGACCACCGTCGCCAGCGCGTTGATCTCGGGATTGAGGCCGAGGCGCACCTTGGAGAAGATGACCAGCGGCAAGGTCGTCGATCCGGGCCCCGAGACGAAGGATGTCGTCACCAGATCGTCGAGGCTGATCGAGAAAGCGAGCAGCCAGCCCGCGATCAGCGCCGGCGCCATCAGCGGTAGCGTCACCAGGAAGAAGACCTGGATCGGCCGCGCGCCCAGATCCATCGCCGCCTCTTCGACCGAGAGGTCGGTATCGGCGAGCCGGCTCTGGATGATCACGGCGACGAAGGCGGTGGTGAAGGTGATGTGGGCGATGATGATGGTCTCGATGCCGCGCCCGACCGGCCAGCCGACCGCATCCTGCATGCCGACGAACAGCAGCAGCATCGAGATGCCCATGATGATCTCGGGCATGACCAGCGGCGCCAGCACCATGCCGGAAAAGAGCGTGCGGCCGTGGAACTGCTTGAAGCGCGCCAGCACATAGCCCGCGAGCGTGCCGACGACGAGAGCGCCGGTGGCACTCGCCAGCGCCACCTCGAGCGAGAGGCCGGCCGCGTGCAGGACCTGCCCGTCATCGAGAAGAGCCGCGTACCATTTGGTCGAGAAGCCGGACCAGACGGTGACGAGCTGCGATTCGTTGAAGGAATAGATGATGACCGACAGGATCGGGCCGTAAAGGAAGGCGAGCCCGAGGATGAGCGCCGTCGGCAGGAACCAGGCGCCGCGCATGAAACGCTTCATCATGTCTCGCGCGCCTCCTGCCGCTCCTGGGCACGCTGGAGTAGGATCAGCGGCACGACCAGCAGCACGATGAGCGCCACCGCCACGGTCGCCGCCACCGGCCAGTCGCGATTGGAGAAGAACTCGTTCCACAGCACGGTGCCGATCATCAGCGTGTCCGGGCCGCCGAGCAGGCTCGGAATCACGAATTCGCCCACCGCCGGAATGAACACCAGCAGCGAGCCGGCGAGGATGCCCGGCATCGATAGCGGCAGCGTCACCGACCAGAAGGTGCGCAGCGGCTTGGCGCCGAGATCGCTCGCCGCCTCGAGCAGCGAGGTATCGAGCTTCTCCAGCGTCGAATAGAGCGGCAGGATCATGAAGGGCAGATAGGCGTAGATCATGCCGATATAGACGGCCGTCTGCGTGTTCATGATCTCGAGCGGCTGGTCGATGATCCCGAGCCACAGCAGCAAATTATTGAGCAGCCCGTTCTGCTTCAGGATGCCGATCCAGGCATAGACGCGGATCAGGAACGAGGTCCAGAACGGCATGACGATGAGCATCAGCAACGCCGAGCGCCATTCCGGCCGCGAGCGCGCGATGCAATAGGCCATCGGATAGCCGATCAGCAGGCAGACGAACGCCGTCACCGCCGCATTGCGCACCGAGCTCAGATATGCGGCGACATATTCCCAGTCGGAGAAGAGATAGTCGAAATTGCCGGTATGAAGCGTGATCTGGATGGCGCCGTCGGCCCAGGTGACGAGCGGCGCGTAGGGCGGGATCGCCACTTCGGTCGTCGAGAAGCTGATCTTCAGGACGAGGATGAAGGGGATCAGGAAGAAGACGATCAGCCAGGCGAAGGGTGCGGCGATGACGAGCGAGCGGCCGCGGAGGCCCAAGCGCCGGAACAGAGCGCGCACCGCGCTCAGGCCCCGACCAGGACGTTCGCCTCGGGGACCCACCCGACCTGCACGCTCTCCTCGCGCGCGAAGGGCTGGTCGGCCCAGCGGCCGTGCGTCGGCTCCGTCACCTTGAGCATTTTCCCGGTCGCGAGCACGACATGGTAGACGCAGCTATCGCCCAGATAGGCCATGTCCTTGATCGTGCCGGTCAGGCGGTTGGCGAAGTCGAAGGCGGCATCGGCCTTGGCGATATAGATCTTTTCCGGCCGGACCGCGATGCAGAGCTCGTACCCTTCTTCATGGGCGACCGCCTGGGCAAGCGTGAGCTCGGTGCCGGCGTCCGGGCAATCGACCACGGCATGGTCGGCGAAGCTCTCCTTCAGCCTGCCGTCGAACAGATTGACCGAGCCGATGAAGTCGGCGACGAAGCGGCTCGCCGGAAATTCGTAGATCTCGCTCGGCCGCCCGACCTGGACGATGCGGCCGTGATCCATGACCGCGATCCGGGTCGACATGGTCATCGCCTCCTCCTGGTCGTGGGTGACCATGATGAAGGTGATGCCGACCTGCTCCTGGATATTGACCAGCTCGAACTGCGTCGCCTCGCGCAGCTTGCGGTCGAGCGCCGACAGCGGCTCATCGAGCAAAAGCACTTGCGGCCTTTTCACGATCGAGCGCGCCAGCGCCACGCGCTGACGCTGGCCTCCCGAGAGCTGCGCCGGCTTGCGCCGGGCGAACCGGCTCATCTGCACCAGTTCCAGCACCTCGCCGACGCGGCGCTTCAGCTCCTTGGCCTCGACCCCATCGCGGCGCAGCCCGAAGGCGACATTGTCCTCGACATTCATGTGCGGGAACAGCGCGTAGGACTGGAACATCATGTTGACCGGCCGCTCATAGGGCGCCAGCGGCACGATGTCGGTGCCGCCGAGCGTTATCGTGCCGGCATCGGGGACGACGAACCCGGCGAGCATGCGCAGGAGCGTGGTCTTGCCGCAACCGGAGCCGCCGAGCAGCGAGAACAGCTCGCCCTTGTGGATGCCCAGGCTGACCTGGTCCACGGCGGTGAAGTCCCCGAATGTCTTGACGATCTTGTCGATCTTGATGTGGGGTTCGGCAGCCGGATCGAGCCAAGGCTGAGTGTCCCGAACGGAAGCTGCCATTGCGCCCGAAATCTCCTTCACATCGATCGAAAGATCATCGCCGGTCTCTTAGCGTCCGGTCTTGACCTTTGTCCAGAGCCGGGTCCGCAGGCGGTCGATATCGGGGGTGGAGACCGAGATGGTGAACAGCGTCTTGTCGATCTCGGCCGGCGGGTAGATGCCCGGGTCCTTGGCGATCTCGGGCTTCACGAAGGGCAGCGAATCGGCGTTGCCGTTGCCGACATAGATCTCGTTAGTGGTCTCGGCAATCACCTTCGGGTCCATGATGTAGTTCAGGAACTTATAGGCGGCGTCGGCATGCGGCGCATCCTTGGGGATCGCCATCGTGTCGATATAGCGCTGCGAGCCTTCCTTGGGGATCGCATAGACGATCGTGACGCCCTTTCCCGCCTCCTGCGCGCGGCGCCGCGACAGGTTGACGTCGGAGGAATAGCCCCAGACCAGGCACATATCGCCATTCGCGAGGTCGTTGATATATTCGGCGCTGTCGAACTTGCGGATAAAGGGCCGGACCTTGGCGAGCAGGTCGGCCGCCTTCTGCAGATCCTCCGGCTTCTGGCTGTCGGGATTGAGGCCGAGATAGTTGAGCGCTGCCGGAAACACCTCGGTCGGGGAATCGAGCATGGCGATGCCGCAGCCCTTGAATTTCTCCAGCAGGGCCGGATCGAAGATCATCTTGAGACTGTCGACCGGCGCATCGGGCAGCAGCGCCTTGACCTTCTCGGCGTTGTAGCCGATGCCGAGCGTGCCGGTGAGCCAGGGGATCGCGTACTGATTGTCCTTGTCGTAGACGGCCATCCGCTCGAGCAGATTCTTGTCGAGGTGGCTCCAGTTCGAGAGCTTGCTCTTGTCGAGCGGCAGGTAGAAGCCGGCCTTGATCTGGCGGGCGAGGAACGGCGTCAGCGTCGGCACCACCAGATCGTAGCCGGAGCTGCCGGCGGAGAGCTTCGCCTCCAGCGTCTCGTTGGTGTCGTAGGTGTCGTAATTGACCTTTACCCCCGCCGATTTCTCGAAATTCGGCACGGTGTCGGCGGCGATGTAATCGGACCAATTATAGATATTGAGCGTCGGCTCCTCCGCCACGGCGGGAAGGACGGCCAACGCCAACAGACCGGCCGGCAGGATGAAGGACAATCTCCACACCACGCCACATCTCCTCATCGCCAAAGGAACAATCTGGGAATGGGCATAGGCCTGTGCCGCCGCCTCTTGTCAAGCGCCAGGGCGCGCCGGCTTCAAGGGACGATCGACCGGATGAAGGCGCCGGCCTCCGCCAGCGCCGCGCGCGCTTCCGGCAAGGCCGGCGCGAAGATCTGCCAGACATGGGGCAATCGCGGCCAGGCACGAAAGACGACGGCCACGCCGGCCGCCCGCGCCTTGTCGGCGAAGCGGCGCGAATCGTCGAGCAGCACCTCGCTGTCGCTGGCCTGGATGAAGAGCGGCGGCAATCCCGAGAGATCGGCATAGAGAGGTGAAGCGAGCGGGTCGGTCGCCGCAATCTCGCCCAGATAGACCTTGCCGGCCTCGCGGATGCCCTGGCCGTAGAACATCACGTCCGAACGGTCGTTGCTGTCGAGCGTGGCGCCGGTGCCGGCGAGATCGGTCCAGGGCGAGAACAGGACCGCACCGGCCGGCAAGGGATCGCCGGCATCGCGCAGCGCCAGCAAGGTCGAAAGCGCCAATCCGCCGCCGGCGGAATCGCCGCCGAGCACGATCCGGCTCGGCGCTGTCCCGTGGGCGAGCAGTCCGCGATATGCGGCGACCGCGTCGTCGAGGGCGGCCGGGCAGCGATGCTCCGGCGCCAACCGGTAATCGAGCGAGAAGATTCGCGCATC
The DNA here is from genome assembly GCA_035539155.1 of Aliidongia sp. Lineage (GTDB taxonomy): Bacteria > Pseudomonadota > Alphaproteobacteria > ATCC43930 > CGMCC-115725 > JAXDMU01. The sequence goes on along the minus strand of DATLIZ010000015.1, from coordinate 35,369 downwards.
CGCCGCCGCGGCCAGGCCGAAGGTGATCGGCCGATGCGTCTCCGGGCTGCAGAAAAAATAGCCGCCGCCATGACAATAGAGCACGGTGCGCCGCGCCTGTCCGGCCATCGGTTCGGTCCATTCGCCCTTGAGCGGCGGGTCGAGCGATGATACGAGGCGCCAGCCCGGCGGCGGCTTTGGCCGAAACATCGGCGTCGCCGTCGCCTTGCGAACCCTGTCGATGTCGGGAGCGTGCTTCGACATCGGCTTCATGCGCAACCGCAGGAAGGTCGAGAACGCAAGATTCTGCCAGCTCAAGATCGCTCGCCCTCCGCCCGGACATGCGCCATGATCGGCCTTGAGCGGCCGAGGTCAAGCGTCGTCAAGCCCGTTCCACCTGAACGAGATTTAATATGTAGCATGATAGGCACATGCTAAATCTCCATGGCAGCCCTACGGTTAACGTGTAGCATCCGGCTTATGAACGATCGGTCCACGCAACTTCACCAACTTCGCATTGATCGCACGGGCGAAACAAGGAACGGACGGTCCGGGCTCTGGTGGCTTGCCGGCTGCCTGCTTGTAGCGGCCGTGGCCGCGGGCGGCGCCTACCTGGCGCTGCATGACAGCGGCGTCGCCGTGCGCACCGTGACGGCCCGGGCCGTGCCGACAGACGGGGCCGGAGGCGCCGGCGCCTCGCTGCTCGACGCCTCGGGCTATGTCGTCGCCCGGCGCGCGGCAACGGTCTCGGCCAAGATCACGGGCAAGGTCACCGACCTGCTGATCGAGGAAGGCCAGCATGTGACCGTCGACGAGATCCTGGCCAAGCTCGATGATTCGAACACCTTGGCCGCCCTCGCCCAAGCCAAGGCGCAGGTGACCCAGGCCGAGGCGAGCCTGGCCGCGGCCAAGCTCGCCGCCGCCGACGCGAAGCCGCTTTATGAGCGCCAGAAGAAGCTGCAGGGCCAGGGCTGGGCCAGCGCCGAAACGCTCGACAATCAGCGCGCCGCTTACGACGCGGCCGCGACCAACCTCACCGTGGCCGAAACCACACTGACCGTGGCGCGCATGGGGCTCGCCGTCGCCCAGCGCAATCAGGACGACACGATCGTGCGCGCGCCCTTCACCGGCATCATCACGGTCAAGGCGGCCCAGCCGGGTGAGATCGTCTCGCCCTTCTCGACCGGCGGCTTCACCCGCACCGGCATCGGCACCATCGTCGACATGGATTCGCTCGAGCTGGAGATCGATGTCAGCGAGAGCTTCATCAATCGCGTCCACGCCAAGCAGCCGGCGACGGTCCGGCTCAACGCCTATCCGGACTGGCAGATCCCGGCCGAGGTCATCGCCGTGATCCCGACCGCCGATCGCTCCAAGGCGACGGTCAAGGTGCGCGTGGGCTTCAAGGTCAAGGATCCGCGCATCCTGCCGGAGATGGGCGCCCGCGTCTCCTTCCTCGGCGACAAACCGGCGGAAGGCCAGACCGCGCCGAAGCCGGCCGGCGTTATCGTGCCGCCGGACGCGGTTTCGGGCACCGGCGATACCGGCACGGTCTTCGTCGTCCATGAGGACCAGGTCGAGCGCCGGGCCGTGAAGCTCGGCGGCAAGGCCGACAAGGACCAGATCGTGCTGGCCGGCCTTTCCGCAGGCGAACGGATCGTGGTCGGCAATCTCGACAAGCTCAATGACGGAACCAGGATCCGGGCAACCGAATAGCGGAGGGATCATGACCAGCGCCGTCACGCTCAAGAACATCGTCAAGCGTTACAAACGAGGCAAACAGAGCGTCGAGGTGCTGCACCGCCTCAACCTCGAAGTGCCGGCGGGCGAATTCCTGGCACTGATGGGACCGTCCGGCTCGGGCAAGACGACGCTGCTCAATCTGATCGGCGGGCTCGACCGGCCCGACGAGGGCGAGGTGATCGTCGGCGAGGACCGGATCGACCGGCTGTCCAACAGCCAGCTCGCGAAATGGCGCGCGCGGCATGTCGGCTTCGTCTTTCAGTTCTACAACCTCATGCCGATGCTTTCGGCCGAGCGGAATATCGAGCTGCCCCTGCTGCTGACGAACCTCAGCGCCGCCCAGCGCAAGCAGCATGTGCATACCGCGCTCGACATCGTGGGGTTGACCGACCGCGCGCGCCACAAGCCGAATGAGCTGTCCGGCGGCCAGCAGCAACGCGTCGGCATCGCGCGCGCGCTCGTCACCGATCCGGCGCTGCTGATCTGCGACGAGCCCACCGGCGACCTCGACCGTCAGACCGCCGACGAGATCCTGGCGCTGCTCCAGATGCTCAACCGCGAGCAGGGCAAGACCATCGTCATGGTGACGCACGATCAGCGCGCCGCCGATTTCGCCACGCGCCAGCTTCACGTCGACAAGGGCCAGCTCGTCGATGCCGAGGCAAGGACGGCCGCATGAAATATCTTCCGCTGATCTGGGCTGGGCTCTGGCGCAAGCCGCTTCGGACGATCTTCACGCTGCTGTCGATCATCATCGCCTTCCTGCTGTTCGGCCTGCTGCAAGGGGTCAACGCCGCCTTCGACCAGAGCGTGGCGACCGCGAGCGTCAACCGGCTGGTGGTGCAGAGCAAGATCAGCTTCACCGAGCCCCTGCCCTATGCCGACCTGCCGCAGATCGAGGGCGTGCCTGGCGTCACCGGCGTCGCCTTTGCGAGCTGGTTCGGGCCCTATTACCAGGACCCGAAGAATTTCCTGTTCGCCTTCCCTGTCGATCCCGAGCGCTATTTCTCGCTCTATCCCGAGCTGAAGATCCCCAAGGAGCAGCTCGATGCCCTCGTCCATACCCGCACCGGCGCCGTCATCGGCCAGGAGATGGCGAAGAAATACGGCTGGAAAGTGGGTGACCGCATTCCGCTGATCTCGACCATCTGGACGACCCGCGACGGCGGCTCGAACTGGAATTTCGACATCGTCGGCATCTATACCGACCCGGACGATAGCTCGAACGAGAATATCTTCCTGTTCAACCACGCCTATTTCGACGAGGGCCGGATCTTCGGGCGCGGCACGGTCGGCTGGTACATCGTGCGCATCGCCGATCCGCATCAGGCCGCTCAGGTCAGCGCCGCGATCGACAAGCTGTTCGCCAACTCCATCGACGAGACCAAGACCGTGACCGAGAAGGAATCGGCCCAGGCATTCCTGAAGCAGCTCGGCGACATCAATTTCATCGCGACCATGATCATCGGTGCCGTGTTCTTCACGCTCTTGTTCCTGACCGGCAATACCATGATGCAGTCGGTGCGCGAGCGAACGCCCGAATTCGCCGTGCTGAAGACCCTGGGCTTCTCCGAGACCGGCGTGCTGGCGTTGGTGCTGGTCGAGGCGCTGGCGCTGTGTGTCGCGGCATCCCTCATCGGGTTGGCGCTCGCATGGTTTACCTTTCCAGCGCTCAAAGCCTTCATCGGCGTGGCGGTCCTGCCCTGGAACGTGATCGTGCTCGGCATCGCCCTGGCCGTGCTGCTCGCCCTCGTGGTCGGCATGCCGCCGGCCTTGCGGGCGCGCCGCCTCAATATCGTCGATGCGCTGGCGGGACGCTGAAAGATGAGCAGCCTTACCCAGATCGGCACCGTCGCGCTGATGAACCTGCGCAGCATTCCGCAGCGCCTCGGCACCTCCTCGGTCATCGTCGTCGGCATTGCCGGCGTCGTCGCCGTGCTGGTCTCGGTGCTGGCGATGGCCAACGGCTTCGAGGAGACGCTGGCCGGTGCCGGCCGTCCGGACCGGGCGATCGTGCTGCGCGGCGGCTCTCAGGCCGAGCTCAACAGCACGCTCACCCGCGATCAGGTGCTGACCATCCTCGATGCGCCCGGCATCAAGAAGAACGCGGCCGGCCGGCCGATCGCCTCGGCCGAGGCGGTCACCATCGTCGAGATGCCGCTGAAGAGCAGCGGCACCGGCGCCAATCTGACGCTGCGCGGCGTCGGCCCCGAAGGGGCCGAACTCCGGCCCGAGATCAAGATCGCCCAGGGACGCATGTTCGAGACCGGCAAGCGCGAGCTCATCGCCGGCAGGGCGGCACAGATCCAGTTCAAAGGCCTGGAGCTAGGCAGCCACATCTCGTTCCGCGACAGCGACTGGACCATCGTCGGCATCTTCGAGAGCCACGGCGATTCGCATGAATCGGAGTTGCTGGGCGACGTCGATACCGTCCTCAACGCCTATCGCCGCAACCTCTACAACAGCGTCACGGTCAAGCTCGAGACGATCGATTCCCTCGACGCCTTCAAGACGGCGCTCACGACCAACCCGACCCTGTCGGTCGATGTCAAACGGGAGCCTGAGTACTACGCCCAGCTATCCAAGCAGATCAACACCGAGCTGTCGTTCATCGCCTATTTCGTCGGCGGCATCATGGCGGTGGGCGCCCTTTTCGGCGCGCTCAACACCATGTATTCGGCCGTAAGCGCGCGCACGATCGAGATCGCGACGCTCCGGGCGATCGGCTTCGGCGCCGGGGCCGTCGTCATCTCCGTCTTCGTCGAGGCGCTGCTGCTGGCGCTCATGGGCGGGATCATCGGCGCCGCGATCGCCGCCTTCGCCTTCAACGGCAATGCCGCCAACACGCTCGGCGGCAATTTCACCCAGGTCGTGTTCCATCTCAACGTAAGCCCGGCGCTCGTCGTCATCGGTATCGTCTGGGCCTGCGCCATCGGCATCGCCGGCGGACTCTTTCCCGCGATCCGCGCCGCCCGCCTGCCGATCGCGACGGCGTTGCGCGCAGTATAGGCTTGAGAAGGACGACGACCCGCATCTTCGTGCGGATCGTCGTCAGCCGTAAGCTCTCGATCCGGCGAGCTTAGTTCTTCACCTCGAGCAGCTCGACCTCGAACAGCAGCGTGGCGTTCGGCGGAATGACGCCGCCGGCGCCGCGCGCGCCGTAGCCGAGCTCGGGCGGAATGATGAGGGTGCGCTTGCCGCCGACCTTCATCGTGGCGACGCCTTCGTCCCAGCCCTTGATGACCCGGCCGGTGCCGATCGGGAACTCGAAGGGCTGGCCGCGATCGAGCGAGCTGTCGAACTTGGCGCCCTTGGTGCCGTTCTGATAAAGCCAGCCGGTGTAGTGCATGACGCAGATCTGGCCGGTCTTCGGCGTAGCACCGTCACCGATCTTGGTGTCGGTGATATGCAGTCCGGATGATGTCACGATCGTTTCTCCAATGGCGGCGGGTTGGGGGGATGACGGCGCGTCGGCCGCACAGGCGGGCGACACCATGGCGAGGGCGAAGGCCGCAGCCACGCTCGAAAGGCGCGAGGGGAGCATCTTTCCTGACATCCGTATTGTGGGTGAACTGACCGGGGCGGCGCCCGTTGCAATTCCAGCGGCTTTCGCTAACCTCACCGGCGCGATTTTGCAACGGTTCTAGCTGGGCAACGGCCATGGGCCAGATCATCTGGCTCGCATCCTACCCGAAATCGGGCAATACCTGGCTGCGAGCCTTCCTGCATAATTACCTGCGCCGACCCGCCGAGCCCTATGACATCAATCGGCTCTCGGATTTCACCGTGGCGGAGAACGACGCGGCGCATTTCGAGCTCCATGCGCCCGGTCCGGCTTCGGCCTATTCGATCGAGCAGGTGCAGCGCCTGCGCCCGCTTGTGCATCGCGACCTGACCCAGGCCTTTCCGGACCTGGTTTTCGTGAAGACCCATAATGCCGTGGGCAACGCCGCCGGGCGGCCCCTGCTGACGCCGGAGGTCACGGCCGGTGCGATCTATATGCTGCGCGATCCGCGCGACATCGCCATTTCCTACAGCCGTCACACCGGCCTGTCGCTCGACGCCACCATCGCCTTCATGGCCGAACCGGGGGCAGCCGCCGGCGGCGATGATAGCAAGGTGTTCGAGCAGCTCGGAACCTGGTCGGGGCATGTGCTGAGCTGGACGCCGGTCTTGCATCCGCGCCTGCTCACGCTGCGCTACGAGGACATGCTCGACGATCCCCGGCACAGTTTCGGCAAGGTCGTGCGCTTTCTCGGCGGCGAGCCGCCGCCCGATCGGCTCGAACGGGCGATCGGCTTCAGCAGCTTCGCCACGCTCAGGACGCAGGAACAGAGTCACGGCTTCGTCGAACGGCCGGCGACCAGCAGCGCCTTCTTCCGCGCCGGCCAAGCCAGGCAGTGGCGCGAGGCGCTGTCGCGGGCTCAGATCTCCCGCATCGAGCGCGACCATGGCGACCAGATGCGGCGTTTCGGCTATCTGCCCGGCTTAGACAGCGATGACTTTAGGTCGAATCGACCTAATGTCTGAATCGCTGTCTAGTTCATCAGCCTTTCAGCCCGGCCGGTCCTTGAGCTCGATCTCGACGAAGGCGAGCGGCGCGTTACCGCCATTGACGACCTCGTGATCCACGCCGGCCTTGCGGAAATAGGCGGCGCCGGGCGACAGCGCGGCTCGGGTCTCGCCCGTCTCGCTCAGAATCTTGAGCATGCCTTCGGTCAGCGGCACCACGACATAATCATAACCGTGCCGGTGCCGGCCGGTGGTAGCGCCGGGTGCGAAGCGCCATTCCGTGACGCGTACCTCGTCCGTCTCGGTCCGCAAGACCGCTTCTGCCTGCTCCATCGCCCGCCCCGCATCCGATTGATCCGGCGCCATCCTATCAGCCGTTGGGCAGCATCGGCTTGCCTTCATGCATGACCAGAAGGTCGTGCATGTCGTCGGCATGCTCCTCCTCGGTGACGAGGATACCTTCGAGCATCACCCGTGTGGTCGGGTCGTCATTGCCGAAATAGCGGATGAGCTCGCGATAATGTTCGACCGCGATGCGCTCCGCGATCAGGTTCTCGCGGATCATGTCGACCAGATTCTCACCCTCGGCATATTGCGAGGCCGAGCGGCCGGTGAGGTTTTCGGGATTAAAATCCGGCTTGCCGCCGAGCTGGGTGATCCGTTCGGCGACCACGAGCGCGTGCGCATGCTCCTCGCGCGCATGCTCGGCGAACTCCTGCTTCACGCTCTGGCTGGAGAGACCGCTGGCATTGATCGAGTGCGCCGTGTAGCGCAGCACGCAGACGAGCTCCGTCGCCAGGACCGATTGCAGGATGTCGATCGTCTTGCCGACATCGGCGCCATAGGCCGGCGTCACCGCGCCGTCGTTGAGATGGTGCCGCGCCCGGGCGCGCAGCTCCGTTATATCGGTGAGGAAAACCTCTTTCGATCGGGGCCGGTCGGCGATGCTCATGATGCGTCTCCATGCGAGGGGCGTCATGCCCCAAACGCTCGGATACCGCCGGGCGATCCCGGCGCTTCATGGACCAAATAAAAAGGCGGCCGGGTGGGTCCCGGCCGCCTCGTCTTGTCGACGACGATCCAGATTAGCCGCGGAGCAGCGTCAGGACCGACTGGTTCTGCTGGTTGGCGCTGACCAGGGCCTGGACGCCGAACTGCTGACGCAGCTGGAGAGCCTGGGAATTCGCGGCCTCGCTATTGAGGTCGGCGAGAGTCAGCGCGCCTGCGCCCGTGCTCAGCGAGTTGGAGTAAGACGAGCTGAAGTTCGAGCGGGATTGCAGGATGGACACGTTCGTGCCGAGCGCCGAAGTGATGGCTCGGAGCTGGCTGATCGCGTTCGAGATGCGGTTGTCGGTACCGGAGAAGATCGCATTCGCGATCGATCCCGCAACCGTGCCCTGGCCGGCGGCCGTGCCGGACAGGTCGAGGGACGAGAAGCCCGCTACCTCATGCGTCTGGCCCGAATCACCGACCAGGGCGCTGAAGGTAAGGCTGCCGTTCGACTGGAATACGGCGGCCTGCGTGAACAGGGTCTTGCCGTTGCTTGTGCCGGTGGCGACGAGATTGTAGCCCTTGATGGTGAAGGTCGCGGCCGTCCGCTCGGAGAACTGCGTCGCCAGAGTCGACGAGGTCGAGGTCAGGATGTTGAGGCCCTGGAAGGACGCGTCCTTGACCAGCTGCGAGAGCTGCTGGCCGATATCCTTGAACTGCTGGGTCGCGGCGACACGCTGGTTGAGCGAGGCACCGCGGGCGCCCTGCTCGACAGCTTGCAGCTGCTTCAGCAGGCCGGTCACGGCCGAGGTCGCGGTCAGCGCCGTCTGAAGGGACTGAACCGACTGATCGATGGTGCTCTTGCGGTTGAGAATGTCGGATGCGCGGTCGGACAGAGCCGAGGCCTGGAAGAACGCGGTCGCGCCATCGGCGGCCGAGTTGATCTTCTTACCAGAATTAAGGTGGCCCTGGGTTGTATTGAATAGCTGAGAAGTATTCTGCAGCGAGAGAAGGGTATTGCGTGACGACGAATCGAGAGTAATGGAAGACATTTCAGTATCCTTTAAGGATGTGTTGCGCCGCGTTTGCGGCGCAAGGTTTATTCAAAAACCGTTCTCGTAACCTCCGGAGAGATCAGGCTTAGCCGGATTATTTCCTCTCCGAATGGCTCGTCTAATATATTATTTTCGACATGTCGCAAAGAAGTATCGTATCTACTTTTACCATATAAAACTTGATATTGTATTTTATATTATAAACAACCTTTCCGAGCGAATCGCCATCAAATCTTCACACAAGCACGCCCTGACGCCTCCGTCAGGTTGGATATCGATCTCGTTTTTTAATCGAAAAAAATGTCAACCCGCTGAATCTAGGGCATCATTTCAGGAATTGACCCCAGATTATACAGTAATTTCTAGAGCCATTACACTGGAATCAAAATGATTCCGATCAGAACACTTCATAAATACAACCGAAGATGCAGTACCGGCCCGATTCAGCAAATCAAGGCAGGAGCTCAGAATCTCAAGCCGAACCGGGCCGAGACGAGTTGCTCTTCAGAATCAGATCGGATAGCAGCCGGCAAGCCGCGCGCGCTCGCGCACCAGCGCCAGCACCAGCTCGCAATTCGGCATCGGCCGGTCGACCAAACCGCCGAGCTCGACCACGGCGCCCAGGATGGCGTCGATCTCCATCGGCCGCCCGCGTTCGAGATCCTGGAGCATCGAGGTCTTGTGCGCGCCGACCTCGGCACCACCGTCGAGACGCTTGTCGACATCGATCGCGAAACGGATGCCGAGCGCCTCGGCCACGTCGCGTCCCTCGACCATCATGGCGCGCGACACGGCCCTGAGATCGGGCCGGCCGGCAATCCGGTCGAGCGTCGATCCGGTGAGCGCCGAGATCGGGTTGAAGGCGAGGTTGCCCCACAGCTTGACCCAGATCTCGTCTCGGATGCGCGGCCGTACCGGCGCCTTCAGCCCGGCCGCGATCATGAGCCTGGAAAGCGCCTCCGCCCGCTCGCTGCGGCTGCCATCGGGCTCGCCCAGGCTGAAACGGTCGCCATAGCCATGTTCGATCACGCCGGGCTCCGTCACCTCGGCCGCAGGATAGACGATGGCGTGGAGCACGCGCGAGGGGTGCAGAACGTCCCACAATCCGCCGCCGGGATCGACGTTTTCGATCACCCGGTCGCGCCAGGGTGAATCGATGCCGTAGAAATACCAGTAGGGCACGCCGTTGATGCCGGTGACGAGCGTCGTGTCCGGTCCCATCAGGCGAGCGATCTGCGGCGCCGCCCCCGGCAGCGAATGCGCCTTGAGCGTGACGATGACGTAGTCTTGCGGCCCCGCCTCGCCCGGATCGTCGGTACAGAGCAGCGGCCTGACATTGTGGGTTTCGCCGCCGCTCTTCAGCGTGACGCCGTTCGCCCGCATCGCCGCCAGATGCGGACCACGCGCGATGAAGCTGACATCGGCCCCGGCTTCGGCGAGCTTGACCCCCAAATAGCCGCCGATGGCGCCGGCACCGAAGATCGCGACCCTCACAGGATGATACCCAGCCGCTCGGCAAGGCCGATGCGCTGCATCTTGCCGGTCGGTCCCTTGGGGATCTCCTCGAGGAACAGGATCTTGCGCGGCACCTTGAAATCGGCGAGCCGGGCGGCAGCGAAGCTGCGCAGCTCCTGCTCATCGGCGCTGGCGCCCTCGCACAGCACCACGACCGCGACGACCTCCTCGCCCAGCATCGCATGCGCCGCGCCGAATGTGACGATCTGTGCCACTGCCGGGTGATCCATCAGCACGGCATCGACCTCGAGCGGGCTCACCTTCTCGCCGCCCCGATTGATCAATTCCTTGAGCCGGCCGGTCAGGCGGAGATATCCGCCCTCGTCGATCACGCCCTGATCACCGGTGCGGAACCAGCCATTGGTGAAGGCCTTGGCGTTGGCGTCGGGATTGTTCTCGTAGCCGGCAGTAACGTTGCGGCCGCGAATCACCACCTCGCCGAGGCCGCCGGGCGGCAGCAATTTGCCCGCCTCGTCCATGATCGCGATCTCGGGACCGGCGGCGATGCCGACGGATCCGGCGAAGTGCGGCCGCGGCGGCAGCGGATTGGACGCCATCTGATGGGCCGCCTCGGTCATGCCGTAAGCCTCGATCACCGGCGCCCCGAACACTTCCTCGAGCTGGGTCATGACCTGTGGCGGCAGGGAGGCCGAGGAGGAGCGGACGAAGCGCAGACGGCCGTTCCTGATGGTCTCGGCATTGCGCGCGGCACGGCCCAGAATCGCCTGATGCATGGTCGGCACGGCGGTATACCAGCTCGGCCGCACCTCCTCCATCCAGCCGAAGAATTTGAGCGCGTTGAAACCCGGCGTGCAACTGACGGACGCCCCGGCGGCGACGCTCGACAGAACCGCCGCGATCAGCCCATGGATATGGAAGAGCGGCATGATGTTGAGGCAGACATCGCCCGGCACCAGCGCCAGCGTCGCGGCGATGTGATGGGCCGAAGCCGTGATGTTGATTTGGCTCAACGGCACGATCTTGGGCCTGGAGGTGGTGCCGGAAGTGTGAAGCACCAACGCCACATCGTCGGGACCGGCGAAGCCGGCCTGTTCAGGCGTCCCGGCCAGCGGCCGCGCCGGCCGCAGCGTGAAGAGGCCGGCCGGGCCGGCTTCGGGCACGAGTTCGATGATCGGGATGCCGCGCGCCTCGGCAGCGGTGCGTGCGGGACTCTCCATGCCGGTCTGGACGACGAGCGCCTTGGCATCGAGGTCGGAAAGGTAGAAATCGCACTCGTCCGCCCGATAGGCGGGATTGAGCGGCGCGGTCGTGGCGCCGGCGGCGACGGCAAGGAAGACCGTCGCCATCTCCGGTCCGTTCGGCAGCACGATCGCGACCCGGTCGTTCCGGCCGATGCCCATGCCGTTGAGCGCCTCGACGGTGCGTCCGGCGAGCGCGCGGAGCTCGCCGTGGCTCAAGCTCGGCTGCCCTGGCGCCCCGATGGCCGGAGCCGAGGCGGCACCGGCATCGAGCAGGCGGATGACGGTATCGGCGGGATAGTTCAAGGCTTTCCTCCAGAGGTCCGGCTTCGTTGGCGTCCGGTCGATCGAGGTTTAACGCGCCTTCTCGGGTCAATAGACCTTATAAGGCAGGAACTTGCCGCTCATGTTGATGCGCACGCGGTCGCCCTTTGGGTTCGGTTCGCGCTCGATCGACATGTCGAAATCGATGGCGCTCATGATGCCGTCGCCGAACTCTTCCTGGATCAGCGCCTTCCAGGTCGTGCCATAGACCTGCACCAGCTCGTAGAAACGGTAGACCAGCGGATCGGTCGGCACCGCCGTCGGCAGCGAGCCGCGATAGGGGATCTCCTGCAACAGCAGCGTCTCGTCCTCGTCGAGCCCGAACAGAGCCGCGGCCTTGCCGGCCTCCTCCGCCGTAAGCGTCATCTGGCCGTGAAGGGCCGCCGTGTACCAGACCGGCGAATTGGTGCCGAGCTGAGCGGCAATTCCCTTCCAGGTCAGCCCCTTGCGGCGCTTCACTGCGAGGATCTTCTGGGTAACGTCGGCACGAATCGTCATCGGCATCGGTCTCCGCTCCATTGCCGCTGAATCCTATGATGGATCTTCGCGCTTTGGCAAAGAATGTCGGCGGCCGGACCAGGCGCCCGGCCGCCTGCACGATCAAGCGGCGGCGTAGCCGATGACCGCCTTGGTCTCCAGGAACTCCTCGAAGCCGAACTCGCCCCATTCCCGGCCATTGCCCGACTGCTTGTAGCCGCCGAAGGGCGCCCCGGTATCGAGGCCGGGATAGTTGATGCTGACATTGCCGGCGCGCATCTCGGCCGCGACGCGCCGGGCACGGTCGAGGTCGCCCGATTGGACGTAAGCCGCCAAGCCATAGACCGTGTCGTTGGCGAGGCTGATGACCTCCTCCTCCGTCTGGTACGGCAGGATCGACAGCACCGGCCCGAAGATCTCTTCGCGCGCGATGGTCATGTCCGGGCGGACATTGGCGAAGATCGTCGGCCGGACGTAATAACCCCGATTCAAGCCCTCGGGCCGGCCGGTACCGCCGGCGACGAGGGTGGCGCCTTCGTCGATGCCGGCCTGGATCAGGCGCTGGATCTTGTCGAACTGCACCTGGCTGACCACGGGGCCCAGCACCGTGTCGGCGGCGTCGGGAGCGCCGACCTTGAACTTCTCCGAGGTCGCCTTGGCGATCGCCACCGCTTCGTCATGCTGGTCGGCCTGGACGAACATGCGGGTCGGTGCGTTGCAGGACTGGCCGCTATTGAGGAAGCAGCCGGTAACACCCTTGGACACGGCGGAGCGCAGATCGACGTCAGGCAGCAGGATGTTCGCCGACTTGCCGCCGAGCTCCTGATGCACGCGCTTCACCGTGTCGGCCGCCGCCTTGGCGACCAGGATGCCGGCGCGGGTCGAGCCGGTGAAGGAGACCATGTCGATATCGGGATGGCTCGCGATCGCCTGGCCGACGCCGGCACCGTCGCCATTCACCAGATTGAAGACGCCCTTGGGCACGCCGGCCTCGTGCAGCACCTCGGCCAGGATGATGGCGTCGAGGGGAGCGATCTCGCTCGGCTTCAGCACCATGGTACAGCCGGCGGCAAGCGCGGGTGCCACCTTGCACATGATCTGATTGATCGGCCAGTTCCAGGGCGTGATGAAGCCGCAAACGCCGATCGGCTCCCTGCGGATCATGGTGGTGCCTTGCAGCCGCTCGAACCGGTAGTCGCCCAGCACCTCGATCATCTTGGCCAGATGGGCGAGGCCCATCGCCGCCTGGGCCTGATTGGCGAGTTTCGTCGGCGCCCCCATCTCACGCGAGATGGCACCGGCGATATCCTGATACCTCGCCTGATAGGCCGCCACGATGCGCTGCAGCAAGGCGATGCGGTCCTCCCGGCTGGTGCGGGAGAAGCTCGGAAAAGCGGCCTTGGCGGCGGCGACGGCGCGGTCGACATCTCGGGCCGTGCCCATCGCAATCCGGGTGATGACTTCCTCGTTAGAAGGATCGATCACGTCGAGCGTCGCCGAACTTGCGGGCGCCACCCATTCCCGGTTGATATAGAATTGCAACTCATGCGACATAGGCTTTCTCCCTTTTCCGGTCTCTCTGGCCGATAGTCTTTGGTATCATTCTCCGGCCCGGTTCGGCCACTCCGTTCGCCGACCGAGTGAACGACGCAAGTGCATGAGGCGATGATGCAGGCAGGAAAGCTAAAACCGTCCACAATCGAGATCGTGCCGACCGGCGGTGGTGTCGGCGCGGAGATCCGAGGCGTGGATCTTCGCCATGTCGATGCGGACAGCTTCCGCGCCGTCCAACAGGCTTGGCTCGACCATCAGGTTCTGCTGTTCCGCGGGCAGACGATCACCGATGGCGAGCTGATCGAGTTCAGTCGCCGCTTCGGCCAGCTCGATCTCGCCCCCAACCAGGAGACCGGCCGACGCTTCGTCGAGGGCTATCCCGAGCTCTACGTCGTCTCCAATGTCGTCGAGAACGGCCAGCCGATCGGCAGCCTGGGCTCCGGCGAGGCGGTCTGGCACACCGACATGTCCTATCTGGAGGATCCGCCGAAGGCGAGCATGCTCTACGCGCTGGAAGTGCCGTCCAGCGGCGGCAATACCGGCTTCGTCAATATGTACAAGGCCTATGAGGCGCTGCCCGAGGCGCTGAAGGGGCGCGTCGCCGGCCTCAGGGTCAAGCATGACGGCACCTTCAACAGCGGCGGCTATGTCCGTCAGGGCGTGACCGCGACCGACGATCCGATCGCCGCCCCCGGCACGCTGCATCCGGTTGTCTGCACCCATCCGGAGACGGGCCGGCGCATGCTCTATCTCGGCCGCCGCCGCAACGCCTATATCGACGGGCTGTCGCTCGCCGAGTCCGAGGTGCTGCTCGACGAGCTTTGGACCTACGCCACGCGCGACGAGTTCACCTGGTACAATCGCTGGCAGGTCGGCGATCTGGTCATGTGGGACAATCGCTGCACCATGCATCGCCGCGATCCGTTCGACCCCACGGCGCGCCGGGTCATGCATCGCACTCAGATCAAGGGCGAGGCCAGACCGGCGGCTTGATCCCGAACCGAGCCCGCCCCGCATATTGAGGACGAGGACGATATCGAGATGCGTCGCTTGAGGTTGAGCCTTCCCAATCAGGTACTGGCCGTGCTGTGCCTGATGTATCTGACGCTCTATATCGACCGGGTCAACATTTCGACCGCCGGACCGATCATCACGCAGGAATTCGGCCTGACAAATGGCCAGTTCGGCCTCGTCCTTTCCGCCTTCGCCTATCCCTACGCCTTCCTGCAGCTTTTGGGCGGCTGGCTCAGCGACCGGCTGGGATCGCGCGTGACCCTGACGCTCTCGGGCGTAATCGTGTGCGCCGCCACGGCGTCCACCGGGCTCGTCGGCGGCTTGGCCTCGCTGTTCGCGGTCAGGCTGGCGCTTGGCCTCGGAGAAGGTGCTGCCTTCCCGACGGCCACGCGCGCGCTCGCCGCCTGGCTGCCGGAATCGCGCTGGGGCTTTGCCCAGGGCATCACCCATGCCGCCTCGCGCTTCGGCAACGCCGTGGCCTCGCCGATCGTAGCCCTGCTGATCCTGACCCTGTCATGGCGCGGCTCCTTCGTCGTGCTCGGGCTGGCCAGCCTGGTCTGGGTGGCGCTGTGGCTGTGGCGCTTCCGCGACGATCCGCGCCAACATCCGGGCATGACCCCGGCGGAGCTGGCGCCGCTACGCCCGAGTGCTGCCGGCGGCCGGCCCGCAGTGCCTTGGTTCGCGCTCCAGCGGCGCATGCTGCCGGTGACCGCGGTCGATTTCTGCTATGGCTGGACGCTCTGGGTGTTCCTGACCTGGATCCCGAGCTTCTTCGCCAAGAATTTCCATCTCGACCTGCAGCATTCGGCCTATTTCACCACCTGCGTACTGCTGGCGGGCGTGCTCGGCGATTCCGTCGGCGGTATCGCCAGCGATTGGCTCTATCGCCGATCCGGCGATATCGGCACGGCCCGGCGCAACGTCATCGTCGTCGGCATGATCGGCGGCTTCCTGTTCCTGCTGCCGGTGGTGACCGTGCCCGACCTCACGGTCGTCACGATCTGCCTGTCGGCTGCCTGTTTCTTCGTCGAGCTGATCGTCGGGCCGATCTGGTCCGTGCCGATGGACATCGCGCCCCGCTATGCCGGCTCGGCCAGCGGCATGATGAATTTCGGCTTCGGCATGGCCGGAATCATATCGCCCTGGGCGTTCGGCGCGATCGTCGATTGGACCGGCAGCTGGACCCTGCCCTTCATCGGCTCGATCATGCTCCTGCCGATCGGCGCCGCCCTCGCCTTCCTGATGCGGGCCGACCGACCGTTCGTCGAGCCCGCGGCGCGAATGCCGGCGGCAACGGTCGCGAAATCCATATGAAACGTTTCCTTCCGCCCCTGGCCGCGCTCGCCATCGCCTATGTACCTACGGCCGAGGCCGCGCTGACCGGCTGGAGCGGCACGAGCTGGGGCGAGAGCACGGCGGCGTTGAGCGCTCAGTTCGGCTCGGCCGCGACCAAGCTCGACCGGCCGCTCGATTTCGGCGATTCCCATGTCGATCTGGTGCTGAAGAACTACATGCTCGGCGGCTATCCCTTCATCGTCTATTTCCAGATGGCGAATGACGGGCACGGCCTCAAGCGCATCCAGATCGAGCGCGCCCGCCATGGCGCCGTGGCACAAGTCTCGACCGCGGCCTTCGGCGAGCTGGTCAAGCTCTACGGGCCACCCAGCGAAAGTTGCTCGACGCCAGCGCGCACCGTTGGCGAGCAGACCATGGTCGAGCATATCTGGCGGCAGGACGGCACCGTGATCCGCGCGCTGTTCCGCGATATGAGCCTCAATACGCTCGACCCCTATCTCGCCCGGGCCACCGGCGATTTCGAATTCTTCGGATCCGGCTCGGTCGGCCTGTCGCAGCAATTGCTGATCCGCATCGCGCCTGCCGGCACCGAGCCGGACGATTGCCGGCGCAAGCGGTAAGCGCAATTCCCATGCGCCGCATCGATGAAGGGCGCGCCGATTGGCGGCATAAGTGAATCATTAAACCATAAAGCTCATGATCCGCGGAGCGCAGCAACTTAGCCGAGAACACTCATGTCTGCATTCCGCGATCTCAGGATCGGCTCGAAGATCTTATGCATCGTCACGCTTCTGTCGCTGGTTGCCGCGGTCATCAGCTGGCGTGGGATCGACGCGCTGCAGACTTACAACCAGGCCGTCGGCGATATGCGCCTCGCCTCGGAGCGCAGTGCCATCGGCCTCGAGGTCAAGGGGCTCATCTATGCCGTCGTCATGGATACGCGCGGCGTCTTCATGGGCCGGAACCCGGAAGAATCCGAGAAATTCGCCAAACCGCTGCTGGCCAATTTGGTGCGCATGCAGAATTACATGAAGCAGTGGCAGGATCTGCTGCCGGCTTCGGAGAAGCAGAGCATCGAAAGCGCCGTTACCGGGGTTCGCGACTTTGTCGCCTACCGCACCGAGACGGTCCGGCTATCGCGTGAAGAGAGCCTGGCGAAGTCGCGCGAATATAGCGACAACGACCTCAATCGCGGCAACCGCCAACAGCTTAGCAACGACATCGAGAAGCTCGCCGCGGCTAACCAACAGCGTATCGCCGACATCAACAAGCAGATGGACTCGCTTTACAGCGCCCGCCTGATCGAGCTTCTTTCCATCACCATTATCGGCATTCTGGCCGGGTTGCTGCTGTCATCCGTCGTTACCTTCAAGTTCATCCAGGGACCGCTGCAGGCGCTTACCCGGGTCATGCGCGTGCTGGCCGGCGGTGACTATCAGATCGACGTACCGGGGGCCGAGCGCAAGGACGAGCTGGGCGACATGGCTCGCGCCGTCCAGGTGTTCAGGGAGAACGGCATAGAGGCGGCGCGGCTGACCGCGGCCGATGCCGAGCAGCGCGCGGCGCGCGAGGCCCGGTCATTGTCGCTCGAACGCATCACGCAGGCCTTCGAGGCGCGTATCGGCCGGGTGGTCGGCACGCTGTCGGGCTCGGCCGGCACGCTCAAGACGACGTCGATGACCATGAATTCGATTGCCGACGAAGCGAGCCGCAAGGCGACCGAGACCGCCGATGCCGCGGCCGAGGCGACCGCCAATGTCCAATCCGTCGCGGCCGCGACCGAGGAGCTGACCGCTTCCACCGCCGCCATCGCCGAGCAGGTAACCCGCGCCGCCGAAACGGCCGCGACCGCGGTTCATGCCGCCGAGAGCGCCGATGCCAAGGTGCGCGGCCTGGCCGACGCGGCGCAGAAGATCGGCGAGGTGGTGGCGCTCATCAACGGTATCGCCAGCCAGACCAACCTGCTGGCGCTCAACGCCACGATCGAGGCGGCGCGCGCCGGCGAAGCCGGCAAGGGCTTCGCCGTCGTAGCCTCGGAGGTCAAGGCTTTGGCCAACCAGACCGCCAAGGCGACCGACGAGATCCAGTCTCAGATCGAGGGCATCCAATCGGCCAGCCGCGCCGCGGTGGACGCTATCAGCGGCATCATGTCGACGATCGGCACGACCAACGAAGTCTCCTCGATGATCGCCGCCGCGGTCGAGGAGCAGGGTGCCGCCACGCAGGAGATCGCGCGCAGCATCCAGCAGGCGGCGCACGGAACGGAGCAGGTCGCGGCCAATATCGCCATCGTCAACCGCTCCGCCGGCGAAACCGGCAACTCGGCCCGTTCCGTGCTGCAGTCGGCCGAGACCTTCGATCAGGAGGCCGAAGGGCTGAGAACCGAAGTCGAGCGCTTCCTGGCCGAGGTCAAGGCGGCGTGATCTAAATATATGAGACGGCGATTCAGACTTTGGGTCGATTCGACCCAAAGTCATCGCAGTCTAGCTGATCGAAGCCGGGAATGCCCTCGTCGAGCCGGACGCCCAAGCTATTGAGCGCCATCGAGACGAGGTTGTAGTTGCCGACCGTGAAGATGATGTCGAGCAGCTGCTGCGTATCGAAACGGGTGGCGAGTGCCGCCCAGGTCGCGTCGCTGATGACGGCGTCGCGGTGCAGCTCGTCGACCGCGCGCAGGAGTGCCGCATCGATCGGGCTCCAGCCGGGCGCGTTCGGGCCGGCCGAGATCCGTGCGATCTCCGCCGACGTGAGCCCGGCGCGCCGGCCGATCTGGACATGCTGGCCCCATTCATACTCCGCCCGGCAGAGCCAGCCGATGCGCAGGATCAGGATCTCGCGCTCGCGCCCCGGCAGGCTCGATTTGCCCAGAATGTGATTGGCGAAGACCAGCCAGCGCTTCAGGAGCTTCGGGTGATGCGCCAGCGTGGTGAAGATGTTGGGGATGTGGCCGCGCTCGGCGAAAGGGGCGAGCACCTCGCGCTGCTCGTCGTTCCAATCCTGTTCCGGTAGCGGTTCGAGCCGCGGTCTTGCCGGTGTCATGCTTTTGCGTTCCTCTCTGTTTTTCTTCTTTCAGTTCGCGAAGATCTTGGGCAACGGCGCGATATCGACCCCCGCCGCCGTGAGCGCGCTGCGGACGGCGCCCGCGACCTTGGCCGCCGTCGGCTCGTCGCCATGGATGCAGAGCGTCTGGACCGACCGCTCGATGAGCTTGCCGCCGACGGTCAGGATGCGGCCTTCGAGCACCATGCGCACGGCCTGCGCCGCCGCCACGGCCGGATCATGGACGACGGCACCCGGCTGCTTGCGCGAGACAAGCGTGCCGTCCTCGTTATAGGCGCGGTCGGGGAAGCCCTCGGTGGCGAAGCGGAGCCCGGCCGCCTCGGCGGCGTCGACCAGCGGCGAACCGGTGCCGGCGATCAGGATCAGGCTCCGATCGACCGCCTTGACCGAGCGGGCGATGGCGCCCGCCACCGCCGGATCACGCTCGGCCATGTTGTAGAGCGCGCCATGCGCCTTGACATGGGCGACGAAGGTGCCGGCCCGCGCGGCGATCGCCATGAGCGCGCCGACCTGATAAGCCACCATCGTCTCGATCTCGGCCTCGCTCATCGGCATGGGCCGGCGGCCGAAGCCTTGCAGGTCGGGCAGGCCCGGATGGGCGCCGATGCTGACGCCGTTGCGCTTGGCGAGCGCGCAGGTCGCCGCCATCACCTGCGGGTCGCCGGCATGGAAGCCGCAGGCGATGTTGGCCGAGGTGACCAGCCCCAGCACGGCCTCGTCATTGCCCATCGGCCAGGCGCCGAAGCTTTCGCCGCAATCGGCGTTGAGATCGATCATGCGCGCCATTCGGTACTCCTTTGCCTTCTCCCGCATCCGGGCATTAGGATCGCTCCGCCCGCCTCCGCCAAGTGCTTTCAGGACATGAGTGTGACGATTTCCCCGCGCTTCCTCGCCGCCGGCGACGCGGCCCTCGTGGTCGAGTTCGGGACGGTGATCGACCCGGCCTTGATCGAGGCCGTGCAGGCGCTCGATCGCGCCCTCGCCGGCGCCGCCCTGCCCGGCGTGATCGAGACGGTGCCGAGCTTCCGCTCACTCATGGTGCATTATGATCCGCTGGCGATCGGCCGAGACGACCTGATCGAGCGGATCGGCGCGCTCGAGACCGGCTCTGCCGCCAGTACCGAGCCGGGTCGGCGCTGGCTGCTGCCGGCCTGCTACGAGGCGAGCTTCGCCCCCGATCTCGCCCATGTCGCCGAAGCGACCGGCCTCCTGCCCGACGAGGTCGTCGCCCGGCATCAGGCGACCGGCTTCACCGTCGCCGTCATCGGCTTTTTGCCCGGCTGTCCGTTTCTGTCCGGTCTCGGCGACCCGTTCGACCTGCCGCGCCGGCAGGAGCCGCGCACACGGGTGCCGGGCGGCGCCGTCGCGGTCGCGCAGAAGCTGAGCGTGATCTATCCGACCGAGAGCCCGGGCGGCTGGCACCTGATCGGCAATTGTCCCCTGCGCCTGTTCGATCCCGCGCAGCAAAGGCCGGCGCTGCTGGCGCCCGGCGACGGCGTGTCGTTCCGGCCGATCGACCTGGCCGAGCATGCGCGCATCCGCGCCGCCGTATCGGCCGGCGACTATGATCCCCGGCGCGAATGCGTGGCGCCATGAGTCTCAGGATCGAACGGCCCGGCCTCAGCAGCACGATCCAGGATCTGGGCCGTTTCGGCTTTCAGCGCTATGGCGTGCCGGTCGCGGGCGCGCTCGACCCGCTCGCCGCCCGGCTCGCCAATGCGCTCGTCGGCAACGATCCAGGCGAGGCAGTGCTCGAAATCCTGGCGCTCGGCCCGAGCTTCACGGTCGAGGCGGAATCCGTCCGGCTGGCCCTGGTCGGATCCGATGTCGGCCTCACCATCGACGGCAACCGGATCGAGCCCGATCGCAGCGTGACCGCAGCACGGGGCGCCAAAGTCGCGATCGGCGGCTTCACCAACACCGCCTGCTGCGTGTTGGCGGTCGAAGGCGGCTTCGATCTGCCGTCGGTCATGGGCAGCCGCTCGACCTATGTGCGCGGCGGCTTCGGCGGGCTCGCCGGCCGGGCGCTGAAAGCCGGCGACATGCTGCCGCTCAGGCGCGCTGCCGCCGCGGCCGGGCCGGAACTGCGCGCCGGTGCGATCGAATATGGCAAGGGGCCGATCCGCATCGTGCTTGGCCCCCAGGAGGATTGGTTCGAACCGAGCTCGGTCGCGCAATTCCTGGCCGAGCCCTATGAGATCACTGCCGAGGCCGATCGGATGGGCATGCGCCTTTCCGGCCCGAAGCTCGTTCATTCCCGCGGCTTCAACATCGTGTCCGACGGCATCGCCACCGGCGCCTTGCAGGTGCCGGGCACGGGCCAGCCGATCGTGCTGCTCACCGATCACCAGACCGTCGGCGGCTATCCCAAGATCGGCACGGTCATCTCGGCCGACCTGCCTCGGCTGGGGCGGATGCGACCGGGCGCCCATATCCGCTTCACCGCGATCGAGCCGGCCGAGGCCGAAGCCATGCGGCAGGCACAGGAAACCGCGCTCGCCCGGCTGATCGCGGAGATCGGGCCAGTTACCGCGGTGCCTCGGACGGAAGATCTGCTGAAGGCCAATCTGATCAGCGGCGTCGTGCGAGCGGAGTAGTTTTTGCAATGACTTAGCCGGGCTACCGTTGACCCCGCAACGGCGAGCAGGCAAAAGCGTCCGATCGGAATAGTGTCGGAGAGGCCGGATGCCCCCATCGCCCCACCCCGGAGCGGCCGGACGTCCCAATGTCCGCAGCAAAAAGAGGTCCCAACGCTGGGGCCAGATCCTCTTGGGCCTGGTGACGGCGCTGGTCGTGGGCGGCGCCGGCATCGGCCTGTGGCTCTATCTCAACCCGTCCTGCCCGCGCGACCCGATGGCGGATGCGCAAGCTTTCCTCGCCGGCAATCCGCCGGCCGAGGCGATCTACGCCAAGGCAGTCACGTGCCAGCAATGCCAAGCGGTCGACGCCTCGATCCTGCTGTTCCGGCGCGCCGCCGATGCCGGCAACGGCCCCGCTGCCCACGAGTTGGGCAAGATCTACGATCCCGCCGATTTCGCGCCGCCCGGCCTCGGCAAGCGCGCGCTCCAGGCGCCCGAGGCCAATCCGGTCATGGCGGGGAACTGGTATGGACGCGCCATCGCCGGCGGCGATCAGAGCGCCTCGTCCGATCTCGACGGGCTGGTGAATTGGGCACGGGCTGCCGCCGCCAAGGGTGACGACCAAGCGAGCGAGCTGCTGCGCCAGCTCGGCCGGTAAGTCCGGACCTCAACTCTACGCCCTGACCAACCCGCCCATCGGCCTGACGCCGCTGCCCGGGAACACCGCCGCGTCGATCCGGTCGCCGGCGAGACCGAGATGGTCGCGCAGCACGGCCTTCAGCACGGCGCGCTGATCGGTCGCCGCGCGCAGGTCGCGATTTTCGGCGAGCTGCTCCAAGCCGGGCCAATCGCCCGCGACCTTGCCGCCGCGGACGGCGCCGCCCAGGAGCATCGTCACCGAGGCGGTGCCGTGATCGGTGCCGCCGGTGCCGTTCGGCGCCACGGTGCGGCCGAACTCGGTGACGCAGACCACGACGGTCTTCTTCCAGGCGTCGCCCAAGGCCGCATGCAGCCGATCGAGCCCGGCCGCGAAGCCGGCGAGATTGTTGCCGAGCCGGCCTTTGACCGTACCCTGGCCGACATGCGTGTCCCAGCCGCCGATATCCATGACGGCGATTCGCGGCCCGTCCTTCGAAGCGAGGAGGCCGCCCGCCGCCTCGGCCATGGCGCGGAAGGCGCCGGCCCCCGCCCCCTTGCCGGCCATGTCGCCCATATCGGTGCCGAGCACCTCGTCCGACAGATTCTGCGCCTTGATGCCGTCAGCGAGCGCCGGACCGAAGAGCGGGTCGGCGGCATAGAGCTTGGTCATGATTGCGAGCAGCGCCGGCGCCGCCGGCTTCATGTTGGGCGGCTCCCAGGAGGCGACCGGCACCGTGCCGCGCAGCATGAGCGGGGTCGAGGCGCCGAGCGCCAGCCCCAATCGCCGGGTCGAGCCCTTGGGCTGCAGCTCGAAAAGCGCGCGGTTGAGCCAGCCGGCTGCTTCGCCATGCCGCTCGGTGAAACCGGTCTCGAGCAGATCCTGCGCATCGAAATGCGAGCGCGTATGGTAGCCGCCCGAAGTCGCCGGCACGATCAGCAGCTCGCCCGCATCCCAGAGCGGCCGGATCGGCGCAAGGGCCGGATGGAGGCCGAACATGCCATCGAGCTTCAGGATCCCGTCCGCCTCGCCCGGCATGGGGAGTGCCAGGCTCGCCCGCCGCTCCTGGTAATGCTTGTCGCCATAGGGCGGTACCGCAGCAAGCCCGTCGAGTGCGCCGCGCTGGATGATGACGACCAGCCGGTTGTCGCTCGGCTGGTCGGCGAAGGCGATGCGCGGGAAGGCGGCGACCAGGCCGGCGGCCCCCAGCAGGCGCAGGGCGGTACGACGGTCGGGGCAGGCAAGATCGATCATCATCGTCACCGGCGTTGGAAGGCGGGGCTGGCGAGCAGCAGGGCAAGGGCGGCGGACCGGCTTTCGGCCCGCTCGGCAGCTTGATGGGCGTCGGGCGAGAGGCTGTCGCCGATGGCGTAGTTGGCCAGCATCAGCGGATCGACCTGATCCTGGAACCGGTCGGCGAAACTCTGGCACCATTCGACCCGGCGCAGCACCGCCTCAGGCCCGACCCAGCTCGCCGCATCATCGGGCCAGCCGGAGGGCTGCGGCGCCATGAACACGGGTTGGCCCAGCCGGTTGAGCCAGCCCGCCGCCTGCTGGACCGGCAGCGCGCTACCGGTCGCGACCGCGGCCGAGACGACCAGATCCCAGGGCGTCTTGACCTTCTGCTGATAGAGGCTCCAAGCCTCGGGCAGATCGATCAGCGTCTCGGTCACATGGCGAAGATCGCCGTCGCTCTCGCGGAACGAAGCGGCCAGCTTCTCGACCGCGCCCGGCGGCGGCTGGTCGGCGATGAAATGGCGGGCGAGCTTGGTTGCGATATGACGCGCGGTCGAGGGATGGCGGCAGATGTCGTGGATCGCGGCCAGCCCCTCGCCCTCACCATTCTCCGGATAGGTATGGCCGAGCAGGGTCTTCGGACCAGGCTCGTGGATCGGCTCATAGAAATGGAAATGCCCGGGATCGGGATCCTTGAGCCGGCCGATCGACCAGCCGGTGAGGATGCGCGCGAGCGCCCGCACATCCTCCTCGGTATAGCCGCCATCGACGCCCAGCGTGTGCAACTCCAGGAGCTCGCGACCGAGATTCTCGTTGAGGCCGCGGTCGCGCCGCGCGCCGACGCGCGAATTGGGGCCGACCGAGACGGCATTGTCGAGATAGAGGCCCATGGCCGGGTGGCGCACCACCGCCAGCACCATCTCCTCGAACTTGCCGGTGACATGCGGCCGAATCGCCTCGCGCTCGAAGGAGCCGACCAGCGGCCGCACGATGGGCCGGACGCCGGAAACGGTGAAATGATTGGCCCAGAAGATGGAAAGGCGCTCGATGAGCGGCGTCTCGCTGTCGGTCGCGGCGGAAAGGCGTGCGGCGATCTCGGCCAGATAGCGCTGGCGCTGCTCCATGCGTTCGGGCGACATCTCCTGCTTGGCGTCGGCGAGCTCACCCGCCTGCTTGGCTTGCTGCCGTTCCTTGCGGAGCTCGAAGATCGCCACCGCCTGCTCGGCCGAGCTCGGCAGCCCGTCGAGCGCCGGCGGCCGGGCCGGCCGCGCCAGCTGCGCCTTCAGCCATTGCCTGGGGTTGGTGCCGGCATTCGAGCCGTTCGGGCCGGCGCCATAGCCGAAACGGGCGGCGGCGATGATCGCTTCGTTCATGGTGAAGAGGCCTCCAGGCCGCGTCTCTTCCTGGTGTTACGCCATCAGACGAGACGACATCCCTGTCCTGTCTCCGGAGGCACGGCCTCCATGCCGGTTGGTGCGCATGGCGGAATATGCTAAACGCCCGGCTTCGCGAGACAGAGGCATGTTGGATCCGTTGGAGCTTTCCGTCGTCATTCCGGTCCGGAACGAGGCCCTGAACATTGCGCCGCTGGTCGCCGAGATCCATGCGGCGCTCGATCCCGTCGTCCCGTTCGAGATCATCTATGTCGATGACGGCAGCAGCGACGACACGGTGGCGCGCATCCGCGCGCTGCAGGCGAGTGATCCCGCCTTGCGCCTGATCCGCCATGCGGTGAGCTGCGGCCAGAGCACGGCCGTCCTGACCGGGGTGCGCGCGGCGCGCGGCGCCTGGATCGCGACGCTCGACGGGGACGGCCAGAACGATCCGGCCGACCTGCCCAGCCTGTGGCAGCGCGCCAAGGCAACCGGACCGGGCCGGCGCATGCTCTATGCCGGCTGGCGCGCCAAGCGTCAGGACAGCACGGTGAAGCGCGTCTCCTCGCGCATCGCCAACCGCATCCGCGCCAAGCTCCTGGGCGATGCCACGCCGGACACGGGCTGCGGCCTCAAGCTGATGGAGCGCGCGACCTTCCTGGAGCTGCCCTATTTCGACCATATGCACCGGTTCCTGCCGGCACTGGTGCTGCGGGCCGGCGGGCAGGTCGTGTCGATCAAGGTCAACCACCGCCCGCGCGAACGCGGCAAATCCAATTACGGCACTTTCGACCGGCTCTGGGTCGGCATCAGCGATCTCTTCGGCGTCATGTGGCTGCAGCGCCGGGCCAAACGGCCGGTGCTGATGAGCGACGGCGAATGATCGACCGCGCGCTCGGCATGCGGCTGCTGGCGGTGTCGCTGATCGTCGCCGCCGCCGGCCTGTGCTGGATCTATCGCGACAGCTTCCAGCCGGCCCATCTCCAGGCGATGCTGGCGGACAATCCCTGGGCGCCGCTGATCTTCATCCTCGTCCATATCGTCGCCAGCCTGGTGTTCATCCCGCGCTCGATCATCTCGGTCGCGGCCGGCCTCATCTTCGGCTTGTGGTGGGGCATCGTGCTGAGCACGGCCGGCGCCATGGCCGGCTCACTCGCCGGTTTCTTCCTCGCCCGCCAGCTCGGCGGCACGTCCTTCGGCAGGGACGGCAAGCGCTGGCTCAATTGGGTGACGCGGCTGCAGGAGCGGCTCGAGCGCGGCGGCTGGCGCGCGGTCGCCCTGGTGCGGTTGATGCCGATCATGCCGCACACGCCGGTCAACTACGCCTTCGGCCTGACCCGGATCTCTCTCTCGGCCTATATCGCCGGCAGCTTCGTCGGGCTTCTGCCCAGCACGGTCCTCACCGTCGATATCGGCGCCGCGGGCGGCCAGGTGCTGAGCGGCTCATGGAACTGGGTGACGCCGACATTGATCGGCGTCGCAGCATTGGCCGCGTCGTTCCTGCTGCCGAAGTTGAAGGCTTAGGTAAGAACAAGATCCCGCCAGCCATAGGCGATGTCGCGGAAGGTGCCGTGCTCGTCGGTCTCCGTTCGTTCGCCGACCCTTACGCCGCCGAGCCGCTCGTAAAAGCGCATGGCACCATCATTGCCGTCCAGTACCCACAGGCTCGCCGCCGCGAAGCCGCGCTCCCGGAGATCACGGAACATCGCCTGCATCAGCGCCCTGCCGAGGCCACGTCCATGACGGGCGCTCCTCAGGTAGAGCGTGCCGATCTCGGCATCGAAATCGCTCAATTCCGCGCTGCGCTGTGGTCCGCACGCGCCGAAGCCGATGAGTGTCCCGTCATCGTCGGCGACGAAGATGCCGGCCGGACCGGCTTCGGTCAGAATCCGCCGCCACATCGCTTCGCGGGCCGCGACGGTCCGGGCGGCGATCACCGCCTCGGGCAATAGGCCGGCATAAGCCTCGTGCCAGCAGGCCACATGCACCTGGGCGATGGCCAGGGCATCGTCGGCCGTGGCAGCGCGGATCGCCGGCATTAAGCTCTGGCGCTCTGCACGACTGCGCCCGAACCGGTGAGCGCGGCGATCTCCGCCTCAGCGTAACCCAGCTCGCGCAGGATCTCGACCGAGTGCTGGCCCAGATGCGGAGCCGCCAGGCGCACATCGGCCGGACTTTCGCTGAATTTGGTGGTCGGACGGATATAGGTGAGCTTGCCCTCGGTCGGATGCTCCATCGTCTCGAACAGCCCGACTGCGGCCAGGTGCGGATGCCGCGACAGGTCGTCGAGCGCCACGATCGGGGTCGCCGGAATGTCGGCCTCGGCACACATCGCCATCCATTCCGCCGTGGTCCGCGTCGCCGTGATCTCCGCCATGGTGCGGTAGATGCGGGCGATGTTCGCGTTACGCGTATGCCGGTTGCCGACGCCCAACGTCTCGGCCAGATCGGGCCGCCCGGCGGCGCTGAAGAAGGCGAGCCACTGCGCTGCCGTGTAGGGCAGCATGGCGATATAGCCGTCCTTGGTCGGCGCGGGCTTGCGGCCGTCGGCGAGGAGGCGCGCATAGCCGGCGCCGGCCGGCTTCGACTCGAAGGTGATGCCGCCCAGATGCTCGGCCAGCATGAAGGCGGTCATCGTCTCCAGCATCGGCACTTCAATATATTGGCCCTGCCCTGTGCGCTCGCGATGGAAGAGGCCGGCGAGCACGGCATTGACGACCGCCATGCCGGTGGTCTTGTCGGCAACCAGCGAGGGCACGTAGTCCGGCTTGTCGCGGCCGGTGCTCATGACCGCCGCCATGCCGCAGGCGGCCTGGATGATATCGTCGAAAGCGGGCTTGTCACGATCGGGCCCGTCCTGGCCGAAGCCGGGGGCGGCGCAATAGACCAGGCGTGGATTGAGCTGCTTCGCCGCCTCGTAGCCGAAGCCCAGCCGCTCGACCGCCGCCACCCGCATGTTATGGACGACGGTATCGACGGTCGGGATCAGCTTTTCCAGGACCGCCTTGCCCTCAGGCCGCTTCAGATCGATCGCGAGCGAGCGCTTGTTGCGGTTGATGGCGAGGAAGATCGAGCTCATGCCCGGATGGAGCGACACGCCGTTGGCGCGCATCAGATCGCCTTCGGGCGGCTCGACCTTGATCACGTCGGCGCCGTAATCGGCGAGGATCTGGGTGGCGATCGGCCCCAGTACCACCGCCGTCAGGTCGAGGATGCGGATCCCGGCAAGCGGCCCGGTCGAGGTCGGCGGGACCGCACCCGCCATCTCAGGCGCCGCGCCGCTCGGCGATGGCAGCTGGCATCGGGCCGCCGGTCGCCCAATCGAGCAGCTCGACCGTATGGACGACCGGAATGCCGGTGCCGTTGGCGATCTGGGTCATGCAGCCGATATTGCCGGCGGCGACGATATCGGGCGCCGTGCTCTCGATCGCCGCGACCTTGCGCGCCTGGAGCTGGGACGCGAGCTTGGGCTGCAGCAGATTGTAGGTGCCGGCCGAGCCGCAGCAGAGATGCGCTTCCGGCACGTCGCGCACGATGAAGCCGGCCGCCGCGAGCAGCGCCTTCGGCTGCGTGCGCACGGCCTGGCCATGCTGCAGCGAACAGGCGCTGTGATAGGCCACGGTGAGGCCGCCGGTCGCGACCGGTGCCGCCAGCCCGAGCTCGGTCAGAAGCTCGCTGATATCGCGCGTAAGGGCCGAGATGCGCGCGGCCTTGTCGGCATAGGCCGCATCGTCGCGCAGCATGAAGCCATAATCCTTGATCGTCGTACCGCAGCCCGAGGCGTTGACCACGACCGCGTCGAGGCCGATGCCGTCCAGCTCTCGGCTCCAGGCGTCGATATTGGCCTTGGCCTGGACATGCGAGGCATCGGTCTTGCCCAGATGGTGGACGAGCGAGCCGCAGCAGCCGGCGCCCTTGGCCACGACCACCTCGCAGCCATGCCGGGTCAGCAGTCGGATCGTCGCCTCGTTGATCTCCGGCGCCAGCACCTGCTGGGCGCAGCCGCTCAGCATCGCCACCCGCTTGCGCCGCGTGCCTTGGGCCGGAAACACCTGCGGCCGGTCGACCCAGGACGGCGCCGGCACCATGGCGGGCGCGAGGCGCAGCATGGCGCCCAGGCGGCCCGGCAGCTTATGGCGCAGGGGCCGGACGAACCAGGCGCCGATCAGGCTCAGCCGGAACAAAGTCGGGCTCGGCAGCAGCCGGGCCAGCAGCGCCCGCAGGAACCGATCGGGCCAGGGCCGGACATAGGTCCGTTCGATATGGGCGCGGCCGTGATCGACCAGATGCATGTAATTGACGCCCGAGGGGCAGGTGGTCATGCAACTGAGGCACGAAAGGCAGCGGTCGATATGCTTGACCACCTTCTCGGTCGCGGGCCGGCCGTTCTCCAGCATGTCCTTGATCAGGTAGATCCGGCCGCGCGGGCTATCGAGCTCGTCGCCGAGCAGGACGTAGGTCGGACAGGTCGCCGTGCAGAAACCGCAATGGACGCAGGCCCGCAAGATCTTCTCGGCTTCCCGATTGTCCGGATCGGCGAGCTGAGCCTCGGTGAAATTGGTCTGCATTGCGGCACTTCCGTTGACGAATCTGCTTGGGAGCCCCTGCCCGCTAGATGCCCGCCTGCATGCGGCCGGGATTGAGGATGCCCTCGGGATCGAAGGCCTGCTTGACGCGCCGGCCGAGCTCGCCGAGCGGACCGGGGCGCGGCTCGAACACCGGCAGGGCGGCACGGGTTGCCGCATCGGCGCGGACGAGCGTGGCGTGACCGCCGTGAGCCGCCACCAGCGCCCGCAATTTCTCAGCACCGGCCTCGGCGCTCGGCGGCAACGCCAGCCAGACCAGCCCGCCGCCCCAATCGAGGAAGGCATCGTCCTTGGGATATGCCGCGACGATGGCGGCGCCGGCCATCGGCGGCACCGAGATCTTCCAGATCTGACGGCTCTGCTCGGCGGCGAAGGGCTCGGCATCGCGGATAGCGCGCCAGAGCGTGGCCGACGCCTCGCTCTCGATCCGTTCGGCGGCGCCGAAGAGCGTCGCCAGGGCATCGGCCCGGAACGCGACCGAGGGCGCCGGCCCTTCGAGCCGGAGCGCCGTCGCGGAACCGAAGCCGGCGAGACCGGCGGCGCCGAGCAGCGTCGCCGGCAGCCAGGCGGCGGCCGCGACATCGTGCGGGCCGCCGAGCGCCCGGCTCATCGCCGCGACCGCTTCAGCGGCCGGCAAGCCGCGCAGCAGCACCGTGACGGTCGCTTCCGGGCGGGGCAGCACCTTGAGCGTGACCTCGGTCATGACCGCGAGCGTGCCCCAGGAGCCGCAGATGAGCTTGGAGAGGTCGTAGCCGGTGACGTTCTTCACCACCTTGCCGCCCGACTTGAACGCCTCGCCGCGGCCGCTGACGGCGGCGAAGCCCAGCAGATGGTCGCGCACCGCGCCGGCGGTCAGCCGACGCGGGCCGGCGAGATTGCTCGCGACCACGCCGCCGATGCTCTGCCCGCCCGGCTCGCCGCCCAGAAGCTTGCCGTAGTCCGGCGGCTCAAAGGCGAAATGCTGCCGAGCCTCGGACAAGGCGATCTCGATCTCAGCGAGCGGTGTGCCGGCGGCGGCGGTCAGCACCAGCTCGGCCGGCTCGTAGGAAAGGATACCGGAGAAACCGCCGACATCGAGCAGCCTGGCACTCTGGACCGGACGGCCGAGCGCACGCTTGGTCCCCCGCCCGATCAGCTCCAGCGGTGTCTTGGTGGCGACCGCCCAGGCGACGGTCTCGACGAGCGCGGCCGCATCCGACGGCTTGATTGCATCCATGGGATCAGAACCGCGGCAGGTCGGGGAAACGGGTAGCGCCGTGATGGACATGCACCCGCCCGAGCTCGGCGCAGCGCCGCAATTGCGGAAAGACCTTGCCGGGGTTGAGCAGCTGCTGCGGATCGAAAGCGCATTTGAGGCGCATCTGATGATCGAGATCCGATTCGGTGAACATGACCGGCATCAGGTCGCGCTTCTCGACGCCGACGCCATGCTCGCCGGTCAGCACGCCGCCGACCTCGACGCACAGGGTCAGGATCTCGGAGCCGAACGCCTCGGCCGTGTCGAGCTCGCCCGGCTTGTTGGCATCATAGAGGATGAGCGGATGCAAATTGCCGTCGCCGGCATGGAAGACGTTGGCGACGCGCAGGCCGTATCGCTCCGACATCTCGGCCATGCGCTTCAGCACCAGCGGCAGGGCGCGGCGCGGGATCGTGCCGTCCATGCAGTAATAGTCCGGCGAGATACGGCCGACCGCCGGGAAAGCGGCCTTGCGCCCGGCCCAGAAAGCCAGCCGCTCGGTCTCGTCGCGGCTGATCCGGCACGAGACGGCGCCGCACTGGTTGGCGATCTCCTCGATCCGGGCGGTCAGATGCGCGATCTCGACATCCGGCCCGTCGATCTCGACGATCAGCAGCGCTTCGACATCGAGCGGATAGCCCGCCTTGACGAAGGCCTCGGCGGCATGAATCGCCGGCCGGTCCATCATCTCCATGCCGGCCGGAATGATGCCCGCAGCGATGATCGCCGCCACGCAATCGCCACCGGCCTCGCTGGTCGGAAAGCCGATCATGACGGCGCGCAGCCCTTGCGGGCGCGGCAGAATGCGCACCGTGACCTCGGTCACGACGCCCAGCAGCCCTTCGGACCCGACCATCACGCCGAGCAGATCATAGTCGCCGGCATCGAGATGCTTGCCGCCCAGCCGGATCACCTCGCCATTCATCAGCACCATCTCGATGCCGAGCACGTTATTGGTGGTGAGGCCGTATTTCAGGCAATGCACGCCGCCGGAATTCTCCGCGACATTGCCGCCGATGGTGCAGGCGATCTGGCTCGACGGGTCGGGCGCGTAATAGAAGCCTTGGCCCTCGACCGCGCGCGTGATGCCGAGATTGGTGACGCCAGGCTGCACGACAGCGCAGCGATTGGCGTAGTCGATCTCCAGCACCCGGCTGAGCTTGGACAGGCCGAGGGTGATGCCGTCGGCGAGCGGCAGTGCCCCGCCCGAGAGCGAGGTGCCGGCGCCGCGCGGGACGACCTTGACGCCCTCGGCATGGCAATAGGCCAAGATGGCCGAGACTTCTTCGGTGTTGCCGGGCAGCGCCACGACGAGCGGCAGCTCGCGATAGGCGGTGAGGCCGTCGCTCTCGAAGACGCGCCGCTCCTCCTCATCCTCGATAACGGATTCGGCCGGCAGGATGCGCCGGAGCGCGTCCGCGATCTCGTGTCGGCGCCGCAGGATCGCGGCGTCCGGAGTCGGCATCTTCATGGCCGCCCACCTCCCTTCGATGGTCGGGACCTGATCGAAGGTCTCGTGCGAGGCCTATGATTCGGCAAGAAGAATGGCCGGCGCAAGCGAAAAGCGGCGGCGGCCAGCCGCAGCGATCAGCCCTGGCGGGCTTTGAAGCGCGGGTTCGACTTGTTGATGACGTAGACGCGGCCCTTGCGGCGAACGACGCGGCAGTTCTTGTCGCGCTTCTTCAACGTCTTCAGGGAATTGACGATCTTCATGATGACCTGTGAATCCGATCCGGCCCGAGCCGAAGAGCGCGGGAACCTATGACAGCGGCGGGGTTATGTCAACGGCTGAAGCGCGTGTTCGATGCAGGGCTGGGACGATGCTCGTCATGAAATGCAGAACCAGCGAGCCGTTGGTCGGAACCGCGTCCCAGCGACGCGCGAGATCGGCCATTTCTTCGCGGATCCGCTCGATCTGCCGGCTCGAAACGGGCAGAATCGGATGATTCCGCGCTCGGCATGCGGATTCGTAGAGTTGGATCAGCTCGTCTGTTGGGACCGGACCCGACCAGACCTCCGCCTGCATGGTCTCGACCAGCCGCTCGACCGTTTCCGCGCCATCATCGCCGTCCATCTGAAATCCGGTGGCCTCGCCGGCCCCGACCTTGGACAGAAACCCTTGACGCAGCAAGCCCTTCTCGACCGCGAAATGGACCATGTCGTGCGGGATCATGCCTTGCTTGGGGCAAACGATATGCTCGACACTGCCGCCCTCGCGCGTGACCAAGAGTTCATCCACCTTGCCCGCCCGTTTCGTGAAGGCGAACTTCATCTTGCCTCCCCGACCAATCATACACCCGCTTCTACAAATTTGCCGCCAAGCTTCACCATGCGCGGCCTCCCCGTCAGCGAGATGTTACCCCCACTCGTCAACTCCGCCAACGTCGTAGCCGCCCGCTAGATAGTAATGCCCTCCGAGCGATGTGGACGTTCCCGAGCAGGATAGCTGGACACCGATCGGTCGATGCTTCCATTCGATCGACCGCTCTCGGGCAGGCTTGATGATCTCATCGGCTTCGTCGTAGACGACCCCGTACCAACTCGATCCAAAACCACCCCAGGCAAAGATGATGGTGACAGGAGCCTTGCAATCGACAGAATCGATCGCAACAGGCCAATGGTTCACATCGTCGGGCGGGCATTTGCCGTGTGAAGCATCCGAAACAACTTGGTCGTATCGGGCACGATCGAATTGAAATCGAACTGTGTCGCCGATGGAGAGGCCGAAGAAGTAAGTCGCCGCCGCAGCAAACGGCACGACAAGCCGTCCGAGCGCGTTTACGGTCCGCCCTGCCAGAAACAGTTTCATCGACCGGATGATCGAGAGTAATGGGACGACCAGCCATAAACCAACAAGAATCCACCCAGGTCCGGCCGCCAGCATCACCGCTGATGTTAGCCGAACCGATCCGTCGCTCGAGACAGTCACCAAGGCGATTGTCGCGGCGCCCCAAATTACGTAAGCTCTCGGGAGAAGAACGGGCGATTGTTTTGTATTAAAAGGAGGCAATTTGTTATTTCTTCCGGTTAGAGAACCCATGACGCTTTAACCCGTCTATCGCGACATAGATTATACCCCAACGCCGCATTATTGAGATTCTGCTTTGAGAGGCTGGCGTAGGCCTCATCATATATGGTGCCCGGCGGGAATTTTGACGTTTTCGCCGCGATATTCGAAGGGTACGGCATGGCAGGCAAAGGAACAGCCGAAGCAACCGCCCGTCCGTGGCAGTCACCGCACCATCCGCCCTTCCCAATCCGGCCGCACGAACCGGACGGTGTGCAGGAAGCGCCGGAAGAGCCGCACATCCTCCTTCAGATGGGCGGCATCGGTAAGAAGATGCATGTCGTAGTTCACCCGCGTGTCAGAAGGAAATCTACGCGGCGCTCGCGTTGACTGTGCCAGGATCATAATTTCGATCGAACCGTCCGCATGGTTCACCCGTCCCGACCGGCTTCGAAAACTCTTGAGGCCTAACCCCTTGGGCGCAGGCAAGCAGCGCTCTTCATCTTGCCCACACCAGTGTTTCACGTAGCCCTCAAAAGTCTCGATATCATCGGAGCTGTTGTAAAACGCGAAGATTCCGAAATTTCTGTATTTTTCACTGTTCCGAATACAAGCACTGCGGGTTTTAGCATCGATCAAAATTTCAATCCCATGATCGTGCTCCTCCGGCCTCGGCACGCAGACGGTCATTTTCGGCAAAGGCGACACAACAACGCCAAATTCGGCGTTCCAATAGGTTCCAGCCTCGGCTTTGTACCCCACGCATACCATAAACAGCATCGCTCCAAGCACTGCTGTCCAACGCTCAAGACGGAGGGCGGAAGCCATCATTCGCCCTTTCGTAGCGCCTGATAGAGCGGCACATCCCGCCGCATCTGATGGATACCGTCCCTAACCATCTTCAACCATTGCTCCGCAAATTCGGAGTTGTAGGTCCTCCAGGCCTTTACTGGTGCACCGGTAACATCCTGGCCTTCCAAGGCCTTCAGGAAAGCATCTGCATCGCTACCGACCCCATAAATCTGAGCACCATAAATAGCAAAGAAATGTCTGACATTTTCGGCCGGGGACGAGGCATATGTCATATGGTCAGTGGTGCCCCCAGTCATGCCGAAGGCATCATGTGTTTTGAGATAGGTGCCAGCGGTCGCGTAACCGGACTCAGCTCCAAGCGCGAGGACCAACATTGGATCAACCGAATATTTCTTAGCCAACGCAACGACCGGCTCGTAATACCGGACGAGATAGGCTCGGTCTCTGCTTGAAAGGGCGCCGCCGGTCGCGGCAGCCTGCGCATCGACCTTTGCTGCCGCCCGTTCAACAAAGCCCGACCATCGATCGATACCAACGTGGCGAACAGCATCTGCCAGATGCCGGGCGGCATCAGAAAGCTGGCCGTGAGTTGCAGCCTTCGACGCCTCCGCCGCTGCCATGCGCAGATTCCGAACGGTCGCATCTTCCACGCCGCCACTCAAATATCGCGCGCGAAAAACCTCATCGCTTAAGTGAGCATCTGCGTTCCAGCATCCCAGCAGGCGTACCAGACGAGTTCCCTGGGCCTGATCTGCCCAATCGACTCGCCGGCGCATTTGTGGCGGCAGATAAAGTGCAACATGGCCTGCCAAAGCCATCCCGGTGCCGCTAGCAGAGGAATCGGGCAAGGCCTTTTCCCGCCAAGCCGCCGTGACACGCCCACTTCCGGCTCGTGAAGATAGCCCATCGCTCGTCCACCGCCCTTTCTCGTCACGAGCCTCGTCGGGGTTGTAGCTGCCGCCTGCCATCTCGTAGTTCCATCACGGTTGCATATGTTCCCTTTATGTTCCCACTATCGGGCAAAAACAAGGCCCGCCGCGCCCTTATCTACCGTGGACGAAGTCAAGCGGTGTGGCTCATCGCGCCGCTCGCCTCAAGGCTGCCGCTTCGCGTCCCCGCGCGTGGCGCGGCCTTGGCCTTGACCCGATCGGCGCGCTGATCCTTGGGCTTTGCAGAAGGTCGG
>DATLIZ010000014.1:0-2031 GCA_035539155.1 Aliidongia sp. | reverse complement strand
GCGCTAGCCGATTACGGCCCGATGTATCTGAAGCTCTATGAGGATATCGCCCGTTTCGGCCGCGTCACCACGGCTTATGATTTCCCGACCGTGGTCAATGGCCGCTATCTGATGTCGCCCTCGCCGATCCCGCGCCTCGACAATCCGAAGCTCG
Organism: Aliidongia sp.; assembly: GCA_035539155.1. GTDB lineage: Bacteria > Pseudomonadota > Alphaproteobacteria > ATCC43930 > CGMCC-115725 > JAXDMU01. The sequence goes on along the minus strand of DATLIZ010000014.1, from coordinate 1,877 downwards.
ACCGCTCGCCTGCCTTGCAACTCTTCGGGGCCGGGCGCGAGAAACGGATCTATGCCATCCCGCCACATACCACGGTGAAGAGCCTGGATTTCGAAGATCATCCCTTCACCACCGAGCGCTGGTCGCAGCATTGCGCCCGCTGCGGCGCCAGCGACAGCTTTCTCGATGAGTTGGTGATCGACGATCGCGGCACGCGCCGTTATGTCTGCTCGGATACCGATTATTGCGACAGCCGCGTGACGGCCGGAGGCGGGAGATGACAGCCGATCTCGACCAGCCGGTGCTGGAGGTCCGCGGCCTCGCCAAGTCCTATGGCGATCGCCGGGTACTGAGCGATATCGCCTTGTCGCTCTGGCCGGGTGAGGTCCTGGCCATTGTCGGCGAATCCGGCTCCGGCAAGACGACGCTGCTGCGTTGCATCGATGGGCAAGTGGCGCCCGATGGCGGCGAGATTCTGTTCCATTCCCGCAGCCAGGGTGTCGTCGACCTCGCGACCCTGGGCGAATCACAGCGGCGCCGGGTGATCGGCAACGATCTCAGCTACGTGCACCAGAATCCCCGCGACGGCCTGCGCCTCGACCTTAGCGCCGGCGCCAATATCGGCGAGCCGCTGCTGCAGGCGGGCCTGCGCCATTATGGCCGGATCCGGCAGATCGCCGGCGAATGGCTGGGCAAGGTCGAGATCGATGCAAGCCGCATCGATGAGCTGCCCCTGCGCTTTTCCGGCGGCATGCAGCAGCGCCTGCAGATCGCCCGCAATCTGGTGACCGAGCCGCGCCTCGTGCTGATGGATGAGCCGACCGGCGGTCTCGACGTCTCGGTCCAGGCCCGCTTGCTCGATCTGCTGCGGCGCTTGGTGGCCGATCTCGATCTCGCCGTCATCCTCGTCACCCATGATCTCGGGGTCGCTCGGCTCCTGGCCGACCGGTTGATGGTGATGCAGGCGGGACGCATCATCGAGACCGGCCTCACGGACCAGGTGCTCGACGATCCGCATCAGCCCTATACCCAGCTTCTGGTTTCCTCGGTGCTGCAGCTATGACCGATTCTGTTCAACAACCCGGCCTGCCGGTGCTGGAAACGCGCGACCTCGCGAAAAGCTTCACGCTGCATGCCCGCGATCACCTGAGCTTCGCCGTCTTGTCCGATATCGACCTTGCGGTCCATCCCGGTGAATGCGTGGTGCTGGACGGCCCCTCGGGGGCCGGCAAGAGCACGCTGCTGCGGACCCTCTACGGCAATTATCGCGCCGATCGCGGCGCTATCCTTGTGCGCCAGGACGGAGAGGCCGTTGATCTGGTCCGTGCGACGCCACGACAGATCCTGGCCTTGCGCCGCCGCACCTTGGGCTATATCAGTCAGTTCCTGCGTGTCATCCCGCGTGTGCCGACCATCGATATCGTCGCCGAGCCGCTGCTGGCGCTGGGTGTCGGCCGCGAGGCCGCCCGTCACCGGGCCGCTGAGCTCCTCGAGCGCCTGGCGCTGCCGCATCGTTTCTGGGAATTGCCGCCGGCGACCTTCTCCGGTGGCGAGCAGCAGCGCGTGAATATTGCCCGTGGACTGATCGCCGGCCATCCGATCCTGTTGGTTGATGAACCGACCGCGTCGCTTGACGCCGTGAATCGCGCCACCGTCGTCGACTTGCTTCAGGAAGCGCGCCAGGCCGGCAAGGCGATCATTGCTATTTGCCATGAAGAGGCGACCCGTGCCGCCCTGGCGACCCGTTTCTTCCCCGTTCCCTTGAAAGCACAGGCCGCATGATGCCCGAGATCGCCCTGACCGGTTGCCGTATTGTCACGCCAGATGAAGTCGTCGAAGGCAGCCTGCTGCTGCGCGATGGCATGATCGCCGCGATCGATAGCGGCGGCAGTTCTGTT
>DATLIZ010000013.1:0-389916 GCA_035539155.1 Aliidongia sp. | reverse complement strand
CGCCTGGCTGAACAGGCGGGTCTGCTCATAGAGCTTGGTCAGCATCACGTACCAGGTCGAGAACGACATGATCACCAGGATGACCAGCGTGCCGCGCGCCACGAAATCGCCGTTCTTCCACAGCGCCTGCGGGCCGTAGGGATTATCGACCGAGACCGTCGAGGTCGGCGGCTGGATGCCCGCGGGCCCAGCGTCGCCCACCGGGGCCGAAGCCGCCGGGGCGTCCGCGGCCGGAGCGGCCGGCGTTGCCGCGGGAGCGTCCGCAGCAGGGGCGGCCGGCGCCGCCGTCGGCGCGGTCTGGGCCGGTGTCGTCGCCGGCGGCGTCTGGGCCAGGGCAACCGCACCGAAGGTCATAAAGGCCGCAGCGAACGCGGAAAGGTAAAGAGACTTGGACATGCTTTCTCCGATTGTCTGGCTCAGCTCTGGCTGCTTCTAAAAGGCTCCAGCCTCAATCATGCAGCTTGAAGTCGATTTTCCATTGGTGCTTTTCCGTGATCGGCTGCCCGTTGCGAATCGCGGGATGGTATCTGGCGTTCTGGACGTAGGCTATGGCGGCCTCGCCGAACGCATCGCCGCCGCGGACCTCGCCGAGCTTGCAGTCGCTCGGATGGCCGCTGGTATCCACCGTGCACTCGACCACGGCATAGCCTTCGCGGCCACTGGCTTCCATGCGGGCGGGATATTGGAGGCGAGGCCCTTCGATCGGGCGGGCGCTCACTTCCTGGTCCGGCACCACGGCCTTGGGGGCGGGTGGCGCTGGCGGCGCGGGCGCCGGCGGAACGACCGAGGTGACCGCTTGGATGGCGTTGGTCGTCGTGACCGGCTGCTGGATCGTGACTTCAGGGGGAGGAATGAAGGGCGGCGGCGGCGGGGCCAGATCCGGTGGTGGCGGCGGCGGTGCGTCGGGTGGCGGCGGCTTGATCTGCTCGATCACCTTCGCTTCGAGCGGTCCCTTGAGGACTTCCATCGCCCGATTGGCCAGCCCGCTCAACACGGCGTAGATCAGCGCGATATGCAACAGAACCACGATCGCAAAACCGGCGAATGATCGCCCCGGGTTTTGCTGTTGCGCGTAACTCATCCTTACTGACCTCCCATCCCCTTCCTTTTCAGAAGGGTTACAGATCTTTAACTTGTCCAACCTACAACCGCAGTGACACGCTGGCGGGCGAAGTCGAAAGCGGACGTCGTAAAATCCCTAGCTGTGCCGACAGGTTAGCCTCAACCTGCGGCGCAATTGTCATGGCAGATTTACACGCTCTGCATAACGCAAGGCGCAAAAAAAGCCACGCTGGACATAAAAGAGTCAACTAGGAAATCGTCTGTTCGATCCTTGATGCCTCCTCTTCAGGCTGGATAGTAGTTTTCCGCATCTTTAAAGCCGTTCCTGGACAGAAAGTTACCTGTCTGGCGCAAAAGTAGGCAGTGGCCACGGAAATTACGTCCGCACGATCCGACCTTCGATCGGGTAGGCCGGATCGTTGTATCCGGGCGTGGACGGGTGGCCGGGTGCGACCAATTCGTCGATGAGCGCCTCGTCCTCGGCAGAGAAACGGTCGCCCAGCGCGCCCACATAATCGTCCCATTGGGCCTCGGTACGCGGTCCGGCGATGACGGCGGTGACCAGCCGGTTGTTCAACACCCAATTGACGGCGAAATGCACGGCCGAGCTGCCGCGCGCCTCGGCATGCCGCTTGATTTCCTGGGCGAGGCGCAGCGATTCGGGCCGCCATTCCGTTTCGCTCAGGCGCTTATCCTGCCGGCTCGCGCGCGTTCCCTCCGGCGGCGGCGCATCGGCACTGTACTTGCCGGTCAGCACGCCCCGCGCCAGCGGGCTGTAAGGCACCACGCCCAGCCCATAGAAATCGCACGCCGGCAGATGCTCGACCTCGGGCATCCGGTTCATGGCGTTATAGTAGGGTTGGCTCACCACCGGCCGATCGATGCCGAGGCGGTCGCATAGGTTGCAGATCTCGGCGAGCCGCCAGGACCGGAAGTTCGAGACGCCGAAATAGCGGATCTTGCCCTGCCTGACGAGATCGCCTATCGCCCGCACCGTCTCGGCCAGCGGCGTCGCCTGATCCTCCTTATGCAGGTAATAGATGTCGATATAGTCGGTGCCGAGCCGCTTCAGGCTGGCTTCGGCCGCCGCCATCAACCATTTGCGCGACAGGCCCCGCTCGTTGGCGCCGTCGCCCATCGCGTTGCAGGCCTTGGTTGCCAGCACCCAATTGTCGCGATCGCCGGCGATGGCGCGGCCGACGGTCTTTTCGGACTCGCCCGCATTGTACACGTCGGCCGTATCGATGAAGTTGACACCCTGGTCGCGCGCCTTGGCGATGATCCGGTGCGAGACCGCCTCGTCGGCGGGGCCGCCGAACATCATGGTGCCGAGGCACAGCGTCGAGACCTTGACGCCGCTCCGCCCCAAATTCCGATATTCCATGTGCCGTCTCCCTGCGCCGAATTCGATCGGCCGAGCATAAGCGAGCGGGGCCGCCGGCCCAACCGCTTTGACCGATTGACAGATCGGCCGGTCTCCAGTGAGGTCGCAGCCTTTCTGCCCTTGCGAGTGCGGTCCTCATGCTTCAGATCCCGATCGCCGACGGTCCTGCCGTCACCCTCGCCCTGCCGGCGTCCGGCAGCGGGCCGGGGCTGCTGCTGCTGTCGGACCCGGCGAGCGCCTATCCGGTCTCGGCCGAACGCTGGGCCGAGGAGGGATATGTCGTCCTGAGCCTGGCGGCCGGGTCGCTCGACGATATCGAGACGGCGCAGGGCTTGCTCCGGGCTCGGCCTGAGGTCGCCGGCGGGATCGGCGCGATCGGCCAGGGGCGGGCTGCTTCGCTGGCGCTTCGGGCGCCGGGCTTCGCAGCCGTCGCCTGCCATGCCGATGGGCCGCTCGACCTCGCCGGTGCGGCGGTGCGGTGCCCGCTCGTGCTGCATGTCGCCGAGGGCGACACGGCGGCGGCGCGGGCCGCCTTTCCGGAGAGCCGGATCCACGCCTATGCCGCCTTCGACAAGCCGGCGGCATTGATGGCCCATTCGCGCAGCCTGGCGCTGTTCCGCCGCGTGCTCGGTCCGGCCTACGATCTGAGCGCGCTCTGGGAGGAGCATACGCGCCAGGAATTCGTCGAGCGCGATGTCGATGCCACGATGCGGACGATGGTGGCCTCGCCCTATGTCAATCACATCCCGACCATGACCGGCGGCGTCGGTCAGGAGGAGCTGGCGCGGTTCTACCGCCATCATTTCATTCCGAAGTCGCCGAAGGACACGAAGCTCGTTCCCGTCTCCCGCACCATCGGCACGGATCGCGTGGTCGACGAGATGCTGTTCTGCTTCACCCATGATATCGAGATGGACTGGATGCTGCCCGGCGTGGCGCCGACCGGCCGCTATGTCGAGATCCCCTTGGTCGCCATCGTTAATTTCCGCGGACCGAAGCTCTATCACGAGCATATCTATTGGGATCAGGCGTCGGTGCTGGTCCAGATCGGGCTGCTCGATCCGGCCGGCCTGCCGGTCGCCGGCGCCGAGACCGCGCGCAAGCTCATCGACGAGACCTTGCCCTCGAACGCATTAATGGCGCGCTGGTCAGACAGCGCTCCTTGAATTGATAGCGCGCTGGTCAGACAGCGCTCCTTGAGGAGAAGCCCGCATGCCGCGCCACATCGCCTGCCTGACCTTCGATCACGACAATATCTCGCCCTATATCGCCCGCGGCCAGGCCTCGCCGACGATGGTCTCGCGCTGCGAGTTCGGCATCGTCGCCATTCCGCGCATCCTGGCGCTGCTGAAGAAATACGAGATCCGCGCCAGCTTCTTCACGCCGGGCCATACGATCGAGAGCTATCCCGCCTGCGTCGCCAAGGTGATCGAGGCCGGGCACGAGATCGCCCATCACGGCTGGACCCATCGGGTGCCGGCGACGCTGGAGCGGGCGGAGGAGGAGAACGACCTCGCGCGCGGCATCGAGACCATTCGGCGCGTCACCGGCCGGGCGCCGCGCGGCTATCGCTCGCCGTCGTGGGATTTCAGCGAGCATACGCTCGACCTGCTGATCGACCACGGCTTCGAATATGATTCGAGCCTGATGGGCCATGACCATGATTGCTATCCGGCCCGCCGGCATGGCGAATATCCGCTGCTGCAGCCGATGCGGCACGGCGAGGAGACCGCTCTGATCGAGATGCCGATCAGCTGGTCGCTCGACGATTTCCCACATTTCGAATTCTCCCGCTCGCCCGCCGGCCTCTTGCCGGGGCTCATGAACGCCGGCCTGGTGCTGGAGAATTTCGTCAATGATTTCCGCTATATGACCCGAGAGACCGAGTGGGGCATCCTCACCTATACCTTCCATCCCCATGTCATCGGCCGCGGCCATCGCATGCTCATGCTGGAGCAGTTGATCCTGGCGCTGCAGGGGCTGGGCGCCGAGTTCATGGCGATGGAGGATGCGCTCGACGCGTGGCGGGCGCGGTAGGGCGGTGACGGCGCGCGTAGCGGCGGGCGAAGGCAGCTGGTCGGATGTGCTGGGCGAAGGGCGCCTGGCGCTGTTCGTCCTGATCTGCCTGGGCGTCTGGCTGATCGCCGCCGACAGCCTGGTCACGGCGACGATCATGCCCGACATCGGTCGGGCGCTCGGCGGCTATGCCTATTTCGGTTGGGCCACGGCCGGCTATCTGTTGGGCTCGGTGTTGGCCGGGGCGAGCGCCGGCCTGCTCGCGCGCCGGTACGGGCTCCGGCGCGCCACCGCGGCGGCGGCCCTGCTCTATGCCGCGGGCTGTGCGATGAGTGCCGCCGGCCCGGACATATCGGTCTTTCTGCTCGGCCGCCTGCTGCAGGGGATCGGCGGCGGCTGGGTCGGCGGCTTCTGTTCCGTCGCCATCGGCCTCGTCTTTCCGGATCGCACCCTGCCCAAGGTCTATGCCGCCATCACCTCGGTCTGGGGGGTGGCGAGCGTGCTCGGTCCGCTCATCGGCGGCGTGTTCGCCGATGCCGGCATCTGGCGCTGGGTCTTCTGGTTCTTCGCGATCCAGGCCGTGGCCGTCGGCGCCGCCGCCTTCGTCATGCTGCCCAAGGGCGAGAATGGCGAGACGAAGGCGGGGATCGCCTGGCCCCAGCTCGGCCTCATCGGGCTCGGCACCGCCGCGATCGGCCTCGCCGATCTGGCGGAAAGCGCGTTCCACTCCGCAGCCCTGACCGTGATCGGAGTCTTTCTGCTGCTGGCCATGGTCTGGTACGACGAGCGCGCCGTCGTCCGGCTGCTGCCCCAAGGATCAGGCGATCTCAAGAGCCGGCCCGGCGCCGGCTATGCGGCCCAGTTCCTGCTGACCACGGCCTCGATGGGCTATTCCGTCTATGGGCCGGCGCTGCTCCAGACCCTCGTCGGCCTGAACGCGCTCTCCGCGGGATATGTGGTGGCGATGGAGGCCGTGGCCTGGACGGTGGCGGGCTTGGCCGTTTCCAGCCTAGGCGGCGCCTGGCCGGGGCGCATGATCCGTCTGGGCGGGGTCTCGGCGGTGGCGGGGATCGCCTGGAGCGCGCTCGCCTTTCCGGCCGGCGACGTGATCGGGGTCGTCGGCGCGGGCGTGCTGCTCGGCGGCGGGTTCGGCCTGTCCTGGGCCTTCATGTGCCAGCGCATCCTGGCGGCACTCGAGGGCGACGAGCGCGGGATCGGTGCGGCCGGCATCTCCACCGTCCGGCTGACCGGCTCGGCGGCGGGGGCGGCGCTGGCCGCGGCTGTGGCCAACCTCGTCGGCGTGTCGGCCGGCTTGACCGAGGATACCGCCTATGCGGCCGGCATCTGGGTGTTCGCCGCCGCCCTGCCGGTCGCCGCCGCCGGCCTGTGGGCCGCCTGGCGCCTCGGCGCCGACGAGCATCCGCTGGTCGAGCTGGCGGCCCCCTGAACCGAGGCCAAGGCATAGAGGAGGGATGCGCCTTGGGCCAGGTTGTTCATGGCAATCCGCCAACGAAATCCAACGATCTCAAAAAATGGCCAACGAGCTATAATGCCGGCTGCCACGCACGATGTCGCCGTGGATCCTATACCGTTTTCAGGCGGCGCTGCCGGGCGCGGGGGATCTGGAAGGGCATCTTCATCCTAAGGCCCCTTGCGGCGAAAGGATCAAACGGAAGCGTGAATCGGAGTGATCTCCGATCCGCGAACGATTTCTCTTTCGGAGTTGGCCATGCGTGTCGGTCTATTCATTCCTTGCTACATGGATGCTTTCGAACCTGACGTCGGGGTCGCCACCCTCGAGTTGCTCGAACGGTTCGGATGCGATGTCGACTATCCATTCGATCAGACCTGCTGCGGCCAACCCATGACCAATACGGGATGCCACGCGGAGTCCGCCGCCACCGAAGCGCTGTTCGTGAAGAACTTCTCGAAATTCGACTATATCGTCGGGCCGTCCGGCAGCTGCGTGCACCAGATCCGCGAGCATTTGACCGCCATCGATCAGACCGACGAGGTTCGGGCTGTCCGAGCCCGGACCTACGAGCTGACCGAGTTCCTGCACGACATCCTGAAGGTCGATGCCTTTCCCTGGGCCGAGTTTCCGCACAAGGTCGGGGTCCACTATAACTGCAATTCGCTGCGCGGCATCGGGTTGGCAAGCCCCTCTGAGCTCAACAAGCCATTCTATTCCAAGCCAAAAGATCTCTTGTCCAAGGTCAAGGGGATCGAATTCGTCGAGCCGGCGCGTTGGGACGAGTGTTGCGGCTTCGGCGGTACCTTCTGCGTCTTCGAGCCGGGCGTCTCGGCCAAGATGGGCTACGACAAGGTCAGCGATCATAGCCGTGCGGGCGCCGAATACATCGTCTCGGCGGATTCATCCTGCCTGATGCATCAAAAGGGCTGCGCCGAACGGATCGGCCTGCCGATCCGGTTCATCCACATCGCTCGCATCTTGAACGGAGCCACAGCATGAGCGAGCAGCCGCACGGCCTCATTCATCCCGATCTGCGCAGCGACCGCAACGAAAGCGCAACCGGGCAGGATGGCAAGCGCCTCGATCATGCCGAAGGCGCATCGCAGCCTTTGCGCTCCAAATCCCGTGAGAAGCAGCCGCGCGGGGCGAAAATCCGCGGCGACGCGCCGATCGATCAGAGCGAGGCGGCAAATCGGTTCATCGCCGCTACCGAGCATGAGAAGATGCATGATGAGCGGCTATGGGATCTCCGCAAAAAACGGGACCATATCGCGCATGGCATCGACGAATGGGAAGAGCTGCGGGAGCTCGCCTCTCAGATCAAGCAGCATACGCTCGCCCATCTCGACCAGTATCTGGAGCAGTTCGAGGCGGCGGCGATCGCCAACGGCGTTCATGTCCATTGGGCGGCGGACGGCGCCGAGCATAATCGCATCGTGCACGGCATCCTGGCCGATCACGGCGCCAAGAGCCTGATCAAGTCCAAGTCGATGCTGACCGAGGAATGCGGGCTCCGCCCTTATTTGAAGGGCGTCGGCATCGATGTCATCGAGACCGATCTCGGTGAGCGCATCCAGCAGCTCGACGACGAGGATCCGAGCCATGTGGTGGTTCCCGCCGTGCACAAGATGCGGGCCGACGTGGCGGATATCTTTGCCGAGAAGCTCGGCACCGACCCGAACAATGACGATCCGAACTATCTTGCCGAGCAGCAGCGGCAGGCGACGCGCCCCTTGATTCTGGCGGCTGATGCCGGCATGACCGGCGCCAATTTCGCGGTCGCGGAAACCGGCAGCTTCGTGGTCTGCACCAACGAGGGCAATGCCGATCTGTCGTCGAACGTGCCGCCGCTCCACATCGCCTCGATCGGCATCGAGAAGCTGATCCCGCGGCTCGAGCATCTCGGCGTGTTCGTGCGCCTCTTGGCCCGAAGCGCGCTCGGCACGCCGATGACCCAATACACCTCGCATTTCCGCGGCCCGCGCAAGGGCGGCGAGATGCACATCGTGCTGGTCGACAATGGCCGCACGGCGCGTCTCGGCATGCCGGAGTTCTGGTCCTCGCTCAAATGCATCCGTTGCGGTGCCTGCATGAATACATGCCCGGTCTATCGCCGCAGCGGCGGGCTCAGCTACGGCGCGACCTATTCCGGCCCGATCGGCGTGATCTTGGATCCGACCTTCAACAAGAGGAAATACTCGGCGCTGCCGTTCTCTTCGACCCTCAATGGTTCCTGCACCAATGTTTGTCCGGTGAAAATCAACATTCACGAGCAAATCTTCGCCTGGCGCAAGGTCCTGTCGGAAGAGCACGAAATCCCGCTGCTGAAGCATGCGATGATGAAGGCCGCAGGAGAGGTGCTGTCGCATCCCGCGCTCTACCGAATGGCCGTCGGGGCTGCGGATTCGGCGCTGCGTCATCTGCCCCGGTTCCTGATCTACAACCCGTTGAACACCTAGACGACCGGCCGAGAAATGCCCGAAGCACCTCGGCAAACCTTTCATTCCTGGTGGAAGCAGAATCGCGGCGTGTCCGCCGATACGTCCGAGCCATCGTCGGGAGAGCCGGTATGAGCGCGCGCGATGCGATCTTCGCCGCGATCCGTGCGCACCGCCCGCCTGGACAGCATGATCTTCCCCTCGTGCCGATCTTCCCCGTGGCCGAGCCGGAAGGCCGGATCGCCACTTTCGGGCGAAACCTGAAATCCATGGGCGGTCAGCTGTTCGAACCGGATCCTGGCGGCGATCCGCTGGCGCCCCTTCGAGCCCGTTTGACCACGGCCGAGATCGTCTGTTCCGCCGCTGCCGAGGTTTCCGGAAACCGGAACCTGGCCGCCGTTATGAAACCCCAAGATCTGGCCGACATCGATGTGGCGATAGTGCGGGCGGCATTCGGGATCGCGGAAACGGGCTCGGTTTTGTTCACGGAGCAGGAGCTGCAGGTCAACGCTCTCGCCTATCTCGCGCAGCATCTCGTCGTGCTGCTCGATCCGGACGATATCGTCTCCAGCACGCAGGAAGCCTATCACCGGCCCGAATTTCATCACGCCCACTATGCTTCCTTCCATAGCGGGCCCTCGGCAACCGCGGACATAGAAGGCGTGCTGATCCATGGCGCGCAGGGCGTGCGATCCTTGACCGTTCTGCTGCTGCCCAAAGAGCACGGCGCGACAGCTTCCGTCAGTTAGAGGCCGACTCAGCGATCATGTCGAGCCGACATGATCGCCTCGGGCGCCAGCACCATCTCCACCGTCGGGAAATCGAGCGGCGGATCGCCGCGCCGGAAGCTCGTGTCCCTGATCTTGGTAAAGCCGGACCGGGCATAGAAGCTTTCGGCGTTCAAAAGGGCGATCACCTTCACCGGCCCCTCGAATCCCGCCTGCGCCTCTTCGACCCCGTGCTTCAGCAGGCGTGTGCCGATCCCGCGCCCGGCGGCGGTCTCGCGGACATAGAGCAGGATGACCTCGCCCGGCACGATGCCGACGAAGCCCAGCAGCCGTCCGTCGGCCGCCTCGGCCGCCCAGACCTGGTTCGCTTTGATGTATTTGTCGTAGATCGCCGGACTGCGCCCTTCGAACCAGATACGCATCTGCTCGGGGGTGTAATGATTGCCGGAACCTTTGGCGATCGCGTCCTGGTGAATCTCGAACAGCGTGTCGGCGTCGGCGGAAGTCGCCTGGCGGATGGTCATCCTCACGAGCCCGCCGCCGCTTGCGCCACCCGCTCCGCCAGCCTGCCGCGCGCCTCGGCGAGGTGATCGAAGCGGTGGGTGTAGCTACCGAGCCCCATGGTCTGGGATCTTAGCTCACCGATCAGGTCGTGCAGCTCGGCCTCCGGCACCAGCGCCTCGACATCGTCCCAGCCGGTCCAGCCCTGATGCTCGCCGAAGCCCAGGATCTGGCCGCGATGGCCGGTGAGCAGGCGCTGCACATTCGCCGTGAAATCGTTGGGCACGCTGACCGTGACCCGGTCGATCGGCTCCAGCAGCACGGGCTCGGCCTTGGCCAACCCCTCGGTCATCGCCATGCGTGTCGCGTTCTTGAAGGCCATGTCCGAGCTGTCGACGGCATGGAAGCCGCCATCGACCAGCCGCACCTCGATATCGACGACCGGATAGCCGAACGGGCCTTTGCGCGTCGCCTCCGCGGCCGCTTCGCCGACGGCCGGGATATATTGCCGGGGCACCGAGCCGCCGACGATCCGGTCGGCGAAATGAAAGCCGGTGCCGCGGTCGCGCGGCTCGATCTCGATCTTCACATCGGCGAACTGGCCATGGCCGCCGGTCTGCCGCTTCATGCGCGAATGCTGATGCACGGAACGCCGGATCGTCTCCTTGAACGGCACCAGCGGCCGGGCCGCCGACACTTTGAGATTGTAGAGGCGGGCGAGCCGGTCGATCGCGTTCTTCAGATGGATCTCCCCCTGGCCGCGCAGCACCATCTCGCCGGTCTCGCCATCCTGCTCGACCGACAGGGACGGGTCCTCCTCGGTCAGCTTCTGCAGGGCGCCCGACAGCTTGACATCGTCCTTGCGATTCTCCGAGGCGAGCGCCAGGGCGTAGACCGGCTGCGGCGCTTCCGGAAAGGGCAGGGGATCGACCACGCTCGCCGGTTCCAGCGTCATGCCGGTAGTGATGCCTTCCATCCGGCCGAGTGCCACCAGCTCGCCGGCCTCGGCTTCCGCCGCCTTCGCCCAGTCACCGCCTTCCATGCGGTGGATGCCGCCGATACGGACGCCGCCGAGCGTGCCGCCCTCCTTCACCGCGCCGCGCCAGATCCGGGCATGGGAGAGCTTGCCGGCATGGACGGCATAGACCGTCTTGAAGATCTGGACCAGCGGCTCGCCCTCCTCGGCCACGCCGCGCTCGGCAGCGGCCTGCGACGGGTCCGGCGTGTCGTGGCGCAGCGCCTTCCACAGGCGGCGAACGCCGTTGCCGCGATCAGCCGAGCCGAACAGCACCTCGACGATGGCGCCGCCGACCTGATCCTTGTGGAGCTGCCGGTAGATCTCCTCGGAGCTGGGCTTCACATCCTCCAGCACCTTTTCCAACAGCCCGTCATCATGGTCGGCCAGCGTCTCGACCAGGCTGCCCAGCGCCTCGGCGCCGCGCGCCCGGGCATGCGAGGGCAGCTTGATCAGCTCCGAGGGCTCGCCCTTGCGGTAACGATAGGCCCGTTCGCTGACGACATCGACATAGCCCGAGATCGCTTCGCCGTCGCGGATCGGCACCTGGCGCAGCACCAGCGGGCGGGGAGAATAGGCCTGGAGGGCGGCGAGCGTGTCGCGCACCCTGCCATCGAGCGTGTCGATCTTGTTGACGAAAAGCAGGTGCGGGATCCGGCGCTCGTCGAGCGCCTTCAGGATCGGCGCCAGCGTCAGCGCGCGGTCCGGTGCCGGCTCGCACAGCACCACGGCCAGATCGACCACGCTCAGCGCCGCCGCCGTCTCGGCCGAGAACTCGACCGAGCCGGGGCAATCGAGCAGCGACCAGCGATCGCCCAGATAGCGGCAATGACCGAGCGTCAGCTCGGTGGTCATGGCGCGGCCGCCGGTACGCCGGCCGGTTCGCTCCAGGCCGCCGGCCGCGGCCAGCAGGCTTTCGAAGATCGTGGTCTTGCCGGAACCGTAAGGCCCGACCAGGGCGACGGAACGCGGGTGGGACGATGCTGACGACATGAACGCCTCCCTCCGGCCTGCCGGCCGTGATTCAGCTCATTTTCTCATCATTGCCGGTCTTGTCGGGTGGGACGCGGACAGGACAGCCGACGCGTCGCGAGACGCAATCTCGTCGGTCGGAAATCTCATGGACGCCATCGGCATGAATGGTCCGCCAGACCTGTCCGCTCGGGGGCTGATCCTATGCCAATCCGGCGGCGCCTGTCATCCGCCTTGACCAGCGAGCGGTGATGCACTCGATCGGCGCATTCAAACAATTTGTACCACTTTTGATGGATTTACCGGATCGATAAAGCCCCTCGAATGCAATTGTCAGTTTAATAAGGGGCAGGGAGGTGTGCCATGAACACGAAATTATTCCGGCGTACGGGTTTCCTTGCCGGGTCTGCCGCGCTGACGCTTGCGATATCGGCCTGCGCGCCGACCGGCGGCGGCTCCGAGCCGCATTTGCAGGTCGATCAGGGTCCGAACTGGACGGCCCAGACGCGCAGCGATTTCTACACGCGCTACCAGGGCTCGCAGATCATGCCGCTTGCCTGGATGAAGGCGCTGAAGCAGCCCGGCGGAGCGCCGTTCCTGTCGGACAGCCTCAGCCGTTACGGCTATCTGCCGAACGACGACATCAATGCCGGCGGGCTCCCGGTCGGTTTCACCACCGGCGACGGCATGATCGGGATGAGCTGTGCCGCCTGCCACACGCGCCAGATCACTGTCGCCGGGGCGCCGTACCGCATCGATGGCGGCCCTGCGATCACCGACTTCCAGAGCTTTCTCGCCGATCTCGACACATCGGTCGGCACCGTGCTGGTCGACCCGGCCGCGTTCGACGCCTTCGCCCAATCTGTGCTCGGCGGGACGCCGTCGCCCGGCGACAAGGCGAAGCTGAGGCAGGAGGTGAGCGACTGGTATCTGCGCTACGACACGCTGATCAAGCGCGCCCTGCCGTCGCCGGCTTGGGGACCGGCGCGGCTCGATGCCGTCGCCATGATCTTCAACCGGCTGACCGGGCTCGATCTGGGGCCGGCGCCGAGCTATCTCATCGCCGACAATATCCGCCCGGCCGTGGCCCCCGTGCGCTACCCGTTCCTGTGGAACGCGCCGGTGCAGGACATGACGCAATGGCCGGGTTTCGCCGGCAACGGCAACGACATTCTCGGGCTTTCCCGCAATCTGGGCGAGGTCTACGGCGTCTTTGCCATGTTCCATCCGACCAAATCGGCGTCGAGCCCGTTCGGCATCGATTATACCGGGATCAATTCGGCCGATTTCAAAGGGCTGGGCGCTCTCGAAACCCTGATCAAGCAGCTTGGGCCGCCGAAATGGCCGTGGGCGCTCGATCAGGCGCTCGTGGCCCAGGGGAAGACCGTATTCGAACGCGGCGCCGATGCGGGCGGCTGCGCCGACTGTCACGGTATCAGGGCCGGCATCACGCGCTTCTTCGAGCAGCAGACCTGGGAAACGCGCATACTCGATGTCGGCACCGACAGCCGGGAATATGACATCCTGGCCTGGACCGCCCAGTCCGGCGTGCTCGACGGTGCCAAGATCCCGCTGATCACCGATCCGCTGAAGCCGACCGACAAATCCTTCAGCATCCTCAGCACCGCCGTCATCGGCTCGATCCTTCAGCATTACCTGCCGTTCACCGCGGCGGAGCAGCAGGCCCAGGCGCGGGCGGGGGAGGCGGCCCCGAACGCCCTGTCGATCACGCCCGAGACCGCCGATCTCAAGGATGCGTTCCGCCAGAGCGTGCCGGCGGCTTCCACCGGCTTCGCCTATGAATCGCGCGTGCTCCAGGGCATCTGGGCCGCGGCCCCCTATCTGCACAACGGCTCGGTGCCGAGCCTGGCCGAGCTGCTGAAGCCGGCGGCCCAGCGCACGGCCGCTTTCCAGGTCGGACCGGCCTACGACACCGTCAATGTCGGCCTCGCGGCCAATCAGACCGCGTTCGGCTATACGCTGAAGACGACCGGCTGCGACGATCGGAATTCCGGCAACAGCCGCTGCGGCCATGAATACGGCACCAGCCTGTCGCCGGAGGACAAGCGAGCCCTGCTCGAATATCTGAAGGCCCTGTAACGGTTCAACGGCCGCCCGCTTCGAGGGCGGCCAATACCTCTGCCGTGGTGCGGCGCGCGCCGGTCTGCAGATATTCCATGGCGCGCAGCGAGGCGTCGTGGGCGGCGCGGCTCGAACCCACGACGCAATCCTCGACGACGCGGGTGAAATAGTCGTTCTGATGCGCGTCGAGGAAAGTGTAATGCACGCATACGTCGGTCAAGGCGCCGATCAGGATCAGCGTCTCGGCCTCGAGCCCCTTGAGCAGGATCTCCAGATCGGTGCCGAAGAAGGCGGAATAGCGACGCTTGCGAATGAAATAGTCGATGCCGGGCCGATAGCCGATATCGTCCGAGATCGCAGTCATGGGATCGGTCTCGATCGCATGGATCCGTTCTTCTCCGTCGAGCTCCCGGCCGAAATCGACGAGATCGGGCCGGTGCGCTTCCTGGATGAAGACGACCGGGACGTTGACGGACCGCGCCGCGCCGATGAGCCGGGCGGCGTTGACATGCATCTCCTTGCCGTCGCTCATGTGCGGTACCGGCGGATCTTCCATCTGACCGCATCCCTGAATGTCGATGACGACCAGAACCGCCTTGCCTTCGATCATGTTGCGCATCTGTCCTTGTCCCTTGACCGTTCGCTGCCTTGGGACCGATGGGTAAAGCAGGTCCCCGCCGCCGACGAATGCCGGAATAGGCAAGGATAGTTGCGACGGATTGGAAGCAAGTGCTGCGACACTTTCGCTGCGGCGCAACTTAAGTTTCACACACAGTCATGCATCGCGTGCACGCGGCTCGCTAGGCTCCCTCCCTGCGGAAAAGGCTCAACTCGTTCCAGCGGTTGAGCAAATTCAAGGGGGCTTCGGCATGGTTGCGGCGCGCTCGGCAAGGACATTCACCCTATTGTGCACAACGGCGATCCTGCTGCCGTGCCAGGCTTTCGCGGATCCGCCCGCGGCCGATCCGGCCGCCGCGACAACGGGCGTAGAGGAGATCACCGTCACCGCGCAGAAGCGTTCGGAAAATCTGCGCGAGGTGCCGGAGAGCATCTCCGTCCTTTCCGGCGAGCAGCTTCAGCAACAGCATATCGACGATTATGCCGATCTGGCGCGGGTCGTGCCGGACCTGTCCTTTTCAAGCGCCGGGGGGCCGGGCCTGAGCAATCTCGAGATCCGCGGCATCAGCTCGAGCACCGGCACGTCGACCGTGTCGATCTATCTCGACGACGCGCCGATCACCATCCGCAACAATTCCTTCTATTCCGGCCAGACCGAGCCGCTGCTCTTCGATCTCTCGCAGACCGAGGTGCTACGCGGCCCGCAAGGCACGCTATACGGCGCCAGCGCCATGGGCGGCACGATCCGGTTCGTGAGCAACCCGGTCGATCTCGACGATTACCAGGGGAGCGTCGGCAGCGAGCTGTCGGGCACCGAGCATGGCGGCCTCAACTATGTCGGCAAGGGCGTCATCAACGTGCCGATCGTGAAGGGCGAGCTCGGTCTGCGCCTCGGGCTGGAGACGACGCAGGATAGCGGCTTCGTCGACCACGCCAATACCAGCGGCATCATCGACCGCAACGGCATCAATGGCGACCGCGCCAATGTGGTGAAGGCGTCGCTCCTCTGGGAGGCGACGCCGCGCCTCACGATCGAGCCCGCGATCTTCGCGCAGCGGACGGTGATCAACGATACCGGCCTCGTCGATCTGGCGACCCCCAACTACACCACCACCAAGCTGGTGCAGGAAGGCGGCACCGACAGCTTCGCGGTGCCGAGCGTCAAGGTGAATTACGATCTGGGCTTCGCCGACCTGACCTCGGTCTCGAGCTACGCCTACCGGCATTTCCCGCGCACCACCGACGGCACCTTCTTCAACAGCGAGTTCGTCGGCGGCTTCGTCGACGGGCTTGGTGTCACTGGGCTCGACGGCCAGCTCGACGGCAACAAACTGTCCGCCCTCGCCGGGCCGGTCTACAACGCGATCACGACCGAGCAGACGACGCAGGAAATCCGCCTCGTCTCCAAGCCCTACGATCCGAATAGCGGCAATCCCTTCACCTGGATCTTCGGCCTCTATTATTCGGATTCGCGCAATCGCGGCACCTCGGCCCAGTTCATTCCGGGCTTCAATTCGACCTTCGACGCGACCTACGGCTTCGATGCCTCGCAAGTACTGGGCGTGGCGATCCCGCAGGACGATCTCTTCTATCAATTCGCCACCCGCATCGACGACCGCGAATATGCGACCTTCGGCGAGGTCTCCTATTATCCGATGCCGCAGCTCAAATTCACCGGCGGCCTGCGCTATCTCTACGCCCGCAGCTCGCTCACCTCCGTCTCCAACGGCTTCTTCGCCAGCACGCCGATCTCCAGCGGCAATATCCGGGCCTATGCGCCGACGCCGAAATTCTCGGTGACTTATGATCTGACCGAAAGCGTCACCACCTATGCCACGGCCGGCAAGGGCTTCCGCCTCGGCGGCATCAACACGCCGGTGCCGGCCTCGCAATGCGCGCCGGACTTGGCCCAGTTCGGCCTCACCGACGCGCCGGGCGGCTATCAGCCGGACAAGCTGTGGAACTACGAGGGCGGCGTCAAAGGCCGATTCTTCAACAACCGCGTGTCGGTCAACACCTCGATCTACGACATCGAATGGGACAAGATTCAGATCGACGTGCCGCTCAAGACCTGCGGCTTCGATTTCACCGCCAATGTCGGCCAGGCGCGGAGCTACGGCACCGAGACCGAGGTGCTGTTCAAGGCCACCCCGTCGCTCACCCTCGGCACCTCCGGCCAGTACAACCACGACGCCTTCACCGAGGATGTCCCCGGCCTGGGCGTCAACAAGGGCGATCCGGTGCCGGGTTCGCCCAAATGGTCGCTCAATTTCACCGCCGATTACGAGCCCTATGTCGGCGGCGATATCAACCCGTTCTTCCGCGCCAATTGGCAATTCATCGGCAACAGCCACGGCACCATCATCCGCGACAATCCGGATTACGACCGGCCGACCTATAACCTCATGGGAGCGAGCATCGGCGCCACCATCGGCGCGTGGGAAGTCTCGATCTTCGCCAAGAACCTGCTCGATGCCGACAAGATCATCCAGCGCCCGGCCGATAATTTCGTGGCCGAAGGCTACACGCCGACCCCGCGCATCATCGGCGTCGCGGTGAACGCGACGTTCTGACGATCGCCGAGGAATCAAGCTTCTCCAGGAACGATCGGGCGAAAACCGGTGTGTCATAAAAGGGAAGGGCAAATGGTCGCGGCGCAGCTCGGAGCGCCGCGCGCCATATGCCAACCTTCGCCCGCATATCTGCGTATGGGCAAAGGGGTGGTGCCGGCCGCCGCGTCGGTCGTTCTGGAGTAAATCATGTCCGAGCCTCTCACCGTCGCCCAGCATCTGGTCAACCGGTTGGCCGAGATCGGTATTCGCCATCTGTTCGGCGTGCCGGGCGATTTCAATCTGCTCTTCCTCGATGCCGTCATCGCCCATCCGCAGGTGCGCTGGGTCGGCAATGTCAACGAGCTCAACGCCGCCTATGCCGCCGACGGCTATGCGCGCTGCCATGGTGCCGCCGCCTTGCTCACGACCTTCGGCGTGGGCGAGCTCAGCGCCGTCAACGGCCTCGCCGGCAGCTATGCCGAGCATCTGCCCGTGCTCCAGATCGTCGGCGTGCCCTCGACCCCGTCGCAGCGCGCGCGGAAGCTGCTGCACCACACGCTCGGCGACGGCGAGTTCGAACGGTTCAGCCGGATGCACCGGGAGGTCACGGTCGCCCAGGCGCATCTGACGGCGAGCAACGCGGTCGCCGCGATCGACCATGTGCTGAGCGAGATGCTGCTGCATCGGCGGCCGGGCTATATCGTGCTGCCGACGGATGTGGTGAGCGCTCCGGTGCCGAAGGCGCCGCCCTTCCGCCCGGTCGAGCCGCTGTGCGACGATCGGCAGCTCGCCGCCTTCACGGAACATGCGCGCAAGTTGCTGGCGGCGTCGGGGCGCACCGCCGTGCTGGCCGATCTCTTCGCCGACCGGTTCGGCGCGCGCGCGGAGGTGCGGGCGCTGATCGAGCAGGGCGGCTTCGACCATGCAGCCATGCTGATGAGCAAGGGCCTGCTCGACGAGACCGCGCCCGGCTTCGCCGGCACCTATATCGGCGCGCTCGGTTCGGCCCATGCGCGCGAGATGGTCGAGACGGCCGATGTGCTGATCGCGGCCGGGCTGCTGCTCGGCGACCTGGCCTCGGGCGGCTTCAGCCATCGCTTCAGGACGGAGCGGCTGATCGATCTCCAGCCGTTCCATGCCAGCGTCGCCGGCAAGGAATATCGCGACGTGCCGCTGCGACAGGCGCTCCGGGTCTTGACGGAGATCGCGCCGCCGCAGCCGCGCCGTGCCGAGATCCTGCCGCGCAAGCCCGCTGCCGAGATCGCCGAGACGGCGCCGCTCACTCAGGCGATCCTGTGGGACCGGATGGAGCGCTTCCTACGTCCGGACGATCTGGTCGTGGCCGATATGGGCACCGCCTATTTCGGCATGGCGACGAAGACCTTGCCCAAGGGCGCGAAGCTGATCGGCCAGCCGCTCTGGGGCTCGATCGGCTACTCGATCCCGGCCGCCTTCGGCGCCGGCACGGCCGCGCCCGATCGTCGGCTGATCGTGCTGGTCGGCGACGGCTCGGCGCAGCTTACCGCTCAGGAAATCAGCGCCATGCTGCGGGATGGGCAGAAGCCGATCATCTTTCTGGTCAACAATGACGGCTACACGATAGAGCGGGCGATCCATGGCGCCGAGGCCGTCTACAACGACATTCCGCGCTGGGATTGGCAATTGCTCGCCCGCGCCATGGGCGGCGAGGGAAAATCGGTCTCGCTCCGGGCCGAGACGGTGGGCGAGCTCGACCGTGCCATGGAAACGAGCGAGGCCGCCGACACCCTCACCCTGGTGGAGCTGGTGCTGCCCAAGCACGATGTGCCGGAGCTGCTCGCCACCCTCACCCGCGCCGTCGCCCAGGTGAAGAGCGACGGCGATTAGGGCCCCTACGCCGCCTTCTGCGTCTTCCAGGCGCTGAAGGCGGCCAGGATCTCGGCGCTGGTGCGGCGGGCGCCGGCTTGGAGATATTCCATGGCGCGCAATGACGCGTCATGGGCGTCCTGGCTGGAGCCGCCGACGCAATCCTCGACGACGCGGCAGTGATAATCGCCCTGATGGCCGTCGACGAAGGTGTAATGCACGCATACGTCGGTCAGGCCGCCGGTCAGGATCAGCGTCTGCACCTTGAGGCCCTTGAGCAGGATTTCGAGATCGGTGCCATAGAAGGCCGAATAGCGGCGCTTGGGCACGAAATAATCGCCGGGGCGGAAATCGACCTCCTCGGCGGCGATCTCGGTCGAGCGCAGCCCCTCGACGCAATGGACATCCTCGGCGCCGTCGAGCTCGCGGCCGAAATCGATCAGGTCGGGCCGATGGACCTCCTGGATGAAGACGATGGGAATGCCGTTCTCGCGGGCCGAGGCGACGAGGCCGCGCGCGATCGCGCGCCGCTCGATGGCGCCGCCCATATGCGGAATGCCGTTCTCCGCACCCGGCACGTAATCGCCGCCGCGCTGGAAATCCACCATGATCAGAGCCGGCTTGCCGACGATCAGCGGACGCTTGCCGTTCTTGCGTTCAGTCATGTCATCTCCGTCCCTTGCCGCGCTTGGCACAGCGCTTGCCTGTGTGATCGCCGGAATGCCGCGCATTCCAACGGTCGCCGGGTTCGAGAATGCCTTCTGCCGCCCCCCTCAAGAATGACGAGGTGGGCAAAGATGATTGCCGAGATTCGAAACTATGAGACTGAGTCCCAAGAGCTTCAGCGGCAAGATCGGCGATAGCGACATCCGTCTGCTGCGCGTCTTCTGCGCGGTCGCGCGCTGCGGCGGCTTTGCCGCGGCGGAATCGGAGCTGCAGCTCGGGCTGCCCTCGATCAGCCGCTACATCAAGGATCTGGAGACGCGGCTCGGCGTGCGGCTGTGCCGGCGCGGGCGGGTGGGCTTCTCGCTGACCGAGCAGGGACGGCAGGTCTATTCCTCCAGCCTCCAGCTCATCGCCGACCTCGAACGGTTCGAAACCAACATCCGAAGCATCCACTCCGATCTCACCGGCACGCTCAATATCGGCATCATCGACACGCTGATCACCGACCGGAACATGCCGATCCCGGCGATCCTCAAGAGCTACAAGACCAAGCATCCCTCGGTTCAGTTCAACCTCATCACCACGACCTCCAACATCATCGAGCAGTCGGTGCTGAACGGCTCGCTCCATGCCGGGCTGGTCATCGGGCGGCGGCATATCAATCAGCTCGATTACCGGCTGCTCTATACCGAATATTGCAACCTCTACTGCTCGGAAGACCATCCGCTGTTCGATCGCGCCGACGACATCCGGCTGGAGGAGCTGCCGAAATACGATTACGCCTCCTATTCCTTCATGGAGGAGTTCGACCGCGCCCGGTCCGGCGGGCTCTTCACCAAGACCGCCTCGGTCGATTGCATGGAGGCGGTGGCGACGCTGGTCAGCACCGGCTGCTTCATCGGCACGATCGCCGATCACTATGTCGAATCGCTGTGGCGGCTGCGGAAATTCAAGATCATCCTGCCGGACCTGTTCGGCTTCTCGACCGATATCGAGCTCATCACCCGGCACGGCGCCACTTCGCCGCTGGTGCTGGCCCTGCTCGACAATGTCGATGCGCTGCCGGCGCAGGCCGCCGCCAGCGCAACAGGCAAGATGCTCGCGAAACAGGCGCTGGTGCCGACGGCGACCCGCGAGGCCGCGATAGTTTCACGATGGGATAACTAACCTTGTGAAGCTTGCCATTCTCCCTATCGGCACGCGCGCTCATCCTCGGTGTCATCCCGACCTAGAGCACGATCGCATTGGCCGCAAACGGCCAATGCGTGAATCGTACTCTAACTATTTGAATAGAGACGGATTCACGGAATGGGTGGATTCCACCCATTCCGATCCGGCTCTAGCGGAGGTGCATGGAAATGGCTGATCCGACCCGGCGGCCCCTGTCTCGACGCCGCTTCCTCGGTGCCGCCGGTGCTGCGGCAGCACTGCAACTGCCCTTCATCCGGCCCTCCTACGCGGCGCGCAGCCTCAAGGTCTCGACCTTCGGCGGCTATTTCGAGCGCAGCTTCGCCGATCACGTCTATCCGGCCTTCACCAAGGCCACGGGCATCGAGGTCCAGTCGGTCGGGCAGCCCGAGGGCGTCCAGTTCCTGTTCCAGCTGATCGAGGCCAACAAGACCGGCAACGTGCCGCTCGACATCTGCTGCAATGGCGGGATCGACGTGCTGCGCGGCCGGTCCCAGGGGCTTTGGCGCGGCTTCGAGCCGGCCAGGGTCGCCAATATCGCCAACCTCTCGGTGCCGCCGGTGGGCGCCGTGCTCGACAATGTGCCGGCCATGTCCTGGTACATGACCTTCGTCGTCAATCCCGAGGAACTGACGCCGCTGCCCGATAGCTGGACCGTGCTTTGGGACAAGCATCCCGACGCCTGGGGCATCATGGCCGGCAGCAACTCGCCGATCCTGGAGATCACCGCCAAGACCTATTTCGGCGGCACCGAGGCGCTGATGAGCAAGGAGGGCATCGACCAGGTCATCGCCAAGATCGCCGGGCTCAAACCCAACACCAAGCTGTGGTGGCAGGATGAGGGCACCATGCAGACCGCCCTCCTCAACGACGAGGTCGCGGGCGGCACCTACATGCACGACACGGCGATCGTGATGGTCCGCAACGGCACCGCCGTGCGCTCGATCTTTCCCAGGGAGGGCGCGGTCGAGAGCACCAACTATTGGTGCCAGCCGAGCGCCTCGGCCAAGATCGAGGAGGCGCAGCTCTTCCTCGATTTCATGTCGACCGCCGAGGCGCAGGAGCTGATCGCCCGATATGTCGGCTCGGCGCCGGTGATGGCGCGGGACAAGCTCGGCCTCACCGACGCGGAGTTCGCCGCCGTCTCGTCCGACATCCCGTCGATTCCGGCGGCGACCGAGGCGCGGTATAAGTTCACCGATTACATGGAGCAGCAATTCACCAAGATGGTGATGGGTTAATGCCGGCCTGATAAGGCGCAGCTTATCAGACCGGCATCGCGAGCAAGCGCGAGCGCGCGCCGCATGGCGCGAAAGCCAAGTCCACGGATGTGGGCGCCGGCGATTGAGGCTTCAAACGCGTTAAAGTCTGCGCGCCAGGAAATCGAGTAGCGCCAGATACATCCGGCGGCGATCGTCCGGCCGGGTGAAGCCATGGCCCTCATGCTCGAAATAGACGCTCTCGACCGGGATGCCGCGGGCTTCGAGCGCCGCCACGACCGCTTCGCTCTCGCTCATGGGCACGCGCGGGTCGCGCTTGCCGTGGGCGACCAGCAGCGGCGCCTTCAGCCGGTCGATATGGGTCAGCGGCGAGGCCTGGACGAGCACGTCGCGATCGCGCTCGGCATCGCCATATTCGGCCGCGCGGTGCCGCCGGCGCCAGGGGCTGGTATCGCGGAAGAAGGTCAGGAAATCGCCGATGCCGTAATATTCGATGCCGAGCTTCCACAGCTCGGGCTGCAGCGTCAGCGCCGCCAGCACCATGAAGCCGCCATAGCTCTGCCCCATGACGGCTATGGCGCCGGCATCGATGCCGGGCTGCGCCGCCAGCCAGTTGCGGACATGGCGCAGATCCTCGACCGCGTCGAGCCGCTTCTCGACATCGTCGAGACTGGCGAAATGCCGGCCATAGCCGGTCGAGCCGCGGACATTGGGAAAGAGCACCGTATAGCCCGCGAGCGGCAGCGCCTGCCAATCCGCGCGGAAGACCGGGCGGAGCTGGCTTTCCGGGCCGCCATGCACGAACACCACGGCCTTGCGCCCGGTCGCGGGCGCGGGCTCGTTCGGCTCGGCGAGCCAGGCCGCGATCTGCCGGCCGTCGAAGCTCGGGATGCCGACCAGCCGCCAGCGCACCAGCCCCTGGCCCGTCGTGTCGGCGGCGAGCAGAAGCCGTGTCGCGCCGGTCGCGAGCTCGTAGAGGCAGAGCGCGCGCGGCCGGTCCGGGCCGGTGAGCGTGAAGACGAGGCTGCTGCCGTCCGGCGACCAACTCGGCCCTTCGACCACGCCTTCGGGCAGCGCCACGGGGGTGGCGGCGCCGGTGGCGGCATCGACCAGCAGCAGATGCGACCAGCCCTGGCGGTTGACCAGCACGGCGAGCCGATCGCCGCCGGGCGCCAGGGCCGCCGCCTCGACATCGCCGTCGCCGGCCGAGAACAGCGGCATGCAGCGCGCCGTTGCCGGATCGAGCCGCGCCAGGCCGATGAAATCGCCGATCTCGGTCAGGCAATAGGCGCCGCCGCCATCCTTGCGAAAGCGCAGCGCGGCATAGGTCGCCCTGCCGTTCGCCCGCGCGACCGTGCGGGTGATGCCGGTCGCGGGATCGACTAGGCGCAGCGCATGGTCGCCGCTGCCGCGCTCCTCGCGCACACCGATGAGCGCGCCGTCGGGGCTCCAGCTCAGCACCGTCTGCTGGCCTTGGAACTCGGCGACGCGGCGCGTCTCGCGGCTGTCGAGCTCCATCACATAGAGATCGAAGCCCATGCCGTCGCGGCTGTTGGCCGTGTAGGCGATGCGCTTGCCGTCGGGCGCCCAGGCGCCCCAGACATGCATCGCCTCGGGCGCGTCGGTGAGGGGCGCGGGCCCGTCCGCGCCCGGCGCCAGCAGATGAAGCTGCTGGCGTTCGTCGCCGCCGCGATCGCCCCCGAAGACGAGGGTATCGTCGGCGGGCGAGCGGGCAAGGAAGCCGACCGGCTCGTCCAGCGCGGTCAGCTGCCGGCGCGTGCCCGTCTCGATATCGAGCGACCAGATCTGCATCTGGCCGCTATCGTCGGCCAGGTGGAACAGCGTCCTGCCGTCCTTGGAGAAAGCCGGCGCCGAGGCCGAACGGAGTTGCATCAGCCGGTCGATCAACGTCTCTGCCGTCACTTGCCGTCCCCCTTGAGAACCCGATCCGGCCAGCCTAGCGCAGTTCCGGGCGCGGAACAGACAGTTCAGATATCAAGCCAGCCCGGCAATATGCCGCCGCCTTCCGGATTGACCCTTGCTTCGGCACCTCATTAGTCTGGCCCCCTTCGTCGCGGCTGAAGGAAGCACCATTCATGGCTCGGAAATTCAAGATCGCGGTCATCCCCGGCGACGGCATCGGGCGCGAGGTCGTGCCGGCAGGCATCGGCGTGCTCGAGGCGGCCGGTCGCAAGTTCGGCATCGACTTCGCCTGGACCGAGTTCGATTGGAGCTGCGAGCGCTTCACCCGCACCGGCAAGATGATGCCCGATGACGGGCTCGACCAGTTGCGCGGCTTCGATGCGATCTATCTGGGCGCCGTGGGCTATCCGGGCGTGCCGGATCATGTCTCGCTCTGGGGCCTGCTGATCCCGATCCGGCGCGGCTTCCAGCAATATATCAATCTTCGGCCGATCCGCCTGCTGCCCGGCGTTGATTGCCCGCTGAAGAACCCGGGCAAGATCGATTTCTACGTCGTGCGCGAGAATAACGAGGGCGAATATTCCTCGATCGGCGGGCGCATGTACGAGGGCACCGAGCAGGAGATGGCGGTGCAGCAGGCGGTGTTCACCCGCAAGGGCTGCGACCGGGTCATGCGCTTCGCCTTCGAGCTCGCCATGCGCCGCGGCAAGCACGTCACCTCGGCGACCAAATCGAACGGCATCAGCCACTCCATGCCCTATTGGGACGAGCGCTTCGCCGCGATCGGCAAGGAATATCCCGGCGTGCGCACGGACCAGTTCCACATCGACATCCTGACCGCGCATTTCGTGCGCCATCCGGATTGGTTCGACGTGGTCGTGGCCTCCAACCTGTTCGGCGACATCCTGTCCGACCTCGGTCCGGCAGTCGTGGGCTCGATCGGCATCGCGGCCGGCGCCAACATCAATCCGGAGAAGGAATTTCCCTCGATGTTCGAGCCGGTGCACGGCTCGGCGCCCGACATCGCCGGCAAGGGCATCGCCAATCCGATCGGCCAGATCTGGTCCGGCGCCATGATGCTCGACCATCTGGGCCATCCCGAGGCGGCGGCGGCCGTCGAAGGCGCCATCGCCAAGGTGCTGGCGGCGGGCGAGCCGCGCACGCCTGATCTCGGCGGCAAGGCCAGGATGACCGATCTCGCCGAGGCGATCGCGGCGGCACTGGGGTGAGCTATCGGGAACACCCTTTGACGAAGGTCTCTCGATCGATTTTCCAATAGAGCGATACATTACGGTCGTAGCTACATGACGTACTGAAAGGCCGATCCGGACATCATCAAGTAACAAGCCTCAGTAAGATGTCGAGTTCGGTAGGGAGCATTTATTCGCGCTCCTTGCCGCTCGGATCTGGCACGCGAGGTCGCAGGTCGATACCCGCAACGTTGGGTAACTTCGGACTTTGCCGTGCATTCACTAGCTGAGGCGAGAACCCGATCCATGACATACACTGCTGGCCAAGCGGACGCGGCCGACCATCCCATCCTGCACGCGGCCATCTCGATCGCGCCGATGATCCATGCGGCGAAAGACGAGATCGAGCGGGGGCGTCGCCTGCCGCAGCCGATCGTGGCGGCGATGAAGGAAGCCGGCGTTTTCGCCATGGCGATGCCGCGCGCCTGGGGCGGTCCCGAGCTCGATCTGCCGACGCAGTTCCGTATCATCGAGGCGCTGGCCCTGGCCGACGGATCGGTCGGCTGGTGCGCGATGATCAATTGCGACGGCGGCTATGTGACCGCCTTCATCGACGATGCCGCCGGGCGCGCGCTCTATCCCGACATTTCGGTCGCCACCGCCGCGCCGATCTCGCCCACCGGTCAGGCGATCATCGTGCCCGGCGGCTATCGCGTGAGCGGGCGCTTCCCCTTCGCCAGCGGCAGCAATCATTGCGAACGGGCCTGGCTGGGCTGCGCCGTGATCGAGGACGGCGCACCGCGCCTCGATGCCAATGGCGTGCCGGCAACCCGGCACTGTGTGGTGCCCATGTCCCAGTGCGAGATCGCCGACACCTGGTACACGACGGGCTTGCGCGGTACCGGCAGCAACGACCTGGTCGTGAACGATCTGTTCGTCGAGGAGAAGTACACCTTCAGCTTCCAGGATCCGGCGCAGGTGAAGCGGTCCGGCCCGCTCTACGCGTTTCCCTTCATGTTCGTGGCCAAGGCATCGGCGCCGGCGCTCGGCATCGCGCGTCACGCGCTCAACGCCCTGATCGAGGTCGCCACCGAGAAAAAAACGCGCACCTATCTGGTCGGCGGCCGTCTGGTGCAGCCCAAGCAGTTGCGCGAGGAGGTGTATGTTCAAGAAGCAGTCGGGCGCGCCGAAACCATGCTCACCTCGGCCCGCGCCTATCAGTTCGACGTCATGGGCGATCTATGGCAGGCCCTGCTCGCGGGCAACGCGCCGACACCGGCCCAGATCGCCCGTTTCACCACGGCGCCGACCCATGTCATCGGAACCTGCGTCGATGTGGTGGAACTCGTGTGCAAGGCCGCGGGCGGTACGGCCGTCTATCAGAAGGGGCCGTTCGACCGATGCCTGCGCGACATCCTAACCATGAACCAGCACGTGATCGCGTCGCTCAAGACCTATGAGATGGCGGGCCGTCTGCTGCTCGGGCTGGAACCGCTGAGGGGGCTCCTGTAGGGCGGGTTAGGCGAGGGAGGGCGCGAACCTCTCCGCACGGGCGCGCGCCCAGGCTTCGGCGAAGGGCGCGTCGTCCGTGCCGGCGAGCAGTTCGCCCGGCTTGCGGTGGAACGGCGTGCCGTCGGTGTCGCTCTCCAGGAAATATTGGCGACTCTCCGGCCTCATCTCTTCGAGCAGGAAACGGATCGCTCTTTCAGAGAAGTTTCATGACCGATCGGGCGCGCCGATGCCCTTGATCAGCCAATTGAGCAGCGAGCGGGAAAGCATGTCGATGCCGACGGCGGTGTCGGCGCCGACCGGCGCCGCCGGATCGTACCATTCATGGACGCGGCTCATGGCCGCGATCAGGAGATCGACGATCGGGCCGACCGGCAGGTTCGGATGCAGCTCGCCCGAGGCCTGGCCGCGCTCGAACAGATGCCGCCAGAAATCGAAATAGAGCAGACGCTTGGCGTGATTGCGCTGGCGCATGCTGACCGGCAGCTGGGCGAAGACGCGCGGATAGGCGCGCGTGACTTCGCTGGCATCGAGCAGCGCATGGAGATGCGTGCGGACCGCGATATGCAGCCGGTCCAGCTCCGAGGCACCAGGTGCGGCGGCGCCGACCGCTTCGCGCACCATCAGATCGAAGGCGGCGATGCCGTCATCGAGCACTTGGTTGAGCAGCTCCTCCTTGGAGCTGAAGTGATAGTACATGCTGCCGGTCGCGAGGCGGGACGCCTTGGCGATGTCGCGCAGCGTCGTCGCCTTGTAGCCCTGGTCCCGGAACAGCCGCGCCGCCGCGAGCAGAATGCGCCGCTTCGTCCCCAGCGCCCGGCGATGCGTCTGGTTTGGTTCGGGGCGGTTCTGTTGGTCGGGCGTCGCGAAGATCGGGGATGCTCGTGGCGCGTTCATATGACTCACGCTACATCAACCATAACGGAAACTGAACAACTGTATCCGAGGGTTATGGTATTTTTCCACAACCCTCGGCCCCTACCATCGCATTTGTGCGGCCGAGCCGCCTAGTGGGAAAAAGCTAGCGCTGTCATCGCGCGACGCGGTCGAAAATCGCGCAGCGCGGTCGAAACCCGCGGCCGATCACGGTGCCAGGGCGATTTTCTCCTTGTGCGCCTCGACATCCTCGCGGTTCCACCAACCGCCGCCGAGCGACTGGAACAAGGCGACCGTATCGGCGTAGCGGCTGCCCTGCGCCTGGACCCGGGCCAGCACCGCCTGCTGGTAGGTCTGCTCGGCATTGAGCAGGGTGAGATAGGCGACGGCGCCGAGCTGAAGCTGCTTGCGCGCGATGGCGAGGCTGTCCCCGGCCGCCTTTTCGGCCACCAGATCGGCTTCGAGCGTCTCGGCGTCGGATTGGAGCGCATGCAGCGTGTCGGCGACGTTCTGGAAGGCGCCGATGACGGCGCCGCGATATTGGGCCGCGGCCTGCTCGAGCGCCGCATCGGCTTGGCGCCGGCGATGCAGCAGCGTGCCGCCGTCGAGCACGGTCTGGGACAGGGTGCCGCCGATCGTCCAGAAGCCGTTGCCGGGCAGGAAGAGCTGGCCGATCTGCGTCGCCGAGGTGCCGTCGGTGATGTTGAAGGTGAAATTCGGGAGCTGGTTGGCGATCGCGACGCCGACCTCGGCGCTTGCCGAGTGGAGCTGCGCTTCCGCGGATTGGATATCGGGGCGCTGCTCGATCAGCTTGGCGGGCAGGCTGAGCGGCAGATCTTCCGGCAGGCTGAGGCCGGCGAGCTCGAAGCGTTCGGCCGGCGCCTGATTGGGCAGGCCGCCGGCGAGTGCTGCGATCAGATCGCGTTGCTGTGCCAGCTGCTTGCGCAGCCCGGGCAGGGTCGCCTGCGCCTGGGCCAGGGTTGCCTGCTGGGCTGCGACATCCGCGGGCGCCACCTGGCCCAGCGTGAGTTGCCGGCGCAGCAGGTCGAGCGCGCCCCGGTCGGCTTCGACGATCGCCTCTGTGGCCGCGATCTGGGCCCGCAGCGAGGCTTCCGTGATGGCCGCGGCGACGACGTTTGAGGTGATGGTGAGATAGGTCGCTTCGAGCTGATAGCGCTGCGCCTCCGCCTGCGCCTCGGCGGATTCGACCGTGCGCCGGGTCAGGCCGAACAGGTCCGGCATATAGGAGACCGTGACCTGGGCGGTGTAGAGGTTGAAATAGCTCGCCGGCACCGACAAGGTCGGCGAGATCTGGGCCGCATCCTTCTGCCGTTGCGGGGTGAAGCCCGCCTGCACCGTCGGAAAGAAGGCGCCGCGCTCGGCCGCGACATTCTCCATGGCGCCGCGCAGGGCCGCCTGCGCCGCCTCCAGGTCGGGATTGGCCTTGAGCGAGCGTTCGATCAGGGCGTTGAGCGGCTCGGAATGGAACAGCGTCCACCACTGGCCGGGAATGTCCATGCCGTCGACGAAGCGCTGGGCGGCACCGCCCTGGGCGTCGGTGCCGGCGGTGGCGGCGATCGGCTCGGCCGTATATCCCGCCCCTTCGGGGACGGCCGGCTTTTCGAAATCCGGCCCGACGGCGCAGCCGGCGAGGAAGGCGAGCGGTGTCGTCGCCAGCAGATACTTCTTCATCGGCTTCATTCTGCCGCCTCCGGCTCGGCACCCATTTCGATGATCTCCCGGCCACGGCGCGAGAACAGCTCGACCAGCACGGGCAGGACGATGAGGATCAGCACCGGCGCCAGCAGGATGCCGCCGACCACGACCAGCGCCAGCGGCTTCTGCACCTGCGAGCCGATGCCGGTCGAGAAGGCGGCGGGCAGCAGCCCGACGCAGGCGGCGATGCAGGTCATGACCACCGGCCGCATCTGCACCTGGCAGGCTTTGAGGATGGCGGCGCTGCGCTCCATGCCCTCCTCGACCAGCTTGTTGAAGTAGGAGAGCACGATGATGCCGTCCATCGCCGAGATGCCGAACAGGGCGATGAAGCCGATCGCCGCCGACACGCTGAAGGCCGTCCCCGTCACGTAGAGGGCGAAGATGCCGCCGACCAGCGCCATCGGCATGACGCTCGCGGCGAGCAGCATATCCGTGACCGAGGAGAAATTGATGTAGAGCAGGACGCAGATGAGCGCGAGGCTGATCGGCACCGCCACCGCGAGCCGATCGATCGCCTCCTGAAGCTGACCGAACTCGCCGACCCATTCCATGCGATAGCCGGCGGGCAGGCGCAGCTCCTTGGCGATCTTCTGCTGGGCTTCGAGCACGGCGCTGCCGAGGTCCCGGCCGCGAACGCTGAACTTGATGGGGATATAGCGCTGCTCCTGCTCGCGATAGATGAAGGCGGCGCCGGAGACGAGCTTGACCGTGGCGACCTCGCCCAGCGGGATCTGCACGACGCCGTTGCCGCCGGGGGCGGGCGCGCCGATCGTGATGCGCCGGATCGCGTCGAGGCTCTGGCGATATTCCGGCGCCAGCCGGACGACCATCGGAAAGTTGCGGTCGCTGCCATCCTCATAGAGATTGCCCGCGGCCTGGCCGCCGATCGCGGCGAAGATGGTCGCGTTGATGTCGCCGGTCGCAAGGCCGTAACGCGCGGCCTGGGCCCGGTCGATATCGATCCTGACGGTCGGCTGGCCCAGGGAATTGAGCACGGCGAGATCGGCGATGCCCGGCACCGTCGCCATGACGTCCTTGATCTTGGCGGCGGTCTTCTCCAGCGTCTCGAGGCTGTTGCCGAACAGCTTGACCGAATTCTCGCCCTTCACGCCCGAAGCGGCCTCCTCGACATTGTCCTCGATCGTCTGTGAGAAATTGAACTCGACGCCCGGGAATTGCGCTTCGAGGGCGGAGCTCACCTGCTCGGTCAGCTTCTCCTTGTCGACGCCCGACGGCCACTGATCGGAGGATTTCAGCGGCACATAGAACTCGGCGTTGAAGAAGCCGGTCGCATCGGTGCCGTCGTCGGGGCGGCCATGCTGGGAGATGGCGGTGACGACCTCGGGGAAGCTCTTGATGACCTGCCGCATGCGATTGACGTAACCGTTGCCTTCCTCGAGCGAGACGGTCGGCGGCATGGTGGCGCGGATCCAGAAATTGCCTTCCTCGAGCTTGGGCAGGAATTCGAGGCCCAGATGGCTGCCGGCGAACACCGCGCTTACCATCAAGAGGGACGCCGCGCCCAGGGTCAGTATCCGGTTGGCGAGGGCGAACTCGATCGCGGGCTTATAGAGGCGGTGGAGATACTTCACGATCACCGTCTCGACCTCGCTCACCTTGCCCGGCAGCAGGATCGCGCTCAGCGCCGGCGAGACCGTGAAGGTGGCGATGAGGCCGCCCAGGATGGCATAGGCATAGGTGCGCGCCATCGGGCCGAAGATGTGGCCTTCGACGCCGGAGAGCGTGAAGAGCGGCACGAAGCCGGCGATGATGATCGCCGCCGAGAAGAAGATCGCCTGGTTGACCTCGACCGCGGCGTTCAGGATCGGCGCGAAGACGCGCCGGAGCGGCGCCGGCAGGCGCTCGAACCTGAGCGGATTGACGGATTCCGGATGGCTGCCCGCTTCGACCAGATGGCGGAAGATGTTTTCGACCATGATCACCGTGGCGTCCACGATCAGGCCGAAATCGATCGCGCCGACGGAGAGGAGATTGGCCGAATCGCCGCGCAGCAGCAGAATGGTGATGGCGAAGAACAGCGCGAAGGGGATCGTCGTCGCGACGATGAGCGCGCTTCTGAGATTGCCCAGAAAGATCCATTGCACGGCGAAGATCAGCAGGATGCCGACCACCATGTTGTGCAGCACGGTATGGGTCGTGATGCCGATCAGCTCGGTCCGGTCGTAGATCTTCTCGACATGGACACCGGGCGGCAGGATGCCGCCGGCATTGATCTTGTCGATCTCCGCCTCGACGCCCTTGAGCGTCGGCGTGCTCTGGGCGCCGCGCCGCATCAGAATGATGCCTTCGACGATATCGTCCGAATCATCCTGGCCGGCGATGCCGAGACGCGGCTCGTGGCCGACGCTGATCGTCGCCACGTCGCCCAGCAGCACGGGCGTGCCGTTGGTCGAGGTCAGCATCGTGCCGCGCATGTCGGCCATGGAGTGGATCAGGCCGATGCCGCGAACCACGGCCGCCTGAGGGCCGAAATTCACCGTCTGGCCGCCGGCATTGACGTTGCTGTTGCTCAGCACCTGGATGATCTGCGGCAGGGTCAGGCCGTACTCGGTGAGCTTGGCGAGATCGACGGTCACGTCATAGGTCTTGCTCTTGCCGCCCCAGCCCGTGACGTCGGTGACGCCGGCCAGCGCCTTGAAGTGGCGCTCGAGCACCCAATCCTGAAGCGTCTTCAGATCGGCCACCGAATAGCCGGGGGGGCCGACCACGCGATAGCGGTAGATCTCGCCGATCGGGCTGGTCGGCGAGATCTGGGGCGACGCGCCGTTGGGCAGGCTTCCGAGCTGGCCCAGCTGGTTGATGACCTGCTGCTTCGCCTCCTCGTAGGTGTAGTCGTAGCTGAACTGCACCTTCACGTCGGAGAGGCCGAACAGCGAGATGGTGCGGACGGTCGTCACATGCGGCACGCCGGCGAGCTGCACCTCGATCGGGATGGTGATATAGCGCTCGATCTCTTCGGCGGATTGGCCGCTGCTCTGCGTCACGACCTCGACCAGCGGCGGCACCGGGTCGGGATAGGCCTCGATGTTCAGCTGCAAGAAACTGGCAATGCCGGCGCCGAACAGAAACAGCATCAGCACGACCATCAGCACCCGCTGACGCAGGACGAACTCGATCAACTTGCCCATGAATGAATGTCCTGCGGAGTTCAGCCGGCGTCGGCCGCTCGATCGATGAAGAGGGCGCCGCCGGTGACGATCTTCTCGCCCGGCTCCAAGCCGGAGAGGATCTCGACCATCCCGTCGGCGATGCGCCCGGTACGGATCTTGCGCAGCGCCACCAGCCCGTCGTCGCGGGCGACCCAGACGCGCGCCTCGTCGCCTTCGTAGACGACGGCGCTTTCGGGCGCGGCCGCCACTGTCGCCTCACCGCCGGTTATGATGCTGAAGCGCGCGAACATCTCGGGCTTCAGCGCGCCGTCGGGATTGTCGATCTCGGCCCGCACCGGCAGGCGGCGGGTCGTGGCGTCGACCGAGGACGCGACCCAGCTCAGCTTCGCCTTGAACAGCCGGTCCGGAAAGGCTTGCAGCTTGACCTCGACCGGCTCGCCGACGCGCATGGCCGGCGCGTCGGCTTCGCGCACATTGGCGACCAGCCAGACGGTCGAAAGATCGCCGATCGAGAACACCGGCCCGGAGGCGCCGGACTGGATGAACTGGCCCAATCCGATCTGGCGCATGATCACGGTACCGCCGATCGGCGCCGTCACCACGGCTTCCGGGCTCATCTTGCCCGAGGCTTCGAGCTCGGCCACTTCCTTATCGTCCTTGCCGAGAATCCGCAGCCGGTTGCGGACGGCGGCGAGACCGGCCTCGGCCGATCGATAATTCGCCTGGGCGGCGGCCAGATCGGCCTGGCTCTGCTGCCAATCCTTGTGGGCGCCGGCTTGCGCATCGAACAGATCGTGCTGGCGCTTTTCCGTGGTCTGCGCGGCGTTCAGCAGCGCCCGCGTGGAATTGACGGTCGCGACGGCGGTCGAAAGATCGTTCTGGGCCTGCACGAATTCCGACGCGTCGAGCACGAAGAGCGGCTGACCCTGCTTGACCAGGTCGCCGGGCCGTACCAGCAGCCGGGTCACCCGACCGGAATAGGGCGAGAAGACCGGAGTCGTCTTGTCGTCGTCGATCGCGATCTTGCCGTCCGTCACCTCGGCGGTGCGGAACAGATGCGTCTCGACCGGCGCCAGCGTCAGGCCGGCGAATTGCTCGGCGGTCGGCCGAAAGGTGCCGGCCGGCGTTGACGGCGCGGCATTGCTGGTTTCCGGGTCGGAAGCGAGGCCGCGCACGGCCGGGACCAGGATGAAGGCGACGCCGATCAGCGTCGCCAGGCCGCCAAGGAGTGTCCATTGCAGACGTGGCGGCAGGGCACGCCTAGTCCGGCTGTCGACGGCGTTCTCGGAATCGGGCTGAAGCGAGTCGGGCATGATCCATACTTCCGTGCTGCCTTGCGGCGGGGACGGCCATCAAAAAGGAGAATGCCCCGTCGGGCGGCGTAGAGCCGCTATTTTCCGGTCGATGCCGGCCGTACCAGGCGGTTGCAAGATCTAACCTTTGCAACATGAAGAAACGAGACAGAACAAACGGCAGGGAAATGAAATTCCCATAAAAAAATTCCTATCCAATGCCGCAAGTACATTATGAAAAGTTAAAGCTTTTCCTGCTGTTCAGGTATAGCGTGTCAACCTTACAAGTACCTGAACCGGGCTTTCGGAAGGCGGCGCGGTCACGCTAGGATCGGCCGGCATCGCGAATGGAAGCTGGCGCATGGCATGAGACTGTTGCTGGTCGAAGATAATGATCGGTTGTCGTCGCTGCTCGAGACCGGGCTCGGCGCTGCCGGGTTCGAGGTCGACCTCGTCACCAGCGGGGCCGACGCGCTGGCGGTCGCCGCCGGGACGCAATATCCGGTCCTGGTGCTCGATCTGGGCCTGCCCGACGAGGATGGGCTCGACGTGCTGCGACAGCTGCGCGGCCGCGGCGACGCCACGCCCGTGCTCGTGCTGACGGCGCGAAACGGGCTGCAGGACCGGGTCAGGGGGCTGCAGGCGGGTGCCGACGACTATCTCGGCAAGCCGTTCGCGCTCGAGGAGCTGGTGGCCCGGCTCCAGGCGCTGCTGCGCCGGCCGGGCAATCTGCTCGGCCAGCGGCTGGGGGTCGGCAATGTCGTGCTCGATACCGAGGCGCGGCAGGTCTATGTCGAGGAGGTGCCGCAGGCGCTGTCGGCGCGCGAGATCTCGGTGCTCGAATTGCTGCTGCGGCGGTCCGGTCGAGTCGTCTCGAAGAAGCTGGTGGAAGACCAGCTGTTCGGTCTTTCGGGCGAGGTCGGCTCCAACGCGGTCGAGGTCTATGTCCATCGCCTGCGCAAGCAGCTGGCCGAGGCGGGTGCCACCGCGCAGATCCATACGGTGCGCGGCGTCGGCTATATGATCATGGCGGGAAAATAGCCGATGGGAGTCGGCTCCATCGTCTCGCGCATCGTCAATCTGCATCTGCTGGCCATCGTCGTCACCTCGACCCTGATGCCGTTGGCGCTGTATTGGATGCTGAGCACGGCTGCCGACGACCTGCATCATCGGGCGCTCGGCGATCAGGCGGCCGAGCTCGCCCGCTATGTGCGGACCGGGCCGGACGGGGCCCTGACGCTGGACCTGCCGCCGCGCGTCCGCGATCTCTATTCGGAAAGCTACGGCCGCTACGAATATGCGATCCTCGATCAGGCTGGCGGCGTCGTCGTTTCCTCGGGCGACGATACGCCGTCGGTCGCCGATCTGCGCCGACCCGGGCCGAGCGCCCGGTTCTTCACGCGCCGGGCGGGCGCCAAGATACTCTACGGCGCCGTCTTTCCGGAGGAGCGGGACGGGCGGAAGCTGTGGATCGAGGTGTCGGAGGATCTGGAGCATCGCGACGTGCTGATCGACGACATCGTCGCCGATTTCTTCGTCGATGTCGGCTGGATCACGATCCCGATCCTGGTGGCGCTGTTGTTCATCGATATCGCGATCTTCCGGCGCGCGCTCCGGCCGGTGATCGAGGCCTCGGCGCGGGCGCAGAATATCGGTCCGGCGCGCACCGATGTCCGCCTGCCGACGGAAGGGATGCCGCACGAGATCGTGCCGCTGGTCAGCGCCGTCAATCAGGCGTTCGACCGGCTGGAGCAGGGCTTTCGCATCCAGCGCGACTTCACCGGCGATGCCGCGCACGAGCTGCGCACGCCGCTCACCATCCTGCGCACCCATGTCGACATGCTGGAGGATCAGGCGATCGCCGAGGCGCTGCGGCGCGACATCGAGGGGATGAGCCGCATCATCAACCAGCTGCTCGACATCGCCGAGCTCGAAACCTTGATCGTGGAGCCGGGCGAACTGGCCGAGATCGGGGCCGTGGCGTCGGAGGCGGCGGGTTTTCTGGCGCCGCTCGCGGTCAAGGAGGGCAAGCAGATCGCCGTGACCGGCGCCGATGCGGAGATCTGGGTCGAGGGCAATGCGCAGGCTCTGTTCCGCGCCGTGCGCAATCTGGCGGAAAATGCCCTGGCGCACACGCCGGCGGGCAGCACGGTCGAGCTCAATCTCGATGTCGATGGCACCATCGCGGTGCTCGATGCGGGGCCCGGGGTGCCGGAGGAGATCCGGCCGATGATCTTCCGCCGGTTCTGGCGCGCCGATCGCCGGCGTACCGATGGCGGCGGGCTCGGGCTCGCCATCGTCGCCCGCATCGCGGAGGCCCATGGCGGTTCGGTTTCCGTGGCCAACCGGCCGAGCGGCGGGGCGATCTTCACCTTGCGGCTGACGCCGACGCGCCGCCGCAAGGAGAACAAGCTTACGTTAGTGCCTGATGGCATTGAGTCGAACCGACTTAACGTCTGAATCAGTCTTTAAACACATGAGCAAGACGGCGATTCAGACTTCAGGTCGATACGATCAAAGTCATTAGGGGTAGTGGTGGGCGATCAGCTCGGTGGATTGGGGATCGAGGATCGACCGGACGGTGGCGACCCGATGCTGAGCCGCTTCCTCGCGGCCGACATCGCAATCCTCGACCGCCAGCCGGATCTGGGTGCGCATGAAATCGACCTCGCTGCCGCTGTTCTCATGGCCGAGGTGGCCGAACACATGGGCCTGCATCGGTTTCGACGGCTCGGGGAAAGCGACGGCGTCCCATTCGGAGGTGAGCGACTTAACCGCGGCATGGCAGGATGGCAGCGCTTCCGAGCGCTGGGCGGCCGAAGCCGGCACGGCCAGATTCAAGACGATAAGGAGGGTGCCCGCGCGGAGCGCGAGCGAGGCGAAAGACGAGAACTTCATGGTCATACCTTGTGGAAACGCCGCCGTACGCACCAGATCGGCGCACGGCGGCTTGGTTTGGAGCGGCCGGGCGAGCCAGCCGCTCGCGGCTAGAAGTGGAGAATGACGTCGGCGGCGAAGAGCACCGTGTAGTTTTTATCGGGCGCGATGCCGGCGTTGGAGTTGCCGTTAAATGCCTTGGCATCGATCGACCGGTCCCAATCGATCTCGGGACGAACCTCGACCTGCGGCGACATCCAGTGCTGCCAGCCCAGGCCGAAATTGAGGTAGGTGGCCTTGGTGCCGGTCCGCTGTCCTTGCTCGTCGTCGTAGAACTCCGGACGGAAGGAAATATTGTCGAGCGGCGTGATCTGATAGTTCAGATAGGCGACCGTGCCGATCGCCGACGCGCGGCAGGAGAGCGTCGCGGCATTATGGCAATTGGCCAGGTCCGGCGCATTGAACGGGATGAACTGGGGCGAGAAGGGGGTGCCGCCCGCGGCGACGGCGGCCGTGGCGGTCGGATTGTTCAGGTTCGGCACGCCGTTCTGCCACAGATCATAGGCTTCGAACGACAGATGCCATTTGTCGTTGAACTTATGATAGTAAGTAAAGCCGTACCATTGCAGGTTATTGTAGCCCCAAGTGCCGTTGTTGATACCGTTGGCGCAGCCATAGATATTGTCGTCGCCGCTGTCGGTCGTATAGCGGATGCAGGCGGCGAAGGAGGGCTGGGCGCCCGGGTCCTTGCGGAAGGTGCTGCCCGGAAAGAGCGGGTTCGGGTCGGGATTGTGCACCGTCTGGCCATAGTGCCAGAGCGTCGATTCGGTGCCGATATTGATGCCGGCCTGGAGGAAGAGGTTCTTGGTGACAGCCAGCGTCGCCTGCACGCCTTCGTTCGTGTAATTGTCGAAGCTGTAGGACATCGAGTGGGTGTACATGTAGTTGTTCGGCGCCAGCTGCGCCTCGATGTCCGGCAGCGAGATGTAGCGACCCGCCCGCAGCATCAGCCCGTGGGCGACTTGCGGTATGTAAAGCTCGCCATAGAGCATCGGGAAATCGTAGCCGTTGACCTTGTTGTCCTTGAGCAGCTGATAGCTGGCCAGGCCGTATGAGGTCGTATAGCGGTAGTTCTCGCCGTAGATGGCAGAAAGCCGCATGCCCCAATCGACATGGTCGGTCTGCACCGTGTCCGGGAAGCGGTCGAGATAGAAGACCAACTGGTCTAGCTGCACCGTGTTCGGCGTATAGGCATAGGCGATGGGCGCGTTGCCGCCCGGCCGGACCGTGTTGCTGCTGAGATTGGCGCCAACGTCGAGCCAGCCATAGAATTGAAAGTTGTTATCCTGCAGCCAATGGCCGATTGAAGTATTCGCGGTCGCCACCATCAGCGGGCTGTCGACCGAACCCGGCCTTGTCACGCCGAGCGAGGTGGTGCCGCCATAGGGCCATTCCGTGAAGGGCATGGGCGGCGTGGTTTCGGGAGTCGCAGGCCAATCGTCGCGGCGCGAGGCCGGCGCGTTGGGATCGGAGGGAGCGCTCGACTGACCCCATTCGAGCTTGTAGTAGTTCAAGAAACGTGTCGCGACATCGTCACCGAGATAGGTGTCGAGGCAGGCGAAGTTCTTATAGGGATCGACGGTGCCGGTGCAGTCGGTCGAGCTCGCAACGGCATCTTCGGCATGCGCGGCGGCCGGCCGAAAGGCGAGGGAAAATACGGCGGCCAGCGCCAGCGCCCCCGGCGCCACGCTGGTCCGAAACGATCCGGTCATGGGTATTACTCGCACCATTTGCTTGTAGGTGCGGCAAAACATCATGCCATCGCATAAAAAATCCATATCACCTTGCGAATACCGACGTTAAAAACAGGGTAATACAGATACATTGGCAATCTATTCTGTGCCGTGCTAGACAAGTAGGGTCGCTGATCCGTTTTTACGGTATTTTTATACGGATCAAAGGCGACCCATCTGGAATTTATATCTGCCGGTATCCTAATATGGTGCCGGACAGTTCCGTCTTGTCGCGGAGTGTATGCACATGTTCGATATTATCTGGCTCGTCGTCATCTCCGGGATGTTCGGCGTCGGCCTCGCTTATCTGGTCGCTTGCGACCACGTTTGAGGAAGCATCATGCTGTTTGACTATATTCTCGGCGGCGCCGTCTCGATCGGCTTGCTGGCCTATCTGGTCTATGCGTTGATCAATCCCGAGCGATTCTAGGGACTTATCATGACTTTGAACGGCATCGCCCAGATCGCCCTCTTTTGCATTCTGGTCATCGCGTTGACCCGGCCGCTGGGCCAGTTCATGACGCGCGTTTTCAATGGTGAGCGCACCTTCCTGAGCCCGGTCTTGCGCCCGGTCGAACGCGGCTTCTACGCGCTCGCCGGCGTGCGCGAGAATGACGAGCAGGATTGGCTGATCTATGGCGCCGCCATGCTCATCTTCAATCTGGTCTGCGCCATCCTGCTCTATGCCATGCTGCGGCTGCAGGATGTGCTGCCGCTCAACCCGCAAGGACAGTCGGCGCTCGCCCCCGATCTCGCCTTGAACACGGCGGTCAGCTTCGTCACCAACACGAACTGGCAGTTCTATTCGGGCGAGACGACGATGAGCTACTTCACCCAGATGCTGGGGCTCACCGTTCATAACTTCGTCTCCGCGGCCACCGGCGTGGCGCTGGCGATCGCGCTCATCCGCGGCTTCGCCCGGCGTTCGGCCAAGACGCTCGGCAATTTCTGGGTCGATCTCACCCGCTGCTGCCTTTACATCCTGCTGCCGATCTCGATCGTCTACGCGCTGTTCCTGGTCTGGCAAGGCGTGCCGCAGACCTTGGGCGCCTATGTCGATGCCGCCACGCTCGACGGCGTCAAGCAGACCATCGCGGTCGGGCCCGTCGCCTCGCAAGAGGCGATCAAGATGCTCGGCACCAACGGCGGCGGCTTCTTCAACGCCAACTCCGCCCACCCCTTCGAGAATCCGACCGCGCTCTCGAACCTGATCCAGATGATCTCGATCTTCTCCATCGGAGCGGCGCTCACCAACGTCTTCGGGCGCATGGTCGGCAATCAGCGCCAGGGTTGGGCCTTGTTCGGCGTGATGGGGCTTCTGTTCCTGGCCGGCGTCGCCGTCGTCTATCCGGTCGAGGCCGGCGGCAACCCGCAATTCGCGACCCTGGGCATCGACCAGGCGGCGAGCGGCCTCCAGGCCGGCGGCAACATGGAAGGCAAGGAGGTCCGGTTCGGCATCGCCAACACCGCTCTCTTCGCCACCGTCACCACCGACGCCAGCTGCGGCGCCGTCAACGGCATGCATGACAGCTTCATGCCGCTCGCCGGCATGATCCCGATGATCAACATCCAGTTGGGCGAGATCATCTTCGGCGGCGTCGGCTCCGGCCTCTACGGCATGCTCATGTTCGCGGTCGTCGCCATGTTCGTGGCCGGGCTCATGGTCGGGCGCACGCCCGAATATGTCGGCAAGAAGCTGGAGAGCCGCGAGGTCAAGATGGCGATCCTGGCCATCCTGATCCTGCCGGTCTCGATCCTGGGTTTCACGGCCATCGCCGCGGTCGTGCCCGACGGCACGGCCACGCTCAGCAATGCCGGTCCGCACGGCTTCAGCGAGATCCTCTACGCCTTCACCTCGGCCACCGGCAACAACGGCAGCGCCTTCGCCGGCTACGGCGTCAACACCTTCCTCAACATCACCATGGCGATCGCCATGTTCATGGGCCGCTTCCTGTTCATCGTGCCGATGCTGGCGGTGGCGGGCTCGCTCGCCGCCAAGAAGATCGTTCCGGCTTCCGCCGGTACCTTCCCGACCGATAACGGCCTCTTCGTCGCTCTGCTGATCGGCGTCATCCTGATCATCGGCGGCCTCACCTTCTTCCCGGCGCTCGCACTCGGCCCTGTGGTCGAGCATCTCGCGATGCAGGCCGGCACGCTCTTTTGATCCGGAGGCTCCCCATGCATTCCCCCCTTGAGCCGGTCCGGCACGATCGCCGCTCGAGCTCGATCTTCGACACCTCGATTTTGGTGCCGGCGATCGGTGGCTCCTTCCGCAAGCTCGATCCGCGCACGCTGGTCCGCAATCCGGTCATGTTCGTGGTCGAGGTGGTGGCGGCCCTCACCACCATCATCCTCATCCGCGACCTGGCCTTCGGCATCGGCAATATCCTGTTCGAAACCCAGATCGTGATCTGGCTCTGGTTCACCGTCGTCTTCGCCAATTTCGCCGAGGCGGTCGCCGAAGGACGCGGCAAGGCGCAGGCCGACGCGCTGCGCAAGACGCGGACGGAAAGCGTCGCCAAGAAGCTCGGCAGCATGTCCGACGAGACCTACAAGGAGGTCCCCGGCCTTTCTCTCAAGGCGGGCGACCTGGTGCTGGTCGAGGCGGGGGATCTCATCCCGTCCGATGGCGAGGTGATCGAGGGCGTCGCCTCGATCGACGAATCGGCGATCACCGGCGAATCCGCTCCGGTCATCCGCGAAAGCGGCGGCGACCGGTCGGCCGTCACAGGCGGCACGCGCGTGCTGTCGGACTGGATCAAGGTGCGCATCACCGCCAGCGCCGGCTCGACCTTCCTCGACCGCATGATCGCGCTGGTCGAAGGCGCTTCTCGCCAGAAGACGCCGAACGAGATCGCGCTCACCATCCTGCTGATCGGCATGACCCTCATCTTCGTGCTCGCCACGGTGACGATCCCGAGCTTCGCCGCCTATGGTGGCGGCGCCGTCTCGGTCGTGGTGCTGGTGGCTCTGTTCGTGACGCTCATTCCGACCACGATCGGCGCCCTCCTCTCGGCGATCGGCATCGCCGGCATGGATCGGCTGGTGAAGTTCAACGTGCTCGCCATGTCCGGCCGCGCGGTCGAGGCGGCGGGCGATGTCGACACGCTGTTGCTCGACAAGACCGGCACGATCACCCTCGGCAACCGTGTCGCCAGCGAGTTCGTGCCGCTGCCCGGTATCACCCCGCAGGAGCTGGCCGACGCCGCCCAGCTCGCCAGCCTCTCGGACGAGACGCCGGAAGGCCGCTCGGTCGTGATCCTGGCCAAGGAGCAATACGGCATCCGCGCCCGCGAGATGGGGCCGCTGAAGGCGCAGTTCATTCCCTTCTCGGCGCAGACCCGTATGAGCGGCATCGATGTCGAAGGCAGCGCCATCCGCAAGGGTGCCACCGATGCGGTCATCGCCTGGGTGCGCCAGGTCAACAAGAACCCCAACGCCACCTTCCCGCGCGAGCTCGACCAGGCGGTGGAGCGGATCGCCAAGTCCGGCGGCACGCCGCTCGCGGTCGCCAAGGATGGCCGCATGCTCGGCGTCATCCATCTCAAGGATGTGGTCAAGGGCGGCATTCGCGAGCGCTTCGCCGAGCTGCGCCAGATGGGCATCCGCACGGTGATGATCACCGGCGACAACCCGCTGACTGCCGCCGCCATCGCCGCCGAGTCGGGGGTCGACGACTTCCTCGCCCAGGCGACGCCGGAGGCGAAGCTCCGGCTCATCCGCGAGGAGCAGGCCAAGGGCAAGCTCGTCGCCATGTGCGGCGACGGCACCAATGACGCGCCGGCGCTGGCCCAGGCCGATGTCGGCGTCGCCATGCAGACTGGCACGATGGCGGCCCGCGAGGCCGGCAACATGATCGATCTCGACAGCGATCCGACCAAGCTCATCGAGATCGTCGGCATCGGCAAGCAATTGCTGATGACCCGCGGCTCGCTCACCACCTTCTCGATCGCCAACGACGTGGCGAAATATTTCGCCATCATCCCGGCGATGTTCCTGACGTTCTACCCGCAGCTCCAGACGCTCAACGTCATGCGGCTGGGCACACCGCAAAGCGCCATCCTGTCGGCGATCATCTTCAACGCGCTCATCATCATCGCCCTCATCCCGCTGGCGCTGCGCGGCGTGCAGTACAAGCCGCAATCGGCCCAGCGCCTGCTGGCCCGCAACATCCTGATCTACGGCGTCGGCGGCGTGATCGTCCCGTTCATCGGCATCAA
This sequence comes from Aliidongia sp., assembly GCA_035539155.1. GTDB lineage: Bacteria > Pseudomonadota > Alphaproteobacteria > ATCC43930 > CGMCC-115725 > JAXDMU01. Next base: position 347,625 of record DATLIZ010000013.1, on the reverse strand, counting down.
GGCGATCGACATGATCGTCAACGCTCTCGGCCTGGCCTGAGGAGGCCGCTATGCTCAAGCAATTCCGTCCCGCCATCACCCTGCTGCTGGCATTCACCTTGCTACTCGGGCTGATCTATCCGCTGGCGATCACCGGCGTCGCCCAGCTCTTCTTCCCGCGTCAGGCCGCCGGCAGCCTGATCGAGAAGGACGGCAAGGTGATCGGCTCGTCGCTGATCGGCCAGAACTTCACCTCGGACAAGTATTTCCACGGCCGGCCGTCGGCCACGGTCGAGCCCGATCCGAACGACGCGACCAAGACCGTGGCCACGCCCTATGCCGCCGACAACTCCACCGGCTCCAACTACGGCCCGACCTCGAAGGCGCTCATCGATCGGGTGAGCGGCGACGTGGCGACGCTCAAGGCGGAGAAGAACGCACCGGTGCCGGTCGATCTCGTCACCGCGTCCGGCAGCGGGCTCGATCCGGACATCACCCCGGCCGCGGCCGCCTTCCAGGTCGAACGCGTCGCCAAGGCGCGCGGGATATCGCCCGACAAGGTGCGTGAGCTGGTCGCCCAGACGACCCAGGGCCGCACGCTCGGCATCCTGGGCGAGCCCAGGGTCAATGTCTTGGCGCTGAACCTGGCGCTCGACGCCGCCGCCGGCGGGAAATAGCCGAAACGCATGGTTGCCGGTTGCTTCGACGCATGATCTGGCCTGGCGGCCCGATCAGTGCTACTAGGGGCGCCTTTAAAAGATCCCTCGGAGTAACCGGCCCGTGCGCCTGCTGCGTCTCGTCCCCGACAATACCAAGATCCGCTTCATGCGGGGCCGCTTCGCCGGCGTGATCACCTCCGCGGTGCTCAGCATCGCCTCGATCATCCTGTTTATTCATCCGGGGCTCAACTACACGATCGATTTCCGCGGCGGCGTGCTGACAGAGCTGCGCTTCGCCGCGGATGTCGACGACGCCAAGCTGCGCAGCGCCTTCGGCGAGCTCGGCATGGGCGATGCGCTCGTTCAGCCTTTCGGCTCGCCGCGCGATCAGCTGGTGCGTCTGACCACGGGCGCCAGCGCCGAGACGATCCGGCCGCAGGTCCAGGCCGTGCTCGACAAATATTTTCCGGGCACGGAGATCCTGCGGCTCGAGGTCGTCGGCGCCAAGGTTTCCAACGACCTTACCACCGCCGGCCTGGAGGCGACGGGGTTCGCCTTGCTCGGCATCCTTGCCTGGATCTGGTTCCGCTTCGACTGGCAGTTCGGCGTCGGCCTGGTGGTGACGCTGGTGCTCGACGCCACCAAGACGATCGGCTTCTACGCCGTGACTCAGCTGCCCTTCGATCAGGATGCGCTGGCGGCCGTGCTGATCCTGATCGGCTTCTCGGTCACCGACAAGGTCGTGGTCTATGACCGCATCCGCGAGAATCTGCGCAAGTTCAAGGCGATGCCGCTGCGCGAGGTGATCGATCTCTCGATCAACCAGACGCTCTCGCGCACGGTCGCGACCTCGCTCACCGTGCTGCTGTCGATCGTGCCGCTCGCGATCATCGCCCGCGGCTCGGTGCAGTTCTTCGCCATCACCATGGTGTTCGGCATCTTCGTCGGCACCATGTCCTCGATCTTCATCGCCTCGCCGATCCTGCTGTTCCTCGGTGAAAAGCGCCTGCGCCGCGGCGACGGGGCACCGTCGGGGGCGGCTACCGCTCAGTAAGGATGGTCGAGCCGATCGCGACGATCCTCGCCGGGCTGCTCGACCTTACGATCCGGCTCATGGTCGCGATCATGCGACTGCTCGGTGCCAGCTTCCGGCCGTGGCGCTATGTCCTGTTTCCGCGATTTCGGGCCGAAATGAACGCGGGCTTCGCCGATGAGGCGGCGCGGCATCGCTTCTTGACGCGCGGTGCTTTGGCGATGGTCGGCAGCGTGATTGTCGTGGGCGCCTGCGTCTGGCTGCCGCTGGTCATTATGCGGCCGGCGGAGAAACCGGTGCATGAGCATCTGGGGCAGAAGCTCCGCCAGCTTCTGCCGCATCACCCGCAAAGCGCGGCGCAACCATAAACCGAAACCCCGGCGCCGTTCCTGACGGGCACTTTTAGGACCATCGGCGAAGCATGAGTGATATCGTGGCGGTGTGTATCGGAACCACTATATTCACTCGGTACGAGGCGGGAAATTGCACGTGGAATTGGTGAGCTTTCTGACGACGCTGGGCTCCTGGCTCTTCTTCAGCCTCGTTGCCGGGATGTCGGTGGTGCGCTTGACCATCGGTGCCATGGAGCTGATCGGCGATCACGAGAAAGCGGAGCGGCTCGCTCGGAATTTCAATCACGTCACGAGCTACTTGCGCTGACCCGCGCGGGGTAGGGCAACGTCCGATCGTTCAGAGATGACGTTCGATATCCATCCGGCCATGGAGGATACGGACAACATCGACACCATCATCGGCCAGCCGGTAGAAAACAAATGGGCGCCTGAGGCCGTGCCTGCCCGGAGATACGGGAGGGCTACTATAAGCAGCCCGGCTTGGGGGCGGGAAGAAAGGGTATATTTCCCCTTCATGCCGCAGGCGATCGAGCCGCCCGCTTTTGCGCGATGAACGCATCGAAGTCGAAGGGTGTGGACGGGCCGCTTTCCTCGCCCTCGATAAGGGCGTTCCGCAGCGCCGCGAGCGTCGCTTCCTGCTCTTCCAGCAAGCGAAGGCCCGCCCGCATTACATCGCTCGCATTGTCGTATCGGCCTTCAGCGACCATCGTCTCGATGAAGCCGGTGAAATGCCCGCCAAGGCTGAAGGACGTATTTTTGCTGGCCATAAGCACCTCCAAGCAAATAGCACCAAAGATTGGTATAAGGTGAAAGCCTCTTCACGACCCGATCAACCCCAATTGCGGACTCGACGGCTCGGCATGGTCGCGCTTGGGGATGCGGCCGGCGCGGCGGGCGAGGTAGCCGGCTTCGACCGCGTGGCGCATGGCGCGGGCCATCGAGACCGGCGATTCCGCCTTGGCGATCGCGGTCTGCAGCAGGACGGCCGCGCAGCCGAGCTCCATGGCGAGGCAGGCGTCAGACGCCGTGCCGATGCCGGCATCGAGGATGACCGGGACCGGCGAGTGCCGGCAGATCCGCTCGATCGCCTGCGGATTGGCGATGCCCATGCCCGAGCCGATGAGCGAGCCCAGCGGCATGACCGCGGCACAGCCGATATCGGCCAGCTTGCGGGCCGTCACCGGATCGTCGTTGGTATAGGGAAAGACGGCGAACCCGCTCGCCACCAGTTGCTCGGCCGCCTTCAAGAGCTGCTCGACATCGGGATAAAGCGTGTCGCGGTCGCCGATCAGCTCCAGCTTGACCCAGTTGGTGTCGAGCGCCTCGCGCGCCAGCTCGGCGGTCAGCACGGCATCGCGAACCGTGGCGCAGCCGGCCGTGTTGGGCAGCAGCTTGAAACGGCCGCCGAGCACGTCGAGCAGGCTCTCGCCGTATGAATCGAGGCTGATGCGGCGGATCGAGGCGGTGACGATCTCGGCGCCGCCGGCTTCGAGGGCGGCCAGCATCGAGCGCTGGTTGGGGTAGCCCGCGGTGCCCATGACCAGGCGCGAGCCGATGGCGGCGCCGGCGATCTCGAAGCGGTCGATAGTGCTCATCCTCAATTCCTCTTTCTCAGCCGCCCGCCACGGCCTTGATGATCTCGATCTCGTCGCCGGCCTCGATCATGGTGCCGGGCCACAGCCGGCGCAGCACGACGCCGCCATTGCGCGCCACCGCCACGCCGCGCCCCTCGACGGCAATGCCGCGCGCGGCAAGAAGATCCTGGATCGATAGCGTCTCGAACGGTTGCTCGACGCCGTTCACCCTGATGGTCGGTTGCTCGGTCATGTCGCTCCGGTTTCGAATCGATCGAGATGAAACGGCGCCAGGCGCGGATCCTCCCGACCGGACAGGATGGCGCCGGCGACGAGCTCCGCCGTCGCCGGGGTCAAGAGAATGCCGTTACGGTGATGCCCGGTCGCCAGCACCAGCCCGTCGATGCCGGACGAGCCCAGGATCGGCATGTCGTCGGGCGAGCCGGGGCGGAAGCCGGTCCACATCTCCTGGACCGGCAGTTCCTCGATGCCGGGCAGCGTGCGCCAGGCATCGTCGAGCAGCCCCAGCACGCCGCCGGCAGTGAGATTGTCGTCCCAACCGCGCTCTTCCGTGGTGGCACCGATCAGCAGCCTGCCGTCGCGGCGCGGCACCAGATAGCAGCCGGCGCCCCAGACCACATGGCGGATCAGCGGCAATGCCGGCGGCATGGATAGGGCGATCATCTGTCCTTTGATCGGGCGAGTCGGCGGCCGGGCCGGGCGCGGCAGGCCCGGCACCTCGCGGCTCCAGGCCCCGGCGGCCACCACCACGATGTCGGCCGGGTGGCGCTCGCCACCGCGGACGACGCCACAGGCCCGGCCGCCGGCCATGTCGATGCCGACCGGCCCGCCGGTGAGCAATTCGCCGCCGCTTCTGCGGAACGCTTCGACCAGTGCGGCACCGAGCAGGCGATTGTCGGCCTGATGATCGTTCGGGCTCAGCACGCCGGCGACGATCGTGGCGGCCAGCGACGGTTCGCGCTCGCGCGCGGCGCTGCCGGTCAGCCATTCGAACACGCCGCCCAGCCGCCGTTGAAACTCGATGCCGTGGCGCAGCTTCTCAGCCTGGTCGCGGTTGAAGGCCACGACCAGCGTGCCGGTCGCATCATATCCGACCGGCAGGCCCGAGGCGGCTTCGAGCTCGGCGGCGAAACCGGGCCAGAGCGACTGGCTGAAGCGGCCGAGCGTGTAGAGCGCCTCCTCGGTCGGCTCCGCCTCGATGCCGGCGGCGAGCATGCCGGCAGCGGCCCAGGACGCGCCGCGGCCGGGCTCACCGCGCTCGAAGATCGTCACGGGTGCGCCGGCCTGGCGGAGCCGCCAGCCGATCGAAAGGCCGATGACGCCGCCGCCGACGATCGCGACGCGAGGGGGGGATTGGATGGAATTCAAATGAGAAGCGCCTGGCATCCTCGTGCATCCCTTCGCTGGCATGACCCAGATCAGGTTCTATGGGTGTGATCTCAGCCTCTGGAGCGGATCTCCAGGGCACCCCATACACGTTGATGTGACGCTAGCATCACCGGCCCGGCGACCGCAACCCGCCCGGCATTGCGTTCTCGTCAGAGCTTGCAGTCCCCCAGATCGCCGTTGGCGATCGAGAAGGCGTAAGGGCCGCCGCCCTTGAGCTCGACATTGCGCACCAGGCAGGCCCGGCCGCTCTTGCCCGTGAGCTTCACGTCGTAGCGCCCGGGCGTCACGTCGGTGAGCGTCAGGCGTTCATCGGCGGAGACGGATTTGTCGGCATCGTTCAGGCATTGATTCTTGCCCCATTGCTCGGTGCCGGCGGGCGCCAGCATCAGCTCGACGATGGTCACGTCGGTCAGGTTCCAGAAGCGCAGCTTCTCGGCGGCTTGGGCCGGCAGAACCAGGGAGGCCACCAGAAGCGGGGCGAGATAGGTGATGCGCATGATGGGATGGCCGGCCCGCATCGGACGGATGCAGGCCGGCCGGCCTCCTTACGGGTTGCTGGGCGTCTGGGGGTTGCCCGCCGCCGGCATCGTCGGGTCGAGCAGGAAAGCCGTCCCGATGATGGTACCGTTGCCGAGCACCTCGTTGTAGCCCTTCTTCTTGGTCACGAAGACGCCGTTGCTGCCGGGGATGTTCTGGCGATAGACCGGCGTTCCGCCCGCCAATTGCTGGGCCGCGAGCTGGTAGATCTGGGTATTCTCGTTGCCCAGGCGCCCGCCCAGCCACTGGATCTTGAGCGCCATCAGCCCGGCGAAGTCCGGCGCCGAGGCGCTGGTGCCGATGAAGCCGAAGAAGCCGCCATTGATGCCGACCTCGTCGAAGCTGCGATTGGGGCCGCACGGCTTGACCGCGACGCTGGGGCAGCCGCCCATATGCAGCGACACGTCGGGCACGGCCCGCATCTTGGCGCCGGTCGCGACCAGCTTCTGGAAGTCGGGCTTCTTGTAGACGATGCTCGTGCCGCCGCCCGAGGCCCAGATGGCGCCGGTCGCCGGCGTGCCGAAATCGGGGTCGCCGACGACGGGGTCCGGATTGGCGTTCTCGCTCACATAGGTGGAGGCGAGGCTGCCCGAGGTGAAGGAGGTGACCAGGTTGGTGCCGCCGACACCGGTGACGTGCGGCGAGGAGGCCGGCGACTCGGCGGTGGTGACGAAGCCGCCGCAGCCCGCGGTCGCGCCGGGTTCGAGGCAGGCGAGAGCCGGCACCGGGTTGGAGCCGAAATCGCCCGAGCTCGCGACGAAGGTGATGCCTTCGGCATTGCCCTGCGCGAACAGATCGTCGAAGACCACCAGGATGCCGCTGAAATCCTGGCCGCCGTTATAGTCGGGGGTATAGAAGACTTCGCCGCCGCCGAACGACATGCTGACGACGTCGACGGCGTTGTCCTCGTCGATCTGGGTTATGGCGGCCAGCAGCGTGGTGTCGTTCAGGTCCGGAATGTTGTAATGGACGATCGACGCGCCGGGCGCCGTCCCGCCGGATTGCTGGATATCGAGCTGGATTTCGGCCGAGTTGAACGGGTTGGTCGGATCGTAAGGCGTGGCGCCGTACAGGTTGATCTCGGTGATCTTCGGCGTCGGCACCCCCTCATGGGCGAAATAGGCGTTGGTGTCGGCCTGGCTCTGCCCGGCTTCCATCAGGATGCCGATCGTGACGCCCTTGCCGTTGACGACCTTGTTGCTCGGGAACTGATAGGCCTGCTTCAGATCGTCGAACCAATAGCCGCCGGTCGGGCTCGTCCGGTTGTCGGGCGTGTCGCCGGCGGGGATCAGCAGCGGCTTCTTCATGTGAATGGTGTTCGAGAAGGTCGATATCACGGCGCCGCTGGCCAGGAGCGTCGGCGTCAGCACCATCGCCCGGGTCGCGGCCAGCCTCGAACGGCCGTTGGAGAATTTGGTCGTGGCCAGTTCCGTCGAGAAGGCGCGCTCGATGGCGCTCGCCGTGCCGACCGCATGGAGCGAGTGGGTGTGGACTTCCGTGACGGTGATGCCGCTGGCGGCCAGTTCCTTGCTCATCTTCTTGACCAGCGCCGGCGAGGGCGCGAAGCGCGCATTGAACTCGGTCGGCGAGAGCCATTTGTGATATTGGGCCGAGCCGGGCGTGGTCTGGTCGGCTTCGAGCTTTTCGAGATCCGCGCGATTCTGGATCGGCACATAGATGTCGAACTCGACCGGCAGCTGCGCCATCGCGCGCGTGCCGATCTGCCCCTTCTCGAACGCGGAAGCATGGCCGGTCGCCAGGACCGCGCCCAATATTCCGGCAACCGTATAGGAAAGTCGTCCAATTCGCTTCATTGAAATCCCCCGTGTTTGAAGAGCTTCGCGTCCCGGCAGATGTGTCCGCGCCCCATGCGTCTCTCACGTTAGGCCAACCGCTCGACGGAACCGGCGGTCGAGCCGAATATGCGTCCTTACAGTGTCCCGACAAGTAATCGAGACACGGATAGAGGTTGGTCTCTCCCCGATACTCGTGCTGATGCTAATGGCATAAGGATTCGATTTCGCTTCCCCGTCAGGTGGAAGGCGACGCTCTAGATATCGTACCTTTACCATAATGCCGCAGCGGAACGCTTGCCAGCAAGGGAATTATGCCGATGTCATTCAACGTCTTGTGAACGCCAATCCATCGCCCTCGTGGCGATATGAGGCGCCTTTATCGCACCTCTCGGTTGCGAAAAATTAACCAGACGAAGAGAGTGGGAAAGGGTCAATTCGGTCCCGAGTCGGGGGGGACTTGGCGCGCTCGCACCAGTATCGAGGCCTATTCTTATTTATTTGGCCGGGCCTTGGCCAGGATAGCGCGAGTTTGGCGGTGTCACGAGATTGAAATATCCCTGAACGTCGGGCCTCCATACCGAGAATTCGACGTGCCGAAAGCGGTTCTATGCTTTTTTGGTTCCGTTCGACCGTCGCTCTGGGCTACTCACCTGCCATTCTCTGGCGAAGCGGCGGGAGAGGATTGATGCAGCTCGCTTGGGGGCAGCCGAATTTCGAATGGGCGGCGCGGTTGCGTCCCAATGTCTGGGACGCTGTCGCTTTGCCGATTGTGCTGGGCTTCATTGCCCTGATCGCCTATGGCGGCCAGCAGGCGGTGACGCCGTTTCAGCTCGGCCACGAGATCCCGATCTCGCTCGATCCGTCGGCCTTGCCGCTCTATGCCGTCCGAACGGTGCTGCGCATGGGCGTGGCGCTTGCCGCCTCGCTCGTCTTCAGCTTGGTCTACGCCGCTCTGGCCGCGAAGAGCCGACAGGCCGAGAAGCTGCTCATCCCCGTCCTCGATATCCTGCAATCCATACCGATCCTGGGCTTCGAGGCGATTGCCGTCGTCCCTTTCATCACGCTCTTTCCCGGCCAGCTGCTCGGCGTCGAATGTGCCGCCATCTTCGCCATCTTCACCAGCCAGGCCTGGAACATGACCTTCAGCCTCTATCAGAGCTTCCGGACCGTGCCGGGCGAGCTGAACGAGGCGGTGCGCATGTATCAGCTGACGCCGTTCCAGAGCTTCTGGCGGCTGGAGGTCCCGCATGCCATGCCGGGCCTGGTCTGGAACATGATGATGTCCGTGTCGGGCGGCTGGTTCTTCGTCGTCGCGTCCGAGGCGATCAAGATCGACGGCCATCCGGTGCTGTTGCCCGGCATCGGCTCCTACATCAGCGCGGCCATCGATCAACAGAATCTGATGGCGATCTTCTATGCCATCGGCACCATGCTGATCGTCATCCTGATGTACGACCAGATGCTGTTCCGGCCGCTGCTCGCCTGGTCGCAGAAGTTCAAGAACGAGCTTTCCGGCGAGGAGGGGATGCGGCGGCCTTGGTTCCTCATCGTCCTGCAGCGCGCCCGCGTGTTCGACCTCATCGGTTGGCTCTTCAAGAGCGGTTGGACGACCCTCGGCGCTGCCATCGGCCTGGTCGTGCCGCGCCGGGCCCCCAAGCCGATCGAAGACAAGGAAACCCCGCGCAGCGTCGAATGGGGCGTCAATATCGTCTTCGGCGGGGCCGCGATCTATGCGCTCTGGTGGCTGGTCGATTATATCGGCAGCAACGTGCCGATCAGCGAGATCTTCGAGGTGATCCTGCTCGGCGGGGTGACAGCCCTCCGGGTCATCGTGCTGATCGCTATCGCCAGCCTGATCTGGGTTCCTATCGGGGTCTGGATCGGGCTCAGGCCTAAGATCGCGCAAATCGCCCAGCCGATCATCCAGTTCCTGGCGGCGTTCCCGTCGAACCTGCTGTTTCCGATCGTCGTGCTCGGCATCACGCATTTCCATCTCAATGTCGAGATCTGGATCAGCCCGCTGATGATCCTCGGCACGCAATGGTACATCCTGTTCAACGTCATCGGCGGCGTCATCGCGATCCCGGCCGAGCTGCACTACGCCGCGCAGAATCTGGGCGTCACCCGCTGGCTCTGGTGGCGCCGGATCATCCTGCCCGGCATCTTCTCGGCCTATGTCACCGGCGCGCTCACGGCGGCCGGCGGCGCCTGGAACGCCTCGATCGTGGCCGAGGTCGTGCAATGGGGCGACACGACGCTCACCGCCACCGGCGTCGGCGCCTATATCACCGAGCATTCGGAGGGCGCGCGCGCCGTGCTCGGCAACGGCGTGCTCTGCCTCTATGTCATCCTGTTCAACCGCCTGCTGTGGCGGCGGCTTTACAACCTCGCGGCTGAAAAGCTGCGGCTCGACTGAGGAGCGTGACCATGGATCACGAAACGATGATGGTCGCCCAAGGGGTGAAGAAGGTGTTCCGCGGCAACGATGCGGGCGGCCGCTCGGTGCTGGAGGATGTCAACTTCACCCTTTCCGAGGGCGAGATCGTGGCCTGCCTCGGCAAATCCGGCTCGGGCAAATCGACCTTCCTCAGGATCCTCGCCGGGCTCATCCCGGCGACCGGCGGCGATGTCCGCTACAAGGGCAATCCGGTCAAGGGTCCGCTGCGCGGCGTCGGCATGGTGTTCCAGAGTTTCGCGCTCTTTCCCTGGCTCACCGTGCTCGGCAATGTCGAGCTCGGGCTCGAGGCGCTGCGCGTGCCGCCGGCCGAGCGGCGCAAGCGCGCGCTGGCCGCGATCGACCTCATCGGCCTCGACGGCTTCGAGTCGGCCTACCCCAAGGAGCTGTCGGGCGGCATGCGCCAGCGCGTGGGCTTTGCCCGCGCCCTCGTCATCAATCCCGAGGTGCTGCTGCTCGACGAACCTTTCTCGGCGCTCGACGTGCTGACGGCCGAGACGCTGCGCGGCGACTTGACCGACCTCTGGGCCGACAAGCTCATCCCGACCAAGAGCATCCTCGTCGTCTCGCACAATATCGAGGAAGCGGTCGAGATGGCCGACCGCATCATCATCTTCACCTCCAATCCCGGCCGCATCCAGGTCGAGATCCCGATCCCGATGCCGCGCCCGCGCGACTGGAACAGCCCGGATTTCCGCCGCATCGTCGACGAGGTCTACGGTCATCTCACCACCGGCCATATCGGCAAGCGCGGCATCAAGGCCGAGCAGATCTCCGTGGGCTACCGCCTGCCCGACGCGCCGGTGCAGCAACTCGCCGGCCTGATCGAGACGCTGATGGAGAGCCGGTTCGAGGGCAAGGCCGACCTGCCGGCGCTCGCCGAATATCAGAGCCTCGATGTCGACGATCTGTTCCCGCTGATCGAGGCGCTGCAGCTCCTGGGCTTCGCCCATGTCGAGAACGGCGATATCGCGCTGACCCCGGCCGGCAAGATCTATGGCGACGCCGCGCTGCTGGAGCGCAAGCGGCTCCTGGCCGAGCAGCTCATGCGCCACATCCCGCTCGCCGTCCATATCCGCAAGGTGCTGGAGGAGCGGCCCAATCACCGCGCGCCGGCCGGCCGGTTCCTGGCCGAGCTCGAGGACCAGCTCGAGGAGGAGGAAGCGGCCTCGGTGCTGGAGACCGTGATCAATTGGGGCCGCCATGCCGAGCTCTTCGCCTATGATTACGACACCGAGACGGTGACGCTCGAAGATCCCGACGGGCGGGAGTAGGGCTCCCTATTCTCCGTTCCGCTGCTTAATGGCCGAATATCCGATCAGGCCGGCCGCGCGAAGTCGGTCGAGCGGGAAATCTCCTCCCACGCGGCGATCTCGGCCTTCATCGCCTCGATCTTATCCTGGACGAGCTTCAGGGCATCCGCGCCGAGATAGAGCCGCACCGGCGGATTCTCGGCCGCGACCAGCTTGAGCAGCGCCTGTGCCGCCTTGGCGGGATCGCCGGGCTGGTTGCCGCTCTTCGCCTGCCGGGCGGCGCGGATCGGGTTCATCACCGCGTCGTAGTCGGCGACGGTTCGATCGGCCCGCACCATTGAGCGTCCCGCCCAGTCGGTCCGGAACTGGCCCGGCGCCAGCGCCGTCACATGGATGCCCAGTGATTTCACTTCCTTGCCGAGCGCTTCGGAAATGCCCTCGAGAGCGAACTTGCTGCCGCAGTAATAGCTCACGCCCGGCATGGCGATGAAGCCGCCCATGGATGTGACGTTGATGATATGGCCGGAGCGCCGCGTCCGCATGCCGGGCAATACCGCCTTGATCATCGCGACGGCGCCGAACAGGTTGGCATCGAACTGCCGCCGCATGTCGTCCAGCGACGATTCCTCCAGGATGCCCTCGTGGCCGTAGCCGGCATTGTTGACAAGGACGTCGATCGGACCGACCGCGCGCTCCGCTTGGGCAACAGCTTTCGGAACGGCGTCGAAGTTCGTTACGTCGAGGAGGACGGCGTGCGCGCGATCGGGCGCGAAGGTCACGAACCTGGATGCGGCATCCGCATCGCGGACCGTGCCGATCACCCGGTGACCCGCCGCCAGCACGCCTTCGGCAAAGGCTTTGCCGAGCCCGGAACTGACGCCCGTGATCAGAAAGGTCTTGATGGTGCTCATGACTGCTCCTTTCCTGGCGGCCAGTGATCGGGCCGCTGATCTATATCACGATATGATATTTATATCACGATATAGAATTCAAGGGGGCGATGGGATGACGGAGTGCGATGGCCATGGCGGGAACAGCGCGACAGCCTCTGAGGGCAAGAAACCGGCAGCTCGCTCGGGACCTCGTGCTCGATGCCGCCGAGAGGCTGCTCCAGAAGAGCGAGACGGCGGAATTTTCCATGCGCGCGCTGGCCTCGGAAGCCGGCGTCGGTTTTGCGACGCCGTTCAATCATTTCGGCAGCAAGAACGCGATCATGCAGGCGCTCTCGTCCCGCCTCATCGAACGAATGGCGGCGCGTTTTCGCGATGAAGCATCCGACGGCGACGCGATCGACCATGTGCTGGCGATGGGACGGATCAGTGTGGCGCTCTTGCTGGAGAAGCCCGATGTCCATAAGGCGGTGGTGGGGTCGCTCGGTGTCGCCAACCCGGTGCCCGGTTCGGTCCGGCAGAACTCGCGGGAGCTATGGTCTCTGGCGCTCGGGGATTATGCCGGCATGGCTCTCGATATGAGGGGGCTGGCGCAAGCCGTGCTCGCGGATCAGCTTGCCTTCCATTTCCGGGGCTGCGTCTCGTTCTGGATCGCCGGAGAGCTTCAGGCCGCGGATCTCGGCGCCGCGTTCCAAGCCGGTGCTTGCGCGATCCTTCTCGGCTTCGCCGAGCGGGAGCGCCGCAGCCATCTGATCGAGCAGATCAAACCCGGCGTTCGCCCTGGCTTCACGGGCGCGTAAGGTTCTGTTCCCAGGCGCTGTATCGTCTGCAATTCCCTCGGAGCATCCCACCATGCGGCTGACCATCAGAAGCGCCGTGCCGGAAGACGAAGCCGGCCTTGTCGAGCTGTGGCGTGCCTGCGAACTCGTCGCGAGCTACAACGATCCCGCCGCCGATTTCCGGTTCGCCATGGCCGGCGCCTGTTCCGACGTGCTGGTCGGCGAGGACGAGACCGGTTGCCTGAGCGGCAGCGTCATGGTCGGGCATGATGGTCACCGCGGCTGGCTCTACTACGTTGCCTCCGCGCCTCACGCCCGCGGCAGCGGCGTGGGGCGGCAAATGGTGCAGGCGGCGGAAGAGTGGCTGCGGCGGAGCGGGGTGGTCAAAGCGCAGCTCCTGGTGCGGGAGACGAACACCAAGGCGGTCTCCTTCTATGAGCATCTCGATTACGAGGTGGCGCCGCGGGTGGTCATGAGCAAATGGCTGAGCAAGCCGGAATAGAGCCGTCCCATCCCTTCGAGCCTGATGACATTAACTCAGTTCGACTTAATGTCTGAATCAGTCTCTAACCCTATGAACTAGACAGCGATTCAGACTTTAGGTCGATTCGACCTAAAGTCATCGCGGTCTAGGAAGCCGGGCTGGGGGCGAGGCGATCCGCCTCCGCCTGGCGCCGCAGCGTGAATAGTACCATCGAGGTGAAAAGCATGACGATCACGAAATAAACACTCACCGCGAACGGCATCCATCTCAGCAGATCCAGCAGCCGCAGCGTGATGCTGAACGACAAGAACACGACGACGGCGATGCTCGCGTATAAGATGACCTTTATTTGAACCTCCACCGCCTGCGTGCGAAAGGCGCGCGTCTCGAGCGGCCACTTCTTTCTGCTATACTGGAGCCAGTACACGAGAAATGCGTTCAGGGCGCAGATCAGCGTGACGATGCCGAGGAGACGGTAGCCGGAAAACCCTGCGGCCGGGTGGTGCTGCTGGATAGTGATCATGAAGGCGGCAAACAGGAGATATGCCAGGACGGCGAGAAAAACGGTGAATGGCGAGACGATATCGAAAAGTCCACGGCGCTGCAGACTGGCTGTCCGCTTGACCGCCGGCGGCGAGCGCGTGAGCGCTTTTCTTTTGACCCAGGCTCCCATCAACGAAACGAGAACGAACGGCAATACCTGCACCATGACATAGCCGGAGTGCAGGCGTGTCACCGGTCCGGCATCCCAGTCCGGGCTCCGCATGTGGTTGAACAGCCAGCCCAGCAGCACCAGACCGAGGACCGCGATGCCTGCGTTCACCGCGCGATATGCGGTTAGAAAGCGCTCGCGAGATTTGCGGTCCCAGCCCGGAAGTTGGGCCTCCGCCTTCGCGCGTGCATATCTTGTGAGCCAGGCCGGATGCAGCACGGACACGACCAATATCTGCACTGTGAACGCCGCAAGGAATGCATAGGCTTCGATCACGACAGCACCTCACTTTGCTGATGGTTGCCGGCTGATGGAGACGGCGAACGCGTTGCGGATTTCCGAATCGGTCACACCGGCCTCGCGCAACTCGGAGACGGTTTCGCCGAGCTTGCGCAACGTCCATTCCTGCAGGTTGATCTCACAGTTCGCCTTGGCCCGGGGGTGGACATAGGTGCCGCGGTAGCCTTTGGTTTCGATGACCGAATCCCGCTCCAACAGCTTGTAGGCCTTGGCCACTGTCTTGCTGTTGAGCTCGAGATCATTGGCGAGCTGGCGGATAGAGGGCAGCGCGTCACCCGCCTTCAGAATGCCGTCCATGACCGCAGCCTTGATCTGTTCGATGAGCTGCTGGAACTGCGGCACGGGATTGTCGATGTCGATGGTGATGTCCATCAGGGAGGCTGCCTATATGTACCAGTAGAACCAATGGTACAACTGGTTCGTAAACTATGCAAGCCCCGTTGTCGCGAGATTTGCCGCAATACGGTTTGGGCGCGCGGTGTTCCGAGCTGCAGGAGAAACGTCCGCTATTGGAGCGCTGCCGTAAGCACTCAGCGGCAGCCTTATCGATCTACAGCAGGCTCGCGCCGATATTGACCGAGAGCGCCAGGACCACGGTGTTGAAGAAGAAGCTGAGCGTGCCGTGGGCGAGCGCCACGCGCCGGACCAGGCGGGAGTGGATATCCACGTCCGAGACCTGACAGGTCATGCCGATGACGCCGGAGAAATAGAGGAAATCCCAATAGTCCGGGTCGGGCTCGCCGGGAAACTCGATCGGCACCGGATCCCTGAGGCCGCGCCCCGGCCCGAAATATTCGTGGGCGTAGATCTGCGCGAAGATGGTGTGGATGAACAGCCAAGAGAGGACGATGGTGACGGCGGCCAGCAGGATGTGGAGCCGCACCACGTCGGGCGGCATGTCCTTGATGCCGCCGAGAATGAAGCCGATGGCGACCAGGCTGGCGGTCGCCGCGGCCGCCATCAGCGTCAGCACGGTCCAGCGGCCGGCCTGCTGGCGCAAGGCGCGCTGGCGGACCTGGTCCGGCGTCGAGCGCATCGCCATCTCGGCGGCGAGGACGAGATAAAGCGTCGCAGCGATGTCCCAGCCGGCGAGGAAACGGATCGGCAGGCCGAACCCGCCCGGCAGGAGCGCCAGCACGACGCAGCCGATGAAAAGCGCCGCATACAGCCTCGGTCGGGCCGGCGGACGCAAACGGAGCGGCAAGCGGGATTTAGCCTTCGGCATGCGCGAGCTTAGGCCGTGTGCCCGACGCAGGGCAACCACCCACCGAGCGCTCGATGATGGACAGTTGCGCCGGGGCTGCGCTAAATCCCGATTCTCCTATCGAATCGGTGAGAAGTTGATGCGTCTTCTGTCCAAGTTCCTTGCGGCGTTCGCTCTTGTCGCGCTGCTGGCGTTCTCGAGCGGCCCGGCCTCGGCCCATGCGGTTCTCGTTCAGTCGACACCTGCCGCCAATGGCAGCGTCGCCGGCCCGTCGGTCGCCTTCTCGCTGCGCTTCAACAGCCGAATCGATGCGGCGCGCTCGGTCCTGACGCTGACCCATCCCGACAAATCGACCTCGACGCTCCCCGTCGCCACCGGCGCCGAAGCGAGCGACCTCGAGGCCAAGGCCGAGCTGCCGCCGGGCGCCTATTCGCTGCGCTGGCAGGTGCTGGCGGTCGACGGCCATATCACCCGCGGCGACGTGGCCTTCACCGTAACCGGCAACTGAGCGGATCCGGCCGGTTTCATGACACTTCTGATCGATCTGTTCGGCTATCTGTCGGTCATCGTCCACGGGCTGACGATCGTCGCGCAATCCATGGCGCTCGGCGGCGCCATCTTCCTGATTTTCCTGGCGCGTCCGTTCGAGCCCGAGCTCGATGCCGGCGGCGAAATCCGCCGACGCACGCGCCGGATCGCGCTGTGGAGCACGCTGGCGCTGATCCTGGCCGAGGCGGTGACGCTGGCGCTGCAGAGCGCCGTGCTGATCGGCACGGTCGATATCGATCTCGGCGGCGTCATGGGCGCCGAGTTCGCGGTCTACAGCCTGATCAAGATCGGCGGCGCCGTCGTGCTGGCGCTCTGTCTCGCCGACCGGCAGGACCGGGCGCCCGCGGGCATCCTCGGGGCCGCGATCGTGATCGTGCTCGCCGCCGCCACGGGCACCACCCATGCCGCCGCCCGCCTCGACAACCGGGCGCCGCTGATGGTGGTCGAAGGGCTGCATCAATTGGGTGCCGCGATCTGGATCGGCGGCCTGCCCTGCTTCGTCATGGCGCTCGCCCGCTGCCACGATGGCGGCGCCTGGCGCCGGGTCGGCAAGCGCTTCTCGCAGATGTCGACGCTCGGAGTCCTCGCCATCCTGGTGTCCGGCGTCTTCATGGCGTTCCTCTATGTCGGCTCGTGGGACGGGTTCTACGGCACCGCCTACGGCGTCATGGTCTTCACCAAGATCATGCTGTTCCTGGCGCTGTTGGCCATGGGTGCCATGAACTACCGGCTGGTCGAGAGGCTCCGGCGCGATCCCAACACGCCGGTGACGCGGCTGAAGCGCTTCGCCGAGGTCGAGATGGGCGTGGGCTTCACGCTCTTCTTCGCCGCCGCCTCGCTCACATCCTCGCCGCCGGCGGTCGATCTCACCAACGATCGGGTGAGCTGGGCCGAAGTGGTCGAGCGCAACGTGCCGATGTGGCCGCGCCTGAGCTCGCCCGATCACGCCGATCTCGGCATTCCGGCCCTCCAGATCCAGCTCGACGCCGAGGCGGCACAGCAGGCGAAGAAGCCGCCGCCGGCCTTCGTGCCCGGTTCCGGCGACCTGCCGCCGCGCAACGCCTTCGACATCGCCTGGTCCGAGTACAACCATCACTGGGCCGGCCTGTTCGTGCTGGCGATCGGGTTTCTCGCGCTGCTCAATCAGGCCGGGCTTCGCTGGGCCCGGCATTGGCCGCTGGTCTTTCTCGGCCTCGCCGGCTTCCTGTTCGTCCGCTCGGATCCGGAGGTTTGGCCGCTCGGCGACATCGGCTTCTTCGACAGTTTCCGCGATGTCGAGGTGGCGCAGCATCGGGTCTTCGTGCTGATGCTCGTGGTCTTCGCCTTCTTCGAATGGCGGGTGCGGGTCGGTGGCCTGGCGAAAACCAAGGCGGCACTCGTCTTCCCGCTGATCACGGCGCTGGGCGGCCTGCTGCTGCTGACGCACCAGCACGCCATCGCCAACGTCAAGGACCAGCTGCTGATCGAGCTCACCCATACGCCGCTGGCACTCGCCGGCATCGCCGCCGGCTGGTCGCGCTGGCTCGAGCTCAGGCTCGACCCGCCGGCCAATCGCTGGGCCGGCTGGGTGTGGCCGATCTGTTTCCTCTTGGTGGGATTGGTGCTTCTATCTTATCGGGAAGCCTGATTCGATCCGGAACGATCCCGCTCCGGATCGTTGGACTATCTTGAGGCGCCGGCGATGATCCGCATCTCCGGCCACCGCAACCATGCGTCAGGAGGGACCGATGCCGGCGGAAGGGAAACGGAGACGAGGGCCGGTCGAGCCGCCCTGCACCATGGTCATCTTCGGTGCGGCCGGGGATCTGACCAAGCGCCTGCTGGTCCCGGCGCTCTACAATCTCGCCCGCGACGGGCTGATGTCGGACGGGTTCCGGCTGATCGGCATCGCCCGCGCGCAGCATGACAGCGAGGCGTTCCGCGCCGAGCTCGGCCAGGACATCCGCAAATTCGCCACCGGCGAATTCGACAAGCATGTCTGGGACGAGCTGGTCGAGCGGATGAGCTATGTCCAGGGTAATTTCGACGACCCGGCCGCCTACAAGGCGCTGCTACAGCACATCAAGGAGTTGCAGCCCGGCGGCACCGGCGATATCGGCAACGTGCTGTTCTATCTGGCGACGGCGCCGGAATATTTCTCGCCGATCGTCGATCAGCTCGCGGCCGCCGGCCTCGTCCAGGAAGGCCCTGAATCCTGGCGGCGCGTCATCGTCGAGAAGCCGTTCGGCCATGATCTGGCCTCGGCCAAGGAGCTGAACGCGCAGCTTCTTTCCGTGCTGGACGAGCGGCAGATCTACCGGATGGACCATTATCTGGGCAAGGAGACGGTCCAGAACATGATGGTCTTCCGCTTCGCCAACGGCATCTTCGAGCCGTTGTGGAATCGCGACCATATCGACCATGTCCAGATCACCGTCGCCGAGACGGTGGGCGTCGAGCAGCGCGGCAATTTCTACGAGGTCACCGGCGCGCTGCGCGACATGGTGCCGAACCATATCTTCCAGCTCCTCTCCATCGTCGCGATGGAGGTGCCGACCTCGTTCGACGCCGACGCCGTGCGCTCGGAAAAGGTCAAGGTGCTGGCCTCGGTCCGCCCGATCACGCCCGAGACGATCCTGCAGGACACCGTGCGCGGCCAGTATGGCGCCGGCCTCATGGCCGAGAAGCCGGTCAAGGGCTATCGGGAGGAGGACAGGGTCTCGCCCGATTCCGATACCCAGACCTATGTCGCGCTCAAGCTCATGATCGATAATTGGCGCTGGGCCGGCGTGCCGTTCTATCTCCGCACGGGCAAGCGTCTGCCGCGCCGCATGAGCGAGATCTGCATCCAGTTCAAGCGCGCGCCCACGGCGGTCTTCCGCGACACGCCGGTCGAGGAGGTGACGCCCAACCTGCTGGTCATCCGCATCCAGCCGGACGAGGGCATCTCGCTGCAGTTCGGCGCCAAAATTCCGGGGGCTGAGCTCGAGATCGGCGGCGTCAAGATGAACTTCCAGTACAAGGATTATTTCGACGCCTCCCCGGCGACCGGCTACGAGACGCTCATCCATGACTGCATGATCGGCGACCAGACGCTGTTCCAGCGCGCCGACAATGTCGAGGCCGGCTGGCGCGTGGTGCAGCCGATCCTCGACGCCTGGGCCCAGCGCCGCCCGCGCGGCTTCCCCAATTACGAGGCCGGCGCGTCCGGCCCGCGCAGCGCCGACGAGCTGTTGGCTCGGGACGGCAGGGTGTGGCGCAAGATCTGAGTTTTCGAGGCGCCGCTCGCCGGCCCCGTCACGAGGTGGACTGCAGGCCGTAGGTGCGGATCGTGCCGACCTTGCGATAGCCGATGCGCGAGTAGACGGGGAAGCCTGCGTCGGAGGCATGGAGAGTGGCGCGCGTCAGCCCCGTGGCCCGCCCGCCTTCGTGAAGCGCCTTGCGCACGACGGCGGTAGCGTAGCCCCTGCGCTGAAAGCCGGGGGCGGTGGCGACCAGGGCCAGGAACAGGTTGCCCTCGTCCGCCACCGTGGCGGCGCAGGCGACGGGCGTATCGCCACGCAGCGCCAGGTAGGCGTGCATCTGGTCGGACTTCCACAGCGTGGAGCCGACCAGCCCGGTCCGGCCGGCTTCGAGCGGGAAGCCGTACCCTTGCGAGTTCAGGTCGGCATAAGCTTGGAGATGCTCGTCCGTCCGTACCCGCTCGAAACGCAATTCCGCATGGTCCGGCTCGGCCATCGGCAGAATGTCGCCGGCCATGGCGTGCTGGCTGAGCGCGAACGCCCGCTCGGCGACTGCCGGCAAGGCCGCGCGTGCGGCATCGTCGAGCTGTTCTTCGAACAGGTTGACAAATCCCATGCCGGTGCGTCCGCGCATGTAGGACGCCGCGTCCTGAAGGCGGTCTTGCAGCAAATGCGTGCCGATGCCTTCCTCGTCGAGAAAGATCATGTTCCAGAACGGAAAGAGGCTGTCCGTCCAGCGCAGCGCCAGCCCCGGCCGCTTCTGCCTGTCGGCGCCGCCATGGTCGTCGGTGAAACGGCGCCACATGGTCAGGTATTGATTGAGGAGTTCGCGGCTTTCCGGGCTCATCGTCACGGGGTCTTTTGACGGCATCACGGTCATTTCCTTCACTGGTCGATATCGTCGGAGAGGCTGGGCGGCATGATCGTCCTTACCGGGAATCACGCTTCCTCCCGCAGCAGATCCCGCACGGCGGAAGCGAGCCTCACGACGCCTTCGGCGAGGCGGTCGGGGGGATTCAGCGTGAAGTTCAGCCGCATCGCGCGACGGTTGCGGCCTTCGGGGTCGAACGCGCTGCTCGGCGCGATGCAGACGCCCATCTGCATCGCGGCTTCCAGCAGACGGTCGGTGTCGAAGGCGGGATCACGGGCCACGGCCCAGACGAACATGCCGCCCGCGGGGCTCTCCCAGGTGAACCATTTCGCCAGGTGCTCGGCCAAAGCCGCGCAGAGCGCATCGCGCCGGGCACGGTAGACGCCGAGAGCGAACGACTGGGTGCGATCGACCAGTCCGGCCTCCAACGCGGCCAGCACGAGGCGCTGGGTCAATCCGCTGGTGCACAAATCCGTCCCTTGCTTGGCCAGTGTCAGGGCCTCGATCATCTCCGGCGCCGCGATCACCCAACCGATTCGAAGACCGGGCGCCAGTTCCTTGGACATGGTGCCGAGATAGACCACCGGGCCGTCATAGCCCGCCCCGCGCCCCGCCTGGCCCGATAGCGCGATCATCCGCGGCAGGGGCGCCGCATCGTAGCCGAGCATGCCGTAGGGATCGTCTTCGACCAGCCATGTCCCGGTGTCTTGCGCCGCCGCGACGAGCGCCTGCCGCGTCGCCAGGCCGACCAACCTGCCGGTCGGGTTCGAGAAATTGGGGACGGTGTAGGCGAATTGGGCGCCCGCCAGCGCCCGCATCGGATCGAATCCTTCAAGCTCGAGGTCCATGGCGCGGTAGGCAGGGCTGCGCGGCCGCCAGGCATCCAGCGCGCCGAGATATGTGGGGAACTGGGCCGCGATCAATCCGCCTTCCTCCAGCAGCACCTTGCCGATGAGGTCGAGCCCTTGCATGCCGCCCGATGTCACCAGGACATTCTCGCGCCTCAACCGCAATTCCGGAGAGCTGAACCGGGCCGCGAGCGCGTCCCGCAACGGCGCCAGGCCCTCGACCGGGCCATATCCGAGAGTGTCCTCCGGGTGCTGAGCCACGACCTGCCGGGACAGGGCCGCCAGCTGTGCGGCCGGGTAGATGTCGGCCGGCGGCAAGCCGCCTGCCAGGTTGATCAGGTCCGGTGTCTCGGCGGCGGCGCAAAAGGTACGCGTCACGTCGTTCGTCGTTCCGAGCCAGCGGGCGAAGGCGGGGCGCATGACGGTTCCGTTCGAGCGCGTGGTTGGATCAGCAAACATCTCGACCGCCTCTTTCCATCGTCAGAGTTATAACACCGCGTTCAGAGAGATTTCGTGCAATGAGAGCGGGAAAATGCCAAAATATCTTGTATATTCCCTAATATTTTGCCGGTTGAGAGTGAAACTCACCCATGATCAAATTGGATGCCATCGACCGGCGCATTCTGGCCGCGCTGCAGGTGGATGGCCGTATGTCGACCCTGGAGGTCGCCGCAAAGGTCGGCCTCTCGCCCACCCCGTGCAGCCGCCGCATCAAGCGGCTGGAGGAGACGGGCGTCATCGAGGGCTATATGGCCAGAGTCAATCCCGTGGCGCTGGGCCGGAGTATCTGCGTCATGGTGTCGGTGCGGCTAGCCAAGCAAGGGCCTGAAGGCCACGGACAATTTCTCAGGGCTATCCAGGGGCGAGCCGAAATCACCGAATGCCTCCTGGTGACCGGCAACATCGACTATCTGCTGCGGGCCTGGGTCGAAGACATCGACGCTCTTCGTGTCTTCATCACGGAAGTACTCCAGTCAATCCCGACCGTCGCCGAGACATCGACGATGCTTATCGTTCACAGCACGAAACAGGCTGATTTTTGAGCCCAGGGCTCAAAACTCAGGGAGTGGCGGCCGCGACGATGGCCTCGACATGGAGGTCGGCGCAATCGATGACGGGGGCGCCGCCCCAGGCGCCGGGCGGGATCACCGACAGGTTGGTTCCGGCGAGAATGACGGCATCGAGATCGTGCTGCGCCGTGAGATCTTCGGCCAGCGCGGCGAGCTCGCCTGAGGTCGCCTCCTCGGCGCCTCGCCGGGCGACCGTCGTATAGAGATCGTGGATCCGGTCGGACTGGGCGGGCGAGGGGTCCATGACCGTCGCCGCCAGCCGGCCGAAGAAGCGGCTCTCAAGGGTCGTCCGCGTGCCGAGCAACGCCACACGCCGCGCGCTTTGGCGCTGCAGTGCCCGATCCAGCACATCGACGATATCGATGATCGGCACGCCCGCCTGCCGGGCCAGCGCCGGCGCCACCAGATGCGGGGTCACGGCACTGATCGCCACGAGCGCGGCACCGGCCTGTTCCAGCTCCCGGACGAGCCCGCCCAGATGGGCCACGAGTGCCGCCTCGTCCCCGCGATCGGCGGCGTCGAGCACCTGGTCGAGGTCGGCGTGATTGATCAGCAGCCGCAGCGACAGGTTCCGGCGCGCGCAGGCGGCCAGCAGCAGCTTGTAGTAATGCCAGGTCGCGTCCGGCGACAAGCCGCCGATCAGCCCGATCAGTTTCGTTTCCGCTGCCATCTCAAGCCCTTAGAAAGAATACCACGGTCATGAAGCTGCCGATGGCGATGATGATGGCACGGATATGGGCCGGGTTCATCCGCCGGGCGATGCGCGCGCCGACATAGCCGCCGATGACAGCCGCGACCAGCATGGTCAATGTCTGCGGCCACCAGACCTTGCCGGCGAGCGCGAAGCAGATGACCGCGGCGCCGTTCATCAGGCCGGCCAGCAAGGTCTTGAGCGCGTTCATCTCATGGATGTCGCTCAAGCCGAACAGCCCGAACAGCGCCAGCATCAGGATGCCGATGGCGCCGCCGAAATAGCCGCCATAGATGCCGATCGCGAATTGCACGAGGGTGAGCGAGACCGGCCCGACCGTGACCACCCGCAGCAGCAAGGATGTCAGCCGGCGGCCGACCGCGAACAGCAATGTCGCGCCCAGCAGCAGCCAGGGAATGATCGCGTCGAAAGTATGCTGTGGCGTGTAGAGCAGCAGCAGCGCCCCGCAGATGCCGCCCGTAAGGCTCGCCGCCGCGAGCGGCCACAGGCCGAGCCCCGGCAGCGCCGGGAAATCCCGCCGGTAGGCCCAGGCGCTGGCGAAGCTGCCGGGCGAGACCGCGACCGTGCTCGACGCATTGGCGACGATCGAGGGCACGCCGGTGAAGACCAGCGCCGGGAAGGTCACGAACGAGCCGCCGCCCGCGACCGCGTTCATGATGCCGGCGAGGAACGCCGCCGCGAACAGGAGCAGGAAGTCCATACCCTGTGGTAGGGGCAGCAACGCCCGGCTGGCAAGGCAAGAAGCGTTTCACTCCCAAATGCGGTGAATCAGTGCCGGCAAGGTGGCAACGATATTCGCCGCGCTCGATAATCGCTTGGAAATTCAGCCTCGGCATGATAAGAACAGTCCGTGAACAACCGTTCTATCGATGATCCCGTCCTGACGCGCTTCCGCGCTGCGCTTGGCGAGCTGTATGGCTCGCGGCTCGAACGCGTCGTGCTGTTCGGTTCACGGGCGCGCGGCGAGGCGCGGCCGGATTCGGATTATGACGTGGCGGTGTTCGTCAAGGGTCTGGAGGATCGCTGGCAGGAAGTCGACCGCATCGTGTCCGTGGTTACGGACATCATCGACGATACCGGTGCGGTCATCCATGCCATGCCCTATCTCGCGGGGTCTTATGACAACCGGACTTCGTTGATGCGGGAGATTCGCCGCGAAGGCATCGATCTGTGACTCCGGAAACCGGCGAACATCTTGCCAAGGCGCGCGATTATCTGAGCAAGGCGCGCGGCTTGCTCGACGTGATGCATTATGCCGACGAAGCCGGACGAGCGGCATATCTTGCCGGGTTCCATGCCGCGCAGGCTTTGATCTCGGAACGCACCGGCAAGATTGCCAAGACCCATGAGGGTGTAAACAGCCAATTCAATCTGTTGACCAAAGGCGACCCGCGTGTAGACGCCGAGCTGCGCCGTTTTCTGTCACAGGCGTACAATCTGAAGGCCGTAGCCGACTACGAGGCCGGGCCGGAGGCAGTCATCCCTAAGGAGCGGGCGGAAGCCGCGATCGTCACGGCCATCCGGTTCGTCGACTGCGTGGCGATGCTGCTATATTCATGATGCCGGCGAGGAAGTCCGCTGCGAACAGGAGCAGGAAGTCCATACCCTGTGGTAGGGGCAGCAGCGTCCGATTGGCAAGGCAAGAAGCGTTTGACAGACCTCTTGCGAATCCCCAATTTCCAGGCATGTATCGACCTGATAGGGCTGACCCTCGTGGATAGTGGAATCGTTGCTGGCCATCGCAAGATCGACGGCGACAGCCTGCGCTCGCTCTTTCTGAAATTCTTCGCCGAGCGCGGCCATGCCGTGATCCCGAGCGCCTCGCTCATCCCGGAAAACGATCCGAGCGTGCTGTTCACCACCGCCGGCATGCATCCGCTCGTGCCGTATCTGATGGGCCGCCCGCACCCGGCCGGCGTACGTCTGGTCGACACGCAGAAATGCGTGCGCACCAACGATATCGAGGAAGTGGGCGACGCCACGCATCTCACCTTCTTCGAGATGCTCGGCAATTGGTCGCTCGGCGACTATTTCAAGGAAGAGTCGATCGCCTATAGCTGGGAGTTCCTGACCAGCCCGGACTGGCTCAACATTCCCCCGGAGCGGATCGGCATCAGCTGCTTCGGCGGCGGCAATGGCGTCGAGCGCGACGAGGTGTCCTACGCGCAATGGCGCAAGCTCGGCGTGCCCGACGAACGTATCGCCTTCCTCGGCATCGCGGATAATTGGTGGGCGGCCGGCGACGAGGGACCGTGCGGCCCCGATACCGAGATCTTCTACGACACCAAGGCCGGTGTCGCCTGTGAACGCGGGGCGGACTGCAAGCCCGGCTGCCCGTGCAACCGCTGGGTCGAGATCTGGAACAACGTGTTCATGACCTATCTCCGCACCGGCGGCCAGATCCAGGATCTGCCGAAGCGGAACGTCGATACCGGCATGGGGCTGGAGCGCGCGCTCGCCGTGCTGAACGGCGTCGAGACGGTCTATGAGACCTCGTCCTTCCGCCCGATCATCGAGGCGTTGATCGCCAAGTCGAGCTTCTCCGAGGCGGAGATCCGGGCGAAGCCGGAGCTGCTGAGGGCGCTCCGCGTCATCTCCGACCATCTGCGCACCTCGGTCTTCGTCATCGGCGACCAGCGCGGCACCACGCCCTCGAACCAGGGGGCGGGTTATGTGCTGCGCCGGCTCATCCGCCGCGCCATCCGCTTCTGCGATCCGCTCGGCATCGATCACGATGCCTGGGTCGAGACGCACAAGCTGGTCATCGGCATGTTCGAGGCGGCTTACCCCGAGCTCAGGCAGAATGCCGGCCGGATCGCGCACGAGCTGACGCTGGAGAAGGACCGCTTCGCCCAGACGCTCCGGACCGGCATCCGGCTGCTCGCCAAGGAGGTCGAGGAGCTGAAGGCGACCGGCGCCACGGTCCTGCCGGGCGAGAGCGCGTTCAAGCTCTACGACACTTACGGCTTCCCGATCGAGTTCACCCGCGAGCTTGCGCACGAGCAGGGCATGGCGATCGACATGGAGGCGTACGACCGCCGCTTCGCCGAGCATCGCGAGGCGTCGCGCACGCGCGCGGCCAAGAGCGGCCTTGCCGACGACAGCGAGGAATCGGTGCGCTACCACACCGCGACCCATCTGCTGCATGCGGCGCTGCGCAACGTGCTCGGCCCCCATGTCTTCCAGAAGGGCTCGAACATCACCCAGGAGCGGCTGCGCTTCGATTTCAGCCATCCGCAGCCCATGACCAAGGACGAGATCGCCAAGGTCGAGCATTGGGTGCAGGACGCGATCGACGCCCATATCCCCGTGACCTCGGAGACGATGGGGTTGCAGGAGGCGCAGGCCAAGGGCGCCATCGGTCTCTTCACCGACAAGTACGACAACCAGGTCTCGGTCTATTCGATCGGCGACCGGTCGATGGAGCTGTGCGGCGGTCCGCACGTCCACAACACGGCCGAGATCGGCAAGTTCAGGATCACCAAGGAGCAATCCTCCTCGGCCGGCGTTCGGCGCATCCGCGCCGAGATCTCTTAATCTCCGGGTGAGCGGAGCTCCCCCGGGCCTCAGGCGCCGGGCGCCCACATCCGTGGGCTTGGCTTCCGCGCCATGCGGCGCGCGCTCGCCGTCGCTCGCGGTATAAATCTGGTTTCCACACCCCCTCGACAGGCCGGTTCGATCCGGTCAGTCTGGGGCGGTGGAAAACAAGAAAAGCCCGAGCATGCCGGCCGACGCTCCCGCGCTCCGCAAGCGGGCCGCTCGGCCGCGTGATGCCGCCACCTTGATCCTGACCCGCGGCACCGGTGCCGAGGCCGCCCTGCTGATGGGTCGCCGCCATGAAGGCCATCGCTTCATGCCCGGCATGTGGGTCTTTCCCGGCGGGCGGATCGACCGCGCCGACGCCTATATCCGCCCGATGAGCCCGCTCCGTCCCGAGGTGGCCGAGCGGCTCGCCATCGGCTGCAGCGCGCGGCGTGCCGAGGCGCTGGCGCTCGCCGGCATCCGCGAGACCTTCGAGGAGACCGGGCTCAGGGTCGGGCGGCCGGTCCCGGGCAGGACGCCCAGGGCACCGTCGCCGACCTGGGCCGCCTTCATGGCGGCCGGCGTCGCACCGGCGCTCGACATGCTGGATTACATCGCCCGCGCGATCACCCCGCCGTACCGGCCGATCCGCTTTCACGCCCGCTTCTTCATGGCCGACGCCAGCCACGCTCTGGGCGAGGCCAAGCCCAGCGACGAGCTGGTCGAGCTGCGCTGGGTTCCGATCGGCGAGGCAAGAGCGCTCGAGCTGCCGCGCATCACCGCGATCGTGCTCGACGAGATCGCGGCCCGGCTCGGCAGCCCGGCCGCGCGGCCGGCACCCTTCTACAGCATGCGCCACGGCAAATCGGTCGTGGCTTACGACTGAGGGCGAGCGTCCGGCGCGGAACGGCCCCTTGAGGCTAGAGCGGATCATGTTTTGGTGGAAACACCAAAACATGTGAATCCGCTCGTCAACCCAATGATGTAGACCAAATTCACACGTTTAGACGTTTCCGTCTAAACGTGATTTGGTCTAGAGCCGGCCTTCCTCGTAATCCAGGGTCGAATAGCCGAGCTGGGTGAAGCCTTCCTCGAGCAGGTCGCCGAGATCCGGAATGCCCATCAGATAGTTGGCCGGATTGCGCTGGTGGCGCTCGCGGGCGAGCTCGCGGGCCTCTTCCCATTCGTCCCGGGTGAAGTCGCCGCGGCCGATCCAGACCATCGCGATCACGTCGACCGCGCCATCCTCGCTCAGATCCGCCAGCGCCTCCGCCAGCTCGGCCGAGGTCATGTCGTCCGGAAAATCTTCCAGCACTTCCTCTTCGCCATCATCGCTCGCATTGGAGCCCGGCTCGTCTTCCGATGGCGGCACCTTGGCGTCGAAGGCGCGCGCCTTGACGATGATGAAGGCGACCACCTCCGGGTCGACCTCGATCGCTACCTGTTCCTCATTGTCATCTTCCGCCATGAGCCTCTCCTCGAAACCGTCACGGGCGATCGACCGATGAACGCCGCTTCGCCCAGAGTCTCACATGTGCCAAATAAGCGGACGCGTAAAGGCCGCAGTTGGAAAATATCCTGCGGCGCGGTGGTTGGTTGTATGATGAAGCGGGTTGAATGACGAGGCGACGGCAATGAATCGGTGGCTTTGGGGAATGTTCGGCGCGGCGGCCGTGGCGCTCCTGGCGATCGTCGGCGTCTATGCCTACGGCCAGATGGGCCCGCAGGGCGGCCGGCTCGCCGTCGGCGGGCCGTTCTCGCTGGTCGATGGCGACGGCCGCACCGTGACCGACCGCGATTTCCACGGCAAGCTGATGATGATCTATTTCGGCTATACGCGCTGCCCCGACGCTTGCCCGACCGCGCTCAACGACATGGCGCTGGCGCTCGACAAGCTGGGTGACCAGCGCAAGCTGGTGCAGCCGATCTTCATCACCGTCGATCCGGAGCGCGACACCGGCAAGGTGGTCAAGGATTACGTCGCCGCCTTCGGCCCCGACTTCATCGGCCTGACCGGCCCGCTGCCCGACATCAAGGCGGCCGAGAAGGAATTCCACGTCTACGCCGCCAAGCACCAGACCAAGGACGGCGATTACGACATGGATCACAGCTCGATCATCTATGTCATGGACAGGTCCGGCCAGTTCGTCGGCAATTTCACCCACGAGACCGACCCGGACCAGATGGCCGCGACGCTCAACCAGCTCGCCGGCAACGCCAAGGCGACGAGCTGATCAGTCGCGGCCTTGCCGGAAGCGAAACGGCAGCGGGTTAGGTTATTTCGCCAAGGCCCGATAGGTCGGACCGTAATGGGTCAGGGACCATTCGAAGGCGGCTTCAAGTGTCGCTTCGGCGCTGTCGAGACGGCGGATCTCGATCGTCCCGTCGTCCCGCAACAGCAAGGACAGATCATCGCCTTGCTTGAGGCCGGCCGCGTCGAGCATTTCCTTCGGGATCGCGAGGGAGAGCGAACGACACTCCGCCATCAGCTTGGCGAATGCTTTCTTCATGATGATCTCATGTCGACCACCGGCGAGCTGCCCAGAACACCGCTCCCACAAAGATCGCTTCGAACGTAACCTCGAACAAATGGGCGGTCGCATGCTGATCGAAGAATGCCGTGTAAACGATCAGAAGAACCATGCCGGCTATCCCGCAAATGCGGGCTACGCCGTCGCTTTGTCGCTTTGTCATGGCGTCTTCCGGCTAAGCCGCCGCCTCAGTCGCTGTTCAGCATCTGCTTGATGCCGCGCACCGCCTGCCTGATGCGATCGGTGTTCTCGACCAGCCCCAGCCGCACATGGGTGTCGCCATACTCGCCGAAGCCGATGCCGGGGGCGACCGCGACATTGGCCTGCTCCAGCAGCAGCTTGGAGAATTCGAGGCTGCCCAGATGCTTGAACCGGTCCGGCAGCGGCGCCCAGGCGAACATCGAGGCTTCGGGCGAGGGTACGGGCCAGCCGGCGGCGTTCAGCCCCTCGATCAGCACGTCGCGCCGGCGCTTGTAGGTGGCGCGGTACTGCGCCACGCAATCCTGCGGGCCGTTCAAGGCCGCGATCGAGGCGACCTGGATCGGGGTGAAGGCGCCGTAATCGAGATAGGATTTCATCCGCGCGAGCGCGCCGATCAGCTTGGCGCAGCCGACGGCATAGCCGATGCGCCAGCCCGGCATCGAATAGGTCTTGCTCATGCTGCCGAACTCGACCGCGATGTCGCGGGCGCCGGGGATCTCCAGGATCGAGGGCGGCGGCTTGTCGCCGAAATAGATCTCGCCATAGGCGAGGTCGGACAGCACATAGAGGCCGCGCGCGCGAGCGAACTCGACGACCTCGCCGTAGAAATCGAGATCGCGCGTCTCGCCCGTGGGGTTGGACGGGTAATTGACGATGAGCGCGATCGGCGCCGGCACGCTGTGCTTGAAGGCGCGTTCGAGCGTGGCAACGAACTGGTCGGGCGGCACCGGCGGAATGTGGCGGACGGCGGCACCGGCGATAATGAAACCGAAGGCGTGGATCGGGTAGGAGGGGTTGGGCACCAGCACGACATCGCCGGGGCTGGTGATCGCCTGGGCCAGGTTGGCGAGGCCCTCCTTCGAGCCCAGCGTCACGATCGCCTCGCGCTCGGGATCGATCTCGACATTGAAGCGGCGCGCGTAATAGCCGGCGATGGCGCGGCGCAGCCCCGGAATGCCGCGGCTGTTGGAATAGCGGTGGGTGCGCGGGTCCTGCACCGTCTCGATCAGCTTCTGCACGACATGCGGCGGGCTCGGCATGTCGGGATTGCCCATGCCGAAATCGATCACGTCGCGCCCGGCGGCCCGGGCCTCGGCCTTGAGCCGGTTGACCTCGGCGAAGACATAGGGCGGCAGGCGGCGGATGCGATGGAACTCGGACTCGGTCATGATGGACGAGGCGACTCGGGATGGCGGTTGAGGGGCCGTCACCTCACCACCGAACGGGTCGAGC
Organism: Aliidongia sp.; assembly: GCA_035539155.1. Lineage (GTDB taxonomy): Bacteria > Pseudomonadota > Alphaproteobacteria > ATCC43930 > CGMCC-115725 > JAXDMU01. Next base: position 317,449 of record DATLIZ010000013.1, on the reverse strand, counting down.
CGCAATACCCGTCACGATCGGGTAGTGTCTCAGTTTGAAATTTGTCGTCGCCGCACGATGCGGACGAGCCGGATGGATCTCTTACTTAGGGCGGCATGCTGGCGGTGCGCCACGGATCTGCGGCATGAGGCTTCGATGGCGACGGCCGCAGTTAAAATGAAATCAATATATGGTTGAAGTTAGTGTGCTCAACATACTAGCGTTATGGGCGAGTGATTTTCATTGATTATCAATTAATTAGCGGCATTTATCCGAGTGGTTAATGCTCAAGCAAGCATGTTGGGGGGCGAGACATGGCTAACACCTTATATTTTGGTGATAATCTTCACGTCCTTCGTCAGTACGTGAAAGACGAGAGCGTAGATCTCGTCTATCTAGACCCACCCTTCAATTCAAAGGTCAGTTTTAACGTTCTCTATAAAACGCCTTCAGGCCACCGTTCGCGCGCGCAGGTTCATGCGTTCGAAGACGCTTGGAACTGGGGGGACGCTGCGGAGCTAGCGTATTCTGATATTCTGAAGTCTGGAACCCCAGCCGCTGGCATACTTCGTGCTCTGCGAGGGTTTCTCGGTGAAAATGATATGATGGCCTACTTGGCCATGATGGCGGTACGCCTAATAGAGTTGCATCGTGTGTTAAAGGGTACGGGAAGCCTATATCTACACTGCGATCCAACGGCAAGCCATTACTTGAAAATCATCCTCGACGGAATATTCGGAAGCAGTCGTTTCGAAAGCGAGATAGTTTGGAAGCGCTACGGAGCTCACAGTAATTCCAAAAAATATGGAGCCGTTCATGATATAATATTATTCTATACCAAAGGAGAGATTGGCACATTCAACAAACAGTTTACCGAATACGATGAGGCTTACATCAAAGAACGGTTTCGATTTGTTGATCCAGATGGACGTCGTTGGGCAGAACAAAATCTAGGAAATCCCGCTACGCGTCCAAATTTGATATATAACTTTACCGCCAAAAATGGAATTACCTATACACCGCCTAGGAATGGCTGGAAATACACACCTGGGCGTATGGCCGCTCTTGATGCCGAAAATCGCCTCCATTATCCACAGAAACAAGAAGGTAGGCTTCGACTAAAAAGTTATCAGGATGAGCTTCAAGGTGTACAGCTTCAGGATATTTGGACGGACTTGGTCACTATCGGCGGAACTAGCTCAGAACGGTTAGGATATCCAACTCAAAAACCACGAGCACTTCTAGAGAGGATAATCAGTTCATCAAGCAATAGGGGAGATACGATATTAGATCCGTTTTGTGGGTGTGGGACAGCGATTCACGCGGCCCTTGCCCTTGATCGACGCTATATTGGAATCGATATTACCCATGTAGCAATCCAAATTATACAAGACAGAATTCGAAAACATTTCCCTCGCGAAGCCATCGAAATCATTGGCAGACCTGCCGATGTCGATGGCGCAATAGCTCTGGCGGAACACGACAAATATCAATTCCAGTGGTGGGCGACGTGGTTAGTCGGCGGTCAACCGCGCGGCGGCCATAAGAAGGGCGCCGACAGAGGTGTAGATGGAGAGCTCTTCTTCAAGACCGGCGCGAACCGAGATGGCTTCGCCGTTATTTCTGTCAAAGGTGGTCAATATGTCACGCCGGCGATGGTCTCTGAACTTTGCGCAGTCCGAGAGCGCGAAGGAGCGGATATTGGCATTTTCATCTGTCTGAAGGAACCGACCCGGGAGATGCGCGCCAACGCCGCTGCGGCCGGGGTTGTTGACGATCAATACCCTCGCATCCAGATCCTAACGATTGAACAACTGCTCGCGGGGCACCGCCCGAAGTTACCCCCCCTCTACGACACCAGCATGATGTCAACAACAGCTAAGCGGCGCAGGCTACCGGCCAAAGTGCCGTCTCCCGAAGAATTGCGCCGACAACCGCAGATGCCGCTGCCAATTCCCGGAGGGAGGACGCAGCAAGTCTCTTTCGCGCTGCATGAGCCGGAGCAAGACAAATACACGGCGTCTCCCGCCAAACGACCTAAAGTGAGTTAGGTTATCCGCATAGTTAGCGAAATCGGGCGAAGATGCTCAATGAGCTACCGGGCGCTTCTGATAGCTCTTCGGCCGATTCGGCTTTCCGGCCTGCACATCAATGAGCGCAACGATGTCTTCCGCGACCAAAGCCGATCTGAATACCGCCCGAGCCGCACCGCCCTTCTTCCCGGGTGCCTTCGCGTTCGGGTTCTTGCCATCGTCCTCCGGCCAAGATCTGTCGATTCCTCACCCGTGGCGATCCGCACTACGTTCACGGCATTGCTGATCACATCGGCAATGCGCTTCTGGCCCTTAGGTCAGGTGGGCATTTTCCGGCTCATGGATGGGCTGGACAAGCGGAATGAGCCGTCCGATCACGTCCGCATCGAAACCGAGCCGCGCCAGGATCGCCGCGGTATCGGCACCCGGCTTCGGTGCCGAGCTGGTCAGGCCGGCCGGACTCCCGGAGAAATTCACCTGCGGTGCCGGCTGCACCACCCCGTCCAGGCTGGCGAAGCTGCCGAGCGCCTGATGCTGCGGATGGGCCGGCGCCTCCGACCATTCCAGCACCGGCGTGACGCATGCATCGGTGCCGTCGAAGCGCCGAGCCCAGTGATCGCGGTCTGCCGTCTTAAAGGTCGCGGCGAAGCGCGCCGCCGTCCCGGCCCAGTGGGCGCGGTCATATTGCAGTGCCGGGTCGATCTCGCCTTCGAGGCCGAGGCCGGTCAGCAAGGTCCGGTAGAATTTCGGCTCGATCGCGCCGACCGCGACATGGCGGCCGTCGGCGCAGCTGTAGCCGCGATAGAAGGGCGCGCCGCCATCGAGCAGGTTGGTCGCGCGCTCCGGCCCCCAGCGCTTGGCGGCGGTGAGCCCGTAGAAGAGCGGCGTCAGCGCCAGCGCGCCGGCGGCGATGCTGGTCTCGACCACCTGGCCTTCGCCGGTGCCGCGTGCGCTGAGCAGGGCGGCCAGCAGCCCCGCCGCCAGCATCATGGCGCCGCCGCCATAGTCGCCGATGAGGTTGAGCGGCACGGGCGGCGGCTCGCCCGGGCTGCCCATGGCGGCGAGCGCGCCCGAGAGGCCCAGATAATTGAGGTCGTGCCCGGCCATGGCGGCCATCGGGCCGCTGCTGCCCCAGCCGCTGATGCGGCCATAGACGAGCCGGGGATTGTCGGCGCGGCAGATCAGGGGGCCGAGGCCCAGCCGTTCCATGACGCCGGGGCGGAAGCCCTCGATCACGGCATCGGCCGAGGCGATGAGCCGCCGCGCCGCCGCCACCCCCTCCGGGTTCTTGAGGTCGAGCGCCACGGATTTCTTGCCGCGGCCCGGCACGTCGAAGCGCTCGGGGTAGGGGGCACCGTTTCCGGCGCCGGCCCGTTCGAGCTTGATCACCTCGGCGCCGAAATCGGCGAGCACCATGCCGGCGAAGGGCACCGGGCCGATCGCCGCCATCTCGATGATGGTGATGCCGGCGAGCGGTCCGGGCATTACCGGGTCACCGTTTGATCCCGACCGTGTCGTCGAGCACGGTGTCGGTCAGGTCCGCCCCCTCGGTCTGCGCGCCGGTCAGGTTGGCGGCACTGAGATCGCCGCCCTTGAGGCTCGCGCTCTTGAGGTTGGCGCCGCGCAGATCGGCGTGCCGCGCCTCGACGGCATCGAGCCTGGTGGTGAGCGAGCGGTCCTTGCCGAGCGCCAGCGGCGACAGGTTGGCGTCGCGGAGATCGGCGAAATTGAGCCTGGCCCCGCGCAGATTGGCGCCGCGCAGATCGGCGCGCACCAGCCGGCAGGAGCGCAGGTCGGCGCCTTCGAGCTGGGCCGCCTGGAGTGCCGCCCCTTCGAGATCCATGCCGACCATGGTGGCGCGGTTGGCGCGAAACGCGGTCAGGCGCGCGCCGGCCCAGCCATGGGTCTTGCGCAGATCGTAATCGGCGACATCGAGCGGCTTGCCCTCGGCGCCGTCGCTGGTGACGAACAGCTCGTGCAGATGGATCAGCAGCTCGATCGATTCCGGCAGCTCGTTGATCGATTTGCCGGCCGGCTTGTCGGTCATGACTCCGCTCATATCGGCGCCGGCGGTCTCGACCATGGTCATGTCGGCGCCGGTCAGGATCGCGTTCTTCATGCTGGCGCCGCGCAGATCGGCGCCGCTCATCTCCGCGCCTTCGAGATTGCAGCCATTGAGCACGGCGTTCCGGAGATCGGCCCGCACCAGCTTGCAATTGCGCATCAGCGCGTCGGTGAAGTCCGTGTGCTGGGCGATGGCGCCGGAAAGGCGCGCCTGGGATAGGTTGGCATTGACCATCCTGGCGCCGACCAGATCGGAGGACGCGCTGTTGTCGATCACCACCGTCTTCAAATCGCCGCCGCGCGTCTTCTGGGCGATCGTGCCGTCGCGCAGATCGGCGTCGAACAGATCGGCGCCGGTGAGGTTGGCGCCGCGCAGGCTGGCGCCGCGCAGATCGGTCCGCACCAGCTTGGCGCCGCGCAGATCGGCATGGGCGAGATTGACGCCGAACAGCGCCGCGTTGTTGAAGATCGTGCCGGCGCAGCGCGCCTTCTCCATATTGGCGGCCGTCAGGTCGGCATCGGTCAAATTGTGGCCGATCAGATCGAGCTTGGAGAGGTCGCGATAGCTGAGCAGCGCGCGCTGCCCGCCCGGACGCCCGGCGATAAAGAGCTCATGGCGCTTGATCGCCATGTCGAGCTCTTCCTGCGTCATGGGGATGCGCGGACGCACCACGGTTTCCATCGCCATGCCAAGTCTCACCTTCGAACTGCCGTCAACATCGAACCTTGCAATCACGCCTAGCGTAGGGCAAGCGGATTGATCGTGCTTATCGGGTTTCGCTCAATTATCCGGCAGCGTCAATCGCATACCATTGGGAACGGCAAGGCCGAATTCCTTCTCCAGCGTGGCGACGAGGGCGGCTTCATCTGGAAGCTCGATCGTATGCCGCTCGTCCCCTTGATGGATCTCCAGCCGAAGATTACGAAGCACCACGCGGCGATCGGCCCGCGTCAATTGTGCCGTCAGGGTCCGGCGAAAGATCGAGCTCGGATGGGTCGCGACGTAATGGTTGGCAACCTCGATATCGACCGGATACTGGGCTTCGAGGGTGAAGGCGTAATAGTCGCTGAAATTGTCGTCGCCGACATCGCCTTCGAGCACCCACAGCCCGTGCTCGTGCCGCAGCCGGTAGGCGGCGCCCGGCACGTGGGTGACGACATCGGGCAGCAGCGGGATCGGCCGCAACAGCCCGAAGCCGCCGAAACCGACATCGGCGAGGAAGGCGCCTTCCCTGGTGTCGACCTTCAGCAGCATGTGGCTGCGCGGCGCGACGCGCGTGCCGTCGAGCCGGACGCGCGCGGTCAGGATGTGGGTTCCGAACCCGATGCGGTCGAGCACCGCCTTGAACAGCATGCCATGCTCGAAGCAATAGCCGCCGCGCCGCGCATGGACCAGCTTCGCCATCAACGAAGGCAGGTCGAGCGCGATCGTCTCGCCGCGCAGCACATCCAGATTCTCGAACGGAATGGCGCCGACATGGGCCTCGTGCAGCCCGGCCAGGCAAGTCTCGGTCGCGGCCAGCGGGCCATGATAGCCGATGCGGGTGAGATAGGCGTCGAGATCGAGCGGGTTTTCCATGGCGGGCGTTCCCCCCTGAATGGCCTATCCTGACGCGAGGGCCGGGCGGGGGCAAGCGGGTCGGCGGCATTGTTCGGGGAGGGCGGCTCGCTCTGCCGGCCTGCGGAGATCGAATGCCGTCAGCAGAGCGGCTTGTCGGGGCCGACGATCACGACCGTGCGGCCGGGTTTCTCGACGGCAACGCCATTCTCGACGATAGGGGCCATTTGCCGCCCTCGGACCTGCTGCAAGGCGCTCGCCGTCGAGACGTCAGGTCCGGAAGTGTCGATGACCTTTGCGTCCACGACGCGGCCTGCGGCGGTCTCTGTATATTCGACCCTGACCCATTCTCCAGGCCTCAGATCATTCGTGGTCCTGACATTGTTGACGCAGAAATTTATATTTATCTCGACGTCTCTGGCGACATGCCCAGTCGTATCCTGATCCGGCCGCTGATACTTGACGCCGGCAATGTAGTTCAGGCAGGCCTCACCGAATGTATCGGGCGGGTAGGTGTCGACCAATTTCGTCTCCGCCACGCTGCCGTCGTCGGCGATGCGGATGCGGGCCAGGCAATAGCCGATAACACCGGCAACAAGCGCCGGATGAGGATATTCCAGCTTCGGCCTGCTGACCACGACAGGGCTCAAGATGGCATCGGCCAGCGTGTATGGAATGACGGTGACCGCGTCATTGACCCGCCGCGGACGGCCATCGACCAACGTGGGACGAAATCGCCAGGTCTCGGTTGAACCGATCGCCGCCTGGTCGAAGACACCCGGAGGAACGCTGTCTTCGATCCGAACATTGGTTGCGAGCCCGAGCTCGGTCACGTCGAACCGGACCGTCACATGCCCTTCCTGCTTGGCGAGGAACGCTTCACGCGGATAGCGCGGCTTCGGGCGGTCGATGAAGGCCGGCGTGCTCTCGGGCGCGACCGGCTTGAAATGCAGCTGGATCGTATTGTCGGTCTGCTCGACCGGCCTGCCCTGGAAGAGCTTCGGATGGTATCGCCATGTCGAGATGGCGGCGGTCGCCCGCTCCGAGAAGATCGGCGGAAGGTCGCTCTTGATCACGGTCGCATTCGAGACCCGGCCGTCGATATCGACGGTGAAGCGCACGGTGACATTGCCTTCGGCGTTGGCTTCGTTCGGCGGGTATGAAGGGGGCGGCCGGTCGATCGGCGTTGCCGCCTGGACGGTCGTATCGCTCGTTCCCGCGTGCGCGCCCAAGGCCGTGCAGCATAGAAGCAGAATGGCGACCGAGACGGTTCGCGGTAACGAAAGGTGCATAAAGCGCTCCTGATCCAACTACCCAAGATTGATCGGGCGATGGAAGCCGGTCAAGAGTCGCTTCGGCGCGCTTGCCCATCCGCCGAGAGGCCGCGATGGATCATGCCGTCGAGCCGGGAGGTTTGTGGCACTCAGGCTGATTCCAGATATTGCTTTGCCGCGAAGGCGGTCAATTTCCATTCACCTTCTGCAACTTGGACCCATTTGTCGCTTTTCGCGCGGGGATCCAGGCGCATTTCCTTCTCACCCGGATCGTCGCTGACTGGGTCGAAGCCGAGATTTTTGTAGTAATCAGTCCCGGTTGCGTCGAACAGCGTTAAGATCCCATTTTTTCCATTGTCTTGTGAGTAGTTGACCGCCCATTCCAGAAGGATGTCACCGCCATTTTTTGCGCCGATATGGGAAACCAGATATTCGACCCTTATATCCCGATCTTGAGATTTCATGACCATCGCTGCCACGGGGCCTTCGGTCAGTTTGTACACGGCCCTTATGCCCTCATGCCCCCACATTTCGTCCGCCATATCGGCTCGTCTAACGACGTCGGCATTCCATTTTTTGACATCGGGATTGGGCTTGTTCTTGCCTTTTCCTGTCGAAACGACTCCGTATTTCCAATATTTTATATTTTCCTTCAGCGTTCGGCATAGTGACTCGAAGTCATTCTTATCGACGACATAGACGGGTGCCTTGGTAATCCATCGCATGTTACTCGCCTCACCGATTGTCACACCGTTATTCTCGTTCATATTGTCTACAAGACGGTGTCAGTGAAGCCCCTGAAGAATTACCGTTGTAATATGCGTTGTCCGCCGTCTTTCAGAACGGCTTGAAGCTGCGCCTCGTCGATATCGCAACCGTAAATCTGATCGCACGTCGACGCGCCCTTCCGCCGCTCAGGCGATCACCCGCCGGCGATCTGGTCGATCGCCTCGACCAGAAAATCGATGAACAGCCGCGCGCGCAGCGGCAGCTGGCGTCCGAACGGATGCAGCACGTAGACCGGCGTCGTGAACATCGGGATCTCCGGCAGCACGATTCGGAGCCGCCCCTGCGCCAGATCATCCTTGATCGCAAGGCGCATGAATTGCGCGATGCCGGCTCCTTCGAGCGCGGCGTCGATCAGGTACTGGGCGTCGTCGGTGTCGAACGGACCATCGGGGACGAGCTGCATGCCGTCGGCGAAGGTGAACGGCAGGGGCCGGCCGGCGAACAGATAGCGCAGGCAGGCATGCTGCCTGAGGTCGTCGATCGAGCCGGGCGCGCCCCGCCGCTCGATATAGCGGGGCGATGCGGCCAGGACATAGTGCAGGATTCCCAGCGAGCGGCCGATCAGATTGGTATCCTGCAATTCCCCGATGCGCACCGCGATGTCGAAGCTTTCGCGGATCAGATCGACGCGCCGATCCGTGACGCTGATCTCGAGCTTGATGTCCGGATACCGGTCGAGGAACGAGCCGGCCCAGGCGGTGATGAGCGGCCGTCCGAACGTCGTCGGCACGGTGACCCGCAGCAGGCCCCGCACAGTCGCGGGAACCTGGACGATATCCTCGGCCTCCTCGATGGCGCGCAGATGCGGGGCGACGCGCTCATAATACGCGGCCCCTTCGGCGGTCGGGCTGAGCGCGCGCGTCGAGCGCTGCAGCAGGCGCACGCCGAGACGCTGCTCCAGCCGGGCGACGCTCTTCGATACCGCCGAGGGGCTGGCGCCGATCTGCCGGGCGGCGCTGGCGAAGGACCCCGCATCGACCGTGCGGACGAAGGCGACCAGGCCGGCGGTTTTTTCCAGGATCGTCGCCATTCAGGACATTTGTTCACGACAGAGCTGAGCATTCTCTATCTATTCAGCCACACGCGATCGGATAGGTATAGTCCCGCTTTTGTCTCTCACCCTTATGTATACCCCTTTCGAACGAAGAGCTTCATCATGATCGAGCCGACTGAACCGGCGCAAAGTTCGATCACGCGCCGGCACGTCCTCGCCGGCGCCCTGGGCGCGGCGGCGGCAATGACCGTGTCCGCCGGCGCATCGGCGGAAACCGGCGTCTCGCATTCACCGGTCGCTCACAGCACCGACAACCACAGCAAGGGAACCATGATCATGAGCACGATCACCACCAAGGACGGCGTTCAGATCTTCTACAAGGATTGGGGCACCGGCCAACCCATCGTCTTCCACCATGGCTGGCCGCTCAGCTCGGACGATTGGGACACCCAGATGCTGTTCTTCGTCCAGAAGGGCTACCGGGTCGTGGCCATGGATCGCCGCGGGCACGGGCGGTCGAGCCAGGTCTCCGACGGCCATGACATGGACCATTACGCCGCCGACGCGGCCGCGGTCGTGGACCATCTCGATCTGCGCAACTCCGTCCATATCGGCCACTCGACCGGCGGCGGCGAGGTCACCCGCTACGTGGCGCGCCACGGCAAGGGCCGGGTCGCCAAGGCGGTGCTGATGTCCTCCGTGCCGCCGCTGATGCTGAAGACGGCGAACAATCCGGACGGCCTGCCGATCGAGGTGTTCGACGGCCTCCGCGCCGGTCTCGCCGCCAACCGCGCCCAGTTCTATCGCGACGTCCCGTCGGGTCCGTTCTACGGCTTCAACCGGCCGGGCGCGAAGCCGCTGGAAGGCGTCATCGCGAATTGGTGGCGTCAAGGCATGATGGGCGGCGCCAAGGCCCATTACGACGGCATCAAGGCCTTCTCCGAAACGGACTTCACCGAGGATTTGAAGAGCATCGAGGTGCCGACGTTCGTCATGCATGGCGACGACGATCAGATCGTTCCCTACAAGGACGCGGCATTGCTCTCGGTCAAGCTGCTCAAGCACGGCACCTTGAAGGTCTATCCGGGCTTCCCGCACGGCATGCTCACCACCCATGCCGACACGATCAACGAGGATCTGCTGGCGTTCATTCGAGGCTGACGACGCGACCGGCCCACACCTCCCCGCCGTCATGGCGGGGAGGTGGGGTGCGGCAACGATGAAGCAGCGCACACGAATGGGCGGCATTAGCGAAAGACCGGCCCCGCATGCCGGCATTGGTGCGAAGGACGGCGAGGAGTTTAACCTATCTCACAAACGCGAACGTGAAGATGACGTCGCTCGCGATCCGTAATTGTATCTTCGAAACCATGTCTTCCTTCGCGAAGCTCTGCGCAAAGTTTACGAAATGGGGTATTATAGAAAGACCTAAGAATAAAATTTACAAAATAAAAAGGACCAATTCCCCCAGAGACCGGAATACGACAATTTCGATATTGACCAATTGTCAAATGTGAGACAGGGTGATCATAGTCAATAGCCGCATCTTTATCAAAATCGAATCTAATTGGAACCGTCACAACATTTCTATCTATAACATCTCCATATATTTCATCAAGTTCGTATATTTCACTATTATTTTGATATTCTAGCAAATCGGGAGAGGGAAAAAAAGCAAGTCTATGTTTGACGAGGTGCCCTCCCTTAAACGTGTAGAGAGTTTGAATGAGTCCGCCATCTATAAGCCTCATGTTGTATGATCTATCTGCCTTTAAGACCGAATAAGCATCAGCATAGGGTACGTTTTTCAACGTAATAGACAGATCTGCCCCGCGACCAAAATCAATCTCGGCAATGTCTCCTTGCCGTCTAAGTGCCGGGTAATTCTGATCAATACATATTCCCGATGAGATGAGGTCTGCCGTGAGCGCTTCGATCTCGGTCCTTACCTCTTCAGGCGTCATTGTCGTCGATCCTCGACAGCAAGATTCTTCGGAGCGTCTCGACGTCATCAGAAGGAAGGTCCTCCAGCAGGACGCGTCCAGCTTCAATGTCCGAAACCAGACTCGAAAGGCTTGAGGCTGCTCCCTGGATTTTTCGATGCTCAGCCGCCGACAGATCCCGATTGACTACCTTTAAATATTTTCGAGTTTCGGCATTAGGATATATAAAACTGAGTTCATAATTATGCGCTTCTACGCGCTTAAATTCCTCTTCCAATTTCGCCATTTGAGAACCAACACCTAGAACCTTGACCCAAGCCTTACTGCGGGTGATGGCGGTGAATATCTGATTCCTGACACGAGCAACATTATAAGGTGTGCCGTAGCAATCCTGGGCATTTATCACATAGACCATTCCCGCTTCATTGCCCTTTGCCCGAAATATCCCGGTGAAAGCTATGGATGACTCTTCTTGCTTAAAGAATACGTCAGATGATGTGTCTACCCCCGCCACATGAGATTGAATTCCGCGCTCAAACAGGAGGCGGCGTGGGCCGGCAACTTGCTTGATTGTAGAAATAGGATCAGGGTTTATGACGATTATATCGTCATGATTCAATTCATCATTTTTCAGATTCAGCTCAATCTGGCTAACAAGCCATTCACTCTGTTCTTCAGAAGAATTAAATGTCCTGAACTCGACCAATTTATCGACTTCGGCCGGACTTTCAAGGAACTCCGGACTGGAGTCCGGCGTACGGGATAAGGTAACGTCGTGACCATCCTCAAGTGCTCCTGACTTGACAATATAACCGACATCTTTCCATAGATCGGCGCGATCAAACATTTGAATGAGGCCGGTCCCTGTCTTTGGATCGCGATCTCTGTAGATACCGAAGCCCAACGAGTGAGCGGTAGCAAGAACGGGCCGGGAATTCCGGTAGCACTTTTCTAAGATAATATCTTGGCTGGGGTGTCCTTTGGTCGCTTCAGAGAATACGACGTTTGGCCTTCCATTTTTGTCAATACCAAATAGCTCTTCCGGCGGCGGAAGGGTGCTCTCAGTAAGTGATTGAAGTTCATCATAAGCATATACCAGTCTCTTCTTTGCCCCCAGCGACCGGTAGCACAGCATCAGGAAATTTGAATGGAAATCTTGAGCTTCGTCCACAAGAATGGCGTCAAAAACGGGAATGTCCTTCTTTGCCGATGCTAAGGCCATTTCAACAACGCCCTGGAAAGCCGATTGGGTAGAAAACCGCTCTCTGGCGGCGCGAAAATCCCAAAACTCGATACCATTGTTCTGACAAAATTGAAAATAAACACCAGTTCTGCTCGGACCACCGGGGGCTCCCCAGGCATTTATCACTTGGATATTTTCCCAATCTGGCCCTTCGCCCGTCTGTTCGAATACAAATGTCTCTATGAAACGCCGAAATTGAGCCTTAAGCGATCTTGTGTTGAAGGTTACGGCAATTTTCCAATCGGGGTGTTGTATGTGAAGATAGGCCGCTTTGAGTGCGAGAACGATTGTCTTGCCGGAGCCGGCAAGGCCGCGAATTCGTTGAACGCCATCTACTGTCTCGATGACCGCTTTACTCTGAAGGGAGTCTAGATTCGCGATCGACTCCTCCAAGGTCTTTAACCTTGCCCCTCGGGAGTCAGTCTTAATCGTTTGGCGCTTCCGCCGCCCCTTCCGAATGGATGAGATTGACTGAACAACTGAATGAACTGCTTCGTACAAATCCGGCCGATTCCACGGGATCGTCTTTACGATAGAGATCAGAGTGTCGTCGTTGGCGACCGGATAAGCCTTATCGAACGAAGTAGATTTAGCGAGAGGAGCGTAAGTGATGACGGCGGGTGGGACGAGAAGCTGTCGTCCTTGCATCAATATTTTATGCTGCCGAAAGCGTGTCTCGAGATTATTGGCAAATTCATCTTGGATATTTTGAAAATCTCCAATATCAGCTCCTTCTATCAGATGGAATATAACTGCACCATGGAGTGGGCTAATCCACAATGCATCGACTGACTTGGCTCCTTCCTCACCCAGGAGGACAGGATATCCAACATACAGAACCCCCTTTTCTGGAAATGCCCCCTTAAGCAGGGCTGCTAGCCGTTGGCTAGTGACTGGCTTTCTAGTCGAGCCCCAAATCACGTCGGTCATTTAGATTCACAAATCCCCCTCACCTAGACGCTAGGAGCATAACGAGTTGGCTTCCTTGGCGCCACTGTCGACGGCCTGTTTAACTCTGAACCAAGCAGGGGACGCGATCCGAGCGGAGCAGCGGCTATCATTCGGGGGCTTACGCCTTTAGCGAAGTTATTCACAGCCTTGCCCCTGGGAGGATAGGCGTCATCTTGCCCGTCGGCAGACAATATGTTCCTATTTCGTTCATGTCTATGGCATCGCAGATACCCGCCTCGGCGGACACGGCCCAAACCGACCCCGCCGGGGCTCGGGAGGAGACTCGTGCCCAAACCCCGGCGGAGCGGGATCTGCAGGCGCTCGACGATCTCATCGGCATCGGCATGAAGCTGGCGAAGGCAGTGGAGCGCGTCGCTTCGGGCGAGGCGACGCCGGCCGAGGCGGCGGCCTTCGAGGGCGTCGATCTCTGCCTCGCCTTCTCGCGCGTCGCCCGTGCCGTGCGCCAGACCGTGGCGCTCCGAGGCCGGCTCGCCGACGAGGCGAAGAAGCATCGCGAGAATGAAGCCGACGCGAAGCGGGAACTCGAAGTCCGCCGGGCGCGCTGGCAGCGCAGCAAGGGCCATGTCGAGGCGGCGGTGGCGCAGGCGATCGAGGAGCGCTTCGACTACGACGGCTATCACCAGCACGGCGCCTCGGCGCACGATACCGAGAATCTGCTGGGCGATCTGCGCGAGAAGCTCCGCGATCCCGACATTCGGCGCGAGATCGGCAGCCGGCCGGTCGGCGAGGTCGTCGAGGGTATCTGCCGCGATCTCGGCATGCCCGTGCCCTGGAGCCTCTGGCGCGAGACCTCCTGGTTCGCCCGCGAAGGCTGGGAGATCGACGAGGAAGACGAGCCGAGGAAGAAGGCGGATATCGTCGCGGCGCCGCCGGCACCGCAGGTGCAGAAGCTCGATCCGGCGCTCTATGAGGCGGCCATGCGCCAGAGGTACGGCGTCAATTACGAGCGGGCCATGCGCGCCGCCGCCTGGGCGAGCGAGGAGGAGCGGCGGCGGATCGCCTTCGGGCGGGGGCCGCCTCGGGGCGATACGTCCTGAGAACCGGCTCGAATGGCCTTGCGATTGACGGCTCTCCGGCCGTCCGCTACCATCGCGTCCATGACTGGCATGATGTCCATTGCCCAGGCGGCGCTGCGAATTACCCGCCCGATCCTCAGCGAGGATCGGGTCGATGATTCGCGTCTTTTTGCCGTTTCGGAGTCTTGCCATGCCTACGGACCCTCTCAGTCCTGACACCATCACTGCCTGTTTCGCCGTCCGCGCCGCGGCCGAACCCGGCATCCTCTCCCGCCTGATCGAGCTTTTCGCCAAGCGCAACCTCGTGCCCTCGGCCGTGCAGGCGCGCCTCATCGGCGCCGGGCGCGACATGCTCGCGGTCGATCTGCAGGTCGAGCGGCTTGAGCCGGGGCTGGCCGAGCTGATCGCCGAGAGCATGCGCGCGATGGTCTCGGTCGAGCGGGTGCTGCTCGCCCCGGTGCTCGCGGCCGACGCGGCCTGACATGACCCGCCTTTTTCTGTACGACACGACGCTCCGCGACGGGGCGCAGACCTGGGGCGTCGATTTCTCGCTCGCCGACAAGCGGGCGACGGCGCTGGCCTTGGACGCGCTCGGCATCGATTATGTCGAGGCCGGCTGGCCCGGCGCCAACCCGGCCGACAGCGCCTTCTTCGCCGACCTGCCCTCGCTCGCGCACGCCCGTTTCGCCGCCTTCGGCATGACCCGGCGCGCCGGCATCGGCGCCGGCCAGGATGCCGGCCTCCGCGCGGTGCTGGCGCCCGGCACGCCGGTCGTCTGCCTGGTCGGCAAGGCGTGGGATTTCCAGGTCACCGGCGCGCTCGGCACCACCTTGCCCGAGAATATCGACATGATCGGCGAGTCGATCGCGCATGCGGTCGCATCCGGGCGCGAGGCGATCTTCGATGCCGAGCATTTCTTCGACGGCTACAAGGCGAACCCCGGCTACGCGCTCGATTGCCTGAAAGCGGCGTTCGAGGCCGGCGCCCGCTGGCTGGTGCTGTGCGACACCAATGGCGGCACGCTGCCGCACGAAATCGAGCGGATCGTCGGCGCCGTCGCCGAGACCGTGCCGGGCGACCGGCTCGGCATCCATTGCCATGACGATACCGGCAATGCCGTCGCCAATTCGCTGGCGGCGGTGCGCGCCGGGGCGCGGCAGATCCAGGGCACGCTCAACGGCCTGGGCGAGCGTTGCGGCAATGCCGATCTCGTCAGCCTGATCCCGACCTTGATGCTGAAGCTCGGTCATGAACTGGGCGTGACCGAGGCGGGATTGCGCAACCTGACCAAGCTGTCGCGCCTCGCCGACGAGCGCCTCAACCGCCTGCCCGATCCGCGCGCGCCCTATGTCGGCGAGCGCGCTTTCGCGCACAAGGGCGGGCTCCACGCCTCGGCCGTCGCCAAGGACAGCCGCAGCTACGAGCATGTGGCGCCGGAGGCGGTCGGCAATGTCCGGCACATCCTGGTCTCGGACCAGGCCGGGCGCGCCAATATCCTGGGTCAGCTCGCCGAATTCGGCATCCCGCTCGACGCCGGCGATCCGCGCGTCGGCGCGCTGGTCGATCTGGTCAAGGAGCGCGAGGCCGCCGGCTATGCCTATGACGGCGCCGGCGCCAGCTTCGAGCTGCTGGCGCGCCGCCGGCTCGGCCTGATCGGGCGCGATTTCTTCCGGCTGATGCGGTTCCGCGTCGTCGACGAGCGCGTGCGCAACGCCGAGGGCGGCATCGAGACCCTGTCGGAGGCGAGCGTCGAGCTGGAGGTCGAGGGCAAGCCGCTGATGGTGGTGGCGCGCGGCAACGGCCCGGTCGACGCGCTCGACACGGCGCTCCGCCGCGCGCTGGAGCCCGCCTACCCGGCGCTCCACGGCGTGCGCCTCACCGACTACAAGGTGCGCATCCTGACGCCGGAGGAGGGCACGCGCGCGGTCACGCGGGTGATGATCGAGAGCAAGGACCCCGACGCGCATCGCTGGTGCACGGTCGGCGTCGCGGAGAACGTCATCGAAGCCTCGTACCAGGCACTGGAGGATAGTCTGGTCTACCGGCTGATGCGGGGTTAGGCGGCGCTCCATGCCGTTTGATCGATCATTGGAAGAAGATCAAGCCGTAATCGCCGATCTCCTCGAAACCCAGCGCCCTATAGGCGCGCTGGGCCGGGATATTGTCGTCGCCGGTGAAGAGGATGGCGCTGCGAGCGCCCTCCGCGCGGGCGATCTGGAGCGCGCCGGCGACCACGCGGCGGGCATGGCCGCGGCAGCGCAGCGGCGGCGGGGTCCAGACGGCGCCGACCTGCACCATGTCGGGGATGGCGGCGTTGAAGGTGCAGGAGGCGATCGGCGTCCCGTCCCGCTCCAGGATGAATTGCCTGCCCTCCGCGATCATCAGCCCGACGTTGGTCCGGTTCGCCGCGCGCGTCCGGTCGTCGTCCGCCTCGTCGAGCGCCTCGATGCCGTAGGCGGCGGTCCAGTCGAGCAGCCGGTCGAGATCGGCCGGCCCGGCGCGGCGGCAGGCGCTGCCATTGAGCGCGGCCGGAAGCCGCAGGGCGGCGAGATCGAGGGCGAACAGCATGTCGCGCAGATCGGCCCGGAGCGCACGGTCCGGCGCCAGCGCCGCGCGCACGGCCGTGCATTGCGCCCAGGGGCCGATCAGCCCCGCAAGATTCCGGCCTTCGCGCAAGGCGGCGGCGGCGATCTCGACCGTCGCTTCCGGCGCCTGCAGCAGCAGGTTGCCGTTCCAGAAATGGCTGGCGAGGCCGATGATCTCGCCATGGCGCCGGCCCGCCGCCCAATGGCCGCGATAGGCCGTCTCGCCGTCCTCCAGGCCGGAGCGGGCGAGGTTGGAGCGCAGGAACAATGAGCTTTCGGCGTGACGGGCGAGGAAGCGCTCGACCGCTTCCTCGTCGCCCGGTCCCAGCCGCCGGATCTCGATGCCGGTCATCCGGGCATCCGGCGCGGGCCATCGAGGACAGCCGGGTTGAGCACCCTGACAGGGGCGCCGTCGAGCCAGGCCAGCACGTCCTCGACCGTGTCGCCGTAGAAGACCGCGTAGCTCTCACGGCTGACGAAGCCCAGATGCGGCGACAGCACGGTGTTGGGCAGGCTGCGCAGCGGATGGTCGGACGGCAGCGGCTCGCGGTCATAGACATCGAGCCCGGCTCCGGCGATCCTGCCTTCGCGGAGGGCGGCGACAAGGGCGGCCTCCTCGACGATCGGCCCGCGCGAGGTGTTGATCAGATAGGCCGACTTCTTCATCAGCCCCAGCTCGCGGGCGCCGACCAGGCCGCGCGAGCGGTCGGACAGGACCAGATGGATGCTCAGCACGTCGGCGCTCCGGAACAGCGCGTCCTTTTCGACCCGGCGGAATCCTGCCGCCTCGGCCTTTTCCGCGGTCAAATTCTCGCTCCAGGCAATCGTCTCCATGCCGAAGGCGCGGCCGATCGCGCCCACCCGGCTGCCGAGCTTGCCGGCGCCGAGCAGCCCCAGCACCTTGCCGTGGAGCGTGGTGCCGATGGTGGTCTGCCAGCCGCCCTTGCGCATGGCGGCATCCTCGAACGCCAGATGCCGGACGGTCGCCAGCACCAGCGCCCAGGCCAGCTCGACCGTCGCATGCTCGCCGCCGCCGCCGCCGGTATGGCTGATGGTGATGCCGTGCTCGGTCGCCGCCGCCGCGTCGAGCGACGGGCTGCGCCCGCCGGTGAGGGTGATGAGCTTGAGCTTGGGCAAGGCCTCGATGAGGGCGCGCGGAAAGGGCGTGCGCTCGCGCATCAAGCAGACGATGTCGAACGGCGCCAGCGCCTGCTGAGCCTCCTCCAGCGAGCCGAAGGCGCGGTCGAAGACGGTGATCTCGGCGCGCTCGCTGAGCTTGGACCAGTCGGCCGCGTCGAGCGCCGCGCGCTGGTAATCGTCCAGAATGGCGAGCTTAAGCATCTTGCGGCACCGGGCGGGGACGGCCCGCCTCGTCGATCGCGACAAAGGTGAAGATGGCTTGGGTCACGCGTACGCTCTCCTCTGTTTCACGCGGCCGGCGCCAGGCCTCGACCGCAATTTTCATCGAGGTCCGGCCGACCGAGGCGATCCGGGCATAAAGGCTCACCTCGTCGCCGACATGGACCGGCGACAGGAACGACATGCCGTCGACCGAGACGGTGGCGCAGCGCCCGCGCGAGCGGCGCGCGGCGGCGTTGCCGGCGGCCAGGTCCATCTGCGCCATCAGCCAGCCGCCGAAGATGTCGCCCGACGGGTTGGTATCGGCCGGCATGGCGATGGCCCGGATCATCGGCATCTCGGGCGGCAGGGCGGCATGGTCCATAAGGCGCGTCTCCTTCTACGAGCCGGCAGCCTCGCTTGGCCGGGGTCCGAAGGCAAGAGCTCAACCCGCGCCGAGATAGGCCGCGATGACACGCGGGTCTCGCGCGATCTCGGCGGCCGGGCCGGACAGCGCGATGCGGCCGTTCTCCAGCACATAGGCCCGGTCGGCGACCTCGAGCGCGGTGCCGGCATTCTGCTCGATCAGCAGGATGGTGCGGCCTTGTTGCCGGAGCCGGGCGATGATGGCGAAGATCTCGTCGACCAGCAGCGGCGCCAGCCCCATCGAAGGCTCGTCGAGCAGCAGCAGGCGCGGATCGGCCATGAGCGCCCGGCCGATCGCCAGCATCTGCTGCTCGCCGCCCGACATAAGCCCGGCCGGCTGGTCGAGCCGCTCGGCCAGGCGCGGAAAAAGGTCGAGCACCCCGGCGCGCCGCCGCGCGATCTCGGCCTTGCTCGGCACGAGGTAGGCGCCCATGCGCAGATTGTCGGCGACCGAGAGGCCGGCGAAGAGCTGGCGTCCTTCCGGCACCTGGACGATGCCGCGGCGGGCGATGCGGTGCGGCCGGTCGCCGGCGATCTCGCGGCTCTCGAACCGGATCGAGCCCGCGACCGGCATCAGGCCCGACAGGCCGCGCAGGATGGTGGTCTTGCCGGCGCCGTTGGCACCGATCAGCGCCGCGATCGTGCCCGTCTCGACATCGAGATCGACGCCATGGACGGCGGTGATGGCGCCGTAGCGCAGCGTGAGGCCGCGCACCTTGAGCAGCGCCTCGCTCACGACGCCAGCCCCCGCGCCAGCTTGGCGCCGAGATACGCCTCGATCACCGCCGGATCGCTGCGGATCTGGGCGGGCGTGCCCTCGGCGATCTTGCGGCCGAAATTGAGCACGGTGATCCGGTCGCAGAGCCGCATCACCAGACGCATGTCGTGCTCGACCACCAGCAGCGTGACACCCAGCCGGCGCAGGAGATCGACCAGCGCATGGGTCTCGGAGGGGTTCATGCCTGCCGCCGGCTCGTCGAGCATGAGCAGCTTCGGCTCGGCCGCCATGGCGCGGGCGATCTCCAGCCGCCGCTGGTCGCCATAGGAGAGTCCGCCCGCCCGCTGCTGCGCCGCACCGGCGAGCCCGACCAGATCGAGCAACGCCATGCCGCGCTCCCCTGCCGCGCGCGCCGGCAGGCGGCGGCTATGGAAGCCGGTCAGGACGTTCTCGAACACGGTCATCTCGGCGAAGAGCCGGATATTCTGGAAGGTGCGGGCGAGGCCGGCGCGTGTGCGCCGCCAGCTCGGCAATCCGTCGAGCGCGGCGCCGTCGAGCCGCACCCGGCCGGCATCGGGCGGGGTCAGGCCGGAGAGCAGGTTGAACAAGGTGGTCTTGCCGGCGCCGTTCGGCCCGATCAGCCCGTGCACCTGGCCGCTTTCGACGGTGAGATCGACGGCATCGACGGCGAGGAGGCCACGGAAGCGCCGGCTCAGGCCCTCGACGACCAGCAGATCGCCGCTCATCCGGTGCGCCCGATCCGCCAGGCGAGCAGGCCGCGCGGCATGAACAGCACGGCGAGCACGATGATGAGGCCGTTCACGACCAGCCGGAAATCATGGAGCGGCCGCAGCAGCTCGGGCAAAAGGGTCAGGATCACGGCGCCCAGCACCGGCCCGAAGGGCGAGCCGATGCCGCCCAGGAGCGCGAAGCTCAGGATCGTCACGGCCTGGTCGAAGCCGTAATCATTAGGCCCGATGAAGGAGGAGACATGGGCGTTCAGCGCGCCCGCCAGCCCCGCCAGCATGGCCGAGACCACAAGCATGGCGAGCTTGCAGGCGGGCAGGTCGATGCCCATCACCCCGGCCGCGACCTCGTCCTGCCGCATCGCCTCCAGCGCCCGGCCGAGGCGCGAGCGGGCCATGAGCGTGAAGCCCGCGAGTGCCAGGATGAGCGCGCCATAGATCAGGCCGAGCCCGGCCTTCTCCGGGATGCCGGACAGGCCGAGCGCGCCGCCGGTGATCTCGGCATTGACGAAGACGGAGCGCAGCACCTCGCCGAGCCCGATGGTCGCGAGCGCCAGATAGACGCCCGACAGCTTGAGCGTCGGCGTGAAGATCACCAGGGCGGCCAGCGCCGGGATCGCCATCGCCGCCAGCAGCACGAGCGGAAAGGGCAGGTCGAGCTTCACGGTCAGGAGCGCCGAGCTGTAGGCGCCGAGGCCCATGAACGCCGCCTGGGCGAGCGAGAGCTGGCCTGCCGCCAGCACCGCATACATGCTGAGCGCCAACAGGCCGTTCACGCCCACGGCGTAGATGAGGCTCTGATAGCTCCAGAAGAAATCGTCGAGCATGTCAGGCCCGGCGAGCCGCAGCGCGGCCGAGCAGCCCGACCGGGCGCAGCCACAAGGTCAGCACCAGCAGGAGGAAGCCGACCGCATCCTTGAGCGAGGAGGCGAGATAGCCGGCGGTCAAGGCCTCCAGGAGCCCGACCATGAGGCCGGCGAGCAGTGCCCCACGAATGTCGCCGAGCCCGCCGATGATGATCACGGCGAAGCCCTTGAGCATCATGGCCTCGCCCATATAGGGCTCGATCGCGTTGAATTCGAGGCCGATGAGCACGCCGGCGGTGCCACCGAGCGCGCCCGAGATGAAGGAGACCAGCCGCACCAGCCCGTCGGCATCGACGCCCGTGAGCTGCGCCGCCTCGCCATTCTCCGACAGCGCACGGAGCGCCAGGCCGAAGCGCGTCCGCTCGATCAGCAGCACCAATGCTGCGACGAGGGCGAAGGCGACGCCGATCACCAGCAGCTGGCCGCCGGACAGGCGCAGCCCGCCGATCTCGACGGCACCGCCGAAGAGCGCCGGGGGAAAGCGCCGGATCTCGGTGCCGAACCAGGCCGTCATCAGTGCGTAGAGCAGCAATGTCGCCCCCAGCGTCACCATCAGCGAGGCAAGCTCGGGGCCGCGCACGCGCCGGAGCCGGGTCAGCAGCAGCCCGTCCAGCACGATCGCGATCGCCCCCGAACCGAGTGCCGCCAGCGGCAGCACCAGCCAGATCGAGCCCACGGTCTTCGCCAGATAGAGCGCCAGGAACGCCCCGGCCGAGAAGTAAAAGCCGTAGGTCAGGTTGATGACCCGCAGCACGCCGAACATCAGCGTGAAACCCAGCGCGAACAGTGCGTAAGTGGCGCCGGCGGTAACGCCGTTCAGGAGCTGCTGGCCGAGCATCAGGGCAGGATCTGGAACTTGCCGTCGCGCATCTCGAGCACGACGACGCCAGAATTGTCGGCCGGGCTGCGCATCTCGGTGAAGGAGAAGGGGCCCATGACGCCGGTATATTTGACGGTGGCGAGCGCGGCCTTGATCTTCTCCGGCTCGGCGGCACCGGCCTGGTCGAGCGCCTGCGCCACGATGTGCACGGCGTCGAAGGCCTGGGCCGCGAACTGGTCGGGATCGCTGCCGTACTTGGCCCGGTAGTCGGCGACGAACTTCTTGTTGGCGGCATCGTCCTTGGCGATGAACCAGGGGCTGCCGACCAGCGTGCCGTCGGCGGCGGATCCCGCGATCTCGCCGAGCTTGGGCGAGTTGAAGCCGTTGCCGCCGATGAAGCGCATCTCGGGCGGGAAGCCCAGCGCGCGCGCCTCGAGCAGGATGCCCGACGCCGCCTCGACCAGGGCCGAGACGACGACCGCGTCGGGGTTGAGGCTCTTGATCTTGGTGAGCTGCGCCGAGAAGTCCGTGTCCTTGGCGCCGAAGCTCTCGGTCGCGACCGTCTCGATGCCGAGCTTGGCCAGCGACTCGCGCATCACGTCATAGGCGAACTTGGTGAAGGCGTCGTCATTGCCGTAGAGGACGGCCACCTTCTTGATGCCGAGCTTGCGTTGGGCCGTGGCAAGGGTAACCGGTACGACATCGGCCTCGGGCAGCGAGGTGCGGAAGACATAGGGGCCGATCTCGGTGATGCCGTTCACCGTGTTCGAGGTGGCGAGGATCGGGATATGCCGCTCGTTGGCGACCGGGCCGATCGCGAACATCTCGCCCGAGAGGGTCGGGCCCAGGATCATCGGCACCTTGTCGCGCCCGATCAGCTTGCGCACGGCGTTGATGGCCTGGTCCTTGTTGCCGGCGGAATCCTCGTACTCGATCGCCAGCGGCCGGCCCTTCAGCACGCCGCCCGCGGCGTTGATATCGGCGAGCGCCAGATCGAAGCCGTTCTTGATCGCGAGCCCGTAGCGGCTGACCGGTCCGGTCAGCACCTCGACCGCTCCCAGCGTGACCGGCTCGGCCGCGCCGGCCCGGCCGGCGGCGAGACCGCAGGTCATCAGGGCGAGGAGGGCAAGCGTCCGCGTCTTCATGAATTCTTCCTTTGCCGTGAGGAGAGGGGATCTATTCCGACATCGCTTCCATGGTCCAGCCCGTCGCCGCGACATCATCGCGGTTCGCAACACTGCCGACGATACGGTCGATGCGCGCATCGTCGCGCATGGGCAGGTGATATCGCAGACCGATTTCGGTTTGCGAGGGGTCGGCGAGCCGGCTGGTCGTGACATTGTTCAGCACCAGCTTGCCTTTTCCGGCCGGTTCGGTCAGCGCCGCCCTGACATCCGCCTCGACCGATGTGGCGCAGTGGATCGTGACGACATAGATGCAATCCGACATCACGTCGCGGCGCGGCAGCCGGTTGATCAGTTGAGTCAACGGATTCATGCCCAGATTGATCATGAGAATGAGGGCGGTGATGAAGCATGCGAGGACGGTTTGACCGCTGCCGGCGACGATGCCGACCGCGGCCGAGCACCATAGTGTCGCGGCCGTATTGAGGCCGCGCACGTTCAGTCCTTCGCGCAGGATGACGCCGGCGCCGAGAAAGCCGATGCCCGAGACGATCTGTGCCGCGATCCGGGCGGCGGCGTCGGGCGTCCCGGTGACCGGCGCCCAGACCACGAAGCTGGCGGCGCCGATCGCGACCAGCGCATTGGTCTTGAGCCCGGCGGTGCGGTGACGCCATTGCCGCTCGGCCCCGATCAGCACACCCAGCACGAAGGCGACCAGCAGATGAGGCATGCTGGCCAGGACCGTTTCCAGGGTCACTTCTTCCGTTCCCTCCGCATGTGCGCGCCCGCCGGCCAGGAGCATAGCGAATTGAGCGCGATACCCAAGGCGATTGCGGCTGTAAACATATGCACAAGACAGCGATGCAGACTTCAGGTCGATTCGACCTAAAGTCATCGCGGTCTAGCGCCGGTTCCTACCATAGGCGCTTCTTCAGGGAGGAGATTTCAAGGTGACATTCAATCTTGCCGGCAAGAAAGCCCTCATCACGGCCGCGGCCCAAGGGATCGGGCGGGCGACGGCGCTCGCCTTCGCCCGCGCCGGCGCCACCGTCACGGCGACCGACATCAACGGCGCGAAGCTGGAGGAGCTGGCCGGCGAGCCCGGTCTCTCGACTCGACTGCTCGACGTACGCGATCCCGATGCGATCACAGCCCTCTCGGCCGAGCTCGGGGCGATCGACGTGCTGTTCAACGCCGCAGGCTTCGTCCATCACGGCTCGATCCTCGACTGCAGCGAGGCGGATTGGGATTTCTCGTTCGATCTCAACGTCAAGAGCATGCACCGGATGATCCGCGCCTTCCTGCCGGCGATGCTGGCGAATGGCGGCGGCTCGATCATCAATATCTCGTCGGTCGTCTCCTCCTTGCGCGGCTTCGCCAACCGCTACGCCTACGGCTCGACCAAGGCAGCGGTGATCGGTCTCACCAAATCGGTGGCGGCGGATTTCATCCGCCAGGGCATACGCTGCAACGCCATCTGTCCGGGCACGATCCAGACGCCGTCGCTCGACGACCGGATCGCCGCCTTCGACGATCCGGTCAAGGCCCGCGCCGCCTTCATCGAGCGCCAGCCCATGGGCCGGCTCGGCACGGCCGAGGAGATCGCTGCCGCGGCGCTCTACCTCGCCAGCGACGAGGCGTCGTTCACGACCGGCCTGATCATGTCGGTGGATGGGGGATTTACGCTGTAGCCGCCTGCAGCAGCCTGACGCGTTCCTTCAGCGTCTCGAAGGCACGGTCGCGGATGCCGAGGGCCGCGAGCGCCTCCGCGGTCTTGAACACGTAGTCGGAGCAGGGGCCGAGCCAGCCGCAGGCGCCGGCGATGACCTCGGCCGCCTTCTCGTCGTCGAGCGGCCCCGTATAGCGCGGATGGGCGTGGTTGATGGTGAAAGCGATGGCCGGCACCTTCCGGCCATCCTCCAGATGCGCCGCGACCCAGCGCGGGCGATAGGCACCGCTCATCATCTCCCGGCGCCAGATGATGGCGAGCTCGTGCCGCGCGTCCATCGCCTCGGTCCGGAAGGCCACGCCCTGGCAGGAACCGCCGCGGTCGAGGCCGAGCGTCAAGCCCGGCTTCTCCGGCGTGCCCCGGCTGGTCGGGGTCCATAGGCAGAAGCGGCGGTGCCAGCCATGGATGCGTCCGCGCTGTGTCTCGACATGGGTGAAGGCTGGGTTCCAGATCAGCGAGCCATAGCCGAAGACCCAAATATCGCCGTCGCCGGCTCCGGCCGGATGGGTGGCCAGGACATGGTCGAGCGAGGCGGCCAGTTCCTCGTCACTCAGCATGACGACATCGCCGAGACCGGCGACGGCACGCCGGATCATCCCCGAAAGGATGTTCTCGCGCGTCAGCTCCAAAGGTGCTTGCGGCTTGTCGGACACGTCCATCGGCCTTCGGCGGATTGTTGCAGCGCGATGAAGCCTAACCGGTCGAGGCCGGCTAGGCGAGTGCCCTAATAGGTTCTCAGGGCTGCGCCGGTGCGATCGCGGCGTGATGACGGTGCAGCGTCTCTGCCAGGTCGCCGCGCGGCGCCACCACGACCCGCTCGAGCCCGAGCCAGCCCGCCATATGCTGCAGCTCGGCCAGCAACTCGCCCGCGACAGTGTTGGCGTCGATGCCGGGCTCGCTGTAGGTCGCCATCACCTTCAAGGTGCCGGTGGCGCGGTCGGCCTTGAGATCGACACGGCCGACCAGGGTTTCGCCGAGCAGGAAGGGCAGCACGTAATAGCCATGGAGCCGCTTGGCCTCGGGCGTGTAGATCTCGATCCGGTAGCGGAAGTTCCACATCCGCTCGGTCCGCGTCCGTTCAAAGATCAGCGGATCGAAGGGCGAGAGCAGCGCGCGCGCCCGCACCTTGCGCGGCAGCTTGGCATCGGGATGGAGATAGGCTGGCTGGCTCCAGCCCCTGACCGCGACGGGAAGGAGCGCGCCGGCCTCGACCAGCTCGGCCACGCGCGGCTTCGAATCCTCGGGCTTCAAGCGGAAATAATCCCGGAGATCGGGCTCGGTCGCCACACCCAGGGCGCGGGCGGCGATCATCAGCAATTGCCGCTGGGCCTCGGCCCGCTCCGGGACCGGGGCGGTGAGCGCCGATTTCGGCAGCACGCGCTCGGTCAGATCGTAGACGCGTTCGAAATTGCGCCTGGTCGCGGTCGTGACCCGGCCCGACCAGAACAGGTATTCCAATGCGCGCTTGCCGTCGCTCCAACCCCACCAGGAGCCTTTGCCGCCGCCGCCCTCTTCCAGATCCGAAGCGGAGATCGGGCCTTTCGCCCGCACCTCGTCCAGGATGCGCTCGACATACTCGGCCTGCTCGCGTTGAGCGCGGGCGATGCCGCCCCACATATTTTCCATCCGCTCCGCATCCGCCATACGCCAGCGCAGCAGCGGATAGAGCTCGATCGGCAGGAGCGAGGCCTCGTGCCCCCAATATTCGAACAGATGTCGGCGCTTGCCGTCATAAGCGGCCTTGTCGATGAGGCCGACATCATAGGTGCCGAGGCGCGAGAAGGCCGGCATGAAATGGGCGCGGACCAGGACATTGACCGAGTCGATCTGCAGCAGGCCGAGCCGACGGGTCAGCCGCTTCAGATTGGGGCCGCTCGGGGCTTCCGGCCGCTGCTCGGCGAAGCCTTGCGCGGCCAGAGCCACGCGTCGCGCCTCTCCGGCCGAAAGCTTTTCACGCGCCACCATTCAAATGTCCGTCACTCGCCGTGGCGCCATAAGCCCGAT
Organism: Aliidongia sp.; assembly: GCA_035539155.1. GTDB lineage: Bacteria > Pseudomonadota > Alphaproteobacteria > ATCC43930 > CGMCC-115725 > JAXDMU01. The sequence goes on along the minus strand of DATLIZ010000013.1, from coordinate 291,228 downwards.
TAGTACATATGCTGTCCGCCATTGATCGACAGAGTCGAGCCGGTGATGAAGCCCGCATCCTCGCCGACCAGGAACAGCACGCCGCGCGCGATCTCCTCGGCGTGGCCCAGCCGGCCGACCGGGATCTTGGCGATGATCTTCTCCAGCACATTGGGCGGCACGGCGCGGACCATCTCGGTATCGATATAGCCGGGGGCGATGGCATTGACGGTGATGCCCTTGGCCGCACCCTCCTGCGCCAGCGCCTTGGTGAAGCCGTGCATGCCCGATTTGGCGGCGGCGTAGTTGACCTGGCCGTACTGGCCGGCCTGGCCGTTGATCGAGCCGATATTGACGATGCGGCCGAAATTCCGCTCGCGCATACCTTCGATCACGGCGCGCGCCAGATTGAAGCAGGAGGTCAGGTTGGTGTCGATCACCTCCTGCCACTGCTCCGAGGACATGCGGTGGATGGTGGTGTCGCGCGTGATGCCGGCATTGTTGACCAGAATATCGACCGGCCCCAGCTCGTCGGCGATCTGCTTCGCCCCGTCGCGGCAGGCATCGAATTTCGAGACATCGAATTTGTAGGACTGGATGCCGGTCTCCGCGGTGAAGCGGCGCGCGACCTCCTCGTTGCCGACATAATTCGCCGCCACCTTGTGGCCGGCATCCCGCAAGGCAATGGAAATCGCGGCGCCGATGCCGCGGGTCCCGCCAGTCACGATCGCAACGCGTCCTGCCATCTCACCGTCTCCCTTGGCTTTTCTATGCTCTCCCTCGACCGTCCTGCAACGGCCGAGGGGGCGTTCTGAACCCGATCTTAATCGCGCTGCACGCAAAGGGCGATGCCCATGCCGCCGCCTATACATAAAGTCGCAAGGCCCTTCTTGGCGTCGCGCTTCTGCATCTCGTGCAGCAGCGTCACCAGCACGCGCGCCCCCGAGGCGCCGATCGGATGGCCGAGTGCGATGGCGCCGCCATTGACGTTGACCCTGCCCGAATCCCAGCCGAGTTCCTTGTTGACGGCGCAAGCTTGCGCCGCGAAGGCCTCGTTGGCCTCGATCAGGTCGAGCTGATCGGCGGACCAGCCTGCCTTCTTCAAAGCGGCGCGGCTGGCAGGGATCGGCCCCGTGCCCATGACCGCCGGATCGACTCCGGCCGTGGCCCAGGAGACGATCCGGGCGAGCGGCTTGACGCCGCGCTTGGCGGCATCGTCGGCGCTCATGAGCACCAGGGCGGCGGCACCGTCATTGAGGCCGGAGGCATTGCCGGCCGTGACCGTGCCGGTCTTGGAGAAGGCCGGGCGCAGCTTGGTCAGCGCCTCGATCGTGGTGCCGCTGCGCGGGTGCTCGTCGGTGTCGAACACCACCTCGCCCTTGCGAGTCGTCATCATGACCGGGACGATCTCGTCCTTGAAGCGGCCCGCCTCGATCGCGGCGATCGCCTTGGCCTGCGAGGATTGGGCGAACGCATCCTGCTGCTCGCGGGTGATCTGCCAGCGCTCGGCGACGTTCTCGGCGGTGATGCCCATGTGATAATCGTTGAAGGCGTCCCAGAGACCATCCTTGATCATGGTGTCGATGAGCGTGCCGTCGCCCATGCGGACGCCGTTCCTGAGCTGGATGGCATGGGCCGACTGGCTCATGCTCTCCTGGCCGCCGGCGACGACGATCCGGCTGTCGCCGGTCTTGATCGCCTGATAGCCCATGGCGACGGCGCGCAGGCCCGAGCCGCAGACCTGGTTGAGGCCGTAGGCGGTGGTCTCGACCGGCAGGCCGGCATTGATCGAGGCCTGACGGGCGGGGTTCATGCCGGCGGCGGCGGCCAGCACCTGGCCCAGGATGACCTCGGAAACCTCGGCGGCGTCGACATTGGCGCGGGCCAGGACCTCGCGAATGACCGCGGCGCCGAGCGCCTGGGCCGGGAGCGAGGAGAGCGAGCCGTTGAAGGAACCGATCGCCGTGCGGGCGGCCCCCGCGATCACGACATCCGACATAAGTGTATCCTCCGGGAAAACTTTTCTTGCCAAAAGGCGATCCGGCAGCATACCGCTCCGGCAGAAACACCGTCCAGTACTGCCTCAGTCGGCGTACTGAAGGTTCGATAGCCAATCCGCCAAAGGCGACCAGACCAGGTCGGGCGCCTGCCGGCCGACGACCAGACCAATATGGCCAAGATCGGGCTGGAGGCATTTGACCTGCGTCAAAAGGTCTGCGAGCGGCAGAGCCGAAGCGGGCGGCACCAGCCGATCCCGAGACGGGACGACGACCAGGGCGGGCCGGTCGAACCGGCGCGGATCGACCGGGTGGCCCGCGATCTTCCAGCGATTGGCGAGCGTGTCGTTGGCGCCATACCAGCCGGCGAAGCATTCGCGCGCGACCGGCAGGGCCAAGGGCACGCCGTCATTCAGCCAATCCTCGGTCGCGACGAAATTCAGCGCGTCGGCGCCGGCCGGGTCGAGCTCGGCGAAGCGGCTGAACTTGCGGATCGCCAGATGCGGGTCGGCCAGGAAGAAGAGGCCTTGCAGGATATCGGTCGGCACCTGACCGAGCGCGCCGAAACCGGTATCGACGAGATCGGCCAAGGCCGAGATCCAGCGCGCATGGCCGCCCTGGTCGCTGTGAAAGTCCCAAGGGGTCGCGAGCAGCGCCAGCCCCGCGACCTGGCGCCGCCGCCTAAGCGCCAGCGCCAGCGCCAGCAGCCCGCCCATGCAATAGCCCAGGATCGCGAGCTTGCCCGGAGCGATGGCGGTGGCCGCCTCGAAGGCCTGGTCGAGTCGCCCGGCGACATAGCCGGTGAGGTCGAGCTGACGCTCGCTCTCGCCCGGCCGGTCCCAATCGACCAGCAGCGGCCGGAGCCGCCGCGACGAGAGATAGCGCAGCAGGCTACGGCCTTCGGCCAGGTCGAGCACATAGGCGCGATTGATGAGCGAGGGCACGACCAGGACCGGCGTGCCGTCCTCGGGTCCGTAATCGAGCAGCCGGGTGGTGCCCTCCTGCCAGACCACCGGCGGCTCGGCCAGGACGCGGCGATAGGGATGGCGGCGATAGGCTTCGAGCCCGGCGGCAAAGCGGTCGGCCCGCCGGCGCAGCTCCGACTCGACCGCCTGGGCGAAATCAGGGAGAGGGGTCGCGCCGAGCTCGTGGGCGAGGGCTGCGGCGCGGTCGCCGAGGTCGCCCTTCCACGGCACCGAGCCGCTCTTCAAGAACGGCAAGGCGAGCCTGGAGCTGAACCAGGTCGATCCCGCCGCCATCAGATGCGCCGGTAGCGGGCGGGGTCCCTGGCGTGGTGTCGCTTTGGCCATGCCATCCTTCCCCGCTTTGCGCGGCAAATCTCGACCAGAGCGTCTGCCACATCGCCGCCGTCGCAGCCAGGCCGCCGCCCAAGGCCGCCATCATGCCGGCCAAGGCCTCGGTCAGCTCCGGATCGGCCGCGGCCGCGGCGACCTGGTCCTGCCAGAGCTCGACATAGCGGCGAGCGAGCGCGTCGAGATCCGGCGGCTTGGTCATGGCGTGACTATACAGCGCTCTTATCGGGTTGCAATTGCGCCTATGCTGCACAGCATCATTGTTCTATGCTGCGCAGCATCGATGCACAAAAAGATCAGGATAATCTGTCGATGAATGCCAAATCGCCGGCCGAGGCTGCTCCCGTCGTCATCAAGAAATACGCCAATAGGCGTCTCTACAATACCCAGACCTCCAGCTACGTGACGCTCGACAATCTGAGCCAGATGGTTCGGAACGGCGGCGATTTCATCGTCTACGACGCCAAGAACGGCGAAGACATCACCCGTTCGGTGCTGACCCAGATCATCGTCGAGGAAGAGCAGAAGGGCCAGAATCTCCTGCCCATCAGCTTCCTGCGCCAGCTCATCGGCTTCTACGGCAACAACATGCAGTGGCTGGTGCCGCGCTACCTCGATTACGCGATGAAATCCTTCACGCACAATCAGGATCAGCTCAGCAAGAACGTCGGCGCCTCGCTCGGCGGCATCTTCCCGTTCGGCCCGCTCGAGGAGATGGGCAAGCAGAACATGGCGCTGTTCGAGAAGGCCATGAAGATGTTCTCGCCCTTCGGCCCCGAAGGCGCCGAGGGTGCCGTCGTCGAGGTGGCCAAGGCTCCCGAGCCCCCGGCGGCGCCCGCTCAGGATCTCAACGCGCAGAGCATCCGCGAGCTGACCGAGCGGCTCAATCTTCTGCAGAACCAGCTCGACGCCATCTCCCGCGACAAGAGCGAGAAGTAGCGGCCGCCGCTACCGCTCCTCGGGCGTGTTGGCCTGGAGGAACGGCAGGACCGCCTGATTGAAGTCGCGCGGCATCACCTGCGTGAAGCAATGGCCGCCCGACGGGAACATCTTCAGCTCGGCATTGGGAATGGCGCGGGCCAGCGCCTCGCTGTAATAGGCCGGCGTGACATTGTCGTCGGCCGCGCCCACGACCAGGGTCGGCGCCTTGATCTTGCCGAGGTCCGCGGTTCGATCGAAGGCCATCACCGCCTCGATCCGGCTGACCATGATCTCGGGCGGCGCGAAGCTGGCGACGAGCTGCGCTTCCTGGCCGCGCAGCTTTTCATTGTTCTCGGCGATCCAGGCGTGCGGATAGAGCATCAGGCTGGCGTTCTGGATATAGGCCAGCGGCCCCAGCCCCTGCAGGATCTCCCGCCGCATCATGAAATGGCGGCGGAAATAGGCGTCGGGCTTGGGCCAGCTCGCGGCGATCACCATGGCGCCGACGCGCTTCGGGTGCTCGATCGCCAGCACCTGGGCGATGGCGCCGCCGGTCGAGTGGCCGACGATGTGGGCCTTCTCGATCTCGAGCGCGTCCATGATGCCGATGACGTCCTCGGCCATCTTCTCGACCGTGTATTTCATCCGGACATGGTCGCTCTGACCGACGCCGCGATGATCGTGCGTCACCACCGAAAAATGCTTGGCGAAGGCCTTTAGCTGGTCCTGCCAATAACTTGCGAGACCGCCAAGCCCCGAGACGAGCATGACCGGATATCCGTCGCCATGACGCTCGACATAGAGGCTGCAATCGCCGACCGACATGCGTGGCATGATGCTTTCAGGCCCCTCCCAGATGAGTTGTTGGGAGCTATCATCCGGCCTCATCAGTGTCAAACCATCACACGTCCCAGCTCGCTCCCGCCACTGCAACACGGCCATGCGCCGATGTAGAAGCTGTCATGGAAGGGAACCCCGGAGTTGAGAAACGTGTTGGCTCGGGAGTACCTACTGCTCTCGAGGATGATGTCATGAAGCGAACCACCAGCCGAACCCAGGATATCGACCGCCATGTGGGGGCGCGTATTCGCGAACGACGCATCATGCTCGGGCTGACGCAGCAGCAGCTCGCGGACCTGATTGGCGTGACCTATCAGCAGGCGCACAAGTATGAGAGAGGCATCAATCGGATATCGGCCGGCCGCCTGTTCGAGATCGCCCGTGTGCTCACCGTGCCGGTCAGCGAGTTCTTCGACGGGCTGGAAGCGGGCGAGACCGAGCGCTCGAATACGCCGCGCGAGCGCATGTGCCTCGAGCTGGCGCGCAACTTCTCCCAGATCGAGAATGAGCGCCATCAGGAGGCGCTGAGTCAGCTCGCCCGCGCCTTGGCCGTCCAGCACTGACGGCCCGGCGCTGACGGCCGGCAAAGCCGGCCGCTTTCAGGCACCGGATCGGTCGATCCGGTCGGCCTGGCGCTAAACGAGCGGGCCGCGCCGGCGAGAGAGGCCGGTGACCAAGGTCAGCAGGAACATGACCAGGAAGACGAAGAACAGGATCTGGGCGATGCCCGAGGCCGCGGCGGCGACACCGCCAAAGCCCAGGAAGCCCGCGAGTAACGCGATGATGAAGAAGATGGCTGCCCAGTAAAGCATTTGCTGATTCTCCCGTCTACGGCACGGCCGGTCGGCGCGATGCCTGTCACGAGAGAAACACGACGCGGCCCGCCGGGTTCCGGCAGGCCTGTTTTAAGATCCCGGGGTGTTGCTAGCGGGTCGGAACCGGCTTCTCGCCGCGATAATCGTAGAAACCGCGGGAGGTTTTCTTGCCGAGCCAGCCGGCTTCGACATATTTGACGAGCAGCGGGCAGGGGCGGTACTTCGAATCGGCGAGCCCTTCATAGAGCACCTGCATGATCGAGAGGCAGGTGTCGAGCCCGATGAAATCCGCCAGTTCCAGCGGCCCCATCGGATGGTTGGCGCCGAGCTTCATCGCGATATCGATGGCCTCGACCGTGCCGACGCCCTCATAGAGCGTATAGATCGCCTCGTTGATCATCGGCAGCAGGATGCGATTGACGATGAAGGCCGGGAAATCCTCCGTCGCCACCGGGATCTTGCCGAGATGGAGCGCCATCTCGCGGATCGCCTGGAAGGTATCTTCCTCGGTGGTGATGCCGCGGATCAGCTCGACCAGGGTCATCACCGGCACCGGGTTCATGAAATGCATGCCGATGAACTTGCCGGGCCGGTCGGTCGCCGCGGCGAGCCGGGTGATCGAGATCGAAGAGGTGTTGCTGGCGATGATCGCATTCGGATTGAGATGCGGCAGCAGCAGCTTGTAGATCTCGCGCTTGATCGCTTCCTTCTCGGTCGCGGCCTCGATCACCACGTCACAATCGACGAACGGGGCGTAGTCCGTGTTGGTACTGATCCGGGCGAGCGCTTCGGCCCGCCCGATCTCGTCCAGCTTGCCGCGCGCGACCTGCCGTCCAAGGCTGGCCGAGATATTCTCGATCGCCCGGCCGAGCGCATCGGGGCTGATGTCGCTCAGGCGAACATCGTAGCCGGCGCGGGCGCAGACCTGGGCGATGCCGGAGCCCATCTGGCCGGCTCCGATGATGCCGATGCGCGCGATCATGATCTTCTCAAATCATCCTTTGACCTTGTCGAGCTCGTCGGAGAGCTCGGGAACGAGCTTGAACAGATCGCCCACCACGCCGTAATCGGCGATCTGGAAGATCGGCGCTTCCTCATCCTTGTTGATGGCGACGATGACCTTGGAATCCTTCATCCCGGCCAGATGCTGAATGGCGCCCGAGATGCCGACGGCGATATAGAGCTCCGGCGCCACGATCTTGCCGGTCTGGCCGACTTGGTAGTCGTTGGGCACGAAACCGGCATCGACGGCCGCGCGCGAGGCGCCGACGGCGGCGCCCAGCTTGTCGGCGACCTTTTCCAGGAGATGGAAATTGTCGCCCGACTGCATGCCGCGCCCGCCCGAGATGACGACGCGGGCCGCGGTCAGCTCCGGCCGCTCCGATTTCGACAGTTCCGCGCCGACGAAGCTCGACAGATCCTGCGCCGGCCCGGCCTCGATCGTCTCGATCGCGGCATTGCCGCCCGTGGCCGCGGCTGCGGCGAAGCCGGTGCCGCGCACGGTGATGATCTTGATCTTGTCCTTGGACTGCACGGTCGCGAGCGCGTTGCCGGCATAGATCGGCCGCACGAACGTGTCGGGCGAGACCACGGCGGAGATTTCCGAGATCTGCGCCACATCGAGCGTGGCGGCAACGCGCGGCATGAAATTCTTGCCGCTGGTCGTGGCCGGCGACAGGACATGGCTGTAGTTCGCCGCGAGCTTGGTGACCAGCGGGGCGATCGCCTCGGCGATCGGGTGCTCGTAGGCGGGCGCATCGGCCAGCAGCACCTTGGCGACGCCTGCAACCTTGGCAGCGGCTTCGGCGGCGGGGCGGGCATTGTGGCCGGCGATCAGGATATGGACATCGCCGCCGATCGCGACCGCGGCGGTAACCGCATTCAGCGTCGCCGCCTTCAGTTCCGAGTTCGAATGCTCGGCTACGACCAGGATAGCCATCAGATGACCCTCGCCTCGTTCTTCAGCTTGTCGACCAGCTCGGCAATCGAGCCCACCTTCTTGCCGCCCTGGCGCTTCGGCGGCTCCTCGACCTTGAGCGTCACCAGGCGCGGCGCCACGTCGACGCCGAGATCCTGCGGCGAGGTCTGGTCGATCGGCTTCTTCTTGGCCTTCATGATGTTGGGGAGCGACGCGTAGCGCGGCTCGTTCAGGCGCAGATCGGTGGTGACGATCGCCGGGAGCTTGAGCGCCACCGTCTCGAGCCCGCCATCGACCTCGCGCGTCACCGTCAGCTTGTCGCCGTCGACCGCGACCTTGGACGCGAAGGTGCCTTGCGACCAGCCGAGCAATGCCGCCAGCATCTGGCCGGTCTGGCTCGAATCATCGTCGATCGCCTGCTTGCCGAGGATGACGAGCTGCGGCTGCTCCTTGTCGATGACCGCCTTCAGGAGCTTGGCGACGGCCAGCGGCTCCAGCTCGGCGTCAGTCAGCACATGGATGCCGCGATCGGCCCCCATGGCGAGCGCCGTGCGGATCGTCTCCTGGCATTGCTGCACGCCGAGCGATACGGCGACGATCTCGGTCGCGGTCCCCTTTTCCTTGAGGCGCACCGCCTCCTCGACCGCAATCTCGTCGAACGGGTTCATCGACATCTTGACGTTCGCGGTCTCGACGCCGGTCTTGTCGGCCTTGACGCGGACCTTGACGTTGTAATCGACCACCCGTTTCACGGCGACCAGCAGCTTCATTGGCATTTCTCCGCTCGTATTATTCTGTGCTGTGCGGCCCGCCGATGGCCGCACGCAGCTAAACCGAGGCGCGGACGATATGGGCGCCTCACCCCCCTGTCAACGATGACACCCCTCAGTGCCAGGGCCGGCCTCATCTATTGGCTCCCGGGACCCAGAGCACGTCCAAGGCACCGTCGTCATTGGCGTGCCGGCTCAGCACGAACAGGTGATCGGACAGGCGATTCAAATACTTGACCGTTTCGGGATTGACCGGCTCGGCCTCGGCCAGCGCCGTCACCAGCCGCTCGGCCCGGCGTGTCACCGTGCGGGCGAGATGCAGGGTTGCGGCGAGCGCGGTACCGCCGGGCAGCACGAAGGAGGAAAGCGGTTGAAGCTTGGCGTTCATGGCGTCGATCTCGGCCTCCAGCCGATCGGTCTGGACGGCGAGGATGCGCAGCGCCGAGCCGTGGCGTTCCTTGCCCTCGGGCGTGCACAGATCGGCGCCCAGATCGAACAGATCGTTCTGGATGCGCATCAGCATCCGGTCGATTTCCGGCTTGTCGCCGGCCTGGAGACGGCAGAGGCCGATCGTGGCATTGGCCTCGTCGACCGTGCCGTAGGCCTCGACGCGCACACTATGCTTGGCGACGCGGCTGCCGTCGCCGAGCGAGGTCTCGCCGCGATCGCCGCCGCGCGTGTAGATGCGGGTCAGTTGGACCATGTCATCGCCGGGCGAAGAGCATGAACAGCATGAACAGCATCAGCGCCGTGAATTGCAGGATGATTCGCCAGCGCATCAGTTGGTTCGACCGGCGCGGATTGCCGCCGCGAAAGAGCTGCACGATGCCCATGGCCAGCACCCCCAACGTCGCGAGCAGGGCGAGAATGATGGCGACGACGAAGACCGTATTCATGGCTACCAATATAGGCCGGGCGTTGCCGCGTTGGAACCGGCGCGATCGATGAAGTGCCCATGCCCTAGTTGCGGCCGCTCAGCAGGCCGCGCGCCACGACCTGCGCCTGGATCTCGGCAGCACCCTCGAAGATATTGAGGATGCGCGCATCGCACAGCACGCGGCTGATCGGGTATTCGAGCGCATAGCCGTTGCCGCCATGGATCTGCAGCGCATTGTCGGCATTGGCCCAGGCGACGCGGGCGGCCAGCAGCTTGGCCATGCCGGCCTCGATGTCGCAGCGCCGGTCGCTGTCCTTTTCGCGGGCGGCGAAATAGGTGAGCTGGCGGGCGATCATGATCTCGACCGCCATCCAGGCGAGCTTGCCGGCGACGCGCGGAAACTCTATGAGCGATCGGCCGAATTGCTGCCGGTCGAGCGCATAGCGCAACCCCAGCTCGAGCGCGTTCTGAGCGACGCCGACCGCACGGGCGGCGGTCTGCACGCGCGCGGACTCGAAGGTCGCCATGAGCTGCTTGAAGCCCTGGCCCTCGGCGCCGCCCAGGAGATTGGCGGCCGGCACTTCGAAACCGTCGAATCCCAACTCGAACTCCTTCATGCCGCGATAGCCCAGCACCCGGATCTCACCGCCGGTCATGCCTTCGGCGGGAAAGGGATTATCCTCGGTGCCGCGCGGCTTCTCGGCCAGCAGCATGGACAGGCCGCGATAGCCCGGCGCATTGGGATCGGTGCGGACCAGCAGCGTCATCAGGTCCGTGCGGGCGGCATGGGTGATCCAGGTCTTATTGCCGGTGACGCGATAGATATCGCCGTCGCGCACGGCCCGCGTCCTGAGCGAGCCCAGGTCGGAGCCGGTATTGGGCTCGGTGAAGACCGCCGTCGGCAGGATCTCGCCCGAAGCGAGCTTGGGCAGGTAATGATTCTTCTGCGCCTCGGTGCCGGCCATGCGGATGAGCTCGGCCGCGATCTCGGAGCGCGTGCCGAGCGAGCCCACGCCGATATAGGCGCGCGACAGCTCCTCGGAGACGAGCGCCATCGCCAGCTTGCCCATGCCGAGGCCGCCATATTCCTCGGGGATGGTCAGGCCGAACACGCCCAGCTCGGCCATCGCCTCGATGACCGCCATCGGGATGTACTCATCCTTCAGGTGCCATTCATGGGCATGGGGCTCGACCGCATCGGCGCAGAAGCGGCGGAACTGCTCGCGTACCAGCGTGAGCGTCTCGTCGAGGCCGAGCGCACCGAAATCGCCGTCGCGGATCAGGGAAGCGATCTCGAGCTTGAGCGAGGCCGCCGTGCCGGCCGCGACGAGCGCCGCGGGCAGGCCGGTGCGTAGAGGCGCGATATCCGTTTCGGACAGGCCGAAATCGGCCGGGCGCACGATCTCGACCTGGCTCAGCGGCAGCCCGCCCTGAAGCTGCGCCAGATATTCGCCGAAGGCCGAGAGCAGGATCGCCTGCTCCAAGGCACCCAACCTGTTCTCTTCGTCGAGTGCTGCCGCCCATTCGCGCATCTGGCGCAGCGCCCGGCCATAGGTCGCGGCCCAGGCCAGGCCGTGCAGCGCATATTGCTGGCGGTCGAGGGCGGCTGGATCGTCTCCCACCAGCTTCGCCACCGCTTGCCGGGCCGTTTCGACCAGACGATCCACCACATCGACCGCCGTCTCCGTGGCGGCCAACAGCTCCTGTTTTTGCATCGATCAGGCCTCGGAAACGTCGTCGAGCGTGCGCATGCCCGGCCGCTTGGCCTGGACCAGCACGGCCATGTTGCCGGGCTTGTGCTCGTTCCGCTGCATCTTGGTGTGGGCGCGCGGAATGTCGAGCCAGGAGAAGACCTCGCTCATGCAGGGATCGATCCGGCGCTCGACGACCAGCCGGTTGGCCTGGCTCGCCTGCAGCAGATTGGCGAAATGGCTGCCCTGGATGCGCTTCTGCCGCATCCAGACGAAACGCGCATCGAAGGTGATGTTGTAGCCGGTGGTACCGGCGCAGAACACGACCATGCCGCCGCGCTTGACCACGAAGCAGGAGACCGGAAAGGTCTGCTCGCCCGGATGCTCGAAGACGAAATCGACGTCGTTGCCCTTGCCGGTGGTCTCCCAGATCGCCTTGCCGAAGGCGCGCACCCGCTTCATGTAGTCGGCATAGGCATCGGCATCGTCGACATCGGGCAATTGGCCCCAGCAATCGAACTGTTTGCGATTGATGACGCCCTTGGCGCCGAGCTGCAGCACGAAATCGCGCTTTTCATCCTCGGAGATGACGGCGATGGCGTTGGCGCCGGCCGTGGCGATGAGCTGGATCGCCATCGAGCCCAGGCCGCCGGCGGCCCCCCAGACCAGCACATGGTCGCCGGGTCGGAGGATGTGCGGGCGATGGCCGAACAGCATGCGATAGGCGGTGGCCAGGGTCAGCACGTAGCAGCCGCTCTCCTCCCAGGTCAGGTGGCGCGGGCGCGGCATGAGCTGGCGGCCTTGGACGCGGGCGAATTGCGCGAAGGAGCCGTCCGGCGTCTCGTAGCCCCAGATGCGCTGGGAGGTCGAGAACATCGGATCGCCGCCGTTGCACTCCTCGTCGTCGCCGTCATCCTGATTGCAATGGACGACGACCTCGTCACCGACCTTGAAGCGCTTGACCTTGTCGCCGACCGCCCAGACAACGCCCGACGCGTCGGAGCCGGCGATGTGGTACTCTGCCTTATGCACGTCGAAAGGCGAGATCGGTTTGCCGAGCGCGGCCCACACGCCATTGTAGTTGACGCCGGCGGCCATCACCATGACCAGCACCTCGTCGGGGCCGATGGAGGGGGTGGGCACCACCTCGACCTGCATGGCCTGCTCCGGCTGGCCATGCCGCTCGCGGCGGATGGCCCACGCGTACATGCGCGCGGGAACATGGCCGAGCGGCGGGATCTCGCCGACCTCGTACAGATCCTTGCCGGTCGGGCTCGGCCCCGGCCCGTCGGCGCCATGCAGCGAAACCACCGATCCCATCGTTATCTCTCCCGATGTTGTTCTTGTTAACGCGCTGCATCCTGCGCCGTCCCAAATTGTTTTGCAACGCACAAGAAGTTTGATAATTGCTTATTGACGCGTCGTAGAGTCATTTTGTTCTAATTTATATCTATATAACGAGCCTGTTGTTATGATTGGCTGCCCCGAGGGAGATGAAATGCTGCTATGCCGTTGTTCTGCCGAGGGCAGTGCGTCATGAACGAGACCAGCGTCGAGCGCGATCAACCCTGGCTGATCCGCACCTATTCGGGCCATTCCTCGGCCGCCGCTTCGAACGCGCTCTACCGCACCAATCTGGCGCGCGGGCAGACCGGCCTCTCGGTCGCCTTCGATCTGCCGACCCAGACCGGCTATGATTCCGATCATGAGCTCGCCCGCGGCGAGGTCGGCAAGGTCGGCGTGCCGATCGGCCATCTGGGCGATATGCGCGCGCTCTTCGACGGCATTCCGCTCGCCCGCATGAATACCTCGCTGACGATCAACGCCACGGCCCCCTGGCTGCTGGCGCTCTATGTCGCCGCCGCCGAGGAGCAAGGGGCGGATCGCGCCGCCCTTCAGGGAACGACTCAGAATGACATCCTCAAGGAATATCTGTCGCGCGGCACCTATATTTTTCCGCCTGGGCCGAGCCTGAAGCTCACCGGCGACCTCATCGCCTTCACCTATCGGGAATTGCCGAAATGGAACCCGATCAATGTCTGCTCCTACCATCTGCAGGAGGCGGGGGCGACGCCGGTGCAGGAGCTGGGCTTCGCGCTCGCCAACGCCGCGGCCGTGCTCGATGCGGTCAAGGCCGGCGGCCAGGTGCCCGAGGCCGAGTTCGGTCAGGTCGTCGGCCGCATCAGCTTCTTCGTCAATGCCGGCATTCGTTTCGTTACCGAAATGTGCAAGATGAGGGCCTTCGTCGAACTCTGGGACACGCTCTGCCTGGAGCGCTGGGGCATCGCCGAGGAAAAGCATCGCCGCTTCCGCTACGGCGTGCAGGTGAATTCGCTCGGCCTGACCGAGCAGCAGCCGGAGAACAACGTCTACCGCATCCTGATCGAGATGCTGGCAGTGGTGCTGTCCAAGCGGGCGCGGGCGAGGGCGGTGCAGCTGCCGGCCTGGAACGAGGCGCATGGGCTGCCGCGGCCCTGGGATCAGCAATGGAGCCTGCGGCTGCAGCAGATCCTGGCCTACGAGACCGACCTTTTGGAATATGGCGACCTGTTCGACGGCTCGCCGGTGGTCGAGGCCAAGGTCGCCGAGCTCGCCGAGCAGGCGATGGCGGAGTTCAAGCGCGTCATGGCGCTGGGCGGGGCCACCGAGGCGATCGAGTATATGAAGCGGCGCCTGGTCGAATCGAATGCGCAGCGGCTGTCGGCGATCGAGCGCGGCGAGCAGATCGTCGTCGGCGTCAATAAATATACCGACAGCGCGCCCTCGCCGCTGGTGGACGCCGGCGATGCCGGTATCCTGACGGTCGATGCTTCGGTCGAGCGCGAACAGGTGGAGCGGCTCGCCGCCTGGCGCGCCGGACGCGATGCGGGCCGGGTCGAGCGGGCGCTCGAAGCGCTGCGGGCGGCGGCGGCCGAGAACCGCAACATCATGCCGGCCTCGATCGAGGCGGCCAAGGCCGGCGTCACCACCGGCGAATGGGGCGAGGTGCTGCGCCGGATCTATGGCGAATATCGCGCGCCGACCGGCGTCGGTGCCGGTGCTGCCGCCCCGCCGGCCAAGGATGCGCTCCTGCCGGTGCGCGCCCGCCTCGAAGAAGTGTCCCGCCAGGTCGGCCGGCGCCTCAAGATGCTGGTCGGCAAGCCCGGCCTCGACGGCCATTCCAACGGTGCCGAGCAGATCGCGCTCAAGGCGCGCGATGCCGGCTTCGAGGTCGTCTATGAAGGTATCCGCCTGACGCCGGCGCAGATCGTCAATACCGCGCTCGAAGAGAGCGTCCATGTCGTCGGCCTGTCGATCCTGTCCGGCAGCCACGTGGCGCTGGTGGCCGAGGTGATGGCGGGCATGAAGGCGGCCGGGCTCGACGATGTTCCGGTCGTGGTTGGCGGCATCATCCCGGCCGACGATGCCGCTACCCTGATCGCGGCTGGCGTGGCGCGGGTCTATACGCCCAAGGATTACGATCTGACCCGGATCATCGCCGATATCGTCGAGATCGTGGCCGGCGAAGAGGTTGCGGCATAGAGCAAGATGATTTTAGGCCTGTTCGGCCTAAAATCTGAATCTTGCTCTACCCATAAATTAGAGACCGATCCGCCCATGCGCATGGAGTAGCTCAAGCGCCTGCCGCGTCAGCACGCTGCGCCAGTCGCGCTCGGCCTCGACCCAGGCGTTGGGCGAGACGGCGCGCCAATCCCAGAACGGCGCCCAGGATCCGTCCGGCTGCTGGGCGGCGATCAGCCGCTCGATATCGGCCTCCACCCGGTCGGCCAGCACCGCATGCAGCAACGAGCCCGGCTTCGGCACCAGCTCCAGTGCCGTCGCATGCGGATCGTCGAGCCGGGGCGCCGAGGCGCGGAGCACGCTTGCCAGCCGATGCCAGAGCAATGCCGGCAGATCCTGCGTCTCGGCCAGGCGCAGCGCCGCCTTCAGATCATAGGCGCCGGTCAGGATCGGCTGGGCTTCGAGATTGCCGAGCAGCCCGTCCTGCACGCGGGCGAGCAGTGCCTGCGGCACGAGCGCGCGATGATCGAAGAGATAGCCGAGCAGCTCGGCCGTGGGATTGAAGCGGAAGCCGTTCCAGGCCTTGGCCAGATCCTCCGACCAGTTCCACCAGAAGGCATGCGGCGCATGGTCGATCGCGGCGTCGACGATGGGCCAGACGCCGTCGCGGCAGTGCTCGACCAGCCAGGCGACCCCGCGCCGGACCAGCGGCTCGTCCGGCCCGGCGTCCACTCGGCGCAACACGTTGAAGCCGATCGAGCTGGCGATGGCGCTCGAGGCCGGACTGCGGATGTCAGGCTCCAGCGCCCGGCCGAAGCCGCCATCCGGATTCTGATAAGCGGCCAATGCCGCCAGCACCGCCGGCGCGTTATCGCCGGTGAACGTATGTTTCAAGAGCTCGACATCGAGGCTGCGGCCCCGATCCCGGATAAAGGCGACGGCGCGGTCGAAAGCGGCAGGCGCGAGCATGGCGGCAGCCTTGTCTGGAACAAACCACGAACATCGTGACATGCTCCGGTCCGTCTGTAAAGCGGCTCTTTCCGAGCCGCCTCCACTCCGCTAGATCCTGGCGGCGATGTATTTCCCCGCTCTCGTCTACGGCATTCTCCTGCCGCTGCTGATCGCGCTCGGCGGTGCCGGGCTTGCGCACCGCCAGGCGGGCAGGGATCGCGCCCGGAAGGAGCGCGGCCGGCGGCTCAGCGAAGCGGCGGTGCCGCTGGGCTTCCTCGCCGGCTTCGCCGCCTTGGCGGGCGGGCTGCCCTTCATCGGCAATGTCGCGCATCACCGGGTCGGCGAGCTGGTGCTGCTGCTGCTGGCGCAGGCGCTGCTGCTGAGCCTGTGGGCGCCCGGCCCACGGCTGCTGCAGGGGCTCGCCCTCATCGAATCGATCGCCGCCATCTTCTGGCAACTCGGATGGGGCGGGCTGCCCGACGAGGATTGGCTGATCGGCCTTGCCGCGGCCGGCCTCTCGGTGCTGGTCGTCCGCCGGCTCGTCGTGCTGGGCAAGAGCGGGGCTGCGGCGCCGCTGGTGCTGGCATTGGCAGCGCTCGGTCTTGCGGGACTGGCGCTCTGGATGCGGGCGGGCATCGCCGGCGATCTGCCCCTGGCGCTGGCGGCCTCGCTCGCCGGCTGGCTCGCCTGGGCGCGGCCATGGGCCAAGGGCGAGGCCGGCGCCGGGCTCGTGCTGGCCGGGGGCCTCATCTTCGCCGCCATCGCCTTCGCCATCGCGCGCAGCGCGCTTCACGCCCCTTGGGCGGTATTGCTGCTGTTGCCGGCCTTCTGGCCGGAATTCCTGACCGAGCGGCTGCCGTTCCTGGCTAAGGCCGCCCGCAAGAAGGCCAACCGGCCCGGCGCCTATGTCATGGCCGCGGCTCTGCCCGTCATGCTGGCGGCGATGCTCGGGATCGTTCTGGCGCTGGTCTGAGCCTTCGCTGTTGCATCGGCGTGATGGGCGGGCGAAGCTCTCGCCATGAGTTATCTTCGTCATCTCCAAGCCTGCAATCGCTTCGATCCCGATCGTTTCCTGCCGCTGATCCTCCGGGACCGGCGGGTGGGATTCGTGCGCCGCGACAAGGCGCCGGCCCTGGCCGGGCCGGTCTTCGCCGTCGACGACAGGGCGGTCGTGTTCGCGGACAAGCTCCGGGCACCGTCCGAGATCACGGCGGCGCTGATCGAGACATCCGCGTCGCTGGTCGCGCGCGGCCTTATCGCCAGCCGCCGCAGCGAAGCCTTCGCCGTGACCGAGGGCTGGGGCGGCAAGCTGCTGTTTGAGATCGATCGCGGTGCCGTGCCCTTCTTCGGGACGCGCTCCTATGGTGTCCATCTCAACGGCTTCCGGCCGAGCAGGCAGGGACTCGAGATGTGGATCGGCCGCCGCGCCGCCGACAAGAAGATCGCGCCCGACAAGCTCGACAATCTGGTCGCGGGCGGCATCAGCGCCGGTTACGACGCGCGCGAAACGCTGGTCAAGGAATCGGCCGAGGAGGCGGATATTCCGGAGGCGATGGCGGCCCGCGCCAAACCGGTCGGCGCCGTCACCTATCGCATGGAGCTGCCGGAGGGCATGCGCGACGACGTGCTGTTCCTCTACGATCTCGCCGTCGAGGCGGATTTCGTGCCGCGCAACACCGATGGCGAGATCGCCAGCTTCCGGATCATGTCGTTCGAGGATTGCCTGAGGCTCGTCGCCGAGACCGACGAGTTCAAGTTCAACGTCAATCTGGTGCTGATCGATTTCGCGCTCCGCCACGGCGCCATCGGGCCGGAGCATCCGGAATATCTCGATCTGCTCCAAGGCTTGCGCGGCGCGCTGGCGGCCGGGCCGAAATAGCTCAGTCCGGTATCCCGGCGAGCGCTCGCACTTCGGCGGCGCTATGACCGGCCGCGCGCAGTGCTGCGAGCGTCGGCGCCTTATCCCGCTTGGCATAGCGTCGGCCGCTCGCGTCGAGCAGCAGCTTGTGATGTTGCCAGACCGGCACAGGCAGATCGAGCAGCGCCTGGAGCAGCCGATGGATATGCGTGGCCTCGACCAAATCCTCGCCGCGTGTCACCAGCTCGACGCCTTGTACGGCATCGTCCCAGGTGACGGCGAGGTGATAGCTGGTCGGGGTCTCCTTGCGCGCCAGGACGACATCGCCGAGCCGTGCCGGGTCGGCCGCGATCGTGCCGCGATCGAGATCGCGCCAGGCGAGCGGCCCGGTTTCGCCCAGCGCCCCCGCCACATCGAGGCGCCAGGCATGGGCGGCACCGGCGGCGATCCGCCGGCTTCGCTCGTCGTCCGCCAACGCGCGGCAAGTGCCGGGATAGACGCCTTCCGGCCCATGCGGCGCCGCCATCGCCTGGGCGATCTCGGCGCGGGTGCAGAAGCAGGGATAGACGAGGCCGCGCGCCCGGAGCCGGTCGAGCGCCGTCTGGTATTCGCCGAAATGCTCGGATTGCCGCCGCACCGGCTGCGGCCAGTCGAGACCGAGCCAAGCCAGATCGCGCTCGATCGCATCGGCGAATTCGGGCCGGCAGCGCGTCGCGTCGATATCCTCGAGCCGCAGCAGAAACCCCCCCTCCAGCCCGGCGGCGCGCGCGGCAAAGAGCGCGCTATAGGCATGGCCGAGATGGAGATGGCCGGTCGGGCTCGGCGCGAAACGGGTGACGGGCATAAGGGGAGCCTAGCGGGCGCGCCTCACCGGCGGCAAGCTGGGTGATGGCTCCTGAGGCCGCCTTGCGCTATGTCGAAGGTGATGCTGGACGAGGTCGCCATCATGACGGAAACGCTTTACGGTCCACGCCGCAATCCCGCCACCGGGCCGGCCGACGCGCTGGTCGTGCTGCTGCACGGGCTGGGGGCGGACGGCGCCGATCTCATCGAGCTGGCCGGGCCGCTTGGCGCGGTGTTGCCGCAGGCCGCCTTCGTGGCGCCCGACGCGCCCGAGCCGTGCGACATGGCTCCTTACGGTCGGCAATGGTTCAGCCTGCAGAGCCGGGAACCGGCGGCGCTCGCGGCCGGGGCCGATCGCGCGGCGCCGGTGCTCGCCGCCTTCATCGAGGCCGAGCTCGCGGCCCGCCGGCTCGATGCGTCGCGTCTAGCGCTGGTCGGATTTTCCCAAGGCACGATGATGGCGCTGCATCTGGGGCTGCGCCTCGATCCGGCGCCGGCGGCGATCGTCGGATTCTCCGGGCTGCTGGTAGCGCCGGAGCGGCTGGCGGCCGAGCGGCACGGCACGCCGCCTATTCTTCTGATCCACGGCACGGCGGACGACATCGTGCCGTTCGCGATGCTCGATCGCGCCATGGCGGGGCTGCGGGCGGCCGGTCTTGCGCCCGCGAGCCTCGCCTGTCCCGGCATCGGCCATGGTATCGACGAGGCCGGATTGGCGGCTGCCGCAACCTTCCTCGCGCGCTGTCTCGGGCAGGGATAGGGGTATGGGCCGCTCCGACCGGCCAGGGATTGTGTCAGTCTCGTGATTTTTGCCACCGCGACGAAAGCAGGATTACCATTCCGCTCGCGTCCTGTGATAGGGTCTCGCCGCCAGCGGTCCTGACGGAGTACCCGCGCTTGCGCATGTGGTCCGACACGCATTTCGCCTTCGCGTCCGACGCCCAACGGGGCCGGATCGGGCAAGGCAGGATATTGCCGGTCACGCCGCACCGTCCGTTCAGTCGACCAGTACGGCTCGTTCCCGTTTCATTGTCTCTGTTTGCCGATAGCCAGACGAAAGTCTGGCTATTTTGCTTTGGGCTTGGCCGATGATAAACCTCCAGACCTTGGTGTTGAACGCCGATTACCGGCCGCTCTCCCGCCATCCGCTATCGCTCTGGTCGTGGCGCGACGCGCTCACAGCGCTCATGCTCGACCGGGTGTCGCTGGTCGCCAATTACGATGTGCGCGCCCGTTCACCCAGCGTCAGCTTCGCGGTCCCGAGCGTGGTCGCGTTGAAGCGCTACAAGAAGCTCGACGGCTATCCCGCCTTCACACGCTACAACATCTATCTGCGCGATCTCTTCACCTGCCAATATTGCGCCGAGGAATTCCCGGCCGAGCAGCTGACCTTCGACCATGTCATCCCGCGCTCGCGCGGCGGCCGCACGACCTGGGAGAATGTCGTCGCCGCCTGCGGCCCGTGCAATCACGTCAAGGGTAACCGCACCCCGCGCGAGGCGGCGATGCCGCTGCTCCAGCCGCCGCACCGGCCGACCAAGAGCGAGCTCAACCGGCGCGCGCCGGATCTGCGCTACCGCGACTATCACCATACCTGGCTCGATTATCTCTATTGGGATACCGAGCTGGACGATTAGCCGTCGTCATCGGGCTGCTTTGCAAGCTGCTGCCGGCGACGACCGGAAGGCCGTCGCCGGGGCGCCGTTCCGTCGAAGCGCGATCAGGTCGTGACGGCGCTTTTCGGGTTCAGCTTGGTGATGTGGCCGCTTTCAGTGCCCGCCTTCGGATCGATGACGCAGTTGACCAGCGCCGGCTTGCCGATCGCCAGGGCGTCGGTCAGCGCCTTGGCCAGGCCTTGGGTGTCCGTTGCGTGGTAGCCGGTGCCGCCGAAGGCTTCGATCAGCCGGTCGTAGCGGGCGTTGGGGACGAAACCGGTCGGCGACGGCGCCGTGCCGATCGCGTCGCCGTGATAGATGCCGCCATTGTTGAACACCAGGATGACGACCGGCAATTGGTAGCGGCAGATGGTTTCGATTTCCATGCCGCTGAAGCCGAAGGCGCTGTCGCCCTCGATAGCGACGACCGGCCCGCCGCTGACCACGGCAGCGCCGATCGCATAGCCCATGCCGATGCCCATGACGCCCCAGGTGCCGCTGTCCAGCCGTTTGCGTGGCAGGGACATGTCGATGATGTTGCGGGCGAAATCGAGCGTATTGGCCCCTTCGTTGACGATATGGATGTCGGGCCGGTCGGCGAGGATGTCGCGCACCGCCCGCAGCGCGCTGGAATAATTCATCGGGCTCGGGTTGGCGTCGAGGTTCGCCGCCATGCGCTCGACGTTCTTCTGCTTCCGCTCTGCGATCGCCTCGATCCACTCGGCGCTGGTCCGAACCTGGCCGGGTTGGAGGGCGGCCAGCAAGGCCGAGACCGAAGATTTGATGTCGCCCACGACCGGCGCCGCGATCGGCCGGTTGCTGTCGATCTCAGTCGGCGAGATGTCCAGCTGCACGAAACGGGTGCTTTCCGACCAGAGCGGACCCTTGCCGTGGGACAGCAGCCAGTTCAGGCGGGCCCCGATGAGCACGACCACGTCGGCCTGGCCGATGGCGAAGGAGCGAGCCGCCGCCGCCGACAGGGGATGGTCGTCGGGCAGCAGGCCCTTGGCCATGGACATGGGCAGGAACGGTATGCCGGTCGTCTCGATGAAGGAGCGGATCTGCGCGTCCGCCTGGGCGTAGGCGGCGCCCTTGCCGAGAATGACGAGCGGGCGCCGGGCCTCCGCCAGCAGCGCCAGGGCGCGTTCGACCGATGCCGGCGCCGGAATCTGGCTCGGCGCCGGATCGACGGCCTTGACCAGGGATTTCTGCGCGGTCTCCTCGTCGATCGTGCCGCTGAGCGCCGCCGCCGTCAGATCCAGATAGACGCCGCCGGGCCGTCCGGATACCGCTGCGTGGATTGCCCGCGCGATGCCGATGCCGATGTCCTGCGGCCGGTTCACCCGGAACGCGGCCTTGGCAAACGGCTTCGCCGCATTCATCTGGTCGAGCTCCTCATAGTCGCCCTGCTCCAGATCCACGATCGCCCGATCGCTCGAACCGCTGATCAGGATCATCGGAAAGCAGTTGGTCGTGGCGTTGGCCAGCGCGACCATGGCGTTGAGAAAGCCGGGGGCCGAGACCGTCAGGCAGATGCCCGGCTTCTGCGTCAGATATCCCGAAATCGCGGCGGCGTTGCCGGCGCTCTGTTCGTGGCGAAAACCCAGATACCGCAATCCCTCGGCCTGGGCGAGGCGCGCCAGATCGGTGATCGGAATGCCCGCAACGCCATAGATCGTGTCGATTTCATTAAGCTTCAGCGCGTCCACCACCAGGTGGAAGCCGTCGGTCAAAACCGGGGAGGCCATGTCTCTACTCCTTGATGCGTGGTCTGCCTGATGGGGGCGGGCCGCGTCCCCGATCCAGCGACCGGGGACGCTGCCGTCGTCGGGGCTAGACCACCTTGGTTTCGTGGAGCTTGGCGATCTGATCGGGGGTATAGCCGAGGCCGGCCAAGACCTCGTCGGTATGCTCGCCCAGCAGCGGCGCTCCGGTGATCGTGGGCGAGAAATCCGAAAATTTTATCGGACTGCCGACGGTCAGATAGCTGCCGCGCTGCTTCTGCTGCACCTCGACGATCGTGCCGGTCGCCCGCAGGGCCGGATCATGCTCGATCTCCTTCATGCTCAGCACCGGCGAGCAGGGCACGTCGAATTTGCGCAGGTGATCGACCGCCTCGAACTTGGTCTTGTCGGCGAGCCATCCCTCGATCTCGGCAAAGATGTCGAAGATGTGGGGCTGGCGGGCTTGCGCCGTCGCGTAGGCCGGGTTCGTGGCCCATTCCGGCTTGCCGATCGCCTCGCAGGTCGGACCCCAATCCTGCTCCTGCACGGTGAAATAGATGTAGGCGTTGGGATCCGTCTCCCAGCCCTTGCATTTCAGCACCCAGCCCGGCTGGCCGCCGCCGCCGGCATTGCCGCCGCGCGGCACGACGTCGGTGAAGGTGCCGTAGCGGCCGTCCGCGCGGATCGGATATTGCGGGTATTCTTCCAGATAGCCGACGCGATCCAGCCGCTGCTGATCGCGCAGTTTGACCCGGCACAGATTGATCACGGCATCCTGCATCGAGACCGCCACTTTCTGGCCCTTGCCGGTCTTCTGGCGCCCGATCAGCGCCGTCAGGATGCCGATGGCCAGATGCATGCCGGTGTTGCTGTCGCCGAGCGCGGCCGAGCTGATCGTCGGCGGGCCGTCCCAGAAGCCGGTCGTCGAAGCGGCCCCGCCGGCGCATTGCGCCACGTTCTCGTAGACCTTGATGTCGGAATAGGGATGGCCCTCGCTGAAGCCCTTGACCGAGCCGAAGATCAGCCGCGGGTTCAGCTCATGGATATGTTCCCAGGTGAAACCCATGCGGTCGAGCGCGCCCGGCGCGAAATTCTCGACCAGGACATCGGCGCCCCGGATCAGTTGCTCCATGATCGCCTTGCCTTCCGGCGTCTTGGTATTCAGCTCGAGCGAGCGCTTGTTGCTGTTGAGCATGGTGAAATAGAGCGCGTCGAGATCGGGGATGTCGCGCAGCTGGCGGCGGGTGACATCGCCGACGCCGGGACGCTCGACCTTCAGGACCTCGGCGCCGAACCAGGCCAGGAGCTGCGTGCAGGCGGGACCGGCCTGCACGCCGGTGAAGTCGATGACCTTGATGCCCTCAAGTGGTAAGCTCATGATCCGTAACTCCTTGGTTTTGATGAATGACAAGCAGGGCGGAGGCCCTACTTCTCGTCGGGGTTCGAGGAATAGAGGAGGTCGCAGGCGGTCATTCCGAGCAGGACGGCCGGGACCAGCAGGGGAAGAGTGAGCGACGTGGCCGCGAGGCCGCCGCTGCCGGCGCCGACCGTGTAGGCGAACCAGGCGCAGGCGGGCACCACGACATCCGCCAGACCGGGGCGGGCGCCGTCGGGCTGCCGGCCGAACCGGACATAGCGGCCGACCAGCGCATCCGCGAATTTCAGCATGGTATTGGTCACGACGATGGTCTGGATCGACAGGCCGCCGAACCGCGAGACCGTCTCGCCCTGCATCGCCATCGAGATTGCCAGCAACGGCAGTTCGAGGGCGACGGTGCCCGGTGCCAGCCGCCGGACCATTTGGGCCAGGAGCAGGAGGCCCGCCATGATCACCAGTTCGACCGCCGGTCGCCGGAGACGCTGCCTGATTAAGCTGGAGAACAGGCCGCCGAAAAAGAACGCGCCGAGCGTGCCGGCGATGAGGGCGAAGTGGGGCCACTGGGCTTGGAAGAAAGTGATCCCGAGCTGCACGGTATTGCCGGTCATGGCGGCCGTGTAGATGCCGTGCAGGTCGACGAAGCCCAGCGCATCGACATAACCCGCGACCAGGCCAAGCGCCAGGACACGCCGGGCCGGGACCATGAAGCCCGGCGCAGCCGCCGGTGCCGTTAGACGCTGGGGCGCGGCGGATATCACGGAGCCTCCCGCCGTTCGATCCGGATGTCTTGAAGCGCGCTTGCTGCGGCGGCCGGTTTCTCCAGCGTCCGCAAATGTTCGATCCAGGTTTCCCGCTGGATCGCACCGGTCGATTCCGCATGGCCGATCGTGTCGAGCACCGCTTGGATGACCGCGCCGCAATCGCCGGCGATCGTCAGATCCCCGCCCTGCGGCTTGCTCTCGGCGCGGCCGTCGAAATCGATACGGACGACCGGCACGCTCCCGGCCACGCCCAGTTCCGATGCCGGAAACTGATCGGCGGGGACTCCGAGCAGGATGACGAGGTCGGTCTGTGCGAGGGCCTGCGGCCGAGAGTGCTCGAAGCTATAAGTGTCATTCGTCGGGAAGGTGTCGGGGGCCACGCCGCCGCGATAGGCCGGCAGGTCGAGCTCCCGGCAGAACGTCAGCCCGAGCTCGATTGCCTGGGGGCTCTGGAGCTCGGAACCGAACAGCACGCAGGGCCGTTCGGCGGCGATGATGAGCGCAGCCAGCGCCTCGATTCCGTCGAGATCGATCGCGGGTTTGGCGTCGGTCGTTCTTATCGGCCGGTCGGTCGACTGGGTCATGGTTTGGTTCCTCGGTAAATCGGCGGGCTCGCGTCTATTGGGCGGCACGTATCTCGGGCGCCGGGACAACAGCGAATTCCCGGCGCAGCGCGGCGCCGTGCTGGTCGAGCGCCGGGGCGCCGACGCGGACATGCGGATCGTCGTAGCCGCTGATCTTCACCGGATTACCGGGCATCCGGATCCCGCCGGCCTCGATCAGCATGTTGCGGGCGGCGGTCTGGGGGTGTTCGGCCGCCTGGGCGACGTTCAACAGCGGGCCGACCGGAACGCCCGCCTCATGGATGACGGCGAGCCAGTGCGCGGCCGGCCTGGTCCGGAGCACGGCTTCCAGCGCCTGCTTGAGGGCGGCGTTGTTGTCCGTGCGGTCCTGCGCGCCGCGGAACCGAGGGTCGGCGGCCAACGCCGGGTTGCCGAGGGCGTTACACAGCAGGCCGAACAGATGGTCGTTGCCGCAGCAGATGACGACATGGCCGTCGGCGGCCTCGAACACGTCGAACGGCGCCATGAATGGGTGACGGTTGCCGATGCGCTCCGGCGCCTTGCCGGTCGCGACATATTCCATCAGGCCATGTTCGAGAAAGGCCAGGGTCGCATCGAACATCGCGATATCGACCTGCGCCCCGCGGCCGGTCTGTTCCCGGGCATAGAGCGCGCTCGCGATGCCGGCGAACAGGAACACGCCGCCCAGCAGATCCGACAGTGACGTTCCGACGCGTGTCGGCGGGCCGTCGGGAAAGCCCGTGGTACTCATGATGCCGCTCATCGCTTGGATGATCGTGTCGTAGGCGGGCGAGGTCGTCAGCGGGCCGGTCTGGCCGAAGCCGGAGGAGGAGGCATAGATCAGGCACGGATTGAGCCGGGAGAGCTCTTCGTAGGAGAAACCCAGGCGGGCCATCGCACCCGGCCGGAAATTCTCGGTCAGGACGTCGGCCTGGCTGACCATGTTCAGAAAGATCTCGCGGTCGCCCGCATCCTTCAGATTGAGAACGATGCTTTCCTTGCCGCGATTGACGAAGCTGAAATAGAGCGACTGGCCTTCGAGGAACGGTCCGTAGGTCCGGGTATCGTCTCCATGTCCCGGCGGTTCGATCTTGACGACCCGGGCGCCCAAATCGCTGAGGATGGTGGTTCCGAACGGGCCGTTCAGCACATGGGTCATGTCGATCACCAGTAAGCCGGAGAACGGGCCGCGCGGCGGCTGAGGCGAGGACAAGGGCATTGGCAATCTCCTGACCAGCCGGGTAATCGCTGGCAGGGAGATCGTTAGCGAAAGGAATTCGCGACCGTTTGATTTGAGTCAACTGCCTAGGTTTCGGCCCGAGTATCGCGTGCGACCAAATAGCCATCGCTATAATCGATGCCGCCGTCTTCGGCCGGGACGACGGATGCAGCGCCGCAATTGCGGTCCCGATAACGGCGGAAGCCCCACGGTGCGGCTCCCTTCGGTTCGTTCCGGGCAGGGGCACGGGCAGGAGCCGCACATCAGCGAGGCTGAGTGAACATTGTCTCCGTCGCAGCCTTGTCGGCGAGCAATCTCGGAAGGGCTAAATGAGGTAGTTCGCCCGCGCATAGACGAGCATGAAGCCGGCTCGCAGAATGTTGCGATAGGACGGGTTGTCCTGCCACGATTCCGGAGCCGGCGGAACGGCCTCGACCACGAAGCGGGTGGCACCCGCCGCCGTGCCGTCCGCGAGACGGCGGCGCAGCAAAGCCGATTGCGCACCATCGCCCTGATGGCTTGCCAAGGTGCCGGCGAAGCCCAGCCAAGCCCACCGGCCGCTGAGGAAAAGCAGCCCCGATGCAACGGCCGTGGCGCCGTCACAGGCGAGGTAGGTCCGCACCTTCGGATGCTCTGCGAACGCGGCCGACCATGTAGCGAAAGCCGGCGCGCGCCCGATCTGCGCTATCGCGACTATCACCACACTTGGCTCGATTATCTCTACCGGGATACCGAGATGGACGATTAGGGGATCATTTGGAGAGCGCGGGCGGCATCGTGCTTCTGCAACGCCCCCTGCGCGTCAGGGAATGGTGTGGAAGAAATAGGTCGCGACGCGCGGGTGGCCTTCCAGCTTCTGAATCGATTGCTTGGCCGCATCGGCGCTTTTTGCCGTGCCGTAATATTTGAAATAGGCGATCTGCCATTTGGAGACATAGTTCCGCTCGGTCACGAGCCGGTAGAGCTTTGGCCCACAGCCCGCCGGCCATTGACTGTTATCGATCTTTAGAATGCCCGACACGTCCCAGCACGGGCTGTGGGTCAGCACGATATCGACCAGTTTGGGCTGCCGGCCATATTCCTTCTCATAGAAGGCCCAGCGCCGGATCATGATTTCCTCGGCATGCCCGCCGAGTTCGGGCTGGCTGTCGCTGGTCTGAAAGCCGCTCTTCTTCAAGTCGATACGCTCGGCTTCGATGCGCTTCAGACTCGACTGGTCGACGCCGGGCACGTCCACATACCCTTCGGACCAGATCGTCTGGATCGTGGTGTCATCCTCGTCGAAGCGCATTACCAGACCGACTTCATCCCGGGCCTCCTGGAGAAGATTGCGCATCGATTGGCGCAGCTTGTCGGTGACTTTCATGGTCCTCCTCGGAGGTGCGTGGAAACGTGTGCCGATGACACGCATCCTTTCCCTCGCGCGCTACGGGCTGATTTCGGAGGACAGGGAGATTGTTACGGATGAAACGAGACGCTCCTCGGTCTGCTGCGGACCGAGGAGACGATGCAGGCTGCGAACTCAGGCGAAATCCCGGATCACTTGGCCCGGCCGGCCGATATCGGCGAGCATGCCGGCCTCGTTCGCCACGCGGGTCCCGTTGATCCAGACGCCGCTCAGGCCGCGCGCATCGACCGTGAGCCGGGGCGCTCCGGCCGGCAGATCATAGGCGCGGCGTTTCTGGCCGCTGCCGATCTCGGCCGGATCGAACAGCACCAGGTCGGCGGCCATGCCCGGGGCGAGCGTGCCGCGATCCTTGATGCCGAAGAGGGCGGCCGGCTGCGCCGTCAGCTTATGCACGGCCGCCTCGATCGGCATGACCTTCCGATCGCGCGCCCAATGGCCGATGAGATGCAGGCCGAAGCCGGCATCGCACAGGAAGGTCAGGTGCGCGCCGGCATCGGAAAGGGCGACGTGATTGTCCGGGTCGGACACCAGCCTGCCGACCGCCTCTTCGTCGGAGTTCAGCAGCACGGCCGTGAATTGCGTCTCCAAATTCTCCGACAGGCCGAGATCGAGCAGGTAATCGAGCGGATGGACGCCCTTCTCGGCGGCGAGATCGGCCAGCGTGCGGCCTTCGAGCACCCGGTTCTCAGGCTTGGCGGTCTCGACCACCTGCAGCTTGTCCCATTCGCTGTTGAACAGCCGCATGCCGCGCAGCTCGACCAGGTCGGCCTTTACCCGCGTGCGGAATTCGGGGTCGGCATAGACCGCCTTCACCGCGTCGCCATGCGCTTCCATGGCCGGCCGCCAAGCGTCGAGCCCTTCGAACACGTACGGGTTGGCGAGCGTGAAATCCATGGTCAACGGCGTGCAGGCGACCTGGGCGGTCAGCCTATGGCCGCGCGATCGTGCTGCCTTCATCTCCTCGATGCCGGCAAAGACGCGCGTCGGATTGGTCGAATTGTGCAGCATGGCCGCGATCAGCACCGGCCGGCCGCTCGCCTCGGCGATCGTCTCAAGGTAGGGGACCGAGGTCTTCGCCCCCTTGGTCAGCATGAACAGGCCGCGCCCGCATTCGCCCATGGCCGTCACCAGCCCGCGCAGCTCGCGATCGTCGGCGAGGCGCGACGGCATCGGCACGCCATACTCGCCATTATGCGGCTCGTTGGTCGAGCTGGCGAAGCCGACGGCACCGGCCGCCATCGCCGCGCGCACGATATCCTGCATGCGTCCGATCTCGTCGTCGGTCGCCGGACGCTTCGAGGCGTCCTCGCCCAGCACATAGGTGCGGAGCGAGGAGTGGCCGAGGAAGGCCGCGACGTTGGGGCCGACCCCCTGGCGCTCCAGCATCGACAGATAGTCGGGGAAGCTTTCGAAATCCCAGCGGATGCCGGTGCGCAACGCGTCGATCGACATGCCTTCGACATGGGTCAGGTTGCGCATGGTGAGGTCGCGATCCTGCGGGCGGCAGGGCGCGATGGTGAAGCCGCAATTGCCGATCACCACGGTGGTGATGCCCAGCGCCGGTGAGGGATCGACGAATGGATCCCAGGTGATCTGGGCGTCGTAATGGGTGTGGCCGTCGATGATGCCGGGCATCAGCGCCAGCCCGTCGGCCTCGATCGTTTCCTTCGCGGTGCCGAGATCGTGGCCGATCGCGGCGATCCGGCCGCCTTCGACGGCGAGATCGGCCGCGAAAGGCTCTTTTCCGGTACCGTCGAAGATGGTGGCGCCGCGGATGACGAGATCGTGCATAGCATCCCTCACTTATATTTTTTTCGATGCTATCGCATGGGGGCGCCGAGGCGACCGGCTAGAGCCGCGCGGGTGAGGCGCGTTTGCCGCATGCCGACGGTCGCGCGCGCCGATCGGATCTTCGAAGAGCTTCAGCCGGCGAGAACCACCAGGAAGAGTTCACGAGCCGATTTGACGATGAGGCAGCCGAGCGGCCTCATCGAAGTGCTTAAACCAGCAATTTCGTCGCCTGCGCGCCCGAACCCGGGCGGCCTGTCGCCACGCCGCGCTCAGTGTGCGGCGATGCTGAGATCCTGGCTGCGGAAGCTGTCGAGCGGGCTCGGCTGCCAGCCCAGGACATAGGGTTTGATTAGCCGCTCGGCGGAAAGATAATAGATGGGAGCGGACGGAAAGTCGGCGATTGCCATCGCTTCGGCGTCCGCGAAGAGCTTGAAGCGCTGGGCGGGATCGGTCGATTGAGCCGCCTTCTCGAACAGGTCGTCGAAGCGCGGATTTGAATAGCCCATGTCATTGAAGGCGCCGGTGGTGCGCAACTGATCGAGCAGCGGCTGGGGATCGTCATAGGCGCCGGACAGGCCGCCACGCCAAGCCTCCGTCGTCTGCTTGCCGAGCCGGCGGTCGACGAAGGTCTTGAACTCCACATTGGTCAGTTCCGCTTGCACGCCGAGCACCTTCTTCCACATGGCGGCGACGGCGATCATGATCTTCTTGTGGTTCTCGCTGGTATTGTAGAGCAGCTCGAACTGGGCCGGATGCTCGGGCGAGTAGCCGGCCTCGGCATAGAGTTTGCGGGCGAGATCCTCGCGCGCCGCCTGGCTCAGCTCGGCGCCGGGAAAGGAAGCGTTGGGATAGCCTTCGATCGAATGCGGGATCCAGCCGTAGGCCGGCTGCGCGCCACCACGGACGATCCTCTTGACCAGAGTCTCCCGGTCGATCGCGAGTGTCAACGCCTCGCGGAGCTTCGGATTATCCTTGAAGGGCGGCCGGGTATTGTTGAAGCCGATGACGTAATTGCCGAAGGCGGGCGATCGCTTGTACTGGTCGGCGAGGTTGCTCTCGATGAAGTCGAGCTGGTCCTTGGGCACGTCGTTGGTCAGATCGAGATCGCCGGCGCGATAGCGCTTCAGCTCTTCGTTCTGGTCCTCGATCGGATAATATTCGACCCGGTCGATCCGGACATGGCCGGCATCCCAATAGTCCGAATTCTTGACGATGGTGATCATCGCCTGCGGCCGCCACTCGGCGAGCCGATAGGCCCCATTCGACACCATATTGCCGGGCTTGAACGCATCCTTGCCGAATTTCTCGATCGAAGCGCGATGCACCGGGCGCAGGTCGGCCAGTATCTTCGGCAAGGCGAGATCCGGTCTATCGAGCGTGATCCGCAGCGTGCGCGGATCGGGTGCCGCGACGCCGAGCTTGGTCACGTCCTTTTCCTCGCCCTTGACGATGGCGGTCGCGTTCAGGATCGACTCGGCCAGGAAGGCAACGCGAGAGGCATTGGCCGGATCGACCAGACGTCGGAAGCTGTAGACGAAATCCTCGGCGGTCAAAGGATCGCCGTTCGACCATTTGAGGCCGGACCGAAGCGTGAAGGTCCAGACCTTGCCGTCGGGCGAGACGGTCCAGCTCTCGGCCTGGGCCGGCGCGACCTTGCCGCCCGGGGCCAGCGTGGTCAGCCCTTCGTAGAGATCGACGATGATGCGGAATTGGATGGTGGTGCTGAAGCCCTGCGGATCGAGACCGCCGGGCTCGGCGCCGTTGCCCCGCCGCAGCACGGTTTCCGCGCCGGCCTCGCCGATGGCGGTGAGCAGCAGCAAGATGAGAAGTCCGAACCGAGCGAGCCGTGTCATTGGAGACCTTTCTGCAGACCTGCTCGCGCTGGTAGCATGTCTGCGTAACGTCAAGTCAATCGCCCGGATTGACGCTCCCCAATTATGCCTCGGCAAGATCCGTCCACCTGTCGCTCAATGGGCGGCGATGCTGAGATCCTGGCTGCGGAAGCTGTCGCGCGGGCTCGGCTGCCAACCCGTGACATAGGGTTTGATAAGCCTTTCCGCAGAATAGTAGTAGATCGGCGCCGCCGGAAAATCCGCGAGCGCCAGCGCTTCGGCATCGGCGAAGAGCTTGAGGCGCTCGGCCGGATCTGGCGTCCGGCCGGCCTGGGCGAACAGCGTGTCGAAACGCGGGTTGGAATAGGCCATATCGTTGAAGCCGGAGCCCGTGCGCAGCAGTTCGAGCAGCGGCTGCGGGTCGGTATAGGGGGCGATGAAGCCGCCGCGATAGGCCTCGGTCGCCTTCTTCGACAGCCTGTTGTCGATGAAGACCCGAAACTCCTCGTTATGCAGCCGCGCATCGGCGCCGAGCACCTTCTTCCACATGGCGGCGACGGCGATCATGATCTTCTTGTGGTTCTCGCTGGTATTGTAGAGCAGCTCGAACTCCGCCGGATGCTGCGCCGAGTAGCCGGCCTCGGCATAGAGCTTGCGGGCGAGATCCTCGCGCGCGCTCTGGCTCAGCGCCGCATTCGGGAACGACGCGTTGGGATATCCCGCGATGGTGTGCGGGATCCAGCCATAGGCCGGCTGCGCGCCGCCGCGGATGATCTTCTCGATCAGCGTTTCGCGATTGATCGCCAGCGTCAACGCCTCGCGCAGCTTCGGATTGTCCTTGAAGGGCGGGCGGGAATTGTTGAAGCCGATGAAGTAGATGCCGAGATAGGGCGCCTGCTTGTACTGGTCGCCGAGCGTGCGCTCGATGAAATCGAGCTGGTCCTTGGGCACGTCGGCGGTCATGTCGAGATCGCCGGCGCGATAGCGCTTCAGCTCTTCGTTCTGATCTTCGACCGGATAATATTCGACCCGATCGATCTGAACATGGCCGGCATCCCAGTAATTCGGATTCCGCACCACCGAAATCAATGCCTGCGGCCGCCATTCGACCAGCTCGTAGGCACCGTTCGAGACCATGTTGCCGGGCTTGAACGCCTCCTTGCCCAGCGCTTCGACCGAACCGCGGTGCACCGGACGAAGCGGCACCAGCATTTCCGGCAGGGCGGCATTGGGCGCTGCGAGGGTGATGCGGACCGTACGCGGATCCGGCGCCTCGACGCCGAGCTTGGTCACGTCCTTTTCCTGCCCCCTGATGATCTCCATCGCGTTCAGGATGGGTTCGGCCAGGAAGGTCGTCAGAAAGCCGTTGGCCGGGTTGACCAGCCGGCGGAGACTATAAACGAAATCATCGGCCGTGACGGGATCGCCGTTCGACCATTTCAGGTTCGGCTTGAGCGTGAAATTCCAGATCTTGCCGTCGGGCGAGACGGTCCAGCTCTCGGCCTGTCCCGGCGCGATCTTGCCGCCGGGCGCCGGTGCCGTCAGCCCTTCGTAGAGATCGGCCTCGATCCGGGCTTGGATGGTCGTATCGAAGGCTTGCGGATCGAGACCGCCCGGCTCGGCCGCGTTGCCGCGCCGCAGGACGGTCTCGGCGCTGGCCATGGTGCTGAACAGAAAAACCACTATGAGGGCGAGGAAGCCGGCGCCGGCGATCCTGCTCCGTTTCATCCGCATGTTCCTCCGCCCGATTCGCGCGTAGCTGGCAGGATTTGCCGGCTTCCTGTCAACCGGGTTGTTTAACGATCTCCAGATCTTGGCTTCGGTAGCTGTCCCGCGGGCTCGGGACAAGGCCTTTGACATAGGGTTTGACCATATGCTCGCTCGCATAGTGGAACAGAGGCAGCACCGGTAGATCGGCCAGCATATGGGTCTCGGCCTCGGCCAGCCGGCTCAGCCGCAAGGCCGGATCGGGCGTCGCCACGGCCTCCTCGAACATCCGGTCGAAGGTCTGGTCGTAATAGCCGCTGTCGTTGCGCAGGTTGGCGCTGCGGAAGATATCCATGATCGGCGCCGGATCGTCGTAGAAGGCGATATAGCCGCTGCGGAACGCCTGCGTCGTCTTCTTCTCGCGCCGGACGTCGAGGAAGGTCTTGAATTCCTGATTGCTGAGCGTGGTGTTGACGCCCAGCACGCGCTTCCACATGCCGGCGATGGCGATCATCAGCTTCTTGTGATTGTCGCTGGTGTTGTAGCTGAGCTCGACCGACAGCGGATGCTCGGCGGAGTAGCCCGCTTCGGCATAGTCGCGGCGCGCCATCGCCTCGCGCTCGGCCTGCGGCAGGTTGCGCCAGGAAACGCTGGGATTGGGATAGCCCTTCATGCCGGGCGGCACATAGCCGTAGGCGGCGGTGTTGCCGCCGACCGCGATCTTATCGACCAGCAGATCGCGATCGACCGCCAGCGTCAGCGCCTCGCGCAGCTTGAAATTATCCTTGAAGGGCGGCTGCGTCAGGTTGAAGCCCAGGTAATAGACGGCGAGAAACGGGTAGGACATGTATTCCGACCCGAAGGTCGATTTGACCATGGCGAGCTGGTCGTGCGGTACCGTCGCCGTGATATCCAGCCCGCCGGAGCGATAGCGCTTAAGCTCCTCGGTCGCATCCTCGATCGGGTAATATTCGACCTGGTCGATGCGGACATGGGCCGCGTCCCAATAATGCGGATTGCGGGCCAGGATAATGCGTGACTGCTGCTGCCATTCGACCAGCCGATAGGCGCCGTTGGAGACCATGGTGCCGGCTCGGAAGGCGGTATCGGGTGTCGCCTCGACCGAAGCGCGATGGACCGGCCGCAGCCGCGACAGGATCGCCGGCAAGGCGGGGTTCGGCACAGCGAGCGTTATCCGCACGGTCCGCGGATCGGGCGCTTCGACGCCGAGCCTGGTCAGATCCTTCTCCTTCCCGCTCTCGATCGCCGCCGCATTCTCGATCGATTCTTCCAGGAAGGCGTTGACGAAGCCGTTGGCAGGGTCGACCTGGCGGCGCAGGCTATAGACGAAATCCTCAGCCGTGAGCGTGTCGCCGTTCGACCATTCGAGCCCCGGCCTGAGCGTGAAACTCCAGACCTTGCCGTCCTCCGACACGGTCCAGCTTTCCGCCTGTCCCGGCCCGATCGCGCCGCCGGGCAGGGGCGCCGTCAGCCCCTCATAGAGGTCCGAGATGATGCGGTCCTCATTGGTCTGCTGGAACTTTGCGGGATCGAGCGTGCCGCATTCGGTGGCGTTGCCCTCGCGCAGCACGGTTTGCGCCTGCGCGGGCGAGAAGGGCAGCATCAGCAGTGAGAGGGCGGCGAGCCGGCGATGGAACGACATGGACAAGCGTCCTCCCTGAAGAGCTGCGGATGGCGGTCTCGGCTCACCCCGATCGCAAATATCGCACTGCGGCGTCGCGCGCGAAAAGATAAAGCAGGATGCGAATGGCGGCCCCCCGCTCGGTTGCCAATTCCGGGTCGCGCGCCAGGATCAATCGTGCCTCGTCATGAGCGATGGCGAGCAGCTCCTGGTCGGCGGCGAGATCGGCGATGCGGTATTCCGGCATGCCGCTCTGGCGCGTTCCCAGCACCTCGCCATGGCCGCGCAGGCGCAGATCCTCCTCGGCGATGCGGAACCCATCCTCGGTGTCGCGCATGATCTTGAGCCGCGCCCTGGCGGTCTCGCCGAGCGGCGGCGCGTAGAGCAGGAGGCAGGTCGAGGCTTGGTCGCCGCGCCCGATCCGGCCGCGCAGCTGGTGCAATTGGGCCAGGCCGAACCGCTCGGCATGCTCGATCACCATGATGCTGGCGGCGGGCACATCGACGCCGACCTCGATGACCGTGGTCGCGACCAGGAGATCGATGCCGCCGCGCGCGAACTCTTCCATCACCCGGTCGCGCTCGGCCGGCTTCATGCGGCCGTGAAGCAGGCCCGTGCGCGGACCGAACAATTCGGAAAGCTGGCGGTGCCTGGCCTCGACCGCGGCCAGATCGATGGTCTCCGATTCCTCGATCAGCGGGCAGACCCAATAGATCTTGGTGCCGGTGGCGAGCGCCCGGCGCACGGCCTCGACCACCTCGTCCATCCGGTCGAGCGAGATCAGGCTGGTGCGGATGGGCTTGCGTCCCGCCGGCTTCTCGTCGAGCCGCGAGGCGTCGAGATCGCCGTAGCTGGTCAGCATCAGCGAGCGCGGGATCGGTGTCGCCGTCATCACCAGCACATCGACGCCCTTGCCCTTGGCGGCGAGCTGCACGCGCTGCTCGACCCCGAACCGGTGCTGTTCGTCGATGACCGCGAGCGCCAAATCGCGGAAGGCGACCTCTTCCTGAAAGAGCGCATGCGTGCCGATCGCGATCTGGATCGTGCCGTCGGCGAGCCCTGCCAGGATCGCCTGCCGCGCCTTGCCCTTGTCGCGGCCGGTCAGGAGCGCGACCCGGATGCCGGCCGGCGCCGCCAGTCGTTCCAACGTGGCGAGGTGCTGGCGCGCCAGGATCTCGGTCGGCGCCATCAGGGCCGCCTGGGCGCCGGTCTCGATCGCGTTCGCCATCGCCAGCAGCGCCACCACGGTCTTGCCGCTGCCGACATCGCCTTGCAGCATCCGCAGCATGCGCTCGGGTGCCGCCATATCCGCGCCGATCTCGGCCAGCGCCAGGCGCTGCGCGCCGGTGAGCGCGAAGGGCAGGCCGGCGATGATGCGCTCCTGCAGGCTCCTGTCGCCCGCGACGATCCGGCCCGGCTGCTTCTTGGCATGGGCGCGGGTGAGGGCGAGGGCGAGCTGATCGGCCAGCAGCTCGTCATAGGCGATGCGCTGCCGGGCCGGCTTCTCGGGCTCCAGATCGGCGAGCTCGCCGGGATTGTGCAGCCTGGTCACCGCCTCGTTCCAGCCGGGCCAGCCATGCCGCTCCAGCAGGGCGGCATCCTGCCATTCCGGCAGGCTCGGCACGCGCGCCAAGGCGGCCTCGACCGATTTGCGCATCATCTTCAGCGACAGGCCGGCGGTGAGGCCATAGACCGGCTCGATCGCCAGATCCAGCTCGCCCGGCGCCGCCATATAGTCTGGGTGGCTCATCTGGAGCTGGTCGTTGAAGGCTTCGATCTTGCCGCTGACGACCCGCTCGGCGCCGATCGGCAGCACGCGCTCGAGCCAATCGCCCTTGGCGTGGAAGAAGGTGAGGGTGATGAGGCCGGTGCCGTCCGTACAGCGCACGCGATAGGGCAGGCGGCTGTTGCCCGGCGGCTGATGCGCCTCGACCGTGACGGTGAGGGTGGCGATCTGCCCTGGAACCGCCTCGGCCAGCTTGGGCGTGACGCTGCGGTCGATCAGCCCGACCGGCCGGTGCCAGACGAGGTCGACGACCAGCGGCCCGGCCGCCTTCTCGACGAGCCGGCCATAGCGCTCGCCGACGCCTTTCAGCGAGGTGACCGGCGCGAACAGGGGGAAGAGGATCTCGGGGCGCAAGGGAGAATCGATATTAAGGGCGGCGGCCACCATCGCGCCTTCGGCGATGAAGGGCAACAGCGAGGGGCGCAATACCGGAACGGATGGGAGCCATCCGCCATTTTCGTGCCCGCCGGCGTTGCCGGATCGGCCCAATTGCCCCATATCCATAGGCCACGGCATCGCGGCAACGCGTGGCCGCTGCCTTCGTTTGAGAGCCCTGCCCTATGTCCGACCCAGACGAGATCCGTCGCAAACGGCTTCTTTTCCGTTCCTGGCATCGCGGTACGCGCGAGGCGGATCTGCTTTTGGGCTCCTTCGCCGACCGGTATCTCGCGGAATTCTCGGCCGGCGAGCTCGATACCTACGAGCGGTTGCTGGAGGAGAACGACGCCGATCTCTGGGATTGGCTGACCGGCCAGGCGCCGCCGCCGGCCGAGCATGATTCGTCCGTCCTGAAGCGCATCCAATCCTTCAAATTCACGGCAAGGCCCGCTTGACTCCTCTGCACACGCTGCTCGGCAAGCCGGGCCGGATCGAAATATACGGCGCTCCCGAAGGTCACGACGCTCATGTGCTGAGCGACCTCGTCACCGGCGGGCATGCCAACACGCTGCTCCATGTCTGCCGCGACGACGGGCGGATGGCGCGGTTCCGGGCGGCGCTCAATTTCTTCGCGCCCGACATCAAGGTGCTGAGCTTCCCGGCCTGGGACTGCCTGCCCTATGACCGCGTCTCGCCCAATGCCGAGATCGTCAGCCGGCGCATCGACACGCTCACCCGCCTCGCCGCCGACCCCGAGGGCGCCAAGCGCCGCATCGTGCTGACCACGGTCAACGCGCTGGTCCAGCGCGTGCCGCCGCGCAAGCTGTTCCGTGATCGCGTCCAGGGAATCAAGGTCGGCGCGCGCCTCAATCCCGACCGGCTGCTGAGCTTCCTCCTCTCCAACGGCTATGTCCGCACCGAGACGGTGCGCGAGGCCGGCGAGTTCGCGGTGCGCGGCGGCATCGTCGATCTGTTCCCGGCCGGTGCCGTCGAGCCGCTGCGCATCGATTTCTTCGGCGACGAGATCGACCAGCTCCGCCGCTTCGACCCGATGACCCAGCGCTCGACCGCGAAGCTCGAGACGGCGACGCTGAAGCCGGTGAGCGAGATCCTGCTCGACCAGGAGTCGATCAGCCGGTTCCGCTCGCGCTACCGCACCGAGTTCGGGCCGGTGGCGCCGGACGACGTGCTCTATGGCGCGGTGAGCGAAGGCCGCCGCCATGTCGGCATGGAGCATTGGCTGCCGCTCTATTACGAAGAGCTGGAGACGCTGTTCGACTATCTGCCCAAGGCGGTGGTGAGCTTCGACCATCAGAGCGACGATGTGCGCGCGACCCGGCTTGAATCGATCGCCGAATTCTATGCCGCGCGCCAGAGCCTGACTGCGGCGCGCACGATCGATGCGGCGATGCTCTACAAGCCGGTCAAGCCCGCCCTCATGTTCCTGGACGAGCCGGAGTGGCAGCGCACGCTGGCGAAGCGCGCCGTGGCGCAGCTGACGCCG
Source organism: Aliidongia sp. (assembly GCA_035539155.1). Taxonomy (GTDB): domain Bacteria; phylum Pseudomonadota; class Alphaproteobacteria; order ATCC43930; family CGMCC-115725; genus JAXDMU01. Next base: position 253,585 of record DATLIZ010000013.1, on the reverse strand, counting down.
TTCGAGCCGCCGCCCGGCGCGCCCGTCACCGCCTACGATGCCGGGGCCCGGCCGGGTTTCAGCTTCGCCGAGGCGCGCAACAACCCCAAGGTCAATGTCTTCGAGGCGGTGCGCGACAAGATCGCCGAGCTCAAGGCCGGCGGCCGCAAGGTCGCCGTCGCCGCCTTCACCAAGGGGGCGGCCGACCGGCTGCGCCATGTGCTGATCGAGCGCGGCATCGATTCGGTCGATCTCGTCGAGAATTGGGCCGCTTTGCAGGAGCTGAGCCCGCGCCGGGTCGGGCTCGTCGTGCTGCCGCTCGAGCACGGCTTCCAGGTCGGCCGGCTCACCCTCATCTCCGAGCAGGACATCCTGGGCGACCGGCTGAGCCGGCCGCGGCGCCGGCGCTCCAACGTCGACAAATTCATCGCCGAGGTCTCGGCGCTGTCGGTAGGCGACCTCGTCGTCCATGCCGATCACGGCATCGGTCGCTACGAGGGGTTGGTGACGCTCGATGTCGGCGGTGCCGCCCACGACTGCCTCAAGGTCGTCTATCAGGGCGACGACAAGCTGTTCGTGCCGGTCGAGAATATCGAGATCCTGTCGCGCTACGGCTCGGAGGATGCCGGCGCCCAGCTCGACAAGCTCGGCGGCGTCGGCTGGCAGTCGCGCAAGGCGCGGGTCAAGCAGCGCATCAAGGACATCGCCGACCAGCTCATCAAGGTGGCGGCCGAGCGCGAAGTGCGCGAGGGCGAGCCGATCGTGGCGCCCCCCGGCCTCTATGACGAGTTCGCCGCCCGCTTCCCCTATCCCGAGACCGAGGATCAGCTCAACGCCATCGGCGAGACGCTGACGGATCTCGCCTCGGGCCGGCCGATGGACCGGCTCATCTGCGGCGATGTCGGCTTCGGCAAGACCGAGGTGGCGCTTCGGGCCGCCTTCGTCGCCGCCATGGCCGGCAGCCAGGTCGCCGTGGTCGTGCCGACGACGCTGCTCTGCCGCCAACATTTCAAGACGCTCTCGACCCGGCTCCAGGGCCTGCCGATCCGCGTGGCGCAGCTCTCGCGCCTGGTCAACGCCAAGGACAGCATCGAGGTCAAGAAGGGCCTGGCCGACGGGACCATCGACGTCGTGGTCGGGACCCACGCCATCCTGGCCAAGGGTATCGAGTTCAAGCGCTTGGGCCTCATCATCGTCGATGAGGAGCAGCATTTCGGCGTCGGCCAGAAGGAGCGGCTGAAGCGCTTGAAGGCCAATGTCCATGTCCTGACCCTGACGGCGACGCCGATCCCGCGCACCTTGCAGATGGCGCTCACCGGCGTGCGCGAGATGAGCCTGATCGCGACGCCCCCGGTCGATCGCCTCGCCGTGCGCACCTTCGTCATGCCCTACGATCCGGTGGTCATCCGCGAGGCGATCCTGCGCGAACGCAATCGCGGCGGACAGAGCTTCTATATCGTGCCGCGCATCAAGGATCTCGACGAGGTCAAGGACGAGCTCACGCGGCTGGTGCCCGAGATCAAATTCACCGTCGCCCATGGCCGCATGACGCCGGCCGAGCTCGAAGACGTCATGACCGCCTTCGACGACGGCAAGTACGACATGCTGGTCGCCACCAACATCGTCGAAAGCGGGCTCGACATCCCAGCCGCCAACACCATGATCCTGCACCGCGCCGATATGTTCGGCCTGGCCCAGCTCTACCAGCTGCGCGGCCGGGTCGGGCGCGGCAAGGTCCGCGCCTATGCCTATCTCACCCTGCCGCCCGACCGGATCCCGACCGAGACGGCGATGAAGCGGCTCGAGGTCATGCAGACGCTCGACACGCTTGGTGCCGGCTTCCAGCTCGCCAGCCACGATCTCGACATCCGCGGCGCCGGCAACCTCCTCGGCGACGAGCAGTCGGGCCATATCCGCGAGGTCGGGATCGAGCTCTACCAGCATCTGCTGGAGGAGGCGGTCGTGGCCGCTCGCGCCAGCGCCGCCGATGCGGCCAAGATCGACGAGGATTGGACGCCCGCCATCATGCTCGGCATGGCGGTGTTGATTCCCGAAACCTATGTCGCCGATCTCGGTGTCCGGCTCGGCCTCTATCGGCGGCTCGCCACCTTGCTCGACCGGCGCGAGATCGACCAGTTCGCGGCCGAGCTCATCGACCGATTCGGGCCGCTGCCGCCCGAGGTGGAAAACCTGCTGCAGGTCGTCGCCGTCAAGCGGCTGTGCAAGGCGGCCGGGGTCGAGAAGGTCGATGCCGGGCCCAAGGGGGTGGTCATCACCTTCCGCGAGAATCGCTTCGCCAACCCGGGCAAGCTCATCGAGCTCATCCAGAAATCCGCCGGCGCCATGAAGGTCCGGCCGGACCAGAAGCTGGTGCTGCTGCGCGACCTCGAAGAGGTGAAGGAGCGAACGGTGCAGGTGACCCGGCTGCTCGGCAAGCTGGCCGATCTCGCCGGCAGCGCCAAGGACGATACTGAGGCGGGCCTGCCGCCGCCCAGCCCCGTGCTGGTCAAGCGGCCGGCGACCAAGCCGGCCGTCGGGCGGCGCTGACCCGGCAAAATTTGCCGGGCGCGGGTCCGGCAGATCCTGCCTTCGGTCGGTTGTTGCCGGCCTGGAAATGGCTCAATCCCTGGGACTTTTGGATGGCCGCTGCTTTGCGGCACCTTATCGTGCCGTGGCAGACCGGCTACGGCCATGTCAGTGGAGGAGAGGTCATGTCCATTTCATCAATTGCGGGCTCGTCGGCGGCGAGCTCGATTTTCGCGCCCGCGCCGACCAAGCCGCAGCAGCCGACCGGCGACGTTAGCGGAACCGACGATTCCAGCAGCACCGACAGTTCCAAGAAGAGTGGCGGCGGCGGCGGAGCGTCGTCCTCGAAGACCATCACCAACGAGACGACCCAGACCAACTCCGACGGGTCGATCACCACGATCATCACTTATAGCGACGGTACGACCTCGGACTCGACCGTCCAGGCGGCACCTCAGAACGGCAAGGGCGGTGTTCCGTCCCTGCTCGATCCGTCCAATTCCGGCCAGAATTCCACCCTGTTGGCCGCCCAGGAAAATTCCAAGGGTTCATCGGGTAGTTGAGACCGATCGTCGGCGCGGGCCGCCCCTAGAGCCTGATGACATTAAGTCGAGGTGACTTAATGTCTGAATCAGTCTCTAGCCATATAAGCTAGACAGCGATTCAGACTTTAGGTCGCTTCGACCTAAAGTCATCGCGGTCTAAAGGGACGGCCCGACCGGCGCCACCTATTCCGCGGCTGCCGGGCTCGGTTGATCCTGCCGGGTCAGGTCGAAGAGCGGCAGGAAGAATTCCGGCTCCTGCGCGCCCGACAGCGCATATTTACCGTCGATGACGAAGCAGGGCACGCCGTTGATGCCGAGCCGCCGCGCCATGCGGTCCTCGGCCAGCACGGCCGCATGCTCGGCATCCGAGCGCAGGAATTTCTCGGCCGCCGCGCGGTCGAGACCGGCCGTCTCGGCCAGATCCGCCAGCACCTCGATCCGGCCGATATCCCGGCCTTCCTCGAAATAGGCGCGGAACAGCACCTCGATCATCGTCTCCTGCCGGCCTTGGCCGGCGGCGAAGCGGCTCAGCCGATGCGCCTGCAAACTGTTGGGCGTCCGTTCGATGCGGTCGAAGCGAAACTCGATGCCCTCCGACCGGCCGGTCTTGGCGATGGCGTCATAGAGGCGCGAGGCCTGCGCCGGACCGCCGAACTTAGTCATGAGATAGGTGTGGCGCTCGATCCCTTGCGACGGCATCTCGGGATTGAGCTGAAAGACGCGCCATAGGATGCGATAGGGCAGATCCGGCCGCATGGCGAGCGCGCGCTGCAGCCGGCGCTTGCCGATATAGCACCAGGGACAGACCAGGTCGGAGACGATCTCGATCAGCATGCTATTTCCAGAACCGCTTGGTCTCGGCGAAGTCGGCCCAGGCCTCGCCGAGCCGCTTGGTCGCGGCCGCCATCTCGGCCGCGGTCCAGCCCGTGATCAACCCGGCCAGATGGGCGCCGGCTTCCTTGTTGGGGGCGCTCAGCCTCAAAGCCAGCTTGCGCGCCACATCCGCATCGTTCAACGTCCCCAGCACCTGCTGAAGTTCCTTCAGCCCGGCAAGATATTGCCGGAACGGCTTCGCCGGGAACAGGCTGTGCATGAACTCGGCCGTATAGCGCAGCTTCTTCACCCCGATGCGGATCTGATGCAGCTCCTGGGGACGCGGATCCTTGAGCCGTTCGACCGCGGCGAGCAGCTTCCTGTGCCGCTTCCTCAAGAGCCGCGTGGCGAAGGCCTCGAGCGGCGACGCTAGCAGCGCTTTCATCTCGGCCGTCGGCGGTTCGGGCCAGATGCCGGCGTCGAACCAGGCGGCGAGGGTGAGCGAGATTGCCATGAAGCCGGGCGCCTTGATGGCGGCCAGCGCGCGATCGGCGGCCTCCTCGCGCAGGACGGCTGCGGCGAAGCGCTGGGTCCCGAAGCCAGCCCCGTCGCCGACCGCCTTGATCATCGGCTCCAGCGTCTCGGCCAGGAACACATCCCACTCCCGCGCATGGCCGAGCATGCTGGCAAGGCCGCCCAGATCCTGCGCCAGCGCCATGCGCGCGCGAGGCGGCAGCACGTCCCTGAACACGGTCAACAGCGAGCGCAGACGGCGGATGGCGACGCGGGCCTGATGAATGCGCTCGGGCTGGAGGCCGGTTTCGAGCGTGCCGGTCTCGGCGCGGAAATCGGCGGCGGCGGCGCGGCCGATGGCGAGCACGCCGTCCCGCACGCTCATCGAACGGCGCAGCTCGACGGCGCCGGCACGGTCCGGCCACCAATCCTCACCGGCGGCCAGGGCATAGCCCCGCTGGGCCGGCTCATGAGTGGCCAGGCGAAGCGGGACCTCGCCATGCAGGCTGAGTGCGAAATCATAGAGGCCGGCGGCCGGGCCTGCCTGCAAGGCGAGGTCGAGCTGGTGAAACCGGCCGCGACCGCGGGCCGTCTCGATCGTGCCGGCTTCCAGCGTCACCAGCAGCTCGGTGTCGCGCCAGCGGATCGTCCAATGGGTGTGGCTGAGATCGATCGCGAAGACCGGTACGAGATCGGCCGAGGCGATTTCGCGCAGCAGGCTCGGGTCGAACCCGGGCATGAGCGCCAGACGCGCGATATCGGGCCGGTCGGCGCCGACCGGGCTCTCGGTCTGCGGCCGCACATCGCCGCCGGTCGGTCGCCGGGCGACGGGCCGAACGATCTGGCTGCGGCGGCGCCCCTGATTCTGTATGGCGGTGGCCAGCCCGGCCCGGCCGAGGCGGAAATCGGCCGTATCCCAGAAGATCTGATGCAGCTTGCGCGTGCTCGGCCGTCGCAGCGATGCGGCAAGCGGCTTCGCCTTGCGCAAAGCCGGCACCGAGGCCTCCTCCAGGACCAGCAGCAGATGCAGATCATGCACCTCGGGCGGCGGGGACGGCGTTTCGACGGTCTCGATCGCCTCGGGCGGAGGATCGAGCGGGGCGGAGTCCGGCGCCATGATCACGGACGTGGCCGGCATGGCTGCGCCGCCACGGGGACGAAACGGGTCGGGCATTGTGGATCGCGAAGCATCATCGGCCGATCATATCACGCGCGCCGAATGCTGCGACTGGGCAAAGCGAGGGCCAAAGCGGCAGCGCAGCCGCTCCTCCGCCCGGCGCGAGTCTCGCCGACCAGGCGACTGCGGCACTCGCCGCCGGCTGCCAGATCGTCTCGACCGGCACTGCCGTGGCCGGCGTGTCATCGTCGCTGCACCTGGCAATCCCTTATCGCTCGCCGATATCGAGGGATATCTCGAATCGACGGTGTTCTTCGTCGATCACCCAATAACTATGCGCGCTTGGTAACTTCAGTCGAAGGCGTGTTCTATCTGCCGCCGGCGGCGGCTGAGTAGATAACGACATAAATCGCCGATCCATTTGCTCATCATTGGAATATGGGCGCTGTCCATTGCCGGCGCGGTCGTCGCAGCGTCCTACTCTGCGCCCGAACTTTTAGGTTGTATTTCGCGCGCCACAGTAATTTTACTTCCATGATACGGAAGTCTCGACATTGTCGCGCATGGTGGCATTGCCATACTGGGGCGTGACGCCTACCGTCGGCACGGGTTTCATAACGGAACCTGCCTCGAAGCTAAAAAATATCTAGGGAGGACCCTGTGTCGTTCAATTTCCTGCAGCCGCCGTGGCGCGGCCTGTCCCTTGTGTGCGCCTTCGCCTTGCTTTCGCTGTCGGCGAACGCGCTTGCCGCGAAAATCTCCACCCCGACCGTTACCGGTCCAATCGCCGCGCCCGACGTACCGGGCACGCCCACGCACAATTACATCTTCTTCGCCTCCAACCATGAGCTGGCGAAGAATGGGTATGTAGAGAGCGAGTACTTCTTCAGCGGTGCGGCCAACCGCTACAACACGCCGTCGGGCGTCACCGGCAGCGTGATCGCCGGCGGCCCTTATGCCTACACGACGCGCATGGTGGTGCGCGCGCCGGCGGATGCGCGGAAATTCAACGGCACCGTGCTCGTCGAGTGGCTTAACGTGACGAACAATTTCGATGCCGACAATTTCTGGTTCTTCGACTGGGAGCACGTCCTGGCCGAGGGCTATGCTTGGGTTGGTGTCTCGGCGCAGCGTATCGGGGTCAACGATCTCCAGACCTGGAACCCGACCCGCTACGGTAGCCTCAACGTGACCGGTGGCGGCCAGTTCACCGACGATTCGCTCTCCTACGACATCTTCTCGCAGGCGGGCGAAGCGATCCGACATCCGGGGAGCGTCAATGTGCTCAATGGGCTGAAGCCGAAGGTGATCCTCGCGGTCGGCGAATCCCAGTCCGCCAACCGGCTCTCGACCTATGTCAACAGCGTCAACCCTCTGGGCAATGTCTATGACGGCTTCGTGCTGCTCTCGACCTTGGGGGTCAAGTTCCGCACCGATCTGACCGAGCCGGTGTTCAAGCTGTCGACCGAATATGATGTGGCCCAGGTCGAGGCGTCAGCGCGTCAGCCCAACACCCCGAGATTCGTCGAGTGGGAAATCGCCGGCTCCTCGCATGTCGACCAGCATCTGCGCGACAGTCGTGAGCCGCTGGAGCTGCGCGACAATCCGCTCAATACCGGCACGTCGAGCGAGGCACAACTGGCGCCGACCTGCCAGATACCCTCCATCGGCACGCTGCCGCCGGCCAGTGCCGTGGTGAACGCGGCCGTCGACCATATGGTGGACTGGCTCAAGACCGGCACTCAGCCGCCGGCCGCACCCTATATCAAGATCGCCCAGCTCAATACCCCGCCGACCTACTCGGTACCCGCACGCAACGCCCTCGGCTTGGCCGAAGGCGGTATCCAGCTGCCGGAAGTGGCGGTGCCGACCGATCTTAACGTCGGCGTCAATGCAGGCCCGGGCGCCTGCGTCCGTTGGGGCTATCACGAGCCCTTCAGCCTTGACGAGCTGAATGCCGTCTATGGCGGCTACAACGGCTATGTTAACAAGGTGGTGAAGTCGGCGAATGCCAATGTCGCAGCCGGCTATATCGAGCAGCAAGACGCGCAACAGAGCATACTGAGCGCTATCCAGTCGAGCGTGGGCAATCCGACGGCTAAGCAGAAGCAGAATGCGCTGGAGAATTATTTCAGCTCCTTCGGGACCGATTGAGGCATCGCTGAGAGGCGCGGGGTCGGGCCTCTTCGGTCCGCCCCCGGCTCGCCGGCCCGAAGCGCTTACTCTCTGAAATCCACGGCCACTTGATCGGCCCCGTGGCCCTGAAGGTCGGACGTTGTGCAACCGCGCAACTTTATCGTCCGAGGGCAGCCGCCGGCCGGCCTCGGCCGCATGACGAGCTGCTGCCGCTCGCCGCTGAGAGCTCCAATCCAAGGCACAGGATCGGTGAGACCTTCGATTTGAACCCAAGCTTTCCGCGGGTTTCGCAGTGCGCAAAACGCTCGGTAATCTCTGACCGGGAAAGAGAAAATATCTATTTAAATCAAATAGTTATAGATAATGATCCGACTAAAGGAGTTGTTAACCGCGTCTGGGTACTCTCGCTCGTCATTTGCCGCGCCGTTTTAGAGGAAATCCGCCCAATGGATACGAGTGTGCCGGTGCTTGTCGTCGACGACTACAGCACCATGCGCCGCATCATCAAGAACCTGCTCAATCAGATCGGGTTCACCAACATCGATGAGGCCGATAACGGCGCGTCTGCGTATGACAAGATGCGCGGTCGCAAATTCGGTCTGGTCATCTCCGACTGGAACATGGAGCCGATGACGGGGCTCGAACTCCTGAAGCTGGTGCGTGCCGACGGCGCGCTCAAGGCGACGCCCTTCATCATGGTCACGGCGGAGTCCAAGACCGAGAACGTCGTCGCCGCCAAGGCTGCCGGCGTCAGCAACTATATCGTGAAGCCGTTCAACGCCGAGACGCTGAAGCAGAAGATCGCCTCGGTACTCTGAGCGGACCGCGGGAGTAGTCGCCTATGTCTGGTCTCAAGGTCCCCAAGGATCTCTCTGCCGACCAATATTTCGCCATCGAGGATTCACTCCAGTCGACTGAGCCGGGGCGGGCATTCCTGCGCATGCGCGACCGGAAGAGTCACGCGATCGCCGGCGAGGAATTCACGACCGGCCTGAGCTCGATCAAGAGCTGGATCGAGCAGGCCCAGGAGCGTTCGGCCGAGGAAATTCATCTCGACGTGCTTCGCAAGGAGCTGATGGAGATGGCGGCCTCCATCCGCAAGGCGAAGTCCGAGATCTCGGCGATGAAGCCGGCCGACGACCAGTCACCGAACTCGAACCGGCGGATCAATCTGGCGACGGAGGAGCTGGATGCGATCGTCCAGTCGACCGAGCGGGCGACGACCGACATTCTGAACGGCGCCGAGCGCATCATGGAAGTGAGCGGCCAGGTCCGCAGCGGCGGTCTCGAGCGCGAGGCCGAGGTGCTCGATCTGGAGGCGACCAACATCCTGATGGCTTGCGGTTTCCAGGATATTACCGGCCAGCGCATCGCCAAGGTCGTCTCGACCCTTCGTTATCTGGAGGAACGCGTCGATGCGATGATCCGCATCTGGGGCGTCGATAGCGACGAACGCGACGCGGTCATCACCGCCGTCGTCGATACCAGGCCGGATGCCCATCTGCTGCATGGGCCGGCCCTCACGGGCGGCGTCGATCAATCCATGGTCGATGCGCTGATGAATGGCGGCGGAGCCGATATCGATTTCGCCGTCGCGCCCAGCGAGGCGGCTCCCCCGTCGCCGGTCGAGCCCGACAAGATCGAGAAGCCGCTGGAGAAACCGGCACCGGTGGCCGAGGTCCCGGCCGAGATCGCCGGCAAGACGGTGGCGGCCGCCGCCCTCGACCAATCCTCGATCGATTCGCTCTTCCCGTAATCAGCCGGTCAGCCTTGCAATAACGCACGGGCGCGTGGCGGCGGAAGCCGCCTAAGCTCGGGTCATGTCCGACGAACTCGACGCGCGCGGGCTCAAATGCCCGCTTCCCGTGCTGAAGGCGCGCAAGGCGCTCAAGGCCGTGCCGGTGGGCCATGTGCTGACCGTGCTGGCGACCGATCCGGGCGCCCCCGGCGATTTCGAGCATTTCTGCCGCACGACCGGCAATGAGCTGATCGGCACCGAAGCGGCGGACGATCATATGAGGATCGTCCTTCGCCGCCTCGTGTGACGTTCTGTTCTATATGAGGTAGAGCAAGATTCAGATTTTAGGCCGAGCAGGCCTAAAGTCATCTTGGTCTATTGCGAGACGACGGTGACCGCGCGCCGGTTCTGCGCCAGGGCCGCCTCGCTGTCGCCGACCACTGCCGGCCGCTCCTTGCCGTAGGAAACGGTGGTGAGCCGTGCGGCCGGAACACCGAACCCGACCAGCGCATCCCGCGCCGCCCGGGCGCGCCGATCGCCCAGCGCCAGATTATATTCGCGCGTGCCGCGCTCGTCGGCATGGCCCTCGATCATGAAGCTCTGCTGCGGATAGCGCGCCAGGACCATGGCTTGGCGCTGCAGCACCAGCTTCGCTTCCGGCGAGACGCTCGATTGATCGGTGGCGAACAGGATATGGTCGCTCGCCCGCAGTTCCGCCGCCAGCGCTTCCGGCGATCCGTAGGCGCCGGCACCGACCCCGGCATTTTGCTGCCCGGCACCGCCGGCATATCCGCTCTCGGCGCTGGTGCCGTAAGCGTTGGACGATGCCGTCTCGTCCTTGTGCCCGGCACAGGCCGACAGCAGCATCAACCCGGCCAGGCCCAGCAAATTTCCGCAACGCATGCTTTCCCCCTCATAATCAATTGCATCCCAAGAGGAAGATGGCCCGAACAACCGAGCGGGCATAGGGCGGCATTGCGGCATTTTCGAGATTGTACGACGGCGCGGGTCTCAGCTCGCTTCCGATGCCGGCTCGGCCGGAGCCAGCTCGGCCTCGAGCGGCGCCAGATGCTCGGCCAGCGCCTGCGCCGCCATCCGCTCCATCTCGCGATAGCGCGCGATCAGCTCTAAACCGAACGGCGACAGCACAGCGCCGCCACCGCCCTTGCCGCCCAGCGTCGTCGTCAGCACCGGCTCGCGGAAGCTGGCGTTGAGGTCGTCGATCAGCAGCCAGGCGCGACGGTAGGACATGTCGAGCGCGCGGCCGGCGGCACTGATCGAGCCGGTATCGCGCACCAGCTCCAGCAGCCGGATCTTGCCCGGGCCGATCTGCCGCTCATCGCCGAAATCGAGGCGCAGGAAGATGCGAGTCACGACTTTTCCGCCTTGCGTGCCAAAAATTCCGCCATCATCCGGGTCGGCTCGTCGGTGACCCAGGCGGCCGCGAAAAAATCGATGCCGGCGCTGACCCCGGCCGGGATCGACAGCTCCTCCCAGCGCCGGACCAGCCGCTTCTGCAGCTTGACCGATTCCGGGCCGCAGCTCGCCAGTGCGGCGAGCCAGGTTTCGACCGCCGCATCCAATTCGGCAGCGGGCACCAGCTTTTCAAGGAAACCCCAGCGCAGCGCTTCCGCCGCGGGATAGACCTCGCCCAGCAGCACCAGCTCGCGCGTCTTGCCCCAGCCGATGAGGCCGGGCAGCAGCGCCGCCTCGACCACCGACGGCATGCCGAGCTTGACCTCGGGCATGCCGAAACGCGCCGTATCGGCGGCCACGCGCAGATCGCAGGCGGCCGCCAGCTCCATGCCGGCGCCGAGCGCGAAGCCGGCGATCCGGGCGATCACCGGCACGGGCAGCGTCCGCACCGCATCGCAGCTTCGATGCAGCAGGGTGATGAAATCGCGCGCCGACGCGATGTCGAGCCGCGCCATCTCGGTGATGTCGGCGCCGCCGACGAAGGCGCGTTCGCCGGCGCCGGTCAGGACCACAGCCCGGAGATCCGGATCGCGGCCGAGCTGCTCCAGGGCCGCGACGAACTCGGTCATGATCGCGCGATTGAGCGTGTTGAGCTTCGCCTGATTGTCGATCGTGACGAGGGCGATGCGCATGCCGTCCGGACGGGCGGGGAAATCGACGCGGACCGGCATCATGCCACCAGCAATGCGGACGCCTGGGCCAGCGGCACCGGGGCGTCGGCGAGCAGCAGCGAGATCGCCGGCTCCTCCCAGGCACGGCCGGACAGGCTCTGCGCCGGGGGCGGGCACAAACGATGCTCGATGACGAAGCGGGCCATGAGCAGGCGTCTCGCATCGCCGCCGCCGGCACCGGTCGCCAGCCCCTCGAGCGCCATCAGCAGCGCGGTCGCGGCGTGATAGAGGGCGCTTGCCGCCTCGCGGCTGAACCGCTCGTTCTCGGGCGCGCCGGCGACCTCGCGGGCGAAGCAAACGGCCTGGCCGAGCCCGGTTTCGAGCCGAGTCCTGAACTGGCCCGGCAGGCCGCGCGCCATGTCGAGGCGGGTCATGAGCGCCTCCTGCAGCTCGGTTTCGGCCCGTTCCTTGCCGACGGCGCGGCGGATCGCATCCAGCCCATTGATGTTGCTCGTCCCTTCCCACAGCACGCCCAGATGCGCGTCGCGCACCAGCCGGGCATTGACCCAATCCTCGATATAGCCGTTGCCGCCGCGCGCTTCGAGCGCGCCGGTGGCGACCGGAATATTGTCGCGGCAGGTGCGATATTTCACGATCGGCGTCATCAGCCGCAGGATCTGCCGTGCCGCCGGGTCCGTCTCGGACCGGCCGGCGATCTCGGCGGTGAAGAGCAGTGCGCTCAGCGCCTGCTCGGTCGGGATCAGGAGCTTCATCAGCTGGCGGCGCATCAGCGGATGCTCGATCACCGCCTGGCCGAAGGCGTTGCGGTGGCGGGTGGCCTGGAACGCCTCGTTGAGGCAGCGCCTCATCAGGCCGGCGGCGCGGGCGGCGTGCGAAAGCCGGCTCGAATTGACCATCTCGAGCATCTGCTTGAGGCCTTGGTCGAGTGCCCCCAGCGGATAGGCGATGGCGCCCTCGAACAGGATCTCGCCGCTGGCCATCGACCGGCTGCCCAGCTTGTCCTTGAGGCGGACCACGCGATAGGCGTTGCGCGTGCCGTCGTCGAGAAGGCGCGGCATCAGGAACAGGCCGAGGCCGCGCGTGCCGTCAGGCGCCCCTTCCGGCCGCGCCAGCAGCACGGCCAGATCGGCATCGGCATTGGAGCAGAACCATTTCTCGCCCCAAAGTCGCCAATGCTCGCCGTCGCGCACGGCCGTGAGCTCGGCAAGGCCGACATCGGAGCCGCCGGTCTTCTCGGTCATGAATTGCGCCGCGCGCAGGAGCTGCGCCATATCTCCGCTCCACATCCGGGCGAGATATTTTTCCTTGAGCGCTTCGCTGCCATGGCGCGCGACCAGTTCCGAGGCACTGTCGGTCAGGTTCACCGGGCAAAGCAGCCCGAACTCGGCCTGGACGAAGAGATAGGTGAAAGCATATTTGGCGATCGGCGGCAGTGGCGCCGCCAGCCCCAGCACCGGCCGATGCGTCATCGCATGGAGGCCGAAATCGCCGAAGGCGATCTCTTCCATCTCGCGATAGGCCGGGTGGAACTCGATCCATTCCTCGTCGCGGCCATAGCGGTCGCGGGCATGCAGCACCGGCGGGTGCTTCTCGGCGGTCTCGGCCAGCGCGTCGAGCCGGCCGCCGGCGAGGGCGCCCAAGCGTGCCAGATGCGGCGCAATGGCGGCGAAGGTCCCGGGCTCAATATAGAGTGGCAACAGGTCGCGCAGGCTGCGGTCGATCGCCCAGAAATCGAGCCCGCGGCAATCCGGCGCCAGTGCCGCGGATCGGGCCGCCACCGCCGCCCGCGTTGTCAGCGTGCGCGGCTTCATCTACAGCTTCAGCTCGTAAGGGCCGCCGCGCTCGAGCGCGCGCTGATAGGCCGGACGCTCCTGCAGGGCGACGAGATATGCCGCGAGCTTGGGATAGGTCTCGGCCGGCAGCCTGCCGCGGGCGGCACCGGCCTCGAGCGGAAAGCTCAGATTGATGTCGGCACCGGTCAGCGCCGGCCCGGCGAAGAACTGCCCCGGCGTCAATTCACTTTCCATATAGCCGAGCACGCGCTCGATATCGGCATCGACGACCGAGATGAGTGCCGCCGCGGCATCGCCGACCATGCCCAGATAGAGTCGCACCAGCAGCTGCATCATCACCGTGCCTTCGGCGAAATGCAGCCAATAGAGATAGCGCGTATGGTCGGCGCTGCCGGGTGGCGGTATCAGCCGCCCGTCGCCATACTTGCCGATCAGATATTCGATGATGGCGCCCGATTCGGCCAGGATCAGGCCGCCGTCGGTGATCACCGGCGATTTGCCGAGCGGATGAACGTCGCGCAGTGCTGCCGGCGCGCGCCGGATCATCGGGTCGCGCAGATGATGGACGATCTCATAGTCGATCCCGAGCTCTTCCAGCAGCCACAGGATGCGTTGCGAGCGCGAATTATTGAGGTGGTGGACCTGGATCATCGGCGCGGCGTCCCTCGGCGGTCGGCAGGGGACCGACCATCGCACCGGGCGCGCCGGCGCTCAACGGTGAAACGAGCGCCGATCCTCGATCAGCGGGCGGCGGGCGACAGCCGGGCCAGATGCCGAGACCGGAGGTCGCGATCGAGGACCGTAGCTGCCAGATCCGAGAGCAGCAGCGAGTCGCGCTCGGCGATCATGAGATCGATATCTTGGATCGTCATGATCTCGTCGCATTGAGTCGCAAATTGCCTGGAATCTTGCAGTTGAGCGACAGATCGACCGAGAGAAGCCGAAACGTCTTCCAGAGTTTCCCTGGTCAAGTGCAGCGAATAGGAAACGTCGTCCAAGTCCGCCCGCAGAGTCGCGATGCTGGCGAGGGTCCGGGCTCTCAGCCGCTCGCTGCGGCGCTGTTGCAGCACATACGGTGGAACGATATCGGCGGCCATGATGTTCTCCCGTGCGAGTGTCGTCCCCGCCGCGGCAAGGATCGCATTTTGCACACACCCGCATGAATCGTGCCATGATGCAAAATGCGAATCCAGGATCGTTCGAATATGTCGTTGTATTGCAAGTATATGAAATTATTTTCTTTTATCCGTTTGGTATGAAGTGTGCTTAGCAAGATGACGGGTCTGCCGTCTCTTTGGGAGCAGGAAATGAGCATCGTCGAGCATCGTACCTTGTTCACGGCGATTGCCGATAACGAGCATGAATTTCTGATCATGGCTCGCGACGCTGGCGATGCCGGATCGATCGCTCGCGCCCTGCGCGGCGGCGATGCCGAGGTGATCACGGTGCGGCCGCCGACCTTGCATGAGAAATCGTGTTGGGCGGCATGGGCGGCGCGTTTCCGCTCGCGCCCGACCCTGGAATCGGCCGCGGTCTTCCTGCCGGATGCCGAACTCGCGGCACTCGATGTCGAGGGGCGTGCCTGATGCCGGATTGTTGCGGATTTGCCGATAAGGCGGAGGCCGTTCTACCGCTTCACGAGAGTGAGTTCGGCCGGCGCGAACGCCAGCTGATCGATGCCTTGGCCGAATACGGCGTGCTGCCGGCGGGGCCTTCGCCTCTGACGCATCCCGCAGCGGTGGACGAGGCCTGCATCCGCTCGGTGGATCGCTTCCCGACGGACGAGTGATGTTCCTGCGAAAGGAATGAGAGTCCTCCGGCCGGGCGAGGCGGGAAATCCGCCGCGCTGCGTCACACGCCCGGTCACCGCTTTGCTCAAATTCCGATCGGCGCCGGCATCCGAAAGCGACGCCAATCCGGGCGGGCGCCGCTTCGGCGGCGGAAAGATCGTAGAAGCGAGAAGCGCTTGGGACGACACACCCGACGACGGACCATCGCATTCCGCGATTGGCACGCTGCATGCGTAAAGGATGCTGAAAGGTTCGGAACCTGGCGTTCTGCAACGGGCTGATGGGCGGAAGGAACGGCGATGTATACAATCCAGACAAATGGCGCCTACGGGCTGGCCGGCTCCACGCCCTATCACGGCGCCCGCTGGATCGTGTTCAAGCGCGACGGCCATTTGGTCGCGCATGATCTGAGCTGGGGCCAAGCCTGGACCTTGGCCCTCATGCTCAATCGGGTGGAAGCAGCACAGGTGACGCGGAAGACGGAATAGCCCAGAGCCCGATGCGATCGGGCCGATCCGGTCGGATCGGGCCTTGCTTTAAGCGGCCGCCTGCTCGTCGCGACGGATCTGCGTGGCCCGTCCCGTGCCGATGAACGGCACGATCGCCGAGGCGACGAAGCAGAGTCCGCCGGCCAGTAGGAAGGAACTCAGATAGTCGCCCGTCGCGGTGCGTAGATAGCCGCCCATCCAGGCGGCGAAGGCACCGCCGATCTGATGCGTGGCGGCGATCCATCCGAACATCAGGGCCGCGTTGCCCTCGCCAAAGGCCTTTCCGGCGAGCCGCACCGTCGGCGGCACGGTCGCGATCCAGTCGAGCCCGTAGAAGATCGCGAACAGCGACAGGCCGTAGAAGCTGTAATCGAAGGAAAAGGGCAGGAACAGCAGCGACAGACCGCGCAGCCCGTAATACCAGAAAAGCAGAGTCCGGCTGTCGACCCGATCCGTCAGCCAGCCCGATGCGGTCGTTCCGAAGAAATCGAAGATCCCCATCATCGCCAACAGGCCGGCGGCCCGGACTTCGGGGATGCCGTGATCGAAGCAGGCGGAGATCAGATGAGTGCCGATGAGGCCGTTGGTCGAGGCGCCGCAGACGAAGAAGCTCGCGGACAGCAGCCAGAAATCCCGACTGCCGAGGCCCACGCGCAAGGCGCGGAGCGCGCGGACCGCCGGGTTTTCGCCGTTGATCGGCGCCGGCAGCACGACCGTGCCGCCATAGGGCGGCAGCCCGATATCGGCCGGCCGGTCGCGCAGCAACAGATACGCGATCGGCGCCAGCAGCAAGGTGACGCCAGCGACCGTCAGTGAGACCGAGCGCCAGCCGGCATGTTCGGCCAAGCTCGCCAGCAGCGGCAGGAAAATAAGCTGGCCGGTGGCGCTGCTCGCCGTCAGCAGGCCCAGCACGAACCCGCGCTGCCGGATGAACCAGCGATTGGCGACGGTGGCGCCCAACACCATCGCGATCATGCCGGAGCCCGATCCCACGACCAGTCCCCAGAGCAGGGTAAGCTGCCAGGGCGCCGATATTCGAGAGGTCAGCGCCACGCCCGCCCCCAGCATCAGCAGCGACAGGCTGACCGTGCGCCGGAGCCCGAACCGTTCCATGATCGCGACCGCGAACGGGCCGACCATGCCGTAGAGGAAGATATTGAGCGCGATGGTGCCGCCGATGGTGGCGGCGGTCCAGCCGAACTCTTGTTCCAAGGGCACGATCAGCACGCCCGGCGTGGCCCTGGTGCCGGCCCCGATCAGCAGCACCAGGAAAGTGACCGCGGCGACGACCCAGCCGTAATGCCGCGTGCGCACGCTCATCGATCCGTCCCCGCCGGTGTCAGGCATACTGGGCGATACCATTGCCGAACGACCAATTCTCCTTGCGGACTTCCACCAGATTAATAAAGACATCTTCGCGGCGCAGGCCCACCCGGGCATGGAGCCCGTCGGCCACCGCCCTATAGAAGGCCTGCTTCTGCTCGCGAGTGCTCGGCGAAGATCTGGAAGCGATCGTCCTTTGGCACCTTCAGAACGTCGGTCATGGCTTCGTAGATCACGGCGCCGACGGCTTGACGGTACGATGCCGGCTTGCCGGCCGGCAGATCGATACGGGCGAGAGGCATGATGAAACTCCTGGGTTAGAGCGGGTCCGGGCCGAGTTCCGCGGTCGCGACGGCCTTCAAGGTCGCGCGCAGATCGACCGAGGCGGCCTCGCCGAAGGCTTCCTGGAAACGGTGTTCCGCCTTGGCCCAGAGCGGGCGGGCGGCGGCGATGAGATCGTTGCCGGCGGGCGTGAGCATGATGACGCGGCTGCGCCGATCCTCGCGGGCGACGTCGAGCGTCACCAGTCCCCGCTTCTGCAGCGGGCGCAGCAGATGGCCGAGCGTCGAGCGGTCCATGACCAGCCTGGCGGCCAAAGCCTGGATCGTTGCCGGGCCGAAACGATCGAGCTTGGATAAGATAGAAAATTGATTCAGCCCGAGCCCGACCGGGCTCAGCGCATCGTCGTAGAATTTGGTAACGTGCCGTGCCGCTTGGCGCAGTGCCGAGCAGCTGCAGGTCTCCGGCGCGTTCGGCATTTGATTCTCCTGCTCTTTTGCAGGCCGCCATGGCCGGGCGATCCACACCTGTGAGAGGTATGCGCAATTGCCCCTTTTTGCAAGATCTGATTCGCGAGGTCAGTCTGAGCGAATCCATCAATCAAAAATTGAGCGCCCTGCGATCGCCCCGAGCAAAAAGTTTATTCCGCGGGCTCGCCGTGCCCGCGGACGTCACGCGACTGTCATAGACTGGCTTTAGGCTCGGCCTGCGGAAAGCGGCGGGGGCCGGCGCTTTCGCCCAGGGATGGGAGAAGATCATGAGTGAGGCAACGGTCGGTCAACACCAAGCGCATCATCCGCTGAGCGAGAAACGGCTGCCGAGCTGGAGCAGCCGGGTCACCTCGTTCGGCGTCTTCGGCATCCTGGCTTTGGGCGCGGTCTACGCGACCACGGCGCTGGTCGGCGATCTCTCCAATATGCCGCCGACCACGACCATCCTGCCCTTCATCCTGCTCGGCGTAGCACTCCTGATCGCGCTCGGCTTCGAGTTCGTCAACGGCTTCCACGACACGGCCAACGCCGTGGCCACCGTCATCTACACGCATTCGATGCCGGCGCAGGTCGCCGTCGTCTGGTCGGGCGTGTGGAACTTCCTCGGCGTCATGACCTCGGCCGGGCTCGTCGCCTTCACCGTGGTCTCGCTGCTGCCGGTCGAACTGATCCTGCAGGTCGGCAGCTCCGCCGGCTTCGCCATGGTGTTCGCGCTGCTCATCGCCGCGATCATCTGGAATATCGGCACCTGGTATTTCGGCATCCCGAATTCGAGCTCGCACGCGCTCATCGGCTCGATCATCGGCGTCGGCCTGATGAACCAGCTCATGGGCGGCCCCAACGGCACCAGCGGCGTCGATTGGGCCCAGGCCACGGGCGTGTTCCGCTCACTCGCCTTCTCGCCGGTGGTGGGATTCGCCTGCTCGGCGGCGTTGCTCCTCGTCGCCAAGATGGCGCTGCCCTTTCCCAAGCTTTATTCGGCGCCCGAGAGTGCGGCACCGCCGCCGGGCTGGATCCGCGCGCTGCTGATCCTGACCTGCACGGGCGTCAGCTTCTTCCACGGCTCGAACGACGGGCAGAAGGGCATGGGGCTGATCATGCTCATCCTCATCGGCACCGTGCCGACCGCCTATGCCCTCAACCACGCCGTCGGCGCCGATCAGGTGCAGGTGTTCGTGCAGAACAGCCAGCGCGCCCAGGACGTGCTCGCCGCCCATGGCGGTTCCGGCAACAGCACCGAAATCCGCAAGGATGTGACGGACGGCATCCGCACCCGGACGGTGACGCCCGAATCGCTGCCGGCCCTGCGCCTGCTGATCGCCGACATCTCGCGCCAGGTCTCGGAATATGGCGCGCTCGGCAATGTCCCGGCCGAAAAGACGACCAACGTGCGGAACGACATGTATCTCGCGAGCGAGATGCTGTCGCGCATCTCCAAGAGCGGTGAGCCGCAATTCACCCCCGCCGAGCAGGCCGATCTCAAGACCTACAAGGGCTCGATCGACAACGCGACCAAGTTCATCCCGACCTGGGTCAAGGTCGCCGTGGCGATCGCACTCGGCCTCGGCACGATGGTCGGCTGGAAGCGCATCGTCGTCACGGTCGGCGAGAAGATCGGCAAGACGCACTTAACCTACGGCCAGGGTGCCGCCGCCGAGATCGTCGCAATGGCGACCATCGGTGCCGCCGACGTGTGGGGCTGGCCGGTTAGCACGACGCATGTGCTCTCGTCCGGTGTCGCCGGCACCATGGCGGCCAACAAGTCCGGCCTGCAATGGTCGACGCTCCGGAGCATGCTGATGGCCTGGGTGATGACGCTGCCGGCCGCGATCTTCCTCGCCGCCTCGCTGTTCTGGATCTTCCGTCACACCTTCTGATTGCGGCCGAGCCCGCTCTCAGCCGCTGGCGAGCGGGCCGGTGCCGAACCGGTCCCGATAATGGATCGCTTGACCGTTCCACCTGTTGTCGAAGCATAAAGGGCGCTTCGACAAGGGTGGGAAGGTTTGCAGATGGCGCGAGGAGGGCTGCGGTCCCACCCCTGGGGCATCGGGTTGGGCGGGCTGGTGGTTTTGATCGCCATCCTGATTCTGGTCTGGGATTGGAACTGGTTTCGGCCGCTGGTCGAAGCGCAGGCTTCGGCGGCCGTCGGCAGACCGGTCCGGATCGGCCATTTCGATGTCCGGCTCGCCGCCGACCCGCTGCTCGTCTTCGATAGTGTCTCGGTCGCGGAGCCGGCGGGCTTCCCGGACGACAAGCCGATGGGCACGATCGATCGGCTGTCCGTCCGGATCGATCCCTGGAGCCTGCTCCACGGTGCCCCGCGCATTCCGGAGATTGCGCTCGAACGTCCCGATTTCTCCCTGGCACAAGGGCCGCAGGGCCAGCCGAACTGGGCCTTCGGCGCCGACAAGCCGGCAACGACACCTCCGGCCAAGCCCATGGCATTTCCCGATATCGGCGCCCTTACCATCACCGCCGGGCGCGTCCATGTCGTCTATCCACAGCCTCAAGCCGATTTCGTGCTGAAGATCGAGACCCATGCGACCCCGGCCGAGACCGAGCCGCGGCTGGTCGTCGAGGCCGCCGGCACTTACTCGGGCCGGCCGATCGACAGCCATTTCATCGGCGGCTCGCTGCTGTCGCTGCGCGATCCGGCCAAGCCCTATCCGGTCGATTTCACCGCGGCCAACGGCGATACCAAGATTTCGCTCAAAGGCACGGTCGAGCGCCCGATGGAGTTGGGCGGCGCCAATCTGACCCTCGATCTGCGCGGCAAGGATCTCGCCGACCTCTATCCGCTGACGGGCATCCCGCTGGCGCCCACGCCGGCCTATCACCTGACCGGTCAGCTCGATTATAGCGCCGCCAAGATTCTGTTCCGGCAGTTTGCCGGTACGGTCGGCAGCAGCGACCTCAATGGCGAGATCGCGGTCGAGCCGCGGCAGGGCCATCCGCTCGTCACCGGCGATCTCACCTCGCATCGGGTGGCGCTCGCCGATCTCGCGGGCTTCATCGGCAGCACGCCCGGCAAGGC
Organism: Aliidongia sp.; assembly: GCA_035539155.1. Lineage (GTDB taxonomy): Bacteria > Pseudomonadota > Alphaproteobacteria > ATCC43930 > CGMCC-115725 > JAXDMU01. Next base: position 232,912 of record DATLIZ010000013.1, on the reverse strand, counting down.
CGACACCAAGAACGATACGCATCAGGCCGAGCGCGCCCAGCAGGAAGCCAATCCCAAGCTGCTGCCGGACAAGCCGATCGATCTGCCGAGGATCCGGGCCGCCGATATCGAGATCAAATATCATGGCGAGCGGATCGAGAGCCAATCGACGCCGCTCGACAATCTCTCGGTCAACCTCTCGATCGAGAACGGCAAGATCGGCCTGCAGCCGCTGAGCTTCGGCGTCGGTCAGGGCCAGATCGTCGTCAATCTGACGCTCGACGCCCAGGAGGAACTGGTCCATGCCGTGGGCGATATCGATTTCCGCAAGGTCGATGTCAGCCGGATCATGCAATCGACCAAGATGTTCGAAGGCGCCGGCACCATCGGCGGCAAGATCAAGATCGACACGGTCGGCAATTCGCTTGCGTCCATGCTGGGGCAGGGCAATGGCGACGTGAAGCTGTTCATGGCGGGCGGTGATCTGAGCGCGCTGCTGGTCGATCTGGCCGGGCTCGATTTCGGCAACTCGCTCCTGTCGGCGATCGGCCTGCCGAGCCGCGCGCCGATCCGCTGCATGATCTTCGATGCCGGCCTCGCCAAGGGCGATCTCACCAGCCGGCTGCTGCTGGTCGACACCACCGAGGCGAATGTCGTCGGCAAGGGCCATGTCGATCTCGGCAAGGAGCAGATCGATTTTCAGCTGACTACCGATCCCAAGCATTTCAGCGTCGGCTCCTTTCCGGCGCCGATCGACATCAAGGGGCCGCTCAAGAGCCCGAGCATCGCCCCCGATGCGGCCGTGCTCGCGGAGCGCGGCACGGCCGCCGCCGTCCTGGGCGTGCTGCTGACGCCTTTGGGCGCACTGTTGCCGACGGTGCAGCTCGGTCTCGGCGAGGACAACGATTGCGGTACGCTGCTGCAGGATGTGAAGGAGGGCGCTCAGGCGCCGGTCAAGCCTCCTGCCGGAAAGAAGCCCTCGCCGAAGCCCAGGCCGGCGCACCGGCCCTCATAGATAAATCGGCCTCCGGATCGGCCGATTACCGTTGCAACGCGTTGCGGCGGTGATGAAATCTTCTCGTAACGCGATGCGCCAATCCTCTGACGGTTGTCAGAGACGAGGGGTCATCACGATGGACGACCGGCCGCCCGTAACCGATTGGGCCACGGATTTCGATCATCTCGCACCGCGCTGGGTCGAGGATCCCTTTTCGATCTGGAACGAGCTCAGGCAGACTTGCCCGGTCGCTCATACGGACCGCTTCGACGGCGTCTATCTGCTGACGCGGTACGACGACATCCGGGCAGTCGCATACGATCCTGAGCGTTTTTCCTCGCGACAAGTCGCCGTGCGCGAAGGAAAGGTGCCGTTCATCGAAGCCCCGCCGGTCACGTCCGACCCGCCGGAACATCGGGCGCATCGCAAGCTGCTGCTGCCGGCATTCACGCCGATGGAGATCGGCAAGCTCGAGCCGAGGACGCGCGGCGTTTGCCGCGAGCGGCTGGAAATGCTCGCCGGCCGGCGGGAGATCGACGGCGCAGTCGATTATGCGCAGGAAATCCCGGTACGCGTCATCGCCTCCATGCTGGGCCTTCCCGAGGCGGATGGCGATCTCTATCGCCGATGGATCCTGAACGGGTCGAAAGGCATAACCGATCCGGCATTCGCCAGGGCGCAGCAGGACGAGATGAAGGCGTATTTCACCGACGTCGTCGTCAGGCGCCGGGCGGCACCCGGCGATGATCTCGTCAGTTTCCTGATCGAGGCCGAGATCGACGGCAAGCCTCTGAGCGACGAGCATATCGTCGGCACCTTGCTGCTGCTGCTGATCGCCGGGATCGCCACAACCTGGAGCATGATCGGGATCTGCCTGTGGCATCTCGCCAACCACGCCGAAGATCGCCGCAGGCTAGCGACGGAACCGGATCTCATTCCGACGGCGGTCGAGGAGTTCCTGCGCGCCTATGCGCCGGCCACGCTGGCGCGGAAGATCGTCAAGGACACCGAGATCGGCGGCTGCCCGGTCAAGGGTGGTCAGATGGTGATGATGCCCTTCGGTGCCGCGAACCGCGATCCGGCGATGTTCGCCGAGCCCGATCGCGTCATCATCGACCGCGCCGAAAACCGGCATGTCGCCTTCGGCCTCGGCATCCACCGGTGCCTCGGCTCGAACCTGGCGCGCATGGAGATCAATGTGGCGCTGGAGGAATGGCTGAAGGCCTTTCCGAATTTCAGCCAGCCTCCCGGTGCCAGGACCGTCTGGTCGGAGGGCGTCGTGCGCGGCCCGCGCCGGCTGCCGCTCACGATCGGATAGGTCGGATGCGAGCCCCGAAGAGGGTCGGGGAATTACGCCTGAAACGCGTTGCTCCGCGCGTGAAATCCTTCTGTAGCACGGCCCTTCCAGGCTCGACCCGATGCGTTCGCAACCGGCCGCCCCCATCGGGCCGCAAGGGAAGGGAAGATCCATGAAGCACGAAGGTGGTGAGTTCGCAGCCTCGTCCGGATTGCGCGTTCGGGTGAGGTCGGAGCGGTGCCAGGGACATGCCCGCTGCGTGGCGCATGCGCCCGAGCTGTTCGAGCTGGACGAGCTCGGTTATTCGCACGAGATCGGTGCCGGCGTGGTCGCCCTCGGTCTTGAAGGGAAGGCCCGGCTCGCCAAGGCGAATTGCCCCGAATTCGCAATCGAAATCATCGAAGAGGGAGCGTCCCGATGAGCGATCGTCCGCCCGTCACCGATTGGGCCAGGGATTTCGATCCCTTCGAGCAGCGCTGGCTCGATGACCCGTACACGATCTGGAACGAGCTCAGGGAGCGTTGCCCGGTCGCCCATACCGATCGCTGCCGGGGCGTTTATCTGCCGACGCGCTACCAGGATATCCGCGACGTGGCCTACGATCCGGAGCATTTCTCCTCCCGCCGCCTCAGTGTCGGCGATGAGGAGCTGCCGCTGATCAGCAGCCCGCCGGTCACGTCGGACCCGCCCGATCATCGCGCGCATCGGCAATTGCTGTTGCCGGCCTTCACCCCCGCCGAGATCAAGAAGCTCGAGCCCCGCACCCGCGGCATCTGCCGCGAGCTGCTCGATGGCCTCGCCGGCAAGCGCCTGATCGACGGCGCCGCCGATTTCGCGCAGGAAGTTCCGGTCCGGGTCATCGCCTCCATGCTCGGCGTTCCCGAGGCGGATGGCGCGCTGTTCCGGCAATGGATCCATCGCTTTCACCAACACGCGAACGATGTGCCGGGCTCCCTGGCGGTGATCGATGAGATGACGGCGTATTTCGCCCCGTTCATCACCCAGCGCCGATCCATGCCCGGCGACGATCTCATCAGCTTCCTGACCAAGGCCAAGATCGACGGCAAGCCGCTGACCGACGAGCATGTCGACGGCACGTTGCGGCTGTTGCTGGTCGCCGGAATCGATACGACCTGGAGCATGATCGGCACGTGCCTGTGGCACCTGGCCCTCCATGAGGAGGATCGGCGTCGCCTGGCGGCGGAGCCGGCGCTCATCCCGACCGCCGTCGAGGAGCTGCTGCGCGCCTACGCGCCGGCAACGCTGTCGCGGGAGATCCTCGAGGATACCGAGATCGGCGGCTGTCCGGTCAAGGCCGGCCAGATGGTGATGCTGGCCTTCGGTGCGGCCAATCGCGACCCGGCGATGTTCCCCGAGCCCGATCGCGTCATCATCGATCGCGCCGAGAACCGCCACGCCACCTTCGGCCTCGGCATCCATCGCTGCCTGGGCTCGCACCTCGCGCGCATGGAGCTCAATGTGGCGCTGGAGGAATGGATGAAGACCTTCCCGGCTTTCACGCTGGCACCCGGTGCCGAACTCGCCTGGTCGGCGGGGATCGTGCGCGGGCCGAGGCAGGTGCCGTTGGTGATGGGGTAGGGCGATAGGCAGGCGACGGCCCGTCCGGTTTGGGTGTTTGCTCCAAAGGTTGGGGTGGTAGTATGACCCCCAATTGACAATGGCGAGAGCACCATGCCGGAACTTGTCGCGGTGATTCAGACCACGTGGCCAAAAATCCGCGTGGGCCTCTATAAGCGGGAGGACGAGCGCTTCCAGTTCATAGAAGAAGGCATTCACATCGATGAGGAAGGGAAGGAGTTCTGGTTTCGCTACGTTGAGTCCGACGTCTACGACGATATTGAGACCGCCAAGAAGGCGATGGTTGAACACTATTGTTTTCAAACCGAAGACGAATTTTGGGTGCGCCCGGACAGTGTCACTATTTTGGATGCTCCCGATTTCACAGGACCACATCATCCGATTCTAGTCCCACAGTTGGAGTAGAACCGTTCTGGGTCGATATGGGAGTGATTTGATCGGCTTGAGTTTCTGACCTTCCCGAAAAACTCCGGTAAGTGCTCATCGTCACGCACGAGACAAGCTGAGCGGTGAGCGAGCTACGGCCGAAGAGGCTCTATGGCACGACGGAAGTCGATACCGCGGACAAAGCCTCGCTCAAGCGCGAGCGGGTCGATCGTGAAGTGGAGATTCGCATCCTCGGTCAAAAAGCGATCCGCTGAGAACACTCGCGGCCGCTTCGGGCGCAAGCTCGACCACGCATGGCGTGCGCAGTTCCGCACCGATTTGGCGTCCCCAAGGGGAGAGTTCGAACGCTAACCTACAAGACGTTGAACTGGCTGCTTTCTCTGACACCGGACTTGGTCAAAATGGGTCTGCAGCACAAACGTGTGTCACAGAGGTGGACGTGCGTCAATTCGAATCAAATCGGCGCCTCAGCGGTTGTCACCAGCCCTCAGAAGGTTGACCCGACAGGTGCGGGGGTATTCGGCAGTTTGCCGTTTATCAGGTGGATAAGTGACGAGAAGGTCTCCTAGTGGGCCTATGCAGGGGCCGTCGGTCACTGTCATCTGAAAGTGAGGGAGCCGGACCCCGTCAGTGGGCAAACAGCACTCTCGGTAGCGAAGCCCGGAGCGACACGGGCATGGCTGATCATGTGATCGGTCCGCAAATTTTGAGTGCGGATGGCGTTTGTGGGTCCATTCGCCCCGCCATGGCTGAAATGGCCCGCTAAGATGGTCGAGGACATATTGGACGACAGGATAGTCATAATCCAGTTGTAAGACTGAATACTTTTGCACCGGATCGGTGACGATCGAAACCTCTAAAGGCTCAAACTCCTGAATTATCCGGTAGCAGAGCTGACCATCGTACACGCGGTTTCGAATGTGTCCGCATGGATCAATCGGCGTGCTTTGCTTGCCGCAAATCGAGCATGCCCATTTTTTGAAGCGCATGCCCGGGCTCACGAAGTGCTTATAGGGGAAGAGCGATTGCCACAAAGCGACTAGCTCGGCGCGTTGGCCGATTAGTGGTACTAGGCTTTCAATGAAGACATTGTCCAATAGGCGGCCAAAGGACAGCTCGGCTTGCTCAAGTGTACACCACCCGTCCATGAACTTGCCGCCGGACATTTGCTGATAGGCGTCTAGATAAATCGTTGTCGCTTGGGCAAAGGTTTGGACGAACCAAAGCCGATTCTTCTCATCTGTATTGGCCGTTGTCGTCTTCATCGCTTCCGCCGTCTTACCAACAGCACGCCAGAAGCGCTTTGACGGCTTATATCGATAAGCTTCTACTTTGCTGGCGAGCGCAATGGCGGTCCGATATTTTATCACGGCTAGTTGCCTGAGTTGCCGACTGGTGCGTTCCGATGGGTCTGGCGGGCGCGAGCGCGCAGGTCGACTTGGTGGCGTGCTGCGGGGGCGGTGTCTAGTTCGCCGATGTATCGGGGGATGGAGCGGCTGAAAAAGTCCCCGAGGTCTTTTGGGTCGCCCTTGTAGTGAAGTTTGAGCGTTTTATGATTCGCGCCCTCGACGAATAGAGTGATTTCGGCCGTGTCGCCCGTTTTGTGGCCAGGGAGCAGCTCATCGAGACGAGCGCTCAAGATGTTGAGCATTACGGGTAATGCGGCATACGTCACGAAAAGCACCGGCAGTCGCCACGCTCTTGAGTGAAGCGCCAACTCTTCGTAGTCGTCGCTGCGGATAGCGACGCCGAGACTGGCTTGTGAGCCCAATATCTGGCGGAGGCGGGCTAGAAATTCTTCCGACCCATCGGGAAAAACTGGGCCGCTTCCGCGTTCGTGCGGAAGAGCCAAAATGGATGCTTGAACGAGAGCAGGGCGCTGTGCCTCATCGACCCAGGGGCGGTCGAGCCAATATCCCCTGCCCAGTGATGTTTCAGCAACCTCGAACGTCAGAAACTCTCGCGCCAAACTTTCGGTCATGCGTCCCTCCGCACCCATAAGTAAGGCTGGAGAGTCAGAATTCCAATGCTGTGCCGCGCTAAATTCGCCTCAAGCTCTGTCTTGACCACCTGCCAATCTGAGGCCTTCAGGCCGTGGACCTTGGTGTCCGTATGCTTGAGCAGTAGCGCAATCGCCACCGTCCGACGCCATTCGGTGCTACCTTCTATGCGGATCCCCTTGTTATCTGGCTGCGTCCAGCCCTTGCGCTCGGCTAAGGCGATGAGTTCTCTTAGGTTTCGGTCCGTCGTGCCACCGGCAAGCATCAGCCGATCGCCGCTATCGATCAGTCGCGCGCCGCCTCTTAGGTGAAGGATCGCGAGGGCTTCAACCGGTCGCCATTCGATCCGGATTACGTCCTTCGCCAATTCTGGTGAAAGCCAGGCTGTGTTGTATTGCCGCCGGAGGATGGCGGAAATCAGCCGACGCCGCCGGTCGTCCCTTGCCCTAATTGAGGCGCGCGAGGGTGTGTGAGGCGCGATGACGGTTGGTCACCTGACGACCAAAACGATCCCGATAAGTCGGCGCGTCGAGTACGTTTGCACGATCGGAGAGCAGCCTTACGCGTTCGAGCACACCGGCATCGAGCCGTTCGAGAGCTTCATCAAGATGTTGGGGAAGCTTCAGAGGCTCGCCGATGTGATGGAGTCACGGTTTAGCGAGCGATCAGACGCCGAACTGTGCGAACTGGTTTTGCCCGTCGGCGCAGCCTTGGATTTGTCGGGGAAGGGGATTGCGAGGGTCAGGCAGGCGTCGGCATAGACGCCAACGCGGCGTCCGATAGCCTGCTAAGCTCGCTAGCGGTGAGCGGCATTCATCCTGATGTTGTGCTGTTTCACACAAAACGTGATTGCACTTCGGCGTCAACGTGCATATCCTCGCATCCTGCGGGGGCGGCCAGGCCCTCGCAGGTTCAACAACCAGGAGATGTGCGATGAAAGTCAGACAGCTGCCGACAGCTGCTGAAGTGGCGATCATCATCGCTGTGGCGGTGAAACGTAAGGAGGCGGAATTAGGGCGCGAACTCACCCGCATCAGGCTCACCGAGGTGAGTCTCGACCGGTTCATTGTTCGACTGCGACGCGACGGCAGGTTCCTCGAAGATGTCGATGCTGCGTTGGCGCGCTTCAATCTTCATCTCATTGTGGTGCCCGGGGCCTTCGGCCTCATTCGGCCGTCGGCGGTCAAGGGGTATCCGCGACTCACCAGCTCGATCGTGAAAGAGGAGCTCCGAGCAGCTCGTCGCGGAACACTCGACTATGACGCCTTGTTCGCCGAGCTTGGCGGGGATGAAGACGAGGACGAAGACGGCGAAGGGGATGAGGTCATGACCAAATAAAATCCGGCTGCGTCCCGCTACATTCACGGTCAGCCCATGCAGGCCTCGAATTGATGGCCGCCCAACCATGACAGGCGGCCAGCATGCCTGCCGGCGGCAGGCATGATCGCGGGGCGGCTCCGAGTTTCTGGTGATGCCAGATGCTGGTATCTGTCCAATAAAAAAACCGTCAGAACCAAATAACGGTAACATAACGGTAAATATGTATCAAATATACACAAAACAGCCTTAAGTATGAATAGGCTTGTTGAGGTAAAATTGTAGACATTATGTAGTTTATTTTTGTTGACACCTGCGGTATTGGTACCTATGCGTCGTATATGTAGCTTAGTTATTATATGAAAACGTAAATCACTTTTATATTTTAGTACATTACATTTTCCTGTTGGAGACGCCTTCTGCGACAATATAATCTTTAGCTGTTGGCCGCTCCAAATGATGTGGAAGGCCAATCATGGCTGCCGGCGGCAGCCATGATCATGAGCGTCCGCTTCATCGGGGGCAGCAGCCCGGCTAGGTAGCCTGCTGATTCGGCCCTCGGCTCCACTGCGGCACATATCGGGGGGTGCAGCCAGGCGCCTGTACCACGGCCTCCTTACTGTCCTCCCGTGCCGCAGTCGGATGCTGTGGTGCCAGCCTGCGGCGCCAGGCCTGCCCCGCCGTCATAGCGGCATCCATATCCCCCGCTGCCGCTGCCGTGGTGGTCGCCTGATCTCCACGGCTGACGGCCATCTGTGCATCACGGATTCGCATCAGATCACCGGCCTCGCGCCGCCCCTGGGTCGCTTGCCAAGCGGTCGCCGCCTGCCGCTCTGCGGATGCCAGCGCGGCCATCGCCGCCTGGCGTTGCTGGGCGGCCTGCCGCGCCAGCTCCGCCGCGACGTATGCCCGGTCGGCATCGGACAGCCCCTGGACGTGAACCGGCGGATGGCGCCCCAGCAGCTCGAGTGCGACCCCGCGGCGGAACTCGGGGCTCCCCCAGATGCGCACTTCGGCGCCGCCTGGACTCGTCCAGCCGTGTCTATCGGCGGCGGCTACCAGCTCTCGGATCGCTAGGTCGCTCGGCCGTCCGATCACCCGGATCTGGTCGCCTGTGTCGAGAAGCCGGGAACCATCGGTCAGGCCGATTTGGACCACCCCCGGCGCCGTCCGGATATATGCGACGTTCTTTGCGACCGACGGCGGAAGCCATGCTTTGTCGTACTGACTCGCGAGCAGGGCGGCCAGAAATTTCCGCCTGCGGTCCTCCCGCGCCTCGGCGGTGCCGGGCGAGATGGCCGGGGCGGCGGGGTCTGTCAGGTCAGTAAGGAGAGCCTGGGCCGTCGCGATGGAACGGTCGGCAGCCCGGATGTCGCTGCGGGCCTCGGTGACCCGGACTCGGGCCTGCCGCCGTGCCTGCCGGTCGCGCAGGATGGCAGGAAAAACCTCAGCATGCTCGGGCTGCTGCTGCCAAACTTTGACCGCCGTCCGGCTCACGTCCAGCTCGCGGCCGAGTCCCTGGTCGTCCTGACGTTCTGGATCTAGCCGTGCGTCTATACGGTGGCCGCCGAGAAATGCGTTGGCGGCATCTGCAATTTTGCGCCGCATATCTCTGCCGTGATGCGAGCGGAACCCCTGGTCCAGGGCTGCTGATTTCTTCTTCGAAAACCCGGCGCCGTCGAACGAACGGGTTGCGATCAGCGCGTGTAGATGAGGCTGGCGCTCACCATCCGAGGCTACCGTGCAATGCAAATCGAGCTGCACTGCAACGTGATACGTGTCGACAATGATCTGAACAACTGAACGGGCGTAGTCTGACCACAGGTCCGGCGGCACCTCGCGCGGGATTGAGTGCTGAAGCCAGCGGGCGCTCGTTGCGTTTGCCTTCTTGTCGGCCGCTTCAACTCTCCGCCAGAGAGTCTCCGGATCTGCCGCCCAGGCCGGTGCACCGGGCGGCAAGAGCATCACGGTCTCGGCCGCGAGTTCGCCGCGTTTGCGGGTGAAGTCAAAGGCTCGGCCGTCGTGGCTGAGGCGGGTGCAGGCGTGATAGGCGGCCAGGGCGACGGAGTTGCCGCCAGTCGCGCGTTCGCTGGTCGACGACCGCGACACCACGCCGAGTTTGATGTGCGTTAAAGTCATGGTGGTCTCCATGGGGGCCAGGGGCGCCAGCCCCACGAGCTGAGAACTGTCTGCGACAGTTCTCCTAAGCGAGACTGAAGGATGTCACCAGTACTCAATGATCCGATATTAGGATGCGGCTGTCCCGATTGTCACGATGGGTGCCTTGATCTTTTTTCTGCTGCCTACCTATGCTGAGGAGAGCTATCAAGGATGCGGGATATGCCGGATAATTTGTTGACAAGCATTACAGAACTGGAGGCGCGCCTGAACGCGTTGCAGGTGCGGCGGCGTCGAGCCGCTTCGGAAGAGACGCGGGTACGGAGGCAAATCGTGACCAGCAATAGGCAGCTCCAAGCACAAATAAAATTTACCTTGGGGGCGGCCTTGCTGCGCGCCATCGAAAGCGATCCGGCGGCTCTCGACGGACTCCGCCGCCTTCTCGGGCCGCATATCACCCGGCCTACCGACATCGCCTGCCTGGCCGCGACGCCGTTCCGGATGGATGAAGCCACATGACGAGCGCCTTCGACGTTTTCGGTCACGGCAGCGCGGAGGCCCGCGCGGAATGCGACGAGTCGTATCGCGCCTGGCGACGTGCATGGACGTGCGAGTGCCGTCGTCACAGCGACGTGTGGCAGTGGCGTTCCCTTCGCGGCTACGTGGCCGCAAAAATCGGGGTGCCAGCGCCACTCATGGCGCGCGGCCTGGACCTCGACGACCTAGCCGATGGGGTGCCGCCCGAGGTGCTGGCAGCGGCGAACGCTGCGACCGGCGACGCTCTCCGCGACGTCCTGCACGCGCGCATGCCGAGCCCTGGCGTGCTACGCGCTCGGCTCGATGCGCTGCGTCAGCGCGGACGCGACATGCTCGCGCAATTTCCGGAGCTGCACCTCGACCAAGCGCAGCCCGGCCCGCCAAGAGGTCTGACTCTACCGGATGACGACGAGGCCGCATCTGAAATCGACCGAGTGGCGCCGGGCCTGGCTGATGGCACGGCTGCGCAGACGGCCGCTCTGATGGCGGCGGCGGTGAGTGGCGACCTGGATATGCGTCAGCTGCCGCGCCACATCGTGATCCGCATCCTGGCAGCGCTGGAGGAGGAGGCGCGGCGAAAGGGGAAGGCGGCGGGCCTTCCGCTCGCTGCTGATCCATCATCATCTCCAGAGGCCATCCTGCGCGAGATGCTGACCAGTCCCGAGCTTTCCGCCGGGGCCTCGGTGCTGCTGGCCGCGCTGACTGCTGCCCGCGATATCGCGGGCGCCCTGGTGATGCCAGGCCTGCGATGAGGCGAGAGCGCAGTCTCGACCACGGGTACGTCTATCATCTGCGAAATGGCCGGGTGGGGCGTCGCTCAATATCCGAGTTCAGTCCAGCAAATATTCATGCCGATTTTCAATCAATAATAGCATTGCCGAAGCCTGTGCATCCCTCCTACGCAGAAATATTGCCAGTAATGGCGGATATTACCGCTCGGCTGGCGCCATTTGCGGCAGTATATTGTGTGCCGTCTCTGTGTCACCTGGAGCAAAGCGACATAGGACATGCGGAGTGGCTGCGGGACGACTCGGGGCGCATCTGGGGAGAGGTCGGCGGAGTCGCATATCCAGCGCACGCCGTAACTTTCGTTTCGTTAGGTCGGCATCCCAGCCGTTTAGTTAGCTCGATTTTTCATGAAATTTTTCACATTTTTTCGCCGCATTTGTCGGCGGCGGCTCATGCCGTCCTGGACGCTGCCGTGGCTACCGGAGCCTGGTGGCCTACCGACTACCAGTCGTCCGCAGAAGAGCGCAAGGCGCGGCTTTTTGAGCACTGGGCGACCGGATTTTATGAAGGCCAGCCACCCCGGCCTCTGCCGCCGGGGCTGAGCGTTGACTCGATTTTCGAGGAGATCGCATCCGGCCGGGCTGGTGCCGAGGTCATGGCTAACCGTGCTGCGGCTGCAGCCTGAGGTATTCCGCGCCGGGCAGGCCTCGGTCTGCTAGGTCGCTTGCAGTCTCGTGGTCGTTGAGTCCCTGCTGCCGCGCTACCCTGATGTAGGTGAGCGCCGTCACGAGGCGGTCGCCTGCCTCAGTCTCGTCATCGCCGGGTACGTCCAGCGTGATGACGACGCCGGTCACGGTCACGTCCTCGACGACGAGGCCGACGCAGGTGGGGTCGTAGCAGTAGGTGTATATACCATCGGCAACCTCGCTGTCGGACATTCCCAGATCGGTCAGGCGCCTGGCCTCTGCGATGATGGCTCGGACGTCGGCGGATTCCTGGTCGAGGATGTAATGGGGAGCGACTACAGTGTACCGCATAGTATCGACCTCGATTTGTACCGGACAAGCTCTGGCGGCTGCCAAAATCTATAAAAATTATTGCTTAGAATGGCAAGTGGATTTGCCGCTCAGCAGGGTTGCAAATGAGTATTTGTCAACATTAAAATTGGCTCTCAAGGATTTGGGTTCTTCCGATTTCCTTTGTACAAGGATTTCTCCCAAGAATTCGTTCGTATATGCCCGTTGTTCGGCCCCTCTGGAGGGGGCGAATTCTTTTCTGGGACGCCCGTCGTCCCGACAGCATCACGTCGGCTGACGAGCGGAATGCAGGTCAAACCCCGGCCAAAGGCCGCCGGGGACCGGCGCGGAGCAGCCCGGAGCCGCAGGCGAGGACTGTGAGCGGGGTTGACCGGAGTGAGCACGGTGGCACCATACCCCTTCCTCATCTCGGCCGGAAGGACGCGATGAAGGCAGGCGCGCAGCCCCGCATGGGGCGAGCACCCGTATAGGGGAAGGCGAAGGCCTGCCGCGATGATCTGGCCGTCCAACCCGTCGCAAAAGGATTACCTTTCACCACAAAACTTGAGGTCAACGAAACTGCGGGCTACGCTGTTGTGGAAGGTTGTTGCAAAACGAGGTGAAGGAATGGGACGGCTCATTGGATATGCTCGCGTGTCGACCGATGACCAGGACGTGGCCCTTCAGGTCGACGCCCTGGTGGGGGCCGGTGTTTCAACCGAAAACGTCTACGTGGATAGGATCAGCGGATCCAAGGCCGCCCGCCCCGGCTTGGATCTCATGATGAAGAGCATCCGGCCAGGCGATGTCATCGTGATTTGGCGTCTGGACCGGCTAGGGCGCAGTGTGATCCACCTCGCGCAGCTCGCGGAATCCCTTCGCGAACTGGGGGTAGGGCTGCGTAGCCTGACGGATGGAGTCGACACCAGCACTGCCACCGGCCGCCTGGTGTATGGCCTTCTCGCGACCCTCGCAGAATTCGAACGAGAAACCATTCGAGAACGCGTCCGGGCAGGAATGGCCGCCGCTAAACGCCGAGGTGGCCTCATCGGCCGCCGCCGGTCCCTGACGGCAGCGCAGGTTGAGCACGCGCGCGAACTCCGGGCCGACGGAAAATCTTACGCCGAAATCGGGGCACTTCTGGGCGTCGACCGGTCCACCGTCTGGCGTGCGACACGGTGAGCCTCGGCTTCGCCCGGCCTGGCTGGGTGGAAAAACGCTCATTTATCGCTTGGGTGACGGTGGCTACCACGGGCATGAAAGGTCCGATTGCGGCCTGCGCGCCTCTGACGGCAGGCCGGGTGGTGGCCTTGGCGGCGATTCGGGTGGGTCTAGTGGTGGTTCGGATTCCGAGTTCGCCGTATTATTTGTATTATTTGTATTTGTATTATTTGCATTTATAAGAGTGAGATATCCAGCCGCCTCGATGTCAGCGGCGGAGATGCCCGGCCGCCCCCGGACGAGCCACGATGGCCGTTCTTCTCCGCTGCCGAAATCGTGCGGCTTCAATGCCAGGATTTGGAATCCGGCTGTGGTGAACAGGTGGCTCGTCCGCCGCACAAATGCTTTGCGCGCACGCTTATTAACGACGTCCACGACGCCATCCTCGAACCGGGCGACTTTTCGCTTCGCCTTCAATTCTCCGACGTATTTGCGAAATTCTCCGACCGGCCGTGTTGTTGGGATGCCTCGTAGCTGCTGATAGATGATCGCAAGCTCTTCATCGGTCCAACCATCATCGCCCCGGACGATGTCGCCGCCGACGCCGCGCGAGATATAGCTGACAAGGGCCTGGGGTGGCGGACGATCGGCCCTGCATTCGGCGTCGTCCGTCTCCTGGTCATCATACCAATCCCATCCGGCCTGCCGGAAATATGTGCGGGCGCGGGCCAAATCGGCGGTGAGTCGCGCCGCCAAATGAAAATGAAGGTATGCCAGCCCGTCGTCCCGAGCCACATGGGCCGATATCATATCGACGATCAGTCCATAATATCGCTCTGCATGCCGAATTTTGGCCGTCAGCACGGGACTCTGGTCCCGGTGAGCGGGCCTGAGGTCGGTCAGCGGGACCAGGCAGCACGGGCTAGAGACCCGTATGTGCACCACCCGGTCGATGCCGCGTTCTTCGCAGAATGCGGCGTACGCGGCGGCCTGGGCTACCTGGGAAACCTGCGCCTGGGCCGGAAAAATCTGGCTTCTTCGCAGCGGCCGACCCCAAATCTCGCTGTCCCTGCCGTCGAGAGAGACGACCTGATCAACGATGCCTGGATCAAAGCGATAAACCTGGCTTTGGTGGAGGCCACCAGCGATCAGACGGGCGGCGACTTCCTGATCGAGCCGACGACGCTCGCGGCGCTCAGCAGCCCGGAACGAGTTATCTACGACCGGCTGTAAAGCGTTTAGCTCAGAATGAGCAAATTTGTTGACAGGCTGGGTAAGATTTGGATCTGAGGGGCTATAGCTGGTATGCCGCCCCGGTCGCACTAGCCGCCGATAGTATCGACGGCCTTGATATCCTGAATTCTATGATCCATGATTTCTTAGCCTATTGAACGATGCGGCCGGAGACCTGCTAGGGTCTACGATGGCCGCATCATTCATGCTTATCCGTCGTTTTGTATATTTCAAGTGTTTCGTGGATGATTTCGGCCATCCACTCTTCAAAACGCCCGAGGAAGTAGGGTTTCAGCGGCCTAATCGTTCTCGTCGTCGTCGCTCCGAGGCGGATATTTAAGAGCCAAAATGTGTTTCTTAAGAGCTTCGACCATATTTATGAGATCGTGTTCATCGTCGCCGGAAATTTCGGCTATTGACAGCGTCTCTAAGCCGTTATCGAGAGATTCTAAACTTGCTGATTCGAACCTGTCGTCCCAGATAATTGTCATCACTATCGTCATAGATTCCCCCTCATGTTTTGATAGGCCTGCGCTGGTTCAAATGGTCCAGTAGCACAGGAGATTTAACTTTTTGGATCACCAGCTTTGCTTCCTCGGGGGAAAGGTCGCGGCCGTAACCGGCGCCTACCGAGTCACCCTCGTGTCCAAATACTTTGTCGATGATTTCAGGGTGCAGATTGGCGGCGCGCAACTGCTGGCGGAAGTTGTGCCGTAGGCTATAGGTAACGAGCGCTGGATCGTCGAGGCCGATCGAGTCTAGATATCGGTTAGACCATTTACTCCAGTCGGCATACGCGTTCGGCCCCTGAAGCAATCCGCGTCCTCGGCGAGCCTGCTCGGTCGCCCACTCGATGATTCCAAGATGTCGAAGGTCCGGCAGAATCGGAATCAATCGAGGTCCGGCTGAGGTTTTGGTCGCATGCCGGAAATCAAGGCACGTGATGCCGCCCACATCCACCAGCGCTGACGGCAGGTCCGCAACTTCTTCGGTGCGGGCGCCAGTCAACAGGGAGATCAGCCAAAACCAGTATGGCTCGTCCCTAAGGACGTTCCTGCCCGGTTTTGATCGGCGTGAATGAGAATGGCAGCCTACGAATAGGGCGCTATCGAACAGCGTTGCGAGTTCGGCGCGAGTGAAAGCACGCCGGTCGTTCTTGCCGTCGCGCTCCTCGCGCGTTTCGCTGCGCGGCTGGACACCTTCGGCCGGGTTGACGGCCAAGAGACCAGAGCTGACGGCCCACCCGAAATAAGCTTTCAGGTTGCCGAGCAGTTTGAGGATGCTTGCACGGCTCATTTGTCGCTGTCCGGCGCGATTGATCGGCCGGTCGCGTAAATGGTCCGCGAAGCCTTTGATGTCGGACTTGGCTACGTCCACAAGGGCCTTTGCGCCGATGAGCCCAGTCAATTCCCGGAACGCCTGCTCGTAGCTCGTCCGGGCGGCGTGGCCGACGCTCGGGCGGTCGGCGAAGAACTTCTCCGCCTGTGCGCTCCAAGGCTCTTTTGCCTCCGCAGCCAGGGGCGACCGCGCCTGTTCGGGTTTCAACGTGCGCACCGCATCGGCGAGCTGCGCAGCTAAATGCAGCTGCGCTGATTGCACTATCGAGGAGTCTCTACCGTAGAGGTCGGCTTGGTATCGGGCTCGGGCCGCCGCGATCCGTGGATCGCCGGGAACCAAGCGCTCTAGCATCGCTATCAAGCGACGGGTGAGTTCGGCTCGTTCTGCCGCCGTCTCCGCTTTCGCCTGTAAGGTCGCCCTGTCTTCCGCCGTAAACTTAAAGTGTGAAATGTCGCCGTGAGGCAGAGGCACCTTCATTTTTTCGTTGCGCCCCCTGGCTGTCTGCCATTGACCATGCAACTCGGCGAGCAGCCGGGCTGCTTCGGCCCGAGCGAGCCGAGGGTTCGCAGTCTGCAAAGAACGCGTGAAAAAAGCCTTACCTGTTCGCGCTGCTATATCGGCAGGAATACGAACTCTGAGATAGAGCTGTTGCCGTCGCCTTACAACGTAGGGTATGCCCGTCATCCGGCCCTCGACGTGTGTCACATGCGTGTGTCACAGCCGATTTTGACCGATGCCAATTATGCAGCTAAATCAACGACTTGCGCAGATTTGGCGTCCCCAAGGGGAGTCGAACCCCTGTTCCCGCCGTGAGAGGGCGGTGTCCTGGGCCTCTAGACGATGGGGACCCGAGAGCGGAGAGGGTTGATATCCGATCCGCCGCCCTTCCGGCAAGCGCTAAATCCGAGGGGGCTGCTATTCGCGGAAATTCACATATTGCAGCGGCTGCTCGATCTTGAGGCCACGGATATGGGCGATCGCGTCCTGGAGGTCGTCGCGCTTCTTGCCGGTCACGCGCAGCTCGTCGCCCTGGATCGCGACCTGGATCTTGAGCTTCGAGTCTTTCAGCTCCTTGACCAGCTTCTTGGCCAGGTCCTTGTCGAGGCCCTGGCGGATGACGATGGTCTGGCGCACCGAATCGCCCGAGGCCTTTTCCGGGTCCTTGAATTCGAGCGCGCCGACCTCGACCTTGCGGCGGGTCAGGTGCGTCAGGATCAGCTCATGCATCTGCTTCAGCTTGAGCTGATCGTCGGCATGGATGGTGAGGTTGTCCTCGGCCCGTTCGAGCTTGCAATGGCTGCCCTTGAAGTCGAACCGCGTATCGATCTCGCGGGCGACGTTGGCGACGGCATTGTCGACCTCGGCGAGGTCGGTCTTCGAGACGATATCGAAGCTCGGCATGATCATCTGCTCCCGGCTGATGGAGTCAGTCTTTATAGCGCAGGCAACGGCCGGGGCTAGCCCCGGCCGTCCGTTCCGTTTCGGATCAGCCCGCGCGGCGCAGCGGGCCGACGCCGGCCGGCGGCATGGAGCGGCGGGCGGCGGGGGGGCCGCCGGCGCCACCGTGCCAGGGGCGGCGCGGGCCGGGCTTGCGCGCGGCGCGCGGCGCGGCCGAGTTGAAGTTGAAGTTGAAGGTCGGCTCCAGACCGTCGATCACCGCCGGCTCCAGCTTGGCGCGGGTGAAGCGCTCGATCCGGTCGACCAGTTGCCGGTCGGCCGGGGCGGCGAAGGAGATGGCGATGCCGGTGGCGCCGTTCCGGCCGGTCCGGCCGATGCGGTGGACATAATCCTCCGGCTGGCGCGGCAGGTCGAAATTGATGACATGCGTGATGTCCGGCACGTCGATGCCGCGCGCGGCCACGTCGGTCGCGACCAGCAGGCGCACGCGGCCCTGGCGGAGCTGCTGCACCGTCCAGTTGCGGGCGTTCTGGGCCATGTCGCCGTGAAGGGCGGCGGCCTTGTGGCCTTGGGCCTTCAGATCCTCGGCGAGCTGGTCGGCATCGCGCTTGGTCGCGGCGAAGATGATCGCCTTGCCGAGCTCGGGGCTGGAGACCAGATGGTTCAGCAGCTTGCGCTTATGCGTCATGTTGTCGGTCAGATGCACACGCTGCTCGATCGATTCCATGGTCACGGTCGAGGCCTCGATCGCGATCCGCTCCGGCTCCTTCAGCAGCCGGGCGGCCAGCGCGTTCATGCGGCGGTCGAAGGTGGCGGTGAACATGACGGTCTGGCGCGAGGCAGGCGCGGCCGCGGCGATCGTCTCGACCGCGTCGATGAAGCCCATATCGAGCATCCGGTCGGCCTCGTCGAGCACCAGCATCTCGAGGTCGGCCAAGCTGATTGCGCGGCGGTCGAGCAGGTCGATGAGCCGGCCCGGGGTCGCGACCATGAGGTCGATCGGCCGCGACAGCTCGCGCAGCTGGACGCGATAGGGCATGCCGCCCAGCACCGAGACGGTGTGGAGGCGCAGGAACTTGCCGAGCTTGCGGACGGAATCGAGGATCTGCGAGGCGAGCTCGCGGGTCGGCGCCAGCACGAGGATGCGCGGGCCGCGCGGCCGGGGCTGCATCTCCCGCGTCAGGCGCTGCAGGGCGGGGAGGACGAAGGCGGCGGTCTTGCCGGTGCCGGTCTGGGCACTGCCGATGACATCGCGCCCGTTGAGCACGATGGGAAGGGCGGCGGACTGAATCGGGGTCGGCTCCGAGAAGCCCGCGGCGTCGAGCGCTTGCAGCAGGGCCGGGTGGAGGTCGAAATCTTTAAAAGTCAAAGGTCTGATGTTCCTGGCAAAAGAGTACAGCGCCGGGGCCGCGACGCGGTCCAGCACCAGATGAGCCCGCATAGTCCCGATGGGGAAGAAGGGCGAGGTCGCGTGGTGCTTCGGAACACTAGATCGGATCCCCTCGGGATCCTCGTTCCATGAGACGCCGGCCCTCTTGGGCGGACAGCTCCAACCACTGCGCTGCGGAATATGACGATGAACACGGCAAAAAGCCAGAGGGACGCTCGCATTGCAGGCACGCGCTCACCTCACACCGCTTGAGCCGTCGAGTCGGGCATGGTCGTTAAATGGGCAAATCGGGTTGAGGCGTATGGCTAATCGGTGGATCGTGGCGGCGGGGCTCGGCGGCTGCGCCGGCGTGGCGCTCGGCGCCATGGGCCGGCATATCGGCGGCGAAAGCGGCGAGGGGCTGTTCCTGATCGCGTCCCGCTATCTCCTCTATCACGCGGCGGCGCTCCTCGCCGTAGCCCTGCTGGAGGCGCGGGCGCCGGCGCGCTCCCTCACCGTCGCCGGCTGGTGTTTCCTCCTCGGCATGCTGGGCTTCGGCGGCGGTCTCGTGGCGCAGAGCCTGACCGGCTCCGCGCTCGCGGGCCTGTCGACGCCGGTCGGCGGCACGCTCTTCATGCTCGGCTGGCTGGCGCTCGCCGCCTATGGCTGGGGCCAGCGTCGATGACCAGGCGCCCGATCGGCGGCGTCCCGATCGCGATTGCCGTCTTCACCATCTGGGGCCTCTTCCCCAGCTTCTTCAAGCTGCTCGCCGGCGTGCCACCGACCGAGATCCTGGCGCATCGCATCCTGTGGTCGGCGGTGTTCATGGCGGGGCTGGTCGCGACCGGCGGCCGGTTCGCGGCCTTGCGGGCGATCGCGGCGAACCGGCGCACGCTCCTGCTGCTCATGCTCTCGGCCTCGCTCATCACTGTCAATTGGCTGACCTATGTCGATGCCGTGACCTCGAACCATGTGCTGGAGGCGAGCCTCGGCTATTTCATGGCGCCGCTCGCCAGCGTGGCGCTCGGCCGGCTGGTGCTGGGCGAGCGGCTGACGCTGGTGCAGACGCTCGCCTGCGTGATCGCGGCGCTCGCGGTCGGCGCCTATGCGCTCGGCGTCGGCTGGGCGGTCTGGCGCTCGCTGCTGCTGGCGGTGAGCTTCGGTTCCTACGGCCTCGTGCGCAAGCTGGTGCCGGCCGAGGCGCTGCCGGGTTTCGCCGCCGAATGCTTCCTGCTGTTGCCGATCGCCGGCGGCTATCTGCTGCTGCTCTGGCTGCAAGGCCAGGCGCATATGAGCCTCGATGCGCCCGTGCGCAGCATCGAGCTGGTGCTGGCCGGCCTGCTGACCTCGGTGCCGCTGATCGGCTATTCGACCGCGGCCCGGCGGCTGCGGCTCTCGACCCTCGGGCTTCTGCAATATATCACGCCCAGCATTCAGTTCCTCCTGGGCGTGCTGGTCTATGCCGAGCCGTTCGACCTCGCCCGGCTGTTGGCCTTCGCCGCCATCTGGGGCGCGCTGGTGATCTACAGCCTCGAAAGCCTGCGGCTGAGCCGAGGGGCCGTCGTCACTGGTCGGGCGTGATGATGCCGCCGGCGACGGCGGCCGGGCCCAGGCTCGGATTCTGCGGTGATTGGCCCGACATCGCCGACATGGTCTGCAGCCGCTGCATGTTGGCGCTGTTGCCGAGCGAGGCGACCGTCGCCTGGTTCATGGCGAAATCCTTGAGCCGCGCGGTCAGGCTCTCGGCGGCGGCGTAATTGCCGGCCATCGAGGCGATGTAGCGCGGCGAATCCTTGCCGAAGGCGACCGTGTGCAGCTCGGCGACCCAGAGCCGGTAGGTCATGCCCTCGACCTGCACCATGCTGCTGGTCGCGCGCAGATTGCTCTGCAGCAGATTGCCCTGATTGATCTGGGCCGAGACATATTGCCCGCTCATCTCCAGCCAAGTCAGGCGCGAATCGAAATCGAAGCGCAGCCACAGCAGATAGGCGGCATTGAAGCTGTAGGCCGCCAGCGCCGCGAAAATGACGGCATAGATCAGGCTGGTCGCGGCGATGGCGCCAGTGTCGAGCATGGTCTCGGCCAGCGAATAGGCCGCGATCGAGCCCCAGAGGGTGAACAGCACCGCCACGAAATCGAGCAGCGTGCGGAATTGCAGCGCCCGCTGGCTCAGCGCCTGTCCGATCTGGACGGTCTCGACCGTGCGCGGGAAGGGCTGGCTTTCCTCCAGGATCTCGCCGGCGAAGGCCCCGGCGCTGGCGTTTAGGTTGATCAGCGGGTCGATATGGATGTAGCGCCGGTTCGGGATCTTTTCGCGCCAACCCTCCTGCATGGCGCGCTGATATTCGCCGCTGACGAGGGCCGGGCTGCAGGCGAGGTTCCAGGTATCCTGCACCATCGACACTGCGGTCGGCGGCGGCGGCAAAAGCTGGCGGATGAGCGCCACGAAGAACAGCGCCTGGGCCGCGAGGCCGGCGATCAGCAGCACGAACACATGCGGGAAGGGCGAGAAGCCGGGCAGCCGCGGCAAGGGCGGCGCCCACAGCGTCAGCAGGATCGGCCCGACGAAGGCGAAGAGGATGAGCGCGCTCAGCACCCAGACGGACAGGAAATTCCCTTCGGCGTCGGCGCCCCGAAGCGACGGCCGCGCCAGGATCCAGATGGCGAAAACGATATAGGCCGCGCCCACCCAGTCGATGACCGCGCTGTTGACATGCGCCTGGGTCGGGATGCCGATCAGCAAGGTCAGCCCGAGGCTCAGCAGCAGCGTCAAGAGCGTGAGCGCGCCGCGGAACTGCCATTCGGCGAGCGTGCGCAGCGGCGGCGGCGCATAGATGAGGTTGGGCACGATCGCGAACAGCAGACCGGCGATCGGTCCGCGCGGCTCGGCATATTCGAGCGCCTGTTGCCGGAGCGTCTCGCGCACCGTGTGAGCCTTGGGGCTGCCGGGGCTCTGCTGGTCGGGCGCCACCAGCTCGGCCAGGCTCTCGGGCCGGCCGCGGCCGAAATAGAAACGCAGCTTGGCGAGGCAGGCATAGAGGCAGGTGATGGCGATGGCGACCATCACGCCGGCCAGGATCAGCACCTCATAGGGCGCCAATCGCTCGCGCCCGGTCAGGCTCGACCGGACCGACAGCAGCAGGGCGATGGCGGCGATGCCGACGATCGCGGCCGCGGCCAGCAGGAACAGATTGTGGACCTTCAGCGGATTCGGGAAATTCAGCTGCTTGGCGCCGCTGCCGAATTCGTAAGACATGCTTCGCCCCCGGGCTCGCCGCCGCCCGGCCCGTCGGGAAGCGCCCGGAAACTATGCCCGGATCGGACCGACCGGGCAAGCAAAGCACGGCCGGGCCCTCCTGGAGAGCCCGGCCGTTCGAATTAGGCTAGATCAGCGCGCGGCGACCTGGGCCGTCGGCAGCGCGGATTCGATCCACTCGACCAACTTGCTCTTCGGCACGGCGCCGAGCTTCTGGGCGACAACCTGACCGTTGTTGAACAGGATCAGGGTCGGGATCGCCTTGACGCCGTACTTGGTCGGCGTCTGGGGATTCTCGTCGATGTTCAGCTTGGCGATGGTCAGCTTGCCGGCCATGCTGGCGCCGATCTCGTCAAGCGCGGGCGCGATCGCCTTGCAAGGCGAGCACCACTCGGCCCAGAAATCGACCAGCACCGGCCCGGAAGCGCCGAGCACCTCGCCGTCGAAGGACGCGTCGGTGACTTTGTTCGTATTCGCGGACATGTGAACGATCTCCTGCGGGCGGTTGCCCGCCAATCGAGGTTGGGGAGCCTGTCCCCATCCGTTGGGTAAAGACTAGGTGACGCATCGAAGCGACGTCAAGGTACGCTCCCCGGCGCCGCGTCGACCTCCATCAGCCGCGGACCGTCGGTCCAGAGCAGCAAGGTGCGGATGCGCTTGCCTGGATAGATCCTTTCCAGCGCCGCGCGATAGGCTCGGAGCTGCACCAGATAGGCCGGTGAAACCTTGCCGATCTCCAGCGGCGGCGGGCGGTTTGTCTTATAATCCACGATCAGCACCTGCGACTCGGTCACGACCAGGCGGTCGAGCCGGCCGCTCAGCGCCTGCCCGTCGATCAGCCCGACGACCGGTACCTCGGCGCGCGAGCCGGGGCCGAACAAGGGCGCGAAATCCGGATGGCGCAATACAGCCATCGTTTCTTGGGTGATCTGGTCCTGCTCCGCGGGATCGAGCCCGTGCGCCGGCCGGGCGAGGAAGCGGCGCGCCGCCGACTCGGCCGATTCGGGCGCCAGCTCCGGCAGGCTCTGCATCAGTCGGTGGATCAGGATGCCGCGCTGGAAGCGGCGCTGGTCCTGCTCGGTCGCGAGCGGTGAGCGGGTCGGCGGCTCGGCCTCGCTCGGGCGTGACGCCACCAGCGGCCGCGGCGGCGAAGGTTCGGGCGGCGGCGGCGCCGTGGCGAAGGCCGGCAGCTCGATACCGGCCGTTTCGGCGGCGGTGCCGCCCGACGGAACCGGCTGGACCTCCTGCTCGCTCAGATGGACATGGCCATCGCGATGAAATTGGTTCCAGCCCGGCGGCACCTCGATCGGCGCCGGTTTGCCGCAGCGCGCGATGCCGTGCTCGACCAACTCGTGCCAGGAGGCGGTGCCGCTGGTCGTCTGATGGTTCTTCCAGCCGCAGATATAGAGCCGGTCCTCGGCGCGGGTCAGCGCCACATAGAGGAGGCGGCGGTATTCCTGGTCGCGCTTCTCGCAGGCGAGCGCCTTGGCCGACTTGGCGAGCGTCGCCCCCGCGCCCCGGCGCGGCGCCCATAGCAGGACGCCGCCATCGGGCGACCAGAGCAGCGGCGGCAGGCGCGTCGGCACCGCCAGCGTGTCGGGCAGGAACACGATCGGCGCCTGCAGCCCTTTCGAGCCGTGCACGGTCATGATCCGCACCTCGTCGCGCCCATCCTGATCGAGATCGCGCTTGATCTCGGCCTCGCCGCTGTCGAGCCAGTGCAGCAGCCCTTGCAGCGACGGCACATGCGCGCGCTCGAAGGCGAGGGTTTGGGCCAGGAACTCGTCGATCGCGTCGACCGCCTCGTAGCCGAGCCGGCCGATCAGCCGCTCGCGCCCGTGGCCCGCGCCCAGCAGCTCGGCATAGAGCTCGTGCGGCGGCACGAAATCGACCCGTGCCAGCAGCTTGGCGAGCGTTCGGCCGGCAGCCTCGGCCCAATCCGCCGGATGCGCGCGCAGGGCCTGCCACAGGCTGCCGTGGCGGCCATGCGCCAATTCATAGAGCTGAGTCTCGTTGAGCCCGATCAACGGGCTCTTCAGCACGGTGGCGAGCGTCAGATCATCGTCCGGCAGCAAGAGGAAGCGGCCGAGCGCCATCAGATCCATCACCGCCAATTGCCGGGTCAGCACCATGCGGTCGGTACCCGCGACCGGCACGCCGCGCCGCTTCAGCTCGCGCACTAGCTCGGCGACGAAGGCGCCGCGCCGCCGCACCAGCACCAGAATGTCGCCGGCCCGGATCGGTCGGCCGCGCGAGGGCAATAGAGCTTGCCGTGCAAGCCATTCGGCGACGGTGTCGGTGATCAGCCGGGCAAGCCGCGCGCGGGGCGCCTCCTCGGCCTGCTGATGCAGCGGCGGCGCCCAAGGCTCGGGCGGCTCGGCCGGCTCGGGCTCCAGCGGCGGCCACAGCTCGACTCTACCGGCATGGCCGATGCGGTGGGCGGCATGGCGGATCTCGGCACCGTCGAGCGCCACGCCGTCGCGCGCCGCCGTCTCGGCGAAGACCGCGTCGACCAGCTCCAGCACCGGCCGGGCCGAACGGAACGAGGTTTCCAGCGGCACCAGCCGGAGCTCGCTCTTGAGGACCCTGAGCTTGTCCGCGAAATGCTCGCGCATCGCCAGGAAGGCCTGCGGATCGGCGCGCTGGAAGCTGAAGATCGATTGCTTGGCGTCGCCGACGGCGAAGATGGTGCGCGGCACGTCGCGGGCGGATAAGCCGGTGAAGAATTCCTCGGCCAGCGCCGCCACCACCTCCCACTGGTCCGGGTTGGTGTCCTGCGCCTCGTCGATCAGGATATGGTCGAGCCCGCCATCGAGCTTGAACAGCACCCAGGGCGCGACGCCAGGCCGGCGCAGCAGGTCGCGCATCGTCAGGATCAGATCGTCATAGTCGAGCAGCGCGCGCCGCCTCTTCTCGGCCTCGTAATTGGCGAGGAAGGCGGCGGCGAGGCGCGTCAGCGCCGCCGTGGCGCGGTTGACGATGATGGCGGCGAGCCGTTCCCGTCCGGCGACCAGCCGGGCCTGCTCGGCCAGCAGCGAGGCTTCCAGCCCGTCGATCGCGCAGATCGCCTTGGTCGCCAGCCGTTGGCGCGGCTCCAGCTTCTGGGTCAGGAAGATTCCGGTATAGGCGTCGAAACCTTCGATCCGTTCCGCGATGCCGGCGGCGAGCCAGGCGGCCAGGGCCGCTCCCTTGTCCTGGTCGGTGACGGATTTGGAGGCGATCATCTCCCGCGCGGCCCGGCGCAACTCCCCGCCATCGAAGGCGGCCTCGGCGCAAAGAAGCGCGATCCAGCCCGCCTCGTCCTCCTCGGCCCGAACGCCGAGCCGTTTCGCCACGCCCTCCAGATAGGCTTCGAGCCCGCCCGCCATATCGATTTGCCGGGTGAGTCGCCCGCGTTCGCCGGTCAGCGCCTGCAGCAGCTCGATGAAGCCCAGCTCATGGATCTGGCCGGTGGCATCGGCGAGCGCCCGGCCGAGCTTCCCGGCGCTCTCGGCGCGGGCGCGTTCGAGCAATCCCAACTGCGCCTCGTACAGCAGCTCGGCGGCGCTGCGCTCGTCCATCACCTCGAATTGCGGCGGGATGCCGGCTTCGAGCGGGAAGCGGCGCAGCACCGATTGGCAGAAGGCATGGATGGTGAGGATGCGCATGCCGCCCGGCGTGTCGAGGACGCGGGCGAAAAGCTGCCGCGCTCTTTCATAGAGCGGCGGGTCGGGCGCCTCGCCGGTGATGCCGAGAATATCTCCGCGCAGCTCCGTATCGTTCGCCGTGGCCCAGTGCGACAGCTTGTTGTTGAGCCGGTTCGCCATCTCGGCGGCGGCGGCCTTGGTGAAGGTCAGGCATAGGATACGGCCGGGCGGCGTGCCGCCGAGCAGCAGGTTCAGCACCCGGTCGGTCAGCACCTTGGTCTTGCCGGTGCCGGCCGAGGCCGCGACCCAGACCGAGCTGTGGCGGTCGGCCGCCCGGCGCTGAAGCAGATCGGGAGAGAGCAGCGTGTCGCTCATTCCGTCTCCGTGCCCCATTCGAGGATGCGCGCCAGATGGCCGTAATGGCTCCAGCGCGGCGCCTGGGCCGGGCGCGGCCGGGCGCGATAGGGCGTCGCCGGGTCGTCGAAGACCTCGATCAGCCGTTCGAGCCCGTAGAGCGCGTCCGCCGCCAGCTCGGCCGGGCCGCTGTCGCCGCCGAGCCGGATCTCCTCGCCGGCCGGATCGCCGCCGGACAGTCGCCAGAAGCCGAGCTCCGTGACGGCGAGGGCGGGCACGCCGTCGAAGCCGCCCGACTCCGCGATCGCCGCCTCCAGGGGCAGTTGCGGCGAGAAGCCCAGCGCCACCTCGCTCCGCTGCGGCACGGTGCCGGTCTTGTAGTCGATGACCGCGAGGCCGCCGCCCAGATGGTCGATCCGGTCGGCCTTGGCCGTCAGCAGGAATTCGCCGCCCGGCCCGTCCAGCATCAGCCGGCCGCTGCGCTCGGTCCAGCTCGCTTGCAGAATCTTGCGGCGTTCGGTTTCGAGCGCCACGAACCATTGGGCGATCCGCTCGAAGCGCGGCCACCAGAAGGCCCAGATGCCGGGCCGCGCCAGCGCCTCGCCGAAGGCGTTCCGGCCATAGGCGAGGAGGGCGGACATGGCATCGGCCGGCAACGCCTGCGGATGGGCGCGGACGAACATGTCGAGCGCCTGATGGATGAACTCGCCGCGCTCGGCCACGCCCGGATCGGCGTCAAGCGGATCGAGCGGCTTGAGCTTCAGCACATGGCGCGCATAGATCGCGTAGGGATCGCGCATCCACAGCTCGATCTCGGTGACCGACAGCCGGCGCGGCCGCGCCGAGAGCGGCGGGCGCGGGGCGGGCGCCTCGATCGCCTTGATCGCGGCGGGCCGGTCGATGAGCGTGGGATAGGCGCCGAAGGCGCGGCGCTCGCCGGTCAGCCTGGGCAGCTCGGCCGCACGCAGCACCGTGTCGAGGCGCAGGAGCCAGCGCGACGGCACGGTCGGCGCGCCTTCGACGCGGGCGGCGCGGGTCATGACCGTTTCGGGCGCCATGAAGCCCATGGCGAAATCATGGGCGGCGAGCCCGATCGCCGCTTCCGGCGGGCGCAGGCCGAATTCCTGCCGCATCGGGCGCGACAGCCATGGATCGGTCGGCGCCTGGGGCGGCCAGACACCCTCGTTGAGGCCGCCCAGCACGACCAGATCGGCCTGCTGCAGCCGCGCTTCGAGCGGCCCCAGGATCTGCAGCCGCGGATGCCGGCCCCAGCGCGGGCGGACGACGCGGCCGGCGAGAAGGGCTTCGAACAGCACCGGATAGTCGGCGCCGGCGATCGGCTCGAAATCGGCGGCGGCCTCGGCCAGCTCGGCGATGAAGGTGGCGAGCGCCTCGCCCGCCTCGAGCGCCCAGAGACGGTCGGCGCCGCTTGTCTCGTCGGTGGCGGCCAGCGCCTCGGCGGCGCGGATATGGGCGGCGAGCATATCGCCGAGGCTGGTTTCCGGTGCGCCGATCGGGGCGAGGAAATCGGCCAGGATCGCATCGAGCCGATCGATCAGCGGCTCGACCCCGGCGGCCTCACTGCGGATGGCGGTGCGCAAGCCCTCGATGCCGGGGCCGGGCCGGGGGCCGCGCAGCGCGCGGTCGAGCGCGCGCGCCTCGTCGCGCAAGCGGAGGCTCGCGAGGCCGGCGGCGGCCAGCGGATGCTTCAGCAGCGCCAGCAGCGGGACCGGGGCCAGCCGGTCCAGGGCCGCTTCGGCGATCAGCCGCAGGAAGGTGCCGGGCGCTGTCTGGTTCAGCGGCATGCCGGCGGAATCGTCGATCTCGATCTCCCAACGCGCCAGCTCGGATGCGACGCGGCGCGCGAGCCCGCGATCGGGGGTCACCAGCATCGCCGTCGCGCCGCGGGTTTCCAGCCGATGGCGCAGCAGCAGCGCGATGGCCCCCGCCTCTTCCTGCGGGCCGGCGAGATCGAGGCGACTGAGGCCGCGCTGCGCATCGTCGGGGAAGCGGACAATGGCGCGCCAGTGATGGCTGCTTGCCGCCGGCCGCATCATCTCGCGCGCCAGCGCCTGGCGATCCGTCGGCGGCGCGGGAGCGGCCCAGACCGGCAGGGCGTCGTGAGCGATGCCGATCTCGGCCAGCAGCAGCGCCATGCCGTGCTGCGGGTGGGTCGGGTCGTCGGTGATCGCCTGCCACAGCTCGGCATCGGCGCCGGTATCGACGCCGGGCAGCACCACGGCGCCCGTCGGTAGCCGGGCGATCAGCCCGATGAGCTCGGCGGCGGCGGGGCTGGCATTGCCGAAGCCGGCGGCGATGATCGGCAGGGCAGGCGGCTGCGCGCGCCAGGCGGCCGCCTGCGCGGTGATCAGCCGGTCGCGGCGCTGGGCGGGGTCGAGCGCCTGCTCGGCGTCGAGCAAGGCCGGCCAGCTCGTGGTGACGATCTTCAGAAACTCGACCGTCAGCGCCCAATGGGCGGCATGCTCCTCCGGCACCAGCCGTTCGAGCTGGTCGAACGGCACGCGCTCGGTATGGGCCTGGTCGATCAGGCGGGCGAGGTCGGCGGCGAGTGCCACCGCCTGGCCGGGCAGGATGCCGCCGCCGTCGCGCAGCTTGCCCCATCGCCGGATCAGCCGCGCCAGCAGCAATTGGCGGCGCAAGGCGGGGATCGCCGGCGGCAGGTCGAGCGCGTCGGCGAGATCGGTGGTGAGCTCCAGTTCCTCGGCATCGAGGTCGCCCAGCGCCGCCAGCCGCGGCAGCAGCATCGGCCGGCCTTCCGATCGTTTGAGAAAGGCGTCGGCGAGGCTGCGGCAGGCGCGGCGGGTCGGCAGCAGGATGATGATGCCGGCGAGGCTCAGCGGGTCGTCGCCATGGCGCGCGACCAGGCCCGCGACCAGCGCCTCCAGGAAAGGCTGGTCCGGCGGGATGGTCCAGACGGAGGGAATGTCAGCGATCGCCGCGTCGGCCACGGTAGCGCTCTTCCACGAGGGTCATGCCGGCGGGCGTGCTGACATGGAACCACTCGCCATCATGCACGATGGCACCGAGCCGGCCGGCCGCCAAGGCTCGCCGGAAGAGCACGATCATCGAGAAGCGTCCTTCGGGCGTGTCCTCGAACAGGCGCGGCGTCAGCAGCTGCACGCCGGCATAAAGGTAGGGCGCGACCTCGCCCTCGCGGCGCCAGACCGGCGTTCCCTGCTGGTCGAGGGTGAAGTCGCCCAGCCCTTCGTCGTAGCCCACCGCCGTCGCCGTCCGCTGCAGCAGCAGCATGATGTCGTGCCGGGCCGGGTCGAAGGCATCTGCCAGGCGATGGAGCGCGCTGGTGGCACCGTCGCGCCACAGGCTGTCGCCATTGACGGCGAAGAACGGCTCGGCGCCGAGCAGCGGCAGGGCGTTCCTGATGCCGCCGCCGGTTTCCAGCGACTCCGTCTCGGCCGAGATCACGATCTCCGGCGAGCGCCGCCCGGCCAGATGCTCGGTGATGCGCTCGCCCAGATAATGGACATTGACGACAACGCGCTCGACGCCCGCCGCTTCCAGCCGGTCGAGCGCATGGTCGAGCAGCGTGCGCCCGCCGATCCGGACCAGCGGCTTCGGCAAGGTATCGGTGATCGGGCGCAGCCGCTCGCCGCGCCCGGCGGCGAGCACGATGGCGGTGCGCGGGCGGATCACGGCGTGCTCCGAGGCGGGATGCCGCGCAAGGCGGGCGGCACGTGCCGGTCCATCCAGCGGGCGATCGGCGCGAGCGCGGGATGGGCGAGGCTGGCGGTCAATTGCCGCCAGACGCGCGGCAGATGGGCGAGGTAGGCCGGCTTGCCGTCGCGCCGGTCGAGCCGGCAGAACAGCCCGACGATCTTGGTGTAGCGCTGCGCGCCGAGCACGGCGAAGGCGAGGTCGAACGCGTCGGCATCGAGCCCCGGCCGGCGATCGAGATAGCGCTGCCGCATCGCCTCGCGGATCGGCGCCGATACGTCGCGGCGCGCATCTTCCAGCAGCGACATCAGATCATAGGCAATCGGGCCGATCACCGCGTCCTGGAAATCGATGACACCGCAGGCGGCCAGCGCCGGCCGGTCGAGCAGCAGCAGATTGCCGGGAAAATAGTCGCGCAGCACCAGGCTCGCCGGCACGGCGCGGGCGAGCGGCAGGATCTCACGCCAGAGCGCCTGGAATTCGGCGCGCAGCTCGGCAGGCGTCTCCTGGCCGGTCGCGGCCGGCAGGAACCAGAGCGCGAAGCGGTCGACCTCCTCCAGCAGCATCTCGTCCGAATAGTCCGGCACGCCATGCCCGGCCGCGGGATCGAACCGCTCATGCAGATCGGCCAGCAGATCGGTGGCGAGGCTGTAGAGCCGCGCCTCGTCATGGCCGGCATCGAGCAGCCGCGTGAAAGTATCGTCGCCCAGATCCTCCAGCACGGAAAAGCCGCCTTCCGGATCGGCGGCGAGGATGAGCGGGGCGGAATAGTCGAGCCGGTGCAGCAGCCGGGCGATCTTGAAGAAGGGCTTGGCGTCGAACTTGTCGGGCGACCCGTCCATCAGGATCGCCTGCCGGCCGCGGTCGCTCAGGCGGAAATACCGCCGGGTCGAGGCGTCGCCGGGGATGGGGACGAGCCTGGCCCGGCCCCAGCCGGCGCCGGCGAGGAACTCGGCGCGGCGGCGGTCGCGGTCGATCATGACGCCATCCGGTCGAGGAGGTCGCTGCCGCCCCGCGCCGCCAGCACCGCTCGACGCGATTCGGGGCCGGTGAGCGTCAGCGTCAGGTCCAGCCGCCGCTTGGGCAGCAGGCCGTCCAGCCGCTCCGGCCATTCCATCAGCACGATGCCGTCGATGAGCGCGTCCTCGAATCCCAACTCCCAGATCTCTTCAGGGTCACGCAGCCGGTAAAGGTCGAGATGCCAGATCGTGCCGGCCGCGGTGTCGTAGGTCTGGACCAGGGTGAAGGTCGGGCTCGGCACCTCGGTCTCGCCGGTGAGGCGGCCGATGAGCGCGCGCGCGAGGAAGCTCTTGCCGGCGCCGAGCGGCCCGCTCAGCGCGATCAGGTCGCGGGGACGAACGCCGCCGGCCAGCCGCTCGGCAAGTTCGATGGTCGCGCCCGGATCGGGCAGCTCGATGGTGAGGGATGGGGCGAACGCTTGGGCCACGAACCCGTTCTAAGACGCCGCGCGCCGACCGGCAAGCCTCCGCTCGGCGTTCGGCGGCCGGCCGAGGCTATTGAGCCTTCGGCGCCTGATCGGGCGTGCTCGTGTCCTGCTGCTTCTTGTGGTGATGCTTGTGCTGCTGGCCGGATTGGGGAGAGTCGGTCGAAGGCGTCTGCGGGGCCGGTGTCGTTTGCGCGAAGGCGGCCTGCCCCACCGACATCATGACCGCAACGGCCAAGATGAACGCCAGGGAAGATACAATATTTACGCGTGCTGTCATGATCCGCTCCTGCTGGACCGTTGCCGAACTCTATTCAAATCCCGGGCCATCCATAAATATAGAGGCGGCCAGAACGGGATGAATGCTTTAAAGCGAGGCAACGTTAGCCGGCGATTGTTTCTCTATTGTTGCCCGGATCCCGATGTCCTGTAACGGTGTGTAGCGCTGCCGGTGCGCCAGGTTTCTCTTGAAGATTCCCGGACGATGGCGTTCTTTTCGCCCGATCGCGGCCCTCGGGGCCGCTAGTGGTGCGATGCTAACGGATGGTTCCCATCCGTTAGCTGAATCGCTCCACTATCTTATTGGTCTGGTGGTCAAATTCATCTAACGCTTGGGCACCAAGCGTTAGATGAATTTGACCACTAGGCATCTTTGCGAAGGACGAGATCATGAAGCTCGGGAGGCGGGATTTCGTGAAGGGCGGCCTCGCCCTCTCAGCGATGGCGAGCCTGCCGGCCGTGGCCAAGGCCGATGTCGAGTTCGCGCCGAGCCCCGGCGAGTGGCGCAACTTCGAGGTGACGACCCGGCTCGATATCCTGCATCCGGCCGCCCCCACGCGCGCCTGGGTGCCGGTGCCCTCGATCGAGGCGGCCGACTGGATCCGGCCGGGCGACTATAGCTGGGACGGCAACGGCCGCCTGGCCGGCAACGAGCTGAAGCCCTACGGCGCCAAGCTGGTCTTCATCGAATGGGGGCCGGACATCTCGGCGCCGACGGCGTTCGTGAAGAGCACGGTCATGACCCGCGACCGCGCGGTCGACCTGACCAAGCCCAAGCATGTGGCGCCGCTATCGGCGGCGGAGCATGCGCTGTTCACGGCGCCGACCAGGCTCATCCCAATCGATGGGCTGGTCAAGAAGACCTCGAACAAGATCACGGCCGGCGCCCATAGCGATGTCGAGAAGGCGCACCGGATCTATGAATGGATCGTGCTCAACACCTTCCGCGATCCCAAGGTGCGCGGCTGCGGTCTCGGCGACATCTCCTTCATGCTGAAGACCGGCGATCTCGGCGGCAAATGCGCCGATCTCAATGCGCTCTTCGTCGGCTTGGCCCGCGCGGCCGGCCTGCCGGCGCGCGACCTTTACGGCATCCGCGTGGCGCCCTCGCGTTTCGGCTATAAGAGCCTGGGCGCCAATAGCGAGATCATAACCAAGGCGCAGCATTGCCGAGCCGAAGTCTTCCTCACGAATTTCGGCTGGGTTCCGGTCGATCCGGCGGATGTCCGCAAGGTCGTGCTCGAGGAGCCGCCGGGCAACCTGCCCCTCGATCACCCCAAGGTCCAGGCCGCTCGCCGCACGCTCTTCGGTGCCTGGGAAGGGAACTGGATCCCCTACAACGACGCCCATGACGTGGCGTTGCCGCAGGCCGCGGCGCCGCCCCAGGGCTTCTTCATGTATCCCGAGGCCGAGGCCGGCGGCGAGCGGCTGGACAGCCTCGATGCGGACAGCGTGAAGTATGTGATCGAGGCGCGCGAGGTCACGGCCTGACCAGACGCGTGTCTTTCAGCGGGTGCGCGCCGTCAAGGCGTTCCACGCCGCGAGAGAGTCCATGTAATCTCTCCAGTGCGCGATTTTCCGGTTTTCGATCTTTATGATCGAACAAAACCGATTGTCGTACTTCACGCCCATCGCGAGGATGGTCCCATGGACTTCATACTCGATGACGACGACACGGCCGTCGTCTGCCTTATGGGTAATCAGCTTATCGGCGGCGTGAAGCTCGATATTGTCGCCATAGCCCCTGAACATGGCCATCAGATCGGCGCGACCCTGGATAACGCGAGGCCAACCGGGAAAATCATAGAGGACCTCATAGACGAGGTCGTCAGCGACGATGTCGAAGAAGTGCTCGCCATCGACAAGGTCGCCCAGCGCCCCTCGAACCAGATCGAAATAAGGGTCGGCGGCCTTGTAGGCAGCGTATTTCGGATTCGGCATCCTGGGCTCTCCATGGGTTCAAGATGGTGAGGAGCTTCCGCCTGCAAGCGGCCGGCTCATGGTCCGACGCCGAGCACCTTCTGGAACCATAGCGTCTCGGCGGCACGCTGCGCGTCGCGATTGGGTTTCTTGCGAAAGCCGTGGCCTTCGTCATTGGCGAGCATGTACCAGACATCGCCGCTCTCGGCCCGGACCTTGGCGATGAGCTGCTCCGCCTCGGTATAGGGCACGCGCGGATCGTTCTTGCCGGCGACGACGAAGAGCGGCTTGGTCATCTTGGCCGTGTTGTTGAGGGGGGCGGTCTCCTCCATGAATTTGCGCATCTCCGGAACGCGCTCGTCGCCATATTCCATGCGCCGGAGGTCGCGGCGATATTCCTCGGTATGCTCGAGGAACGTTACCAGATTCGACATGCCGACGATGTCGTAGGCACCCGCCAGCCGATCGCCGTAGAGCGCAAAGGAGGCGAGGGTCATGAACCCGCCATAGGAGCCGCCGCTGACCACGACCCGGTTCGGATCGAGATCGGGCTGTCGGCCGATCCAGTCCAACAGAGCGCCGATGTCCTTGACGGAATCCTGGCGCTTGAAGCCGTTATCGAGGGAAAGGTAGGTCTTGCCGTAACCGTCCGAGCCGCGGACGTTCGGCGTGATGACCGCGGCCCCCAGCTCCTTTACCCAATATTGGTAGACGGGGCGGAAGCCCGGGCGTTCCTGCGCCTCCGGCCCGCCATGGATCGAGATGATGACCGGCAGCCGCCCCTTGTGCGCCTTGGGCTTGTAGACGAAGGCCGGGATGGTGCGTTCGTCGAAGGACGGGAAATGCACCAGCGACGGCTCGACGAAGCCGGCCGGATCGAGGCCGCCGGTCTCGCTGCGCGTCCAGCGGTCGAGCTTGCCGGAAGCCGGCTCGAAGCTCCAGACATCGGCGAGTGCGGTCGCGGAATCGAGCCCGATCGCAAGCCGCTTCGAATCGGGCGAGAAGCGGAGCGCCTCTGCAACCCCGATCGGCAGGCCTGGCACCGGCTCCGCCGGTCCGCCGGCGAGCGAGCGTATATAGATCTTGGAGAAGCCATCCTCATTGACGGCGAAGGCGAGCAACTGGCCGTCGGGGCTGAGATCGGTGAGCTCGACATCCCAGGCGAGCGGCTCGCCGATCGGGCTCATCTTGCCGCTCGCGAGATCGTAGCGCACGAGCCGTTGAAATTCGGCGCCCTCGTCCGAGGTCAGGATCAGTGATTTTCCATCCGGCGTGAATTGCGGCCGCCCATAGGCGATCTCGGTCGCGCTGGGATTTATCTCGTGCGCCGTACCCGAGGCGATGTCGAGCAGGAAGAGCTTCTGGGAGGCGGCCGAGATCTCGTGCGAAAAGACGAGGGTCTTGCCGTCGGGCGAGAAGGCCATGGCTTCGACGGCGCCTTCGCCGTGAAAGACGCGGCGCCGGCTTGCCGGCTCGGCGGCCGCCGTGATCCAGATATCGTAGTCCGACTTGCCCTTCTCGACCGCCGTCCAGGCGATCTGCGTGCCGTCGCGGGAGAAGATCGGACGGTCGTTGCGCGTGCCCGGCTCGGTAATCGGCACGGTGCCCCCGGTAAGGGCCGTGAGATAGGTTTGGAAATATTCGGCACCGCCGACATCGCGGCGGAACAGGAAGGCATTCGCCGAACCCGGCCGGGCGACCGCTCCCGCGATCGGTTCGTCGTAAAACGTGACCTGCTCTCGCGCCGCGCCCGGAAAGGCCACGTGATGGATCTGCGCCGTCTGGGCGAAACGGGTGCTGATCAGCATGGAGCCGTCCGCGAGCCAATCGTCGAATGCCGCGAACCGAACATTCTCGTAAGCGCGCAGCGACTCGGCGAGCGCGGGTGGGGTCGGCGGAATATTCTCGAGAACGAGTTGCCCGGCCTCGCGCCGTTCGACCGGCGAAGTCGCGGCGGCGGCGAAATCGGCCGCGAGCAGACCGAGGCTCGCGATTGTGAGAGTCCAGTAGCGGTTCATAGCATCCCCTCGACACGGATCACGACGACGCGCGCTCGAAACGGCGACACCGGCGCACGAGCATATCCGGCTACTCCTACCACCGGATTTCACGATCGAGCGAGCAGGTTGCCAAAGTAGCCTGGAGATCGACCTGCATCTGGCATGCGCCTTGCGATGGAACTTTCGCGTTCTCTCTACCGGAGCTTGCCATGGCCGCGCCCGTCCATCCCATCGACGAAGTCCTGCCATTGCCGCGCCTCCTGGCGCTCGGGCTGCAGCATGTGCTGGTCATGTACGCCAATGCCGTCGCCGTGCCGCTCATCGTCGGCGGTGCGCTGCATCTGCCCAAGGATCAGCTAGCGCTCCTGATCAATGCCGATTTGTTCGCCTGCGGCATCGCCACGCTGGTGCAGACGATCGGCATCGGCATGTTCGGCATCCGGCTGCCGGTGATCATGGGTGTGACCGCCGTCTCGATCACGCCGATGCTGGCGATCGCGGCGATGCCGGGTGTCGGCCTCACCGGCATCTATGGCGCGGTGCTGGTCGGCGGGTTGTTCGGGCTGCTGGTGGCGCCGGGCGTGAAATACGTGCTGCCCTTCTTTCCCTCTGTGGTCACCGGCACGATCATCACGATGATCGGCATCGCGCTCATGCGTGTCGGCATCGGCTGGGCCGGCGGCGGCGCCAGCGCCGCGGATTTCGGCGCGGGCGGCTATCTGCTGGTGGCGGCGCTGGTGCTGGCCGTGATCCTCGCCATCATCCGCTTCGCCCGCGGCTTTCTCGCCAATATGGCGGTGCTGATCGGCATCGCCGTGGGCTATGTCGTCACGATCGCGCTCGGCTGGACCGATTTCGGCGGCCTGCAGGACGAGGCCTGGATTCGGCTGGTGCTGCCGCTGCAGTTCGGCTGGCCGACATTCTACCTCATCCCTTCGCTCACCATGTGCCTGGTGATGACGATCGTCTTCATCGAGGCGACCGGCATGTTCCTGGCATTGGGAGCGATGACCGGCCGCGCCGTCGGCGCCGAGGACATCAAGCGCGGGCTGCGGGCCGACGCGCTCGGCACCATCATCGGCGGGCTCTTCAACACCTTTCCCTATGTTTCCTATTCCCAGAATATCGGCCTCGTCGGGGTCACCGGCGTCCATAGCCGCTGGGTCTGCGTCACCGGCGGCTTCATCATGCTGGCGCTCGGCCTGGTGCCGAAGCTCGCCTTCATCGTCGCGTCCGTGCCGCAATGCGTGCTGGGCGGCGCCGGCTTCATCATGTTCGGCATGGTTGCGGCCACCGGCATCAAGATCCTGGCGACGGTCGATTACAAGGCCCAGCGCAACAATGTGCTGGTGGTCGCGATCGCCATCGGCTTCGGCATGATCCCGATCGTCTCGCCCAATTTCTTCCGCATCATGCCGGCGGAGCTGAAGCCGATCTTCGGCGATGCCATCATCCTGACCTCGATCGCGGCCGTGCTGCTCAACGCCTATTTCAATCGGGCCGTGGCGGCGTCGGAAGCGGCGATGGATGCGATGCTGGCGGCCGAGGCCGCCGAGCATCTCTGACGAGAGCCTTGCCCGCGGCGGCGAGGCTCGTCATGGTGTCGGCGATGTTTCACTAGCCGAATCTGGAACGATGTCCACCCTGCACGAGACCGATGTCGCCATCATCGGGGCAGGCCCGGTCGGTCTTTTCGCCATCTTCGAATGCGGCATGCTGCGGATGCGCTGCCACGTCGTCGATGCGCTGGAGGCCGTGGGCGGCCAATGCGCGGCGCTCTATCCCGAGAAGCCGATCTTCGACATTCCGGGCTATCCCGAAATCGGCGCGCAGGCCCTCATCGACCGGCTGGCCGAGCAGGCGCGGCCCTTCGCGCCTTCATTCCATCTAGGCCAGCAGGTCGAGCGGCTGGAAGCCTTGCCGGGCGGCGGGTTCGAGCTCGCGACCTCGGCCGGCACCGTGATCCGGGCCAAGGGCGTCATCCTCGCCGCCGGTGCCGGCGCCTTCGGTCCGAACCGGCCGCCGCTCGACGGTATCGAAAGCTACGAGGGCACCAGCATCTTCTATCTGGTGACGCGGCGCGAGGCGTTCCGCGGCCAACGCGTGGTCATCGCCGGCGGCGGCGATTCCGCGGTCGATTGGGCGCTGAGCCTGGCCGATGTCGCGGCGCGCGTCATGGTCGTGCATCGCCGGCCCAAATTCCGCGCGGCCCCGGAAAGCGCGGCCCGGCTGCAGGCGCTTGCCGACGAAAGCAGGATCGATCTGGTCGTGCCCTATCAGCTCGACGGGCTGGAAGGTGACGCAGGCAAGCTCTCGGCCGTGATCGTCGCCGATCTCGACGGCGCCAAGCGCCGGCTCGATGCCGATGTTCTGTTGCCGTTCTTCGGCCTGTCCATGTCGCTCGGGCCGATCGCCGAATGGGGGCTGGGGCTCGACAAGCATCACATCGCGGTCGATCCGGCGACGGCCGCGACCAGCCGGCCCGGCATCTTCGCCATCGGCGATGTCGCCACATATCCGGGCAAGCTCAAGTTGATTCTGACGGGGTTTGCTGAAGCGGCGCAGGCTGCGCACGCTGTTCACCCGTTCGTGCACCCCGGCGAGGCGCTGCATTTCGAGTACTCGACCTCGAAGGGCGTGCCGCTGGCTTGACGGTCGGGCCGACCGCCGTCTGCTCCGAGGGCAGCCAGCAGGTGACGCGCGTGCCCTGGGCGGTCGCCGATTCAAGCTCGATCCGCCCGTTATGGAGCTCGATGAAGGATTTCACCAGCGACAGGCCGAGCCCGGCGCCGACCTGACGATTGCGGGTATCGCCGCGCTCGAATTTCTCGAAGACGCGGGCATGGTGCTCGGGGGCGATGCCGACGCCGGTATCGGCGACGATGAGGGCGACCTCATTGCCCTGGCGCCGGGCGCCCAAGGTGATCGAGCCGCCGGCCGGGGTGAATTTGATCGCGTTCGAGACGAGGTTGAACAGCGCCTGCCGAATCCGTCGCTCGTCGAGCAGGACCGTGCCGATATCGGTCGGGCATTCGAAATCGAGGGTGATCTCCAGCCGGCGGGCGCGTTCGCGGCTCAAGGCCAGGATGCCGGCCAGCAGCGTATGCACGTCGACCGGCGAGCGCTCCAGCGCCAGTTGCCCGGCTTCGATCTGGGCCAGGTCGAGAATGTCGTTGATGAGCGACAGCAGCCGTTGCGAGCTGTCGAGAATGCCGCGGCTATATTCGATCTGCCGCTCGTTGAGCTCGCCGAAATACTGGTTGGTCAGGATCTCGGCGAAGCCGATGATGGCGTTGAGCGGCGTCCTGAGCTCATAGGAAACATTGGCGATGAATTCGGTCTTGAGGTTGCCGGCCGTTTCCAGCGCCTCGTTCTTCTCGCGGAGCGCCATCTGCACGCGCGCCGAGTCGGTGACATCGAGATAGCTCAGCAGCACGTTGCCGTCCGGCAGCGGCACGATATTCGCTTCGAGCACCGAGCCGTCGCGCCGCTCGAGCCGGCCGGAATAAGGCGTCGAGTTGGTCACGCGGTCGATCGCGACGGCGCGGGCTATATCCCAATCCCGGCCGAAATCGGCGAGCGGACGGGTCTTGTCGATGAGCGTCGCGATATGGGGCCGGCCGGCGAGATCGGACGGGTCGAGCTGCCAGATCTCGCCATAGGCCGGATTCCACAGCTTCAGCCGTCCGTCGCTGCCGAACACGGCGATGCCTTCGAACAGATTGTCGAGCGTCTCGCGCTGAACGTCGGACAGCGTGTTGAGCGAGCGTTCCAGCGCCAGCCGGTCGGTCACGTCCTCATAGCTGAAGGTCAGCCCGCCGAACGGGTGGCGATTGATGCGCAGGCGGAGCGTCCGGTCGTCGGGCAAATGCATCAGCTCGTCGCGCGTATCCCTGAGCTCGACGAAAAGCGCCAGCTGCTCGGTCTTGAAACGGCGGAAATCGGCATGCTCGGGCAGCATCCGCATCTCGCGCAGCTGGTCGAGCACCTCCGGCAGCCCGGGCTCGGTGGCGAGCCATTCATGGTCGAGGCCCCAGAGGCGTTCGAAGGCGGTGTTGTGAAACAGCAGCCGCGCGTCCGGTCCCCAGATCGCGATGGCCGTGCTCAGCGTCTCCAGCACCTCGCGATGGCCGAGCGTCAGCCGGTCGAGCTCGGCGCGGACGGCTTCGATCTCGTAGCGATCCGTGGCGAAGCCGAGAGTGCCGCCGGATTCGAGCGGGATCTCGATCAGCTCGAACGGGCGCTCGTCGCCCGCGATCTGGAGGCGCCGCTCGGTGCGAACCGGCATGAAGCTGCTGGCGGCATCGGCGGCCATCGGTGCCGCGACCGCGTCGATGCCGACGATCTCGCCGTACCGGCGATTTCGCCCGCGAACCGCCAGCGTCTCGTCGCGCCACCAGACCGGCAGCGGCAATCGGTCGACCGCCTCGCGCAGGATGGCAAGATCGCGGCCGGCGACGGCGTGGTCGAGTGCGGCCGCCTCGCGCGCGGTGACATCCGTGCCCCAGACGAGGTCGAGCGAGGCGCCGCCCTGGGCGGCGATCGAGCGGTGGCCGGAAATCTCGATGATCCGCGGCGGCGAAACGGCATTGTCGCGCGCGCGCATGACGAAGCCGTGCCCGCTGCAGCCGAGCTGGGCGAGTGCCTCGCCGATAGCGCCGGAATCGCCCGCCGGCATGCCGTGAGTGAGGCTGTCGAGATCGAGGGGCCAGAGCGGGTCGCCGGCGTCACCGTCGAGGCGGCGCGCCTTTCCGCCCTCGAATCGGTAGCAAACGCCGGAAATGGTGCCGAGAGCGGCGGCGAGCAGAGCTACCTGAGTACGATGGGCACGCAGGCCGCGGGCATAGATCACCGCCAGAAGCGCCGCAACGACAAAGGCGGCGGCCGCCAATATCAAAGCGGTCATCGGCATAGTGCCGGCTGGAACGGTCGCCGCCGAGGATTAATCAAGAGCTGGGCTGCCGATCGAAACTGCGTCGGCGGCGATCGTACGGGTAATACAGCCGCATCACAAGCGAAGCGACGCGAATTTCGAGAATTGATAGCGGCGGCACCCTGTGGATGCCGCCGCTCCGCCGACCTACGCGATTGCGATCAGGCGGTATTTCCCAGCTTAGTAGCGGTAGTGATCGGCCTTGAACGGACCAGCCGCTTCCAATCCCAGATAATCCGCTTGCTTAGCGGTCAGCGCGGTGAGTTTGGCGCCGAGCTTGGCGAGATGAAGTGCCGCCACCTTCTCGTCCAGGTGCTTGGGCAGGACGTAGACCTTGCGTTCATACTTGCCCTTGCTGGTGTAGAGCTCGATCTGCGCCAGCACCTGGTTGGTGAAGGACGCGCTCATGACGAAGCTCGGATGGCCGGTGCCGCAGCCGAGATTGACGAGCCGCCCCTTCGCCAGCACGATCAGCCGCTTGCCGTCAGGGAACACGACTTCGTCGACCTGGGGCTTGACCTCTTCCCAGGCGTAGTTCTGCAGGGCCGCGATCTGAATCTCGCTGTCGAAATGGCCGATATTGCAAACGATCGCCCGGTCCTTCATCTGGCGCATATGGTCGAGCGTGATGACATCGACATTGCCGGTCGCGGTGACGAAGATGTCGGCGAGGCCGGCGGCTTCGTCCATGGTGACGACCTGATAGCCTTCCATCGCCGCCTGCAGCGCGCAGATCGGGTCGATCTCGGTGACCATAACGCGGGCGCCCTGGCTGCGGAGCGAGGCGGCCGAACCCTTGCCGACGTCGCCGAAGCCGCAGACGACGGCGATCTTGCCGGCCATCATCACGTCGGTGGCGCGCTTGATGCCGTCGACCAGGCTCTCGCGGCAGCCATAGAGATTGTCGAACTTCGACTTGGTGACGCTGTCATTGACGTTGATCGCCGGCACCAGCAGCTTGCCGGCCTTCATCATCTCATAGAGGCGATGGACGCCGGTCGTGGTCTCTTCCGAGATGCCGCGAACGTCCTTCAGCAGCTCCGGATATTTCTCATGGAGAATGACGGTGGCGTCGCCGCCATCGTCGAGCACCATGTTCGGAACCCAGCCGTCCGGGCCGCGCAGCGTCTGCTCGATGCACCACCAGAACTCCTCCTCGGTCTCGCCCTTCCAGGCGAAGACGGGAACGCCGGCGGCGGCGATGGCGGCGGCGGCATGGTCCTGGGTCGAGAAGATGTTGCAGGACGACCAGCGCACCGTGGCGCCGAGAGCCGTCAGCGTCTCGATCAGCACGGCGGTCTGGATGGTCATGTGCAGGCAGCCGACGATGCGCGCGCCGGCGAGCGGCTTGCTCTTGCCGAATTCCTCGCGCAGTGCCATCAGGCCGGGCATTTCCGTCTCGGCGATGGCGATTTCCTTGCGGCCCCAGCCGGCAAGATTGATGTCGGCGACCTTGTAATCCTGGCTGTCGGCCATAATACGCTCCAAAACATAACGATATAAAGCTATCTTTATATTGCTGGCGTTGCCGGTGCAACGCGTTTCTTGGACGGGCCGGTGAATTTGATCGGTTGCCCCGCTTCGCAACGGCCGATATGGTCCGCGTCTTTCGGTCTCCAGGGGGAGTAGGACAAGCATGGCCGAGATCCATAAGATCGGCGAGGCCGCCGGCCAGCAGGCCGCGCGCCCGGCGGATGTCGGCGGTGTCGCCGCCGATCAGCTGCGCTCCATCGTCGAGCGCATCGAGCGGCTGGAAGAGGAAAAGAAGGCGCTCGCGGAAGACATCAAGGATGTCTATGCCGAGGCCAAGGGCAACGGCTTCGATACCAAGATCATCCGCAAGATCATCGGCATGCGCAAACGCGATCGGGCCGAGCTCGACGAGGAGGAGACGATCCTCGAGGTCTATCTGCGCGCGCTCGGCATGCTGCCGGACACCGAGGCCGAATAGCGGGCCGGCAGGCCGATAAGATAGTGGAGCGATTCAGCGAACGGAGGAGAGCCATCCGTTAGCATCGCACCACTAGCCGCTCGAATTTTCCATTTTGATAAGCAACTTGCCCGGCGGACGGGGGGCGGCTAGGCTCGTCTCGCCGAAATGTCACGGTGACAATTGCAGGCGCCACCGAGCCTTATGGAATATTTTCTCCAGCAGCTGATCAACGGGCTGACGCTCGGGGCGATCTATGGGCTGATCGCGATCGGCTACACCATGGTCTACGGCATCATCGGCATGATCAATTTCGCCCATGGCGAGGTGTTCATGCTGAGCGCCTTCGTCGCCCTTATCACCTTCCTGCTGCTGCAGGCGACGGGCGTGGGCTCGACCATCGGCGCCATCTTCATCGTGCTGGCGGTGACCATGCTGTTCACCGCGATCCATGGCTGGGCGATCGAGCGGGTGGCCTATCGGCCGCTGCGCGACTCCTTCAAGCTGGCGCCGCTGATCAGCGCCATCGGCGTCTCGATCTTCCTGCAGAACTATGTACAGGTTTTCCAGGAGGCGCGGTCGAAATCGCTGCAGCCGGTGCTGCGCGGCGGCATCGAGCTCAG
The DNA here is from genome assembly GCA_035539155.1 of Aliidongia sp. Lineage (GTDB taxonomy): Bacteria > Pseudomonadota > Alphaproteobacteria > ATCC43930 > CGMCC-115725 > JAXDMU01. Next base: position 190,379 of record DATLIZ010000013.1, on the reverse strand, counting down.
CGATGCGAGCGGCGGCTTCGGCGTCCGGCTCGAATATCTGCAGATCGTCATCATCCTCACCACCGTGGTGCTGATGGCGGGCTTCACCTATCTCATCCGCAGGACGCCGCTCGGCCGCAGCCAGCGCGCCTGCGAGCAGGACCGGGTCATGGCGGCGCTCGTCGGCGTCGATGTCGACCGGACCATCTCGCTCACCTTCGTCATGGGAGCGGCGCTGGCCTCGGTCGCCGGCGTCATGTTCCTCTTGAAATATGGCGTCATCGATTTCTTCATCGGCTTCATCGCGGGGGTCAAGGCCTTCACCGCCGCGGTCCTGGGCGGCATCGGCTCGCTGCCGGGCGCCATGCTGGGCGGCGTGCTGATCGGGCTGATCGAGGCTTTCTGGTCGGCCTATTTCTCGATCGAATATCGCGATGTCGCCGTTTTCGCCGTGCTGGTCATCGTGCTCGTCTTCCGGCCGACCGGTCTGCTCGGCCGGCCCGAGATCGAGAAGGTCTGATGCCGGCCGGCTCCCGGATCGACCTGCCGGGGCTCCTCGGCCGCGCGTTCGCAAGCGGCCTCGTCATGCTGGTGCTGAGCTTGCCGATCGTGGGCTTCCAGACCGTCGGCACCAGCGGTTCGGTCATCGTCGGCCGGCATTTCGGCGAGGTGGCGCTGTGCGGTGCCGCCATCTTCGTGCTGCGGCTGGGGTTGGGCCTGCTGCAGGAAAGCGGCGGCGGCGAGGAGCTCGGCCGTTCGGCCGCCCGGCTCGGCGCCTATCTCAGCCGCTACAGCCGCTCTATCGGCCTTGCCGGCTTCGCGGCGGCGCTCTCGATGCCACTCCTCGGCAATGTCTACTACCTCGATGTCGGCACCAACATCCTGATCTATGTGATGCTGGGCTGGGGCCTCAACATCGTGGTCGGGCTGGCCGGGCTGCTCGATTTGGGCTATGTCGCCTTCTATGCCGTCGGCGCCTATACCTTCGGCCTGCTCGCGACCGATTTCGGCTGGGGCTTCTGGGTCTGCCTGCCTCTGGCCGGCCTCTTCGCGGCCGGTTTCGGCGTGGCGCTGGGCTTTCCGGTGCTGCGCCTGCGCGGCGACTACCTCGCCATCGTGACGCTGGGCTTCGGCGAGATCATCCGAGTCGTGCTCCTGAACTGGGCGCCGGTCACCAACGGTCCGAACGGCATCGGCGGCATTCCCTATCCGACCATCTTCGGCGTCTCGTTCGGCCGGGCGGCCACCCATGGCGGCACGACCTTCGCCGATCTCTTCGGGCTCGACTACTCACCGCTGCCGCGCCAGATCTTCCTCTATTACCTGATCATGGTATTGGCGCTGCTCACCAACCTGTTCACGCTCCGGATGCGGCGCCTGCCGGTCGGCCGCGCCTGGGAGGCGTTGCGCGAGGACGAGATCGCCTGCCGCGCCATCGGCATCAACCCGACTCGGATCAAGCTCTCGGCCTTCGGCCTCGGCGCCATGCTGGCGGGATTCGCCGGCGCCTTCTATGCGACCAAGCAGACCTTCATCAGCCCGGAAAATTTCACCTTCACCGAATCGGCGACCATCCTCGCCATCGTCGTCCTGGGCGGCATGGGCAGCCAGCTCGGTATCGTGCTTGCCGCCCTCGTGCTGGTGCTGCTGCCCGAAATCGCGCGCGATCTCGCGCAATATCGCATGCTGTTCGTGGGCGCTGCGATGGTCGCCATCATGGTGACGCGGCCGCGGGGCCTGCTCGCGCACCGGCACCCCTCGATCCTGCTGAGCCGCCTCACGTGAGCGCGTCGCTGCTCCGGGTCGAGCATCTGACCATGCGCTTCGGCGGGCTCGTCGCCATCGACGATGTCGGCTTCACCGCCGGAGCCGGGGAGATCACGGCGCTCATCGGCCCGAACGGGGCCGGCAAGACCACCGTGTTCAATTGCCTGACCGGCTTCTACAAGCCGAGCGTCGGGCGGCTGACCGTGTCCACGCCCGATGGCGAATATCTGCTGGAGCAGATGGATGGATTCCGCATCGCCGGCGAGGCCGGGGTCGCGCGCACCTTCCAGAATATCCGGCTCTTCGCCGGCATGACCGTGCTGGAAAATCTGCTGGTGGCGCAGCACCGGGCGCTGATGGCGGCTTCTGCCTTCTCGATCGCCGGATTGCTCGGGCTCCGCCGCTACCGGGTGGCCGAGAGCGCCGCGATCGAGAAGGCGCGGTTCTGGCTGAAGGCGCTCGATCTCACCGCCATGGCCGACAGCCCCGCCGGCAGCCTGCCCTATGGCGCGCAGCGGCGGCTGGAGATCGGGCGGGCCATGTGCACGGAGCCGAATCTCCTCTGCCTCGATGAGCCGGCGGCCGGCCTCAATCCACGCGAATCGGCCGAGCTCAACGAGCTGCTGCTCCGCATCCGGGCCGAGCAAGGCATCGGCATCCTCTTGATCGAGCACGATATGAGCGTGGTCATGAAGATCTCCGACCATGTCGTGGTCCTCGATTACGGCCGCAAGATCGCCGATGGCGACCCGGCCGCGATCCGCAACGATCCGGCGGTGATCAAGGCCTATCTGGGCGAGCCGGACGAATTGCCGCCGGAGATCGCCGCCGATATCGGGCTCGAGGCATGACGGCGCTGCTCGAGATCCAGGGCGTCCATAGTTGCTATGGCCGGATCGAGGCGCTGAAAGGGGTCGACGTCACGATCGAGCGCGGCGAGATCGTGGCGCTGATCGGTGCCAACGGCGCCGGCAAATCGACGCTGCTCATGACCATCTGCGGCCGGCCGCGCGCCAGCGCCGGCACGATCCGGTTCGACGGCACCGACATCACCCAGATGGAGACGTTCGGCATCGTCCGCCGCGGCTTGGCGCACGCGCCCGAAGGGCGGCGGATCTTCTCGCGCATGAGCGTGCTGGAAAATCTCCAGCTCGGCGCCACCGTCGCCGATCCGGCGCATTTCGTCGAGGATCTGGAGCGCGTCTATACGCTCTTCCCGATCCTCCGGAAACGCTCGACCCAGCGCGCCGGCACCATGTCGGGCGGCGAGCAGCAGATGCTGGCGATCGGCCGTGCGCTCATGAGCCGGCCGCGCCTGCTGCTGCTCGACGAGCCCTCGCTGGGATTGGCGCCGCTGGTGGTGAAGCAAATCTTCGGCGTCATCCGCGAGATCAACGAACGGCAGCAGATGACCGTCTTCCTGGTCGAGCAGAACGCCTATCACGCGCTGCAGCTCGCCCATCGCGCCTATGTCATGCAAACCGGCCGCATCACCATGACCGGGTCCGGCGCCGATCTCCTCGCCAACCGCGATGTGCGCGCGGCTTATTTGGAAGGCGGGCATTGATGGTCTGGTTCGGCACCACCCTGCCGGTCTTCGCCGGGCTCACCGTTCTGCTGTTCGGCGGCGCCGGCTGGATGACGGGCCAGGCGATGGGTGCTCATTGGCGACCCTTCTGGCATCTGGTGCCTTATTCGCTGCTGCTGGCGGCGGCCGACCGCTTCTTCGATTGGGCATTGTTCGGCGGCGACCTTCTGCCGCCCCTCGGCTATCTCCTGGCGCTCGCAGTGATATTTTGTGTCGGCGCGGCTTCATGCCGTGCGACCAGAGCCCGCATGATGGTAAAGCAATACCCTTGGCTCTACGAGCGTGCCGGTCCGTTCGGCTGGCGGCCGAGAAACTGATCAGGGCTTGCGGGGCCTGAAACATAAGGGGGGTGAATGATGCGGAGATCCTTGATTTCATTGGCAGTACTCGGCGCTTTGGCGCTCAGCGCTGGGGCCCGGGCCGATATTCTCATCGGCATGGCCGGTCCGATCACCGGGTCGAATGCCGCGTTCGGCGAGCAGTTCAAGCGCGGTTCCGAGAAGGCGGTCGCCGATCTCAATGCCAAGGGCGGCGTGCTCGGCCAGAAACTGTCGCTGAGCGTGGGCGACGATGCCTGCGACGCCAAGCAGGCCGTCGCGGTCGCGAACCAACTCGCCTCGAAGAATGTCGTCTTCGTCGCCGGGCATTTCTGCTCCAGCTCCTCGATCCCGGCCTCGGCCGTCTATGCCGATGCCGGCATCCTGCAGATCTCGCCGGGCTCGACCAACCCGGCACTGACCGAGGATGCGGCCAAGAAGGGCTGGGACAATGTCTACCGCACTTGCGGCCGCGACGATGTCCAGGGCAAGGTCGCGGGCGAATATCTCGCCGCCCACTACAAGGGCAAGTCGGTCGCCATCGTCGACGACAAATCGACCTATGGGAAGGGCATCGCCGACGAGACGCGCAAGGCGATGAACGCGGCCGGGCTCAAGGAGGCGGTCGACGAGCAGATCACGGCCGGCGACAAGGATTTCTCCGCCCTCATCAGCAAGCTGAAGCAAGCCAATGTCGCCGCCATCTATTTCGGCGGCTACCAGGTCGAGGCCGGCCTGATCGTCCGCCAGGCGCATGAGCAGGGGCTGAAGGCGATCCTGTTGGGCGGCGATTCGCTGAACACGCAGGAATTCTGGCAGATCACCGGGCCGGCCGGGGAAGGGACGCTGTTCACCTTCGCGCCCGATCCAGAGAAAAGCCCGAGCGCCAAGGCCCTCGTCGACGCCTTTAAGAAGGATGGCTACGAGCCGGAAGGCTACACGCTCTACAGCTACGCCGCGGTCCAGATCTTCGCCCAGGCCGCCGAGAAGGCCAAATCGACCAAGCTCAAGGATCTGGTCAAGGCGATGCACGACACCACCTTCGAGACCGTGATCGGCCCGATCAAGTACGATGCCAAGGGCGACATCACCCAAGGCGGCTTCGTCGTCTGGAAATGGAACGGCGACGGCAAGTTCAGCGAATTGTCGGCCGGCTGATTCTCCCGAACGGTCCGGCGCTACCGCGCGCCGGACCGCGACCGAGGTTCATCGTGTTTCGGGGCGAGCGGGATACCGCTCTTCGGCTTCTTTCCTCTTCACCTCATGCGGCAAAAGCCCGCAAGATGATAACCCTGGCTCTAGCTGCGCGCCGGCCCTTCGCCCGGCGGCTGCGGAGTCGACCGAACCTAAATGTTCGTAAATTGCAGGGGAGAGGCAATGATGCGGAGATCGGTGATTTCACTGGCGGCACTCGGCGCATTGGTGCTCAGCGCGGGTGCCCGGGCGGATATTCTCATCGGCATGGCCGGCCCGATCACCGGGTCGAATGCCGCGTTCGGCGAGCAGTTCAAGCGCGGTACCGAGAAGGCGGTCGCCGATCTCAATGCCAAGGGTGGCGTGCTCGGCCAGAAACTGTCGCTGAGCGTGGGCGACGATGCCTGCGACGCCAAGCAGGCCGTCGCGGTCGCCAACCAACTCGCCTCGAAGAACGTTGTGTTCGTCGCCGGGCATTTCTGCTCCAGCTCCTCGATCCCGGCCTCGGCCGTCTATGCCGATGCCGGCATCCTGCAGATCTCGCCGGCCTCGACCAATCCGGCACTGACCGAGGATGCGGCCAAGAAGGGCTGGGACAATGTCTACCGCACCTGCGGCCGCGACGATGTCCAGGGCAAGGTCGCGGGCGAGTATCTCGCCGCCCACTACAAGGGCAAGGCGGTCGCCATCGTCGACGACAAATCGACCTATGGCAAAGGTCTCGCCGACGAGACGCGCAAGGCGATGAACGCGGCCGGGCTCAAGGAGGCGGTCGACGAGCAGATCACGGCCGGCGACAAGGATTTCTCCGCCCTCATCAGCAAGCTGAAGCAAGCTAATGTCGCCGCCATCTATTTCGGCGGCTATCAAGTCGAGGCCGGCCTGATCGTCCGTCAGGCGCATGAGCAGGGACTGAAGGCGCCCCTGATGGGCGGCGACTCGCTGCCGACCCAGGAATTCTGGCAGATCACCGGGCCGGCCGGCGAGGGGACGCTGTTCACCTTCTCGCCCGATCCGCAAAAGAACCCGAGCGCCAAGACCATCGTCGAGGCCTTCAAGAAGGATGGCTACGAGCCGGAAGGCTACACGCTCTACAGCTACGCGGCCGTCCAAGTCTTCGCCCAGGCCGCCGAGAAGGCCAAATCGACCAAGCTCAAGGATCTGGTCAAGGCGATGCACGACACCACCTTCGAGACGGTGATCGGCCCGATCAAGTACGATGCCAAGGGCGACATCACCGAAGGCGGCTTCGTCATGTGGAAATGGAACAGCGACGGCAAGTTCAACGAGCTGCCGACCGGCTGATTATCCGGCCCCGCCCGGCACCAGCGAGGCGCCGGGCGGGACTCGATCAGCGATCCGTATAGCCGCCGATCACCGGCAAGACCTCGCCCGTGATGAAGCTCGACATCTGCGGCGAGGCCAGGAAGACATAGGCGGGCGCGATCTCTTCCGGCTGGGCCGGCCGCTTCATCCGCGTGTTCGAGCCGAAGCTTTCGATCTTGTCCGGGTTATCGCTGGGGTTGAGCGGAGTCCAGACTGGGCCGGGCGCCACCGCATTCACGCGGATGCCCTTGGGCACGAGGCTGCCCGACAAGGCGCGGGTGAAGGCATGGATGCCACCCTTGGTCATCGAATAGTCGATGATCGCGGAATTGCCCAAGAGCCCGGTCACCGACCCCGTATTCACGATCGATGAGCCCGGCCGCATATGCGGGATGCAGGCTTGGGCCATGTGGAAGTAGCCGTAGAGGTTGGTCTTCACCGTGCGGTCGAAATGAGCCTCGGTCAAATCCTCGAAGCGGCTGACATGGAGTTGGAAGGCGGCGTTGTTGACCAGTATGTCGACCCGGCCGAATTCGCGAACGACACGCTCGACGGCGCCAAAGCAATAATCGCGGTCGGCGACATCGCCGGCGATGGTGATGGCGCGACGGCCCTCTTGCTCGACCGCCTTGCGGACGGTGTCGGCGTCGTCCTGCTCATGGTCGAGATGCAGGATGGCGATATCGGCGCCTTCACGGGCGAACAGCACGGCGACGGACCGGCCGATGCCGGAATCGCCGCCGGTGATGATCGCGACCATGTCCTGCAGCTTGCCCGAGCCCTTGTAGAACGGCGCATCATAGAGCGGCGCCAATCGCTGGGCGGCTTCGATGCCCGGCTTCTCCAGCGCTTCCCTGGGGAAGGGCGGCTCGGGATAGGGACGGGCGCCGGCCTGCATGGCGCCCTTCATCTCTTCAGGCGGCCGTTCCTTGTCCGCCCGGCGCACATGATCCTGAAGGGCGCGCTGCTGCTCGACGATTTTGCTCGGCATGGGAAAGCCTCCGGAGGTTCGAATCGGCGTGAAGCCGTTCGTCCGGCCCAACACGCGAAAACTCTCCGAGGTTCCTGCGAGCCAACGGCAAATGCCGGGCCGGGATAGTCCCGGTCCGGCCGATCAGTTCCGAACGCGAAAGCGGCCGGTGCTACTTCTTGACGGCGCCGCGACGACCGGCCGTGCGGCCGGAGCTGCGGCCGAGTCCGATCTGCTTGGCGAAGGCCGAGCGCTGCTCGGCATAGTTCGGCGCCACCATCGGGTAGTCGGGTGCCAGGTTCCACTTCGCCCGGTAGTCGTCCGGCGTCATGTTGTAGGTCGAGCGGAGATGCCGCTTCAGCATCTTCAGCTTCTTCCCGTCTTCCAGGCAGATCAGGTAATCGGGCGTGATGGACCGCTTCACGGGCACGGCCGGCTTGGCCGGTTCCACCTTGGGCTCGGGCGCATGGCCGTCGATGCCCCTGAGGGAAGTGTAGACCGCGTTGATCAGATCGGCCAGCTGGGAGGTCGGCAAGCTATTGTTGCTGACATAGGCGGCGACCACATCCGCAGTCATCCGCATCACCCCATCATCCGTCGGCTTCTCCATGTTCTTCAGTGTCCTGGCCAAAATTTCTTACTATAACAACATTGTTGCAGAGCGAATTATTGTTGTCAATAAGTTCCCGTAACTCAAATTTATCTTCATCGCCGGGCGAGCCGAAGTCGACGAGGCCTGCCGCTGAATGGCGGCCCGATTTGAACCCAACGCCGATAGATAATCTCCTATGGCGATCAGGAGAGGACGAGTGATGCGGCCCGCTTCGATAAGATCAATTCCGGCCGTCTACCGATCTTCAACAAATCGGCCGCCTCGATTCTGGTCGAATCGCCGGTTCCACTGGCCGAATCTGGAAGGGTCGGGTCAGGCCGAGTCGCCCCTGCCGGTAGCGCTATACTATCGTCGATAGCCAAGATATGGTATTCGACCCTGCCCCGGTCCGGGGCTCGGCATCTTCAGGGAACGCCTGCCGTCATGACCAATCGCCCATCTTCCGCCGCCGAGTCGGGACGGTTCTTCACCGCCTCGTTGAGCGCGGCAGACCCGGAGCTGGCCGCCGGAATTCGCGATGAGCTCGAACGCCAGCGGGGACAGATCGAGCTCATCGCGTCGGAGAACATCGTCTCGCGCGCCGTCCTCGAGGCGCAGGGCTCGGTGCTGACCAACAAATATGCCGAAGGCTATCCGGGCCGGCGCTACTATGGCGGCTGTGAATTCGTCGATGTCGCCGAAACGCTCGCGATCGAGCGCGCCAAGCGTTTGTTCAACTGCAGCTTTGCCAACGTCCAGCCACATTCGGGCGCCCAGGCGAACCAGGCCGTGTTCATGGCGCTCCTGCAGCCGGGCGATACTTTCCTCGGCATGTCGCTCGCGGCCGGCGGGCATCTCACCCACGGTGCCGCCGCCAACCAGTCCGGCAAATGGTTCAAGCCCGTGGCCTACGGCGTCCGCCGCGACGATCACCGGATCGATTACGACGAGGTCGAGGCGCTGGCCAAGGAGCACAAGCCGAAGCTCATCATCGCCGGCGGCTCGGCCTATCCGCGCGAGATCGATTTCGCGCGCTTCCGTGCCATCGCCGATTCGGTCGGGGCCTATCTGATGGTCGATATGGCGCATTTCGCCGGCCTCGCCGCCGTCGGCGCCTATCCGACTCCGCTGCCGCACGCCCATGTCGTGACCACGACCACGCACAAGACGCTGCGCGGCCCGCGCGGCGGCATGGTGCTGTCGAACGACGAGGAGTTGGGCAAGAAGATCAACTCCGCCGTCTTCCCGGGGCTTCAGGGCGGGCCGCTCATGCATGTCATCGCGGCCAAGGCGGTGGCGTTCGGCGAGGCGCTGCAGCCGAGCTTCAAGGATTACGCCCATGCGGTCGTGGCCAATGCCCGCATCCTGGCGCAGATCCTGGTCGAGCGCGGCCTCGCCATCGTCTCGGGCGGCACCGACAGCCACCTGATGCTGGTCGATCTCCGGCCCAAAAAGCTGACCGGCCGCGATGCCGAGAAGAGCCTTGAGCGCGCCGGCATGACCTGCAACAAGAACGGCATCCCGTTCGATCCGGAAAAGCCTATGGTCACGTCCGGCGTCCGTCTCGGCACCCCGGCCGGCACCACGCGCGGTTTCGGCCCCGAGGAATGGCGGACGATCGGCGGCCTGATCGGCGACGTGCTCGACGGCCTCGCCGCCCATCCGGACGACAATACCGCAGCGGAGTCCAAGGCGCGGCAACGCGTCGCCGAGCTGTGCGACCGTTTCCCGATCTACCCCGCCTGAGGTCCGAGAGCGATGCGCTGCCCCTTCTGCGGATTCGAGGATACCCAGGTCAAGGATTCCCGACCGACCGACGATCGCTCCGCGATCCGCCGCCGCCGTTTCTGCACGAACTGCGCCGCCCGCTTTACCACCTTCGAGCGGGTGCAGCTGCGCGAGCTGACGGTGGTGAAGAAGAATGCCGACCGCGAGCCTTTCGATCGCGAGAAGCTGGCACGTTCGATCTACATCGCGGTGCGCAAGCGGCCGATCGAGGGCGAGCGGATCGAGCGGGTGATCAATTCCATCGTTCGGCAATTGGAGAGCTCGGGCGAGTCCGACGTCACCACCGACCAGATCGGCGAGCTGGTGATGGAGGCGTTGGCCACGCTCGACCAGGTCGCCTATGTCCGCTTCGCCAGCGTCTATCGCGATTTCCGCGAGGCGAAGGATTTCGGCGAGTTCATCGGCCGGATCTCGCATGACGAGGATGAAGCCTGAGACCGTGAGCGACGCCGACCATATGCGTGCGGCCCTGAACCTCGCCGGGCGCGGGCTCGGCGGGGTGGCGCCCAATCCGGCGGTCGGCTGCGTCATCGTCCGCGAGAATGTCGTGGTCGGCCGCGGCTGGACCCAGCCCGGCGGCCGGCCCCATGCCGAGACCGAGGCGCTGGCGCGGGCCGGGGCGGGGGCGAGCGGTGCCACGGCCTATGTCACGCTCGAGCCCTGTTCCCATCGCGGGCAGACGCCGCCCTGCGCCGAGGCGCTGGTGGCGGCCGGCATCGCCCGCTGCGTGGTGGCGATCGAGGATCCCGATCCGCGCGTCTCCGGCCGCGGCCTCGCCATGCTGCGCGCCGCCGGCATCGCGGTCGAGACCGGGCTCATGGCCGAGGAGGCGACGCGGCTCAATGCCGGGTTCCTAAAGCGCATCCTCGACGGAAGGCCGCTCGTCACCCTCAAGCTCGCCTCCACCCTCGATGGCCGGATCGCCACCCATGCCGGCGAAAGCCGCTGGATCACCGGCGACGCGGCGCGGGCGCTCGTCCATATGCTGCGCCATCGCCATGACGCGGTGATGGTCGGCAGCGGCACCGCGATCGCCGACGATCCGGAGCTGACCGTGCGCTTGCCCGGCCTCGAGGCGCGGCAGCCGTTGCGCATCGTCGTCGACGGACGGTTGCGCACGCCCTTGACGCACAAGCTCGTGCGCGACGCCCCAACCTTGCCGACCCTCGTCATCACGCGTGAAGGCAGCGATCCGATGCGGCGCGCCGTGCTCGCCGATTGCGGCGTCCAGCTCATCGAGGTGCCGCCCGACACCGACGGCAATCTGGATCTGGTCGCGGCTTTCCAGGCGCTCGGCCAGCGCGGCCTCACGCGTATCCTCGTCGAGGGCGGGGCAACGCTGGCGGCGGCGCTGCTGCGCCGGAAGCTGGTCGATCGCCTCGCCTGGTTCCGCAGCGCCGGCCTCATCGGCGGCGACGGATTGCCGGCGGTGAAGGCCCTCGGCGTCGACCGCCTTGCGGATCAAGCGCGGGCGACCCGCCTTTCGCTCATGCGTGTGGGCGATGATGTACTGGAAACCTTGGCGCTCAGCGCTTAGGTTCAGGGCCGGATCCATCGTCGGCCAGACTTAAACCATGTTCACCGGGATCATCACGGATGTAGGCCGCGTGCGCGCCATCGAGCCCAGCGGCGATCCGCGCTACACGATCGAAACGCGGTTCGATACGAGCAAGATCGCGCTTGGCGCCTCGATCGCCTGTTCCGGCGTGTGCCTGACCGTGGTCGAGACCGGCGGTGGTTGGTTCACCGTCCAGGCCTCGGCCGAGACGCTGGGCCTCACCACGCTCAGGGATTGGCGCATCGGCACCAAGGTCAATCTCGAACAGGCCTTGAAGATGGGCGACGAGATGGGCGGCCACATCGTCTCGGGCCATGTCGACGGCCTGGGCCGGATCGTCGCGCGCGGACCCGAGAATGAATCGGTCCGCTACACGATCGAGGCGCCCGCTGAGCTGGAGCGGTTCATCGCACGCAAGGGCTCGATCACGATCGACGGCGTGTCGCTGACCGTCAACGAGGTCGAGGGCAACCGCTTCGGCGTCAATATCATTCCCCATACGCAGGCCGCGACGCGCTTCGGCGACGCGATGGTCGGCGATGCCGTCAATTTGGAGATCGACATGCTCGCCCGCTACGTGGCGCGGCTTGTCGGCAAGGATCTGCCATGAGCTTCATCGACATCGTCTCGCCGATCGCCGAGGTGATCGAGGATGCCCGCAACGGCCGCATGTTCATCCTGGTCGATGACGAGGATCGCGAGGATGAGGGCGATCTGGTCATCCCGGCCCAGATGGCGACGCCCGCCGCGATCAACTTCATGGCCAAGTACGGCCGCGGCCTGATCTGCCTGGCGATGACCCGCCAGCGGGTCGAGGAGCTGAAGCTGCCGCTGATGCCGCAGCATAATTCCTCGCGGCTGCAGACCGCCTTCACCGTCTCGATCGAGGCGAAGGAAGGGGTGACGACCGGCATCTCCGCCCCCGACCGCGCACGCACCATCTCGGTCGCGATCGATCCGACCAAAGGCGCCTCGGACCTGGTGACGCCGGGCCATATCTTCCCGCTGATGGCGCGCGACGGCGGCGTGCTGGTGCGCACCGGCCATACCGAGGCCGCGGTCGATATCGCCCGCCTCGCCGGCCTCAACCCGTCGGGCGTGATCTGCGAGATCATGAATGACGACGGCACCATGGCGCGCCGGGCCGATCTCATCGCCTTCGCCCAGCTCCACGGCCTCAAGATCGCGACCATCGCCGACCTCATCGCCTATCGCCGCCGGCACGAGCGGACGATCGAGCGGACGCTGACCAGCGAGATCGACAGCAGCCATGGCGGCCACTTCCAGATCATGGTCTATGTCAACAAGCTGAACTATGCCGAGCATCTGGCCATGGTGAAGGGCGACATCACCACCGGCGGCCCGGTGCTGGTGCGGGTCCATGCCTTGAACGTGCTCGATGACGTGCTGGGCTGCGGTCTTTCGGGCCGAGGCGGCGAGCTGCACGCCTCGATGGAGATGATCGCCGAGGCCGGGCGCGGCGTCGTGGTGCTGATCCGCGAGCCGATGCCGACCAGCCTCAGCGACCGCGTGCGCCGCCGCCTGGGCGAGCCGGTCGAGCGCAGCCGGTCGCTGCGCGATTACGGCATCGGCGCGCAGATCCTCCTGGATCTGGGCGTGCGCGAAATGATCCTGCTGTCCAACACCAGCCGCAATATCGTCGGCCTCGAAGGCTATGGGCTGCGCGTCGTCGATCAGCGGGCGATCCCGCTGCCGGGAGCGAAGCGATGACCCATATCCTGATCGTCGAGGCGCCTTACTACCGCGATATCTCGGCCGAGCTGCTCGCCGGCGCCGAGGAGGCGCTGAAGGCGGCCGGCGCCACATGGGACGTGATTCAGGTGCCTGGCGCCTTCGAGATCCCGGCGGCGATCGCACTCGCCGCCGGCCTCAACCTGCCGGCGGGGCGGGTACGCGCCCGATACTATGACGGCTATCTGGGCCTGGGTGTCGTCATCCGCGGCGAGACCACGCATTATGATTATGTCTGCGGCGAGAGCGCGCGCGGCCTGCAGGATCTGGCGCTGCGTCATGGGCTCGCCGTTGGTTTCGGCATCCTGACGGTCGAGAATGACGACCAGGCTTGGGCGCGCGCCTCGCGCACCAAGAAGAACAAAGGGGCGGAGGTCGCCAACGCCGCCCTCGCCATGGTGGCGCTGAAGAACCGGCTGACGGTGCCCGCCTGATGTCCGATCCGATCAAGCGACAGCGTGGCCGCTCGGGCAGCCCGCGCGCCGCCGCCCGCCTCGCCGCGGTCCAGGCGCTCTATCAGGTCGAGATCACCGGCATTTCCGGCTCGGTCGCGATCGGCGAGTTCGTCAAGCACCGGCTCGGCCAGGAGATCGACGGCGACGAATATGTCCCGGCCGACGAGGCGATGTTCCGCGATCTCGTCACCGGCACGCTGGCGAAGCAGGGCGAATTCGATGCTCTGATCTCGAGCGCGTTGTCGGCCGATTGGCCGATCGATCGGCTGGAGACGGTGATCCGCGCCATCCTCCGCGTCGCCGTGTTCGAGCTGGCGGCCCGCATCGACGTTCCGGCGCGCGTCGTCATCACCGAATATGTCGATGTCGCCCACGCCTTCTTCTCCGGCAAGGAGCCAGGCCTGATCAATGGCGTGCTCGATCGGCTCGGGCATCAGCTCCGCCCGACCGAATGGGAGGACGGCCACGGCTGAGCCGGCGGGCTCGGGCGAGTTCGGCCGCATCGCCCGCTATTTCGCCCCGCTCGCCAAGGCGCCGGGCGCGCTCGGCCTGCTCGACGATGCAGCATTGCTGACCTTGCCGCCGGGCGAGGAACTGGTCGTCACCGCCGACGCGCTGGTCGAGGGCGTGCATTTCCTGGCGGACGATCCGCCGGACCTCATCGCCCGCAAGCTGCTCCGCTGCAATCTTTCCGACCTAGCCGCCATGGCGGCGCGGCCGGTGGCCTATGTCATGACCATGGCGCTGCCTAAGCGCTGCGACGATGGCTGGGTCGAGCGCTTCGCCCTGGGCTTGAGCGCGGACCAGGCCGAGTTCGGCATCGTGCTGCTGGGCGGCGATTCGGTCTCGACCCCGGGACCGATCACGCTCTCGTTGACCGCTTTCGGCCGGGTCGCGGCCGGCCGGGCGGTGCGCCGCTCGGGCGCCCGGCCGGGCGATCTCCTCTACGTTTCAGGCACCATCGGCGACGGCGCGCTCGGTCTGCTGGCCGCGACCGATCGGCTGAACGGCGCCGATGCCGCCGACCGGTCCTGGCTCGCCGACCGCTACCGCCTGCCGCGCCCGCGCACGGGGCTGGGGCCGCTGCTCGCCGGGCTGGCGAGCGCGATGATGGATATCTCCGACGGGCTGGTCGGCGATCTCGACCATATCGCCGAAACTTCCGGTGTCGCCGCCGTGATCGAGGCCGCTTCGGTGCCGCTTTCGCCCGCCGCGGCTTCGGTGCTGGCGCTCGATCCGGCGCTGCTGGAGCTGGTGCTGACCGGCGGCGACGATTACGAGCTGCTGTTCACGGCCCCGCCCGGTGCGGATGTGGCGCAGGCGAGCGCCGCTGCGGGCGTGCCGGTTGCGCGGATCGGCCGGATCGAGGCGGGGCAGGGGGTTCGCGTGGTCGATCGCGCCGGCAACGAGATCGCGCTCGCGCAACGCGGCTTCCGTCACGGCTGATCGCCTTCTCTAAACCTTCTGGTGAATATTCGCCGCTAAGCTGCGGCCGGATTAGCCGGATGGGATCGATGAACAAGGTCAGGAACCTGCTGCTCGCCCTTATGCTGGGAACGAGCCTGATCGGATCGGCGGCGCTGGCGGCGGAAGGCAGCGGGCCTTCCTATGTGCGCCTGCGCCCGATCTCCTTCTCGGTCATCGGTCCTTCGAACAAGATCGACAAGGAGGTCAGCCTCAGCCTCGTGCTGGAGCTCGAGGGGGGCAAGACCGAGGCGCAATTCGATCCGTTCCGCCGCCAGGTGCTCGATTCCTTCCTGGTCGCGCTCAACGAGCTCTACGACAGCCAGAAGCCGGGCGACCCGCCGGTGCCGGGCGAGGCGATCAAGGACAAGCTGCTGGAGGTGGCGAGCGAGATCACCGGGCCGGGGCTGATCAAGTCGGTGCTCATCCTCTCGGTCGGAGAGCGCACCCACGGTCGTTGACCCTGGCTCATGGGCGCGGGCATAAGGCGCCTATGAATTGGGATGTCGTCATCATCGGCGCCGGCCATAACGGCCTCACCTGCGCCGCCTATCTCGCTGCCGCCGGGCTCAAGGTGAAGCTGGTCGAGCGTCGCTCGGTAGTCGGCGGCGCCGCCGTGACCGAGGAATTTCACCCGGGTTTCCGCAATTCGGTCGCGTCATACACGGTCAGCCTGCTCTCGCCCAAGATCATCGCCGATCTGGAGCTCGGCGCGCACGGCCTCAGGATCGTCGACCGGCGCATGCAGAATTTCCTGCCACTGCCGGATGGCGATGCGTTGCGCCTGCCGGTCGATACCGCCGCGCGCACGGCCGAGATCGCGCGCTTCTCGGGCCGCGATGCCGCCGCCTTGCCCGGCTACAACGCCGTGCTCGACCAGGCCGCCGATCTCGTCCGGGCCGTCTGGCACAAGACTCCGCCCAATCGCGGCGGCGGCTTCGCGGCTCTCGGCGCCGGCTTCGATCTCGGCCGCCTGCTGTGGCGGCTGCCGGTAGCGGCACAGCGCGATCTGCTGGAGCTGCTCGGCAACAGCGCCGGCGATCTGCTCGACCGCTGGTTCGAAAGCGATCCGATCAAGGCCGTCTTCGGCTGGGACAGCATCGTCGGCAATTACGCCAGCCCCTATGCGCCGGGCTCGGCCTATGTGCTTTTGCACCATGTCGTCGGCGAATCCAACGGCCGTAAGGGTGCCTGGGGCCATGCGATCGGCGGCATGGGCTCGATCACCCAGGCGATGGCGCGTTCCGCCCTGGCGCGCGGCGCCGAGATCGCGACCGGAGCGGCGGTCGCGGAAGTGATGGTCGAGCGCGGCCGGACGCAAGGCGTGGCGCTGGCGGACGGCACGGTGCTTCGCGCCCGCTGCGTGATCTCGAACCTCAATCCCAAGCTGCTGTTCCGCGATCTGGTCGATCCCGGCGCCGTCGAGGCGGATTTCGGCCGCCGCATGGCGGCGTGGCGCTGCCGCTCCGGCACCTTCCGGATGAATCTGGCGCTTTCGGGCCTGCCCGAATTCACCGCCGCCCCCAATCGCGACGGTATCGACCATCTGACCTCCGGCATTCTGATCGCCCCGTCGCTCGCCTATATGGAGCGCGCCTATAGCGACGCCCGGCAATTCGGCTGGTCGCGCGAGCCGGTGGTCGAGCTGCTGATCCCGTCCACGATCGACGACAGCCTGGCGCCGCCCGGCGCCCATGTCGCCAGCCTGTTCTGCCAGCATGTCTCGCCCGACCTCGCCGACGAGGATCGCGAGCGCGTCGCCGATCTGATGGTCGCCACGGTCGAGCGCTACGCGCCCGGCTTCGCCGGCCTCGTGCTCGGCCGCCAGATCCTGTCGCCGCGCGACCTCGAACGACAGTTCGGCCTGGTCGGCGGCGACATCTTCCATGGCGCGCTGGCGCTCGATCAGTTGTTCAGCGCGCGGCCGACCTTGGGCTATGCCGATTACCGCACGCCGATCGCCGGCCTCTATCAATGCGGTTCCGGGACCCACCCCGGCGGTGGCGTCTCCGGTGCGCCCGGGCACAATGCCGCGCGCGAGGTGCTGGCCGATTTCCGGCGCGGGCGGATCAAGTCATAGATTGGAAAGGCGCGCATCCATCTTGCCCTCGGGCTTGGGCAGATCCGCAAATCCCCCGATATAGCCCTCGAAGATCTCGGAAAAATCGATAAGCCGATAGAATGGCTCGATCTCGTTCAGCCGCTCGAGCGAGAAGATCGCCGCCTGGTCCAGCATCCAGTTACAGGGCAGCTCCAGATTTCGCTCGATCAGAGCGTCGAGCCGCAGCACATAGTCGAGAGCCGCCGGCGTCGGGTTCATCAAGGTGATGCAGGCAAGGGGGGCCAGGCTCGGCAGCACGGCGTCCGGGAGGGTGAACCGGCCGATATCAGGCATGTCCGTCGGCGTCAGCAGCAGATCGAAGGGCCGCTCGAGAATCATGTCCATATCGAGGCCGATCAAGGGACGGCCGGGGTAGCGCACGAACATCTGCGGCGCGATGAGGAAGCGGCTGCACGCATAGTAGGCCGATTTGCCCGTCGCCCATTCGATCGAGGTCCGGATCCGGCCATCCGTGTCCTTGATCGCCTGGAGCAGCGTCATCGCTTCGGCATCGTTCGAGACGGCATGCAGATGCAAGATCGACGATGCGCGCTGCGTGCGACGGAAGCTCTCTGCGAGCCCCGGGCCGAACAGCTTCAGATACTTCAGATCGGCGCAAGCGAAGAGGACCAGGGCGCCATCCGCCGGAGGCGGGTCGAGCCACTCGATCGCCGGGCTCCGCTCGGGTCGGCGAAGCGAGCGGATAGCCTCCGGCGCCTCGATCATTCGGCCCTGAGCGGCGATGAGCGGCGCGATCTGGGTGCGGAAGATCGTATCGCTCGGAACCGCCGCGACCGCCCGATCCAGTGCTGCGGAAGCCTGCCGCATCAGATCGCCGGCAGAGGCCCAGGCGCGCGCCCGCGTGGCCACCGATCCGCAGGCGCGCAGAGCGAGCGGCGCCGTGGCAGGGTTCGGGAGCATGAGGTCCGCCACCCAAAGCGCCTCCGCATCCGCCTTTGCGCTATGTAGTTCTCGAAGCCCCGTGAAGATGAAAGTGAGCGGATCGCCTCGGCGCTGCATTCGCGTATTCACGATGCTCAGCAGATTGCGGGCATCTCTTTTGCGGGCCAGCAACATGAACATGGTCAGCCACGGCGCCGGCTGCTCCGGGCTGGCAAGAAGCTCGTCCAGAGTCTGGCGGATCAGCGCGTCCAGGGCCGTTTGAGATTGCTCAGTCATCAAAGCCCATCCTGAAGTCGCCGCCCTGTCCTCGATCGCAGGAAGGAGCTTAAACCAAGGATGGCTTTAGTGACAATCTACACCACTATAGGGAACGGGTCCTGTCGATTGCAAAGCCGTTCTCGTGCGATCCGACCGGTGCGTTCACCGCTCTCCCTGCATGACCGGCAACCAGGGACGCACCGTCACCGTGAGCAAGCCCGATCCGACCGTGGGATCGGCCTCGGCCAGCGCTGTCGCCGCGTCCAGCGACGGGCCGCGCATGATCATCATGCCACCGCTATCGTCCAGGAACGGGCCGCCCATAACCAGCGCCCCGCTGTCGAGGAATTGCCGCATGTAGCGGACATGCTCCATGACCTCATGCTGCTCGCGGAACGGCACGCCCGGCTTCCAGGCCGGGCCTGGCGCGTGGATCAGGACGAAATGGTCGGGCACGTCATCGGTCATGGCGGCAGATCCCATCGAAGTGTTAGCCATGACTAACGGTTTCACGCCGTGACGGCCAAGTCAACCGCGTGCCCGCGGCCATTGCGCGAATTGACTCCCTTGCGGCGGCTTCGCTAAGCCCAAGCCGGAACTTCGGGAGAAAGATCATGCGGCTTGTGAAATCCTTGATTGTCGCGCTGGCGATCATGTCGGCCGTGCCGGCCTGGGCGCAGGCGCCCGAGGGCACGCGGATGCGGATCCGGGGCACGGTCGAAAGGCTTGAGGGCCAGACGCTCATCGTTAAGTCGCGCAGCGGCGACGCGCTGGCGATGAACTTCCCGGCTGGCACCATGGTGGTCGGCATGGTCAAGAGCAGCCTCGCGGACATCAAGTCCGGCGACTTCGTCGGCGTCACCTCGATCAATGGCGAGAATGGCGAGCGGCAGGCGCTCGAGGTCCATATTTTCCCGGAGGCAATGCGCGGGACCAACGAGGGGCAGGTGCCCTGGGACCTGACGCCCGACAGCCTCATGACCAACGGCGCCATCTCGGGCAGTGCCAGCGCCGCCAAGGGCCAGAAGCTGACCGTGAACTACAAGGGGCGCGAGACCGAGGTGACGGTGACGCCGCAGACGCCGATCGTCGCCTTCGCGCCCGCGGATGCGAGCCTGCTCAAGCCCGGCGCCGCCGTGCTGGTCCAGGTGCTGAAGCAGCCCGACGGCAGCATGACCGTGCTAAGGGTCAATGCCGAGAAGGACGGGGTCAAGCCGCCGATGTGATGAGGCGCGCTCCCGGCGCCGAGGGGCGGTATGGACCGGATTTACCGCTTTGCGCCGGCACCGTTTATCCGACATGATCTCTTCATGAGTGAGCCATCGCCCCATATCGTCAATATCGACGATGCCGAAGAGGTCGCCGAACTCGTCGGCGAGCGGTGGGGCGGTTATTACAAGCTGCTGACGCCGCCCGGGCCCCGCCTCGGCCATCTCGGCGTCAATGTCTCGCGCGTGCCGCCGGGGCGCACCGCTTGCCCTTTCCACAGCCATCAGCTCGAGGATGAAGTCTTCTACATCCTGTCGGGCCGGGGCGTGCTCCGCTATGGCAGCAGCCTGCGCGTGGTCGGGCCGGGCGACTGCATCACCTGTCAGTCCGGCACCGGCGTCGCGCATCAGCTCGTCAACGGCTTCGACGAGGATCTGGTCTATCTGAGCGTGGGCATGAACGATCCGAACGAGGTCTGTGTCTATCCGGATTCGGGCAAGGTCATGGTCCGTGCGCTTCACGAGATCGGCTATCTCAGCCAGACCGAGTATTTCGAGGGCGAACCCGAGGAGCCGCGCATCTTCAGCCTGGCCAAGGAGGTTGCCCAGGGCAAACCCCATAAGGGGTAGCCCTCTCCCTTCTCGCT
Organism: Aliidongia sp.; assembly: GCA_035539155.1. Classification (GTDB taxonomy): domain Bacteria; phylum Pseudomonadota; class Alphaproteobacteria; order ATCC43930; family CGMCC-115725; genus JAXDMU01. The sequence continues at coordinate 170,512 of DATLIZ010000013.1, read as the reverse complement.
GTGATTGTATATATTCGCCTCTTCCCGATCGGGAGGGACGGGTCCGTTTCGGTAACGAGCAATAGGCTGGCCGAATCCTCGGCCGGGTACGGGTAAAACAACAAGAAAGGCTTCCCGGTATGGCTACGGCGAATTGGATCATTATTGCATGCGGTATCCTGGCGCTGCTCTACAGCGCCTTCGCGGCGCGGCAGGTCTTGGCGGCGAACGCCGGCACCGCGCGCATGCAGGAAATCGCGGCTGCGGTGCAGGAAGGCGCCCGCGCCTATCTCAATCGGCAATACAGCACGATCGCCATCGTCGGCATCGTCATCTGCATCATCCTGGGGGTGACGCTCGGGCTCAAGGTCGCCGTCGGCTTCGTCATCGGCGCGCTCCTCTCGGGCGCTGCCGGCTATGCCGGCATGAACGTCTCGGTCCGCGCCAATGTCCGCACGGCGCAGGCCTCGCGCGACGGGCTCGCGGCCGGTCTCGGCATCGCGTTCAAGTCGGGCGCCATTACGGGCATGCTGGTGGTGGGCTTGGGCCTGCTCGGCGTCTCGATCTATTATTTCGTGCTGCGCGCGATCGTGCCCGATACCGAGCTGCGCTCGGTGCTGGAGGCGCTGCTCGGCACCTCCTTCGGCGCCTCGCTCATCTCGATCTTCGCCCGACTCGGCGGCGGCATCTTCACCAAGGGTGCGGATGTCGGCGCCGATCTCGTCGGCAAGGTCGAGGCCGGCATTCCCGAGGACGACCCGCGCAACCCCGCGGTCATCGCGGACAATGTCGGCGACAATGTCGGCGATTGCGCCGGCATGGCTGCAGACCTGTTCGAGACTTATGTGGTGACTGTGGTCGCCACAATGCTGTTGGGCTTCATCTTCTTCACCGGGGCGGCGCGCGACAGCGCCATGCTGCTGCCGCTGCTGATCGGCGGCGTCTGCATCTTCGCCTCGGTCGTCGGCACCTTCTTCGTGCGGCTGGGCGCCAACGGCAACATCATGCAGGCGCTCTACAAGGGCCTGATCGTCACCGGCATCATCTCGGCCGGTCTCATCGCCCTGGTGATCGACCAGACCGTGGGCTTCAAGAACCCGATCGAGGTCACCGGGCTGCCGGCGATCACCGGCATGGCGCTCTTCATCTGCGCGCTGGTCGGCCTCGCCGTGACCGGCCTCATCGTCGTCATCACCGAATATTACACCTCGACCGAATACCGGCCGGTGCGCTCGATCGCCAAATCCTCGACCACGGGGCACGGCACCAACGTCATCCAAGGCCTCGCCATCTCGATGGAGGCGACCGCGCTGCCGGTGCTGGTCATCTGCGTCGGCATCATCGTCGCCTACGTCACGGCCGGGCTCTACGGCATCGCCTTCGCCGCCACCACCATGCTGGCGCTCGCCGGCATGATCGTGGCGCTCGACGCCTACGGCCCCGTCACCGACAATGCCGGCGGCATCGCCGAGATGGCCGACCTACCCAAGGATGTGCGCAAGACCACCGATGCGCTCGACGCGGTCGGCAACACCACCAAGGCGGTGACCAAGGGCTATGCCATCGGCTCGGCCGGCCTCGCCTCGCTGGTGCTGTTCGCCGCCTATACCGAGGATCTGCGGTCCTATTTCCCCAACCTCAAGGTCAGCTTCGCGCTGCAGGATCCCTACGTCGTCATCGGCCTCTTCATCGGCGGGCTCCTGCCTTATCTGTTCGGCTCGATGGGCATGACCGCGGTCGGCCGGGCCGCGGGATCGGTGGTCGTCGAGGTGCGCCGGCAGTTCAAGGAGATCCCCGGCATCATGGAAGGGACGGCCAAGCCGGATTACGGCAAGGCGGTCGATCTCCTGACGCGGGCGGCGATCGGCGAGATGATCGTGCCGTCGCTGCTGCCGGTGCTGGCGCCGATCGTGCTCTATGCCGTCATCGATCTGGTGGCGGGGCAGGCGGCGGCCTTCTCGTCGCTGGGCGCCATGCTGCTCGGCACCATCGTCACCGGCCTGTTCGTCGCCATCTCCATGACCTCGGGCGGCGGCGCCTGGGACAATGCCAAGAAGTACATCGAGGAAGGGCATCATGGCGGCAAGGGCTCCGACGCCCACAAGGCGGCGGTTACCGGCGACACGGTCGGCGATCCCTACAAGGATACGGCCGGCCCGGCGGTCAATCCGATGATCAAGATCATCAATATCGTTGCCCTGCTGCTGTTGGCGATCCTGGCCGGGTTCGCCCGCTGAAGCCGATTACCCGCTGAAGCCGATTAAAAGCGAAACGGCCCCGGAGATCGCATCTCCGGGGCCGTTTTAACTCGAAAGGCGAGCACCCCGCCTAGTAACCGCCGCCACCGCCGCCGCCACCGGACGGCTTGCCGCCGCCGCCACCGCCGGTGAACTTGCCGAAGCTGTTCAGCAGCTGCTCGATGAAGGACAATTCCTTGCCCGGCGCCGGCGTGGTCCGCGCGATCATCGCGACATTGTGATCGTCGTCGATATGGGTCTGCAGATCCTTGACGGCGCCCTTGTCGTCGAACTCCACGACATAGACCCGCTGTTCCAGGAGATCGTCATCCTGCAGCGTCTGATGCTCGACCCGGCGGCTGATGTAATACCAGGTGTTCGGATCGAACGCCGCGATGCTGGAGGGCGAGCCCATCAGCCTGGTCACATCGGCCTTGGTCGAAATGCCGGGCTGAATGCTGGCGACGGAATCATTGTCGGGCAGGTTGCCGCGCACCACTTGCGGCCAAGTGCAGGCGGCGAGCGTCGAAGCGAGCGCCGCGGCGGCAAGGATCTTGACCATGCGAGCATGGCGGAATCGGCAATTTAGCATCTGTCTATCGGCAGCCATTTGCGGCAATACCTGCCTGCTGGAAAGCCACTCTGTCAATCGCGGATCGCAAGGGATCGGTGCCGCATGTCGTTAAAGAACCTGTTTGGGCGATCGCCCGAGCGCGACGCCGCCCATTCCGCCTATAGCGCGATCGTGGCGCAGGCGCGCGAACCCGCCTTTTATCGCGACTATGGCGTGCCCGATACGCTCGACGGACGCTTCGAGATGATCGCACTGCATGCCTTCCTGGTGCTCCATCGCCTGCGCGGCGAGACAGCGGCCCAGCGCTTCGGCCAGGCCCTGTTCGATCTCTTCTTCGCCGATATGGATCGGGCGCTGCGCGAGATGGGCACAGGCGATCTCTCGGTCGGCAAGCAGATCGGGCGCATGGCCGAAGGCTTCTTCGGCCGGATCGCCGCCTATCAGCGCGGCCTGGCGGAGGCGCCCGAGCTCGAGGAGGCGCTGCGGCGCAATCTCTATGGCACGGTCGCGGCCCCGGAGCCGACCGAGCTCGCCTTCATGGCCCGCTATCTCGATCGGCAGAGCAAGGCACTTGCGGCCGAGCCGACCGAGTCGATCGCCGCCGGGCAGGTCCGTTTCGTACAGGTCGAGCTTGATTTCCCGGGCCAACGGACCGAGCTTTAGCGCATGAACGACTCGACCGGCGCCCCGCCCGAATTTTCCCGCATCGTCTCCACGCATCGGCTGCATGCCCAGCCGGCGACCTACAAGATCGCCGCCAAGGAGGAGGAGCGTGCCGGCCTGGCCAACCGCTTCGGCCTTATCTCGCTCGATCGGCTGGAGGCCGAGATCACGCTCGTGCGCGAGAATGGCGAGGTCCGGCTCGACGGCGTGCTCGAGGCCGATCTGGTGCAATCCTGCACCGTCACGCTCGATCCGGTGCCGGCCAAGGTCGGCGAGCGCTTCACCATCCTCTACCGGCCCGATATCGACGAGGACGAGGCCGATCGCCTGGCCCTCGACGAGCCCGACGAGCCGCTGGTCGAGCCGCTGATCGGCGATGCGATTGACATCGGCGAGACGGTAGCGCAACAGTTGGCTGTCGCCATGGACCCTTATCCGCGAGCTGCGGGCGTCGAGGCGGTGGAGATCGAGTTCGCCGGAGAGCCGGCCGACTCACCGTTCGGGAAGCTGGCTGCGTTCAAGAAGCAATAGGCATGCGCCGGCGACCTTGCGGGCCGGCAGGATTTTGTATAGAACGCTCGGCTCTTTGCGGGCCCCCAACCTACGAGTTCGTTCCAATGGCCGTTCCTAAGAAAAGAACCTCCAAGTCACGCCGCAACATGCGCCGCGCCCACCACGCGCTGCCGACCTCGGCCTATGCCGAGTGCCCGAATTGCGGCGAGCTGAAGCGCCCGCACCATATGTGCGAGGCGTGCGGGCACTATGATGGGCGCGAAGTGACCGCCGCGAAAGCTGTCTAACAGACGGTCGCGGTCGCGTCCTTGAGCAAGAATCTCATCATCGCTCTCGATGTCATGGGCGGCGACAAGGCGCCGGACATGGTGTTGAAGGGCGCTGAGATGGCTCTCATACGCTATCCTGCCTTGCGTTTCGCGCTGGTCGGCGACGAGGAACGGATCAAACCGCTGATTGCGGCGATGCCGACCCTCAAGGCCGCCGCCACCATCGTCCATGCCGAGGATATCGTCGCCGGCGACGCCAAGCCTTCGGCGGTGCTGCGCAGCGGCAAGCGCACGAGCATGCGCCTCGCCATCGACGCGGTTGCCGAGGGCAGGGCCGATTGCGCCGTCTCGGCGGGCAATACCGGGGCGCTCATGGCCATGGCCAAGATGGTGCTGAAGACCATGCCCGGTATCGATCGGCCGGCGATCGCCTCCGTCGTGCCGACGGCGCGGGGCGAGACGGTGATGCTCGACATGGGCGCCAATCTCGAATGCGATGCCGAGAATCTGGTGCAGTTCGCGCTGATGGGCGATGCCTTCGCGCGCGCCGTGCTCGGCCTCGTCAAGCCGACGGTAGGCCTCCTCAATGTCGGCTCCGAGGAGATGAAGGGCAACGACGCGCTGCGCGAGGCCAATACGCGGCTGCGCGCCGGCATTCCGGGCCTGATTTATCACGGCTTCGTCGAGGGCGACGACATCGCCAGCGGCACGGTCGATGTCGTCGTGACCGACGGCTTCAGCGGCAATATCGCGCTGAAGACGGCCGAAGGCGTGGTCAAGCTCTATACCGATTTCGTCCGTGGCGCCTTCCGCTCCTCGTTCATGGCGCGGATCGGCGGCCTGCTCGCCCATTCGGCGCTGATGAAGCTCAGGGAGCGGCTCGATCCGCGGCGCCATAACGGCGCCATGTTCCTCGGCCTCAATGGCATCGTGGTCAAGAGCCATGGCGGCGCCGACGCCTTCAGCTTCGCCAACGCCATCGCCGTGGCCCATGATCTGAGCAGCAACGGCTTCGCTGCGCGCATCAAGGAGGAGCTGGCAGCACTCGCCGCTCCCGTGCAACCCGAACCGGTCTAGTCTCACAGCATGGCTCTTCGTTCCGTCGTCCTAGGCTGCGGCGCCTATCTGCCGGCGCGCATCGTCACCAACCAGGAGCTGGCGGAGCGGGTCGATACCAGCGACGAATGGATCGTCCAGCGCACCGGCATCCGGCAGCGCCATATCGCCGCCGACGGCGAGATGACCTCGGACCTGGCCTTCACCGCAGCGACCCGCGCGCTTGAGCATGCCGGCGTCACGGCGGACGAGCTCGATCTCATCGTGCTCGCGACCGCGACGCCCGACCACACTTTCCCGGCGACGGCAACCAAGGTGCAGTCGCGGCTCGGCATGAAGCGCGGGGCCGCCTTCGATATCCAGGCGGTCTGCTCCGGTTTCATCTTCGCGCTCGCCACCGCCGACAATTTCATCAAGACCGGCCAGGCCAAAACCGTTCTCGTCATCGGCGCCGAGACCTTCTCGCGCATCCTCGACTGGCAGGACCGGCAGACCTGCGTGCTGTTCGGCGACGGCGCCGGCGCCGTGGTGCTGCGCGGCGAGGCGGATAGCGAGCGCGGCCTGCTCTCGACCCATATCCATACCGACGGCGATCACTACGATCTGCTCTATGTCGATGGCGGCCCGTCCTCGACCATGACCACCGGGCATGTCCGGATGGAGGGGCGGGAAGTGTTCCGCCACGCCGTCCATCGCCTATCGGAAGTGGTGGGCGAGGCGCTGGCGCAGCATCATCTGACCCCGCGCGACATCGATTGGCTGGTGCCGCACCAGGCCAACAAGCGGATCATCGACGGCGTCGGCCGCAAGCTCGATCTGGGCGACGACCGGGTCGTGGTCACGGTCGACCGCCACGCCAACACGTCGGCCGCTTCGATCCCGCTCGCCTTCGCCGAGGCTGTCCATGACGGCAGGATCAAGCGCGGCCAGCTCGTCCTGCTCGAAGCCATGGGCGGCGGCCTGTCCTGGGGCGCCGGGCTGCTCAGGTATTAAATCAAGAGGCCGCGGCAACGGTCTCGCCCTCGGCCTTCGCATCGTGCCCTAAGCATATGCTTTGACGGAATAGTCTGACGCGGATACCGTTCTTCCCTCGGAATTTTCGGGGAGGCGATCGTGAGCGGAGGTACCGTTACGCGAGCACAGCTGAGCGAAGCCGTCTATCAAGAAGTCGGTCTGTCCCGAAACGAATCGGCCGATCTGGTCGAAAGCGTCCTGGGTGAGATCTCCGATGCGCTGGCGCGGGGCGAGATGGTCAAGATCTCGTCCTTCGGCAGTTTCGGCGTGCGCCACAAGGGCAAGCGCGTCGGCCGAAATCCCAAGACCGGGAAGGAAGTGCCGATCGAGCCGCGCGAGGTGCTGGTGTTCCGGGCGAGCCATGTGCTCAAGGAGCAGATCAACACTTCGCTCGCCAAGAACGGCAAGGCGCCCGGTCGGGCCTGATGGCGCCTCTGCGCGAGGGCAACGGCGCCGACGAGGAGGCGCGGCGACGTGCTGCCAAGTCGGCGAGCGCCTTCCGCACGATCAGCGAGGTCGCCGACGAGCTCGACGTGCCTCAGCACGTGCTGCGATTCTGGGAAACGAAATTTCCGCAGATCCGGCCGCTGAAGCGCGGCGGCGGCCGGCGCTACTATCGGCCCGAGGATGTCGATCTGCTCCGCCGCGTGGCGCAATTGCTCTATCAGGAAGGCTATACCATCAAGGGCGTGCAGCGCCTGCTGCGCGAGGGCCAGATCAAGGCGGCGAAGCCCGCCTCCTCAAGTGCCGGCACCATGCTGCCGCTCGGTCTCGAGGAGCCGGAGCCGGAAGAGATCGAGCCCGAGGCCGACGAGCACGCGCCGGTTCCCGTCCCGCGGCCGCGCGCCGTGCGGCCGGCCGTGCCCATGGCGCCGATTACCGACCCGGCCGCGCGCGCCATGCTCCGATCCCTGCTCGAAGAGCTGACGGATCTACGCGACCTCCTGCCCCGCAAGCGGCGTTAGACCGCGATGACAGGATCTGGACCCCAGATCCTGCTTGATCATTAGGGATACTCTAACGGCTGGTCTGGCGGCAGCCGCCGCCACAGCACCAGGCCCCAACCGATCGAAATCGCCGCCGTCGCCAGCAGGAAGACATATTCCTCCGCCGAATCCGGCATAGCGTCGACGACCCCGTCGGCGGCGATGAGCCCGAAGAAATCGAGGGCGGCGTGCGCCAGCAGACCGGGCCAGATCGAGCCGGTGAGCAGCCGCGTGCCGGCCAGGACCAGGCCGAGGCCGCCGGCCGCGATCGCCTGCAGCACGACGATTCGCGGATCGAGCGGACTCGCCAGCCCGGCCAGGTGAACCACGCCGAACAGAGTGGCCGAGATCCAGGCCGCCCGGCGCTGCCGCTGCGGGCGTAAGGCGGCGATGACGATGCCGCGGAAGATGCCCTCCTCGCCGAAGGCGACGGCGGCGGCGACGGCAAGCCAGCCCAGGAGCCGCACCGGATCGGGATTGGCGACGCCCTGGATCAGGGCCGCGGCGGTACCGAGCCAGATCGGCCAGAGCAGCTTGAGCCCGCGCGCCGGCAGTCCCCCGCCGAAGCCGCAGCTGCGCCAGGCATGGGCAAAGGTAAGGGCAAGCGCCAGCGCCGCGGCGAAGCCGATCTTGTCGACGGCATAGACCGAGAGCTCCGGCATCCCCGGCCGGGTCAGGATCAGCGCCGTCGGAACCGCCAGTTCCCACAGCACGATCGACGCGATGACGAGCGGAATGATGATCGTCGCCCGTCCCGCCATGCCTTCGATCTCCCGCTCGCTGTTCAGCCATGCATGACGGCGCTGGCGGCCGAACGCAAGTTCCGGGTTGCGCGTGCCCCCGGCACCTCCCTATAGTCGCGCCGCCGGGTCAACCGCCCGGCCTTGGCATCGGTTGGCGGACGGGCATTAGCGCAGCCTGGTAGCGCATCAGTCTGGGGGACTGGGGGTCGTCGGTTCAAATCCGGCATGCCCGACCAACCGATGCCCAACTCTCTCCTCTCGGAATATTACCCGCCCGCCAGGGCCAGCGCCTGATCCAGGTCGGCGATGAGGTCGGCGGCGGTTTCGATGCCGATCGATAGCCGCACCACATCCGGCCCGGCGCCGGCGGCCAGCCGCTGATCGTCGGAGAGCTGGCGATGGGTGGTCGAGGCCGGGTGGATGATCAGCGAGCGCGTGTCGCCGATATTGGCCAGGTGCGAGAACAGCTCGACCGATTCCACCAGCTTGATGCCGGAATCGTAGCCGCCCTTCAAGCCGAAGGTGAAGACCGAGCCGGCGCCGAGCGGCATGTAGCGCCGCGCCAGCGCGTAATAGGGGCTCGATTCAAGCCCGGCATAGGACACCCACGACACTTGCGGATGCTGCGCCAGATGGGTCGCTACGGCTTGGGCGTTCTCGACATGCCGCGCCATGCGCAGCGGCAGGGTCTCGATGCCGGCGATGGTCAGGAACGCGTTCATCGGCGCCATGGACGGGCCGAGGTCGCGCAAGCCCACCGCGTGGCCGTGGACGGTCATCGCCAGATCGCCGAAGGTCTCCTGGAAGCGCAGCCCGTGATAGGCCGGCTCCGGCTCGGTCAGGGATTTGAACTTGCCGCTCTTGGCCCAGTCGAACCGGCCCGAATCGATGACCGCGCCGCCCATGGAATTGCCGTGGCCGCCCAGGAACTTGGTCGTGGAGTGGACGATCACGTCGGCGCCCCATTCGAACGGCCGGCACAGATAGGGCGTCGCCATGGTGTTGTCGACGATGAGCGGGATGCCGGCATCATGCGCGATACGGGCGATCGCTTCGAGATCGGTCACGACGCCGCCCGGATTGGCCAGGCTCTCGACGAAGATCGCCCGGCAATCCTCGGTCAAATGGCGCTTGAAATTCTCGGGATCGGTCTGATCGACGAACCCGACGTTCCAGCCGAACTTCTTGAAGGTCCGGCCGAACTGGGTCATCGAGCCGCCATAGAGCTTGTTCGAGGCGAGGAAGCTCGCCCCCGGCTCCATGATGGTGAAGAAGGCGAGGAGCTGGGCGGCATGGCCCGACGCCGTGCAGATGGCGCCGCGGCCGCCCTCCAGGCTGGCGAGCCGTTCCTCCAGCACCGCCACGGTCGGGTTGGTCAGGCGGGAGTAGATGTAGCCGTAGCTCTGCAGGTTGAAGAGCGAGGCGGCATGGTCGACATCGTCGAACACATAGGCGGTCGTCTGATAGATCGGTGTGGTGCGGGCACCGGTCGTGGGGTCGGGGGCGGCGCCGGAATGGACGGCGCGGGTCTCGAAGCCGTAGTCGGCCATGATGTCTGTTTCTCCTGAGGGAGCCGGGTTCACATTTGCTTGCGGCGGCGGGAGCTGATCACGCCGGTATTGACGCCGTTCCAGCCCAGCTCGCCGCACAGGCGCGAATATTCGATCTTGGGGCAGCGATTCATGACGACCTTGAGGCCCGCCGCCTCGGCACGCGCGGCCGCCGCGTCATGCCGCACGCCGAGCTGCATCCAGACGATCCTGGCGCCGAGCCGGATCGCCTCCTCGACGATCTCGGGCGCCGCCGCAGATTGGCGGAAGATATCGACCATGTCGATCTTGTCGGGCACCTCGGCCAGGCACGCATAACAGCGCTCGTCCAGAATCGTCTCGCCGGCGGCGTTGGGATTGACCGGAATGACGCGGAAGCCCTTGGATTGGAGATATTTCATGGCGAAATAGCTCGGCCGGTTCCAGTTCGGGCTGGCGCCGACCATGGCGATGGTGCGCGCCTCGCGCAGCACCTCCTTGATGTACTGGTCCGAATAGCTGTCGTGATCCACGGGCCCCGCCTCTGACGATACGTGACATCCTTTCTAGCGCCCTGGTGGGGCCGCTGTCATGCTTGAGCGCTTCGGTCGCGAATTTGCCAGGGCTTGGGGTCAGTCGCCGGTCCAGACCGGCGGCCGCTTCTCGATGAAGGCGTCGATCCCTTCCTCGGCATCGCGCGCCAACATGTTGCGGGTCATGACCTCCGAGGCATAGGCGTAGGCCCGGTCGAGATCCATCTCGGCCTGGCGATAGAACGCCTCCTTGCCGATCGCGAGCGTGAGCGGGCTCTTGCCGGCGATCTGCTCGGCGAGCGCCGTCACGGCGCCGTCGAGATCGGCCTCGGGCACGACACGATTGACGAGCCCCAATTCGCGCGCCCGCTCGGCCGAAACGAGATCGCCGGTCAGCAGCATCTCCATCGCGGCCTTGCGCCCGACCGCGCGCGACAGCGCCACCATCGGGGTCGAGCAGAACAGGCCGATATTGACGCCCGGCGTGGCGAAACGCGCACTCTCGGCCGCGACCGCCAGATCGGCGCTGGCCGCGAGCTGGCAGCCGGCGGCGGTGGCGACGCCATGAATGCGCGCGATCACCGGCTTCGGCAGGCGCACGATCCGGGTCATCAGCCGCGAGCATTGCCGGAACAGCTCATCATAGAAATCGCGCCCGCTCTCGCTGCGGATCTCACGCAGATCGTGCCCGGCGCAGAAGGCCGACCCGGCGCCGGCGATCACGACCACGGCGACGGACCTGTCCCCGGCGACCGCGTCGAGCGCCGCCTCCAGCTCGGTCATGAGCGCCCGCGACAGGGCGTTGCGCGCCGCCGGCCGATTGAGCGTCAGCCACGCCACCTTGCCCCGGTCATGGCGAAGCAGGATCGGCTCGGTCGGAGTGGGCTGGACGGCCATGGGGGGCTCCTTCGCGCGGAAACGGACGCCGATCTTCCCGCATCGGGGCCGGAGCGCCAAGGGGGCGTTGCGATGGCGCATTTATGCATAGGCTGCAATCCGACGGAGTCCTGATCGATCATCCGAGCAATGTTCTTTGTCAGTTCACCACTATGCGACCGGAGGTTTCGCTTCCTGTACCAAAACGCTAGGGGTTGAGCTATCATAATTCAACTGGCGGGCGCACCTTCGAGGGATCGGTCTCCTGCCGGTTTTGGACCCTGTGGGACATCATCATGGATCTGTTTCCCGTATCCAGAATGCTCAGCACGGTACATATCGCCGGGCATTATTATCCAAAATTCTCCCAGATAAATATTACGCACGAATGGCACCTAAACAATACGATATCCGTAGATGATCGTGCCGAATTCCGAGATATATATCGGGACTTGGAAGATCTTCTGATGAAAAACAATTTATCGGCGTCTCTCGTGACGGTTCAAAAAATGTTAGCGTGCTTGGGTGATGGTGGAAGTACATACGGTCATTTCTTTGAATTCGGCCCAGAGTTGTATGGAAGGCTCAGGGATGAGACCATATCAAGGGAATATTTATCACTGAGCCCCGGCGAAGCAGACTACTATCGTGCCGAAGTCCCATTCGGTTCGGGGGTTGAGGCGAAGTTTCCATCCATCGAGTACGATATCGAAGAAGCGTCAAAGTGCCTTGGTCTCAACAGGAGTACTGCGGCGGCTTTCCATGCAATCAGATCGCTTGAATCCGCAGTCCGGGCTCTGTCCCGCTGCCTGAGTATTCCAGATCCGACTCGTGCCAACGGCAGAAATTGGGGCGAGATGCTCCGAGCGCTCAAAACCGAGATCGAGAGAAGATGGCCGACCAATAGTCACCGTATGAGCGGGGATGGAGAGTTCTTCGATAACGCCTATGCAATGTTAGCTGCGATCCAAAACCCTTGGCGCAATGCGACGATGCACCTCGATCAGAAATACACTCTGGAAGAGGCGGAACATATCTTCGTCGCGGTGAAGGGCTTTATGAAGAAGCTGGCTTTCCGGATGGATGAGAACGGGGAACCGAAGGCCTAGCAGTCACGGGCTTGCCTGCGATCTTGGAGCATCATTCGATTCCGATCGAAGGCCCCCAAGGACGGCCTCGCCATCTGACGATGCTGAAGGATCTCGCGCACCGCCTTCTCGCGCATCGCCAAGGCGGTGGGCCAGACCATGGCGCTCGAGGCGAAGCTCGCCGAGGGGCCGGTAGCCGCCGCCCATCCGCGATGCCTGAGCCCTGCGCGCCGAGAGGGCAGGGCTGCGCGGACCGCGCTTGACGGTCCGGGGCGCGGCCCTGTCTGCTCGGCCGTCCCGAGCCGTGACGGAGTTCCTCGATGAAAGAGGCGCGCATCACCATCGCCGAATTCGACGAGATCCTGCGGTCGAGCCTGCCGCTCGCCGTCGCCTGGGGCATGGAGACGGTCGAGATCGGTGCCGGCCATGCGATCATGCGCATTCCCTATGACGAAGGTTTTCTCAGGCCGGGCGGCACGATCGGCGGGCCGATCCAGATGGGGCTGGCCGATGTCGCCATGTATGCCGCCGTGCTCGGCGCCATCGGGCCGGAGCCTTTGGCCGTGACCTCCAGCCTGTCGGTGAATTTCCTGAGCAAGCCGGCGCCGGCGGCGCTCCGCGCCGAGGCGCGCATCCTCCGGCTCGGCAAGAGGCTGGCGGTCGGCGAGGTCGAGCTGTTCAGCGACGGCGTCGAAGCCATGGTCGCCCATATCGTCGCCACCTACGCGCTGCCGCGGGGCCGGACCGACCCATGACGCAGCAGACGATCGAGGCCGCGTCATACCGGAGCGGGGCGAGCTTGCGCGGGCGGTATCTGCTGCTCGCCGGCATCATGCTGGTGGCGCTCAATCTGCGGCCGGCGCTCGCCAGCGTCTCGCCCCTGCTGATCGAGATCAAGGCGGCGCTGCCGCTATCGGCCGTCGGCGCGCGCTGGCTGACGACGATTCCCGTGCTCTGCTTCGGCATCGCCAGCGCCGTGGCGCCCCGGCTCGGGCGGCAATGGGGCAGCGAGCGCACGGTCGCCGTCATGATGGCGTGCCTCACGGCCGGACTGGCGCTGCGCTGCCTGGGCGTCGATGCCGTGCTTTTCGCCGGCACGATCCTGGGGGCGGCTGCCATCGGCGTCACCGGCGTGCTGTTGCCGGCGCTGTTCAAGCGCGAATTCCCCGACCATGTCGGGTTGGTGACCGGGCTCTACACCATGGCGCTCGCGATCGGCAGTGCGGCCGCCGCCGGGCTGACGGCGCCGATCGAGCGCCTCACCGGGACGGATTGGCGGGTCGGGCTCGGCACCTGGGCGCTGCTGCCGTTGCCGGCCCTGCTGTTCTGGCTGCCGCAATTGCGCACGCGGACCGCCGCCGCCGTGCGCAAGGTGCCGAGCGGTCTTCTGCGCAGCCCGCTCGCCTGGGCCGTCACCGCCTTCATGGGGCTGCAATCGGCGATGTTCTACGCGGTGCTGGCCTGGCTGCCGGTGATCCTGCAGGAGCATGGCGCCACGGTGATCGAAAGCGGCTATGTGCTGTCGCTGTCGGTCGTGGTGCAGATCGCGGTCTCGCCGATCGTCCCCGTCCTCGCCGGCCGCCGGCCGGGGCAGGGCGGGTTGGCGGCGGTGCTGCTGACGACCAGCCTCGCGGGGTTCCTCGGCTGCCTCTATGGCGGACCGCTGCTGGTCTGGCCGGCGGCGATTCTGCTCGGCATCGGGCAAGGCGGGCTCTTCGGCCTGGCGCTGATGATGGTCGTGCTGCGCTCGCCCGATGCGACCGTGGCGGCCTCGCTCAGCGGCATGTCGCAGAGCGTCGGCTATTGCTTCGCCGCTCTCGGCCCGTTCGGCGCCGGCGCCGTGCGCGACTGGTCCGGCGGCTGGAACGGCGTGGCGATCCTCTTCGCCGGCGCCGTCCTGCTGACGTTCCTGATCGGCCTCAAGGCGGGCGCGCCGGCCCTGATCGGCGAGCGGCGCTGAGAAATCTCAGACGATCTCCTCGGAGAGCTCATCCCGCGTCCGCGTCTGCCGGCGCAGCAGGCTCGATTCGATCTCTTTCTTGAAGCTTTCGGGCACGCGCGGCAGCAGCTCGCTCTGCAGCGCGTGGATGGCGAGCCATTCTTCCCTGAGCGTGTTGTTGCTCAGGCGCTGTTGCCCGGCCAGGCTGCGATGCAGCCGGTCCCAGAGCGCGTCCCGTGTCATGCTGAGCTTGCCCTGCGCGATCGTCCGGGCGAGGTTGGCGGCAAGTTCCGGCGCGCTCGAAGCGGCGGGCGGCTTGCCGAGCGCCAGGTCGGCGAGCGCCAGCATGGCGGTCGCGAGATCCGCCTGGCGGCCGAGCAATTCGCGGATCACGTCCTGATGATCGGCGATGCTGGCCGCGACCTCGTCGATCAGATCCTCGGCACGATCGCTGATCTCGCCGATGCGCAGCGCCAGCAGCCGCTCCAGCTTCGAGACGTAGTTGGTGTCCGGGGCCAGCAGCTCGGCGAGGCCGCGCAGCGACCAGAAGCGCCAGTCCGCTTGCGGGAAGCGCTGGGTGACCTTGGTGAGGAAGGCGTCGATCCCCTCCTTGCCGATCTTGGGCGGGTTGGCGACCTCGTTGGCGATGCGGACGCGGGTGCGGATCTTCTCGGCCAGCTTCTCGACCTCGTTGATGCGGACGCGCACCGCGACGTTCATTTCCTGCGCCTGCAGGCGTGCCGCGGCGGTGATGGCACCCGAGACGGCATTCTCGGCCCGCTTCACGCCGGAGGCGACGGCCTTCAACGTCACCAGCTCGATCGGGGTCATGCCGAGCTTGTCCAGCAGCGGCCGCATGATCATGCCGACCACGCGCTGGGCCGGCCGGTTCAGCATATCCTCCGCCTCGGCGCAGATCGGCACGGCGCCGTTATAGTTCGAGACCTGGCGCTCGATCGGCTTGATCACCGGCGCCAGCTCGTTGAGGATCTCCTCCTCGCTGCCATAGCCGTCGGCGCGCAGCCGCTCGCGGATCAGCCGCACGGCCTTGATGCCGTTGACGCCGAGCATGGCGCGCGCCTTATTGCGGGCGCCCGCTTCGAGCGTATCGTAGTCGGTGCGGTCGAAGCTGTGCGCGAGCTCCTCGCGATCGTCGTTGATCACGGCGACGAGCTGCCAGCGATCCTCGATCAGGACGAGGATCTGATAGCGCAGCCGGCGCCCATGGAAGAATTCAGCCTTTCCCAACGCTCCCACCCCGGTGCATCCCTACTATCCGACAGCTTCGTCGAGACTGGTTACGGGGAGATAAATGCCTTGAATTTCATGGCGTTGGCGCGATCATACCATGATACCGCGCGATAAATCATTTGACTGGCGGGGTTTTTCCGTTGACTCGTCGGGGATGAAGCCTTAGGACACCGCCTCCGCTCGCGGGACCTTGGGCTCGCGGGCGCTTCCATTCGGGTTCGAGAGTCATGAACACCTATAATCTCAAGCCGTCCACCCTGGACAAGCGCTGGACGCTGATCGATGCCGACGGAGTGGTTCTCGGCCGCCTCGCCTCGATCATCGCCAACCATCTGCGCGGCAAGCACAAGCCGACCTACACGCCCCACATGGATTGCGGCGATCATATCGTCGTGATCAATGCGGAGAAGGTGCATCTGACCGGCAACAAGCGCAAGGACAGCATCTTCTACTGGCATACCGGCTTTGCCGGCGGCATCAAGGGCCGTTCCAAGGGTCAGATCCTCGATGGCAAGCATCCCGAGCGCGTGATCGAGAAGGCAGTTGAACGCATGGTGCCGCGCGGTCCGCTCGGCCGGCAGATCATGAGCCATCTCCGTGTTTATGCCGGCAGCGACCACCCGCATGAGGCTCAGCAGCCGACCGTGCTCGATGTCGCAGCGCTCAATCCGAAGAATAAGCGAGTTGCCTGATATGTCTGATTTGCAATCGCTCGGCACGCTGAAATCCGCCCTCGTCCAGGCGCAGGCCCAACCCTCCTCGGCCGAGCCGGTCACCGAGGCGGCGATCGCCGAGCCCAAGATCGACAAGCTCGGCCGTGCCTATGCCACCGGTAAGCGCAAGGACGCGGTCGCCCGCGTCTGGATCAAGCGCGGCAACGGCAAGTTCACGGTCAATGGCCGTGATTCGGTCGTCTATTTCGCCCGGCCGGTGCTGCGCATGCTGCTGGCCCAGCCCTTCGGCGTGTGCGACCGGACCGACCAGTTCGACGTGATCTGCACGGTCGCCGGCGGCGGCCTGTCGGGCCAGGCCGGTGCCGTCCGCCACGGCATCTCCAAGGCGTTGACCTATTTCGAGCCGGGCCTGCGCCCGCTGCTCAAGGCCCAGGGCTTCCTCACCCGCGACAGCCGCGTGGTCGAGCGTAAGAAGTACGGCAAGGCCAAGGCCCGCCGCAGCTTCCAGTTCTCGAAGCGTTAGGCCGCTTTTTCAGGGTTGCAGGAAGGGCCGGATTGGGGAAACCCGATCCGGCCCTTTTGCGTTCAATGGTGCGGAGCTTCTGAAGGGTGATCCCATGAGCAAGCTGATTCTGCCCTATCGCGGCGTGCTGCCGACGATCGCGTCCGACGCTTTCGTCGCCCCCAACGCCACCATCATCGGCGACGCGGTCATCGGTGCCGGCAGCAGCATCTGGTTCGGGTGCGTGCTGCGCGGCGACGTGCACCAGATCCGCGTCGGCGCCCGGGTCAACATCCAGGACGGCACCACGGTCCATGTCACCGGCGGCCGGTCCGCCACGCTCATCGGCGACGACGTCTCGATCGGCCATATGGCGCTGATCCATGGCTGTATGCTGGAGCATGAGAGCTTCGTCGGCATGGGCGCCATCGTCATGGACGAGGTCGTGGTCGAGACCCGCGGGATGGTCGCGGCCGGTGCCATGGTGACCCCCGGCAAGCGCGTCCGGACCGGCGAGCTCTGGGCCGGCCGCCCGGCCAAGCTGATGCGCGAGCTGACCGACGAGGATTACGAGATGATGCGCCGGACCGGCGAGAATTACGCCCGGCTGGCGCAGCAGTACCGGGCCGAGATCGAGGCCGTGGCCGGATGAGCTGGAGGAATTCCGCGCGATGAGCGACAGGCCGTTGGGCGTTCGTCGATCCGGGACGATTGGAAATCTACAGCCGTCACTCCGCGGCGGTACGCTACCCCGAGGAGAGCCACGAGACGGTGCAGATCTGTGTGCCGATGGCCCGCGCGCTCTACAGTGTCACGCGCCAGTCCGAGACCGGAAGCACGCTCGCGCACGCTCTGGGGGCGTGAGACGTGCTCGCCATGCCAGCCGGCAGCCCCACGGCGTCGACTGGCGCCGGCCGGCCGGCATCGTCTCCCTGCAATTGGCGGAGGGCTTCATTTCCGAGGCTCTGGACGCGCCCTATGGGCCGAGCTTTCGAAGTCGGCGTGGAGAAGATTCGATGAACGGCTTCGGAATGAAGATCCGACCTGGACGAAAGGCCAAGCTCTGCGGACCCATGGCCAATAACTTCAGCGGGGCTTGCGTCCCTTACCGGTCCGGAGATCTTGCATGCCGATCAATTTTACGCTGAACGACAATCGGCGACGCTTACGATACGAAGCACGCCAATTTGCGTAGGATTGGTCGATCTCGCCATCCTGGCGGAAGAGTTCCATACCGTCGATGCGAACGTCTCGTTTACCATGCTTTCCACCATGCTCGGGCTATCGAGCGAACTTGTTCAATAATAGAAATAGCGACTGCGGAGCTGGGGGGAAATTCTCCACGACCGTCCTCGTTGTCGGCATTGTTTCGATTGACATCTCAAACAGAACGCGGTCTGCGAGGTTGATTTTTCCGATGGGGACATGTCGGAACCCGGATGGCTGAGATGATCGCGCCGGAAGTATTGTTGTGTCGTCGCCGTAAGGGGCGCGGAATCGATTTCTGTACCACGTTCATTGCATTGGTAACTCGATTACGCCGGTTTCGAAAGGATTGTGTAACACGAAAGTATGATAATCATCATGTAAAGACGCATTCTTAAATCCGCCCAATCCGGATCGCTAAGGAGAGGGCGGGTAACGGCAGAACCGCTCGGACTCGGGTACATGCAGATGGGAGAATCGCTTCGCGGACGGGGGGCTTGTTCACCTCAACTACCGGGCGGAATTGATTGTTGCTGCTCCGGATTTTCCCGGATCTGCTTCTGGGAGAGACGATGGCTGAAACGCTCAAAAGACGGCGAGGGTAAAGTGGGGGGAGCTTGTTCCTTCTTCTTCAATTGATCGCCGCCTAGAGAAGAATCCACCAAGGATCGGGATGCCGCTCTTTTATTGGTATCCGCTCTTCTGGGGGGCGTCGGTCAGTATCGGGGTTGGGCGTCCGAAAAATCGAGTGTGAACCGCCCAATATTTCCGAGCACGCCTTCGACTGCGATTTCCTATTCGCTTCCAGGAGAATTTTGATGCCGTTGATCAACACGCCGTCCATCGAGACGGCTCCCGCAGCGTCCCAACCCTATCTTCAGGCCGTCAAAAGCCAGTTGGGCGTCGTGCCGAACATGTTCCGTCTCTTCGCCAACAGCCCCGCCGTTCTGGAAGGCTTTCTCGGCCTTCACGGCGCGCTCGGCAAGGGCAAGCTCAGCAACAAGACGCGCGAACGGCTGGCGCTCGCTGTCGCTCAGTTGAATGGCTGCGATTACTGCCTATCGGCGCATACTTATTTCAGCATGAACTTTGCCAAGCTCGACGATGCCGAGATCGCGAGAAACCGCAAAGGTGTTTCGGCCGACGAGAAGGCCGACGTGGCACTCCACTTTGCCCTCGACCTGACGCGCGAGCGCGGCCGGGTCGGCGAGAGCGATGTTCAGAAATTGCTCGATGCCGGCTATGGCGCGGACGAAATCTTGGAAATCATCGCCCATGTCGTCGTGAACCTATTCGCCAACTACGTAAATATCGCTCTCGGCACCGAGATCGACTTTCCGCTCGTGCGTGCGTGATTGCCGGCGCGATCGGCGGCGTCGAGAGCGCGCAGCGAAGCCATTTCCGCATCGACGCGTTCGTCGGACCGATCCGGTCCGTTCGTGCCGTCAGCCGAAGCGCATCTTCACATAGGACCCTGGCGCCGGCTCGATCGGCTTCAGCTTGCCGTCGCCCGGTTGGCGCGCCGGCACCTGGCCGCCGCCGAACTTGCCGACCCATTTGTCCCATTCCGGCCACCAGGAGCCCTCGCTCTGCTTGGCGCCCTGGAACCAGGTCTCGGGATTCTTGGGCAGCTTGGGATTTAGCCAATAGACATATTTCTTGGCGGCCGGCGGATTGACCACGCCGGCGATATGGCCCGAGCCGGCGAGGCAGAACTTGACCGGCCCCTTATAGAACTGCGTCGCCGAATAGGAGGATCTCCAAGGGGCGATATGATCCTCGCGCGTCGCCAGGATGAAGGTCGGCGTCTCGATCTTGGCGATATCGATCGGCACGTTGTTGAGCGAGATGCCGCCCGGCCGGATCAGCCGGTTCTCCTGATACATGTTGCGCAGATAGAAGCTGTGGATCGCCTTCGGCATGCGCGTGGCATCCGAGTTCCAGTAGAGCAGGTCGAAGGGGAAGGGCTCCTTGCCCAATAGGTAGTTGTTGACGACGAAGGACCAGATGAGGTCGTTGGCGCGCAGCATGTTGAAGGTCTGGGCCATGTCCGAGGATTCGAGATAGCCCTGCTGCGCCATCTTGTTCTCGAGCGCCTGGATCTGCTCCTCGTCGATGAAGACCGATAGCTCGCCGGATTCGGTGAAATCCACCATGGTCGTGAAATAGGTGGCGCTGGTGAAGCGGTGGTCCCCGCGCTGCGCCATATAGGCGAGGGTGGCGGAGAGCAGCGTGCCGCCGATGCAATAGCCGATGACGTTGGCTTCGCGCTGGCCGGTCGCCTGCTCGATCGCATCGAGGGCGGCGAGCGGCCCCCGATCCATATAGTCCTGGAATTCCTTCTGCGCGAGGCGTTCGTCGGGATTGACCCAGGAGATGACGAACACGGTGTGGCCCTGCTCGACCGCCCAGCGGATGAAGGAATTGGCCGGCTTCAGATCCAGGATGTAGAATTTGTTGATCCAAGGCGGGATGATCAGCAGCGGCCGCCGCCGCACCTTCTCGGTCGAGGGCGCATATTGGATGAGCTGCATCAGCTCGTTCTGATAGACCACCTGGCCCGGCGTCAGCGCGATGTTCCGGCCGAGCTCGAAGGCGTCGAGATCGGTCATCCTGACCGCGAGCTGGCCTTTGCCGCGCTCGAGATCGTCGAGCATGTTGTGCAGGCCCTTGACCAGATTCTCGCCCCGGCTGTCGATGGTCGTACGCAGCACCTCCGGGTTGGTCATGACGAAGTTCGAGGGCGCCATCGCATCGACGAATTGGCGGGTATAGAAATCGACCTTGCGCGCCGTCTTGTCGTCGAGCCCCTGCACCTCTTTGACCGATTCCTGCATGAAGCGGGCGGAGAGCAGGTAGGATTGCTTGATGAAATCGAAGAGCGTGTTTTCTTCCCAGGCCGGATCCCTGAAGCGTTTGTCGCCCTTCAACGGTGCGATCACCGGCTCGGCCGGCTTGCCGTGCAGGAACCGCTCGGCGGTGCGTTGCCACAACCGCATGTAATCGTTCCAGAGCGAGACCTGGGCCTGAACCATCCGGGCCGGATCGGCCATGAGCTTGGCCGTCATCTCGAAGAAGGCGCCGGCGATGTTGAGCGGATCGACCTCGGTCTTGGTCTCGCCGTTCGCCTGGCGCGCCATGAAATCGGCGACCAGACGCTGACTGCGCTCGGCGATGCCGGCGACGGCCTTGCTCAATTCGATCGGATCGGCCGGCTGGCCTTGAGGCGGGGGCGAATCGGTCATGGCGTTTCCTTGGCAGTTTCTCGTTATCGGCGGTGTTGCGCCTATCACCCGATACGCAAACGGATTCACATATGCCATAAACATGGGCTCGAAGGCAGGGTCTCGAAAGGCCGCAGTCGTGCCGGCATGCTTGATCGCGACGCGGCCAGCCTCTAAGAGATTTTCGGAAATGCGCGGCGCCGGCCCGGCGCGGGGTGGTGACGGTGCATTTCCGGTCTCCGGACGATGGCCGATCCGTGTGCACGCACCTATCCCCGAGGGGTTCTTGATGTTGGCAGGCAGTATGGGAGTTGCAGGGCGGGGCAGGCGTCGGATCGCGATCCGAGCCTCGGCGGCGCTGATCCTCTTGGCACTTGGTGGTTGCAGCTCGATCGATGATCTGAACCCGTTCGACTGGTACCGGGATCTCAGCGGCAAGACCAAGGACGATCCCGGCCCGGACGAGGCGAACACGGCCAATCTCGAAGCCGGCTCCAAGGAGCCCTATCCCAGCCTCGGGACGGTGCCCGACGTGCCGACGCGCGGCCTGACCAAGGCTCAGCGCGAGGCCCTGGCGGAGGGGCTGGTCTCCGACCGCAGCAATGCGCGCTATACCGACGCGCAGATCAGCGCCGGCAATGCCGCGGCGATTCCCGCCCCGCCGGTACAGGTACCCGAAGAGCAGACCCCCTATACGCCGCCCAGCAACGACGCGCCGCCGATACCGACCTCGCATCGCAGCCGGCTCGTCGCCGGCAGCGCGCTCGGTCAGGTGCCGGTCGCCGTCGATCGCGAATCGGCGCTGCAGACGCCGACGCCGCGCGGCAATCCGCCGGCCGAGACACCGAAGCCGGCACCGCCGCCGCCTAATCTCGCGCCGTTGCCGCCGCCTCAGGCGCCGCAGCCGCTGCCGGGGACGCCGCCGGCGCGCACGCCGGACCAGCCGACCGAGGTGGCGGGCATTCCCGTGCCGCCGGCGCCGCCGACGCGGGCCGAGCCGCTGCCGGGCGCGCCCAACCTGTCGCCGTCGCCGGCCGTGGGCTCGGGCGCAGCCGTGCCGCCGGGCAAGCGTACCAAATCGGCCCAGGTCGCCGAGATCAGCTTCGACAAGGGGGCGAGCGGCCTGCCGGCCGACGCGCCGACCAAGATCGGCAACGTGCCGGCCTTGCATAAGCAATATGGCGGCGTGGTCCGGGTGGTGGGATATGCGGCCCTGCCGGACAGCGGCAGCGATCCGGCCGGTCAGCAGCTCGCCGCCTATCAAGCGGCGCTGGAACGCGCCAACGCGGTCAAGGCGGCGCTCGTCGCCGCCGGCGTGCCGGCCACGGAGATCGTGACCGAGGCCTCGCCGGTGCATGGCGAGGGTGCCGGCGCCGATCGCGCCGACCTCTACGTCGAGTACTGACGGCGTGGCCGGCTTGCCTCCCTTGCGCATCGGTATCGCCGGCCTCGGCACGGTCGGCGCGGGCGTGATGAGGGTGCTCAGGGCGAATGGCGATGTCATCGCGGCGCGGGCCGGCCGGACGATCGAGCCGGTCGCGGTCAGCGCGCGCGATCGCCGGCGGGATCGCGGCGTGCCGATCGACGCGTTGCGCTGGCATGATGACCCGCTGGCGCTCGCCAACGATCCCGATATCGATGTCGTGGTCGAGTTGATCGGCGGCGCCGACGGGCCGGCGCTGGCCTTGGTCCAGGCGGCGCTGGCGCAGGGCAAGCCGGTGGTCACGGCCAACAAGGCGCTGCTCGCCAAGCACGGCGCCGCCCTCGGCCGGCTGGCGGCGGAGCATAAGGCGGCGATCGCGTTCGAGGCTTCGGTCGCGGGCGGCATCCCGATCATCAAGACGCTGCGCGAGGGGCTGGGCGCCAACCGGTTCAGCCGTGTCTCCGGCATCCTCAACGGCACCTGCAATTTCGTGCTGAGCCAGATGCGCGAGACCGGCCGCGGCTTCGACGAGGTGCTGCGCGAGGCGCAGGATCTCGGCTATGCCGAGGCCGATCCGACCCTCGATATCGACGGCCACGATACGGCGCATAAGCTCGCCGTGCTCGCCTCGCTCGCGTTCGACATTCCGATCGATCTCGGCATCGTCTATGTCGAAGGCATCCGCCACATCTCGCCGCTCGACATCGAATATGCCGAGGATCTGGGCTATCGCATCAAGCTGCTGGGCACGGCGGTCCGCACACCGCGCGGCATCGAGCAGCGCGTGCATCCGACCATGGTCTCGGCCAGCGACCCGATGGCGCTCGTCGGCGGCGTCGACAATGCCGTGGTGATCGAGGGCGATGCCGTCGGCCGGATCGTGCTGCAGGGGCGGGGGGCCGGCGCGGAGCCCACCGCCTC
Organism: Aliidongia sp.; assembly: GCA_035539155.1. Classification (GTDB taxonomy): domain Bacteria; phylum Pseudomonadota; class Alphaproteobacteria; order ATCC43930; family CGMCC-115725; genus JAXDMU01. The sequence goes on along the minus strand of DATLIZ010000013.1, from coordinate 147,312 downwards.
GGCCGTCGTCGCCGATCTCATCGATCTGGCCCAGGGACGGCGGCTGCCGAGTTTCCTGCCGCCCGAAAGCAGTCTTGCCGCAGTGCCGATCACGGAGCATGCGGGGCCGTGCTACGTTCGTCTCATGGTGCTGGACCAGCCCGGCGTCATTGCCGATGTCGCGGCCGAGCTGCGCAACGAGCGCGTCTCGGTCGAGGCGATGATCCAGCGCCGCAATCATCCCGGCCGCGCCGTGCCGGTCGTGCTGACCACCCATCCGAGCCAGGAGGCCGCCCTCATGCAGGCGGTGGCGCGGATCGGCCAGCTCGGCTCGGTGGTGGAGCCGCCGCGCATGATCCGCATCGAGATTTGACGCTAGCGCCGCCGAGGCGGCAAACCGGAGAACGCCCAATGACCGACGCCAAGATGGACCGCAACCTCGCGCTCGAAGCCGTGCGCGTGACCGAGGAGGCCGCGCTCGCCGCCGCCCGGCTCATGGGGCGCGGCGACGAGAAGGCGGCCGACCAGGCCGCGGTCGACGCGATGCGGACCGCGCTCAACAGCCTGGCCATCGAAGGCACGGTGGTGATCGGCGAGGGCGAGCGCGACGAGGCGCCGATGCTCTATATCGGCGAGAAGGTCGGCACCGGCCACGGCCCCAAGATCGACATCGCGCTCGATCCGCTCGAAGGCACCACGATCACCGCCAAGGGCGGCATGAACGCGCTCGCGGTCATCGCCATGGCCGATCAGGGCGGCTTCCTCAACGCGCCCGACGTCTATATGGACAAGATCGCGGTCGGCGGCGGCCTGCCCGACGGAATCGTCGATCTCGATGCATCGCCCGCGGAAAACCTGAAGAATCTGGCCCAGGCCAAGCATGTGACGGTCCAGGATCTGGTCGTCTGCATCCTCGACCGGCCGCGCCATGCCGACCTCATCGGCAAGGTGCGCGAGGCGGGCGCCCGCATCATGCTGATCTCCGACGGCGACGTATCGGGCGTCATCGCCACCAGCCGGCCGGATTCGGGCGTCGACATCTATATCGGTTCGGGCGGCGCGCCCGAAGGCGTGCTGGCCGCGGCGGCGCTGCGCTGCATCGGTGGCCAGATGCAGGGCAGGCTGCTGTTCCGCAACAATGACGAGCGGTCGCGGGCCGAGCGCTGGGGCATCAAGGATCTCGATCGCAAATACGGGCTCACCGACCTCGCCTCCGGCAACGTCATGTTCGCCGCGACCGGCGTCACCGACGGCAGCATGCTGAACGGCGTGCGCCGGGTGCCGGGTGGCGCCTCGACCCAGTCGATCGTCATGCGCTCCAAGACCGGCACCGTCCGCATCATCGAAGCCACGCATAATTTCGAGCGCAAGACGGAATGGAGCGCCTACGCCCGGTGACCCTCGCTGGCGCCGGCGCGTTTCTAGGGGTCGAGCGCTCGCTCGCCGGCAAGCGCTGGCGGCAGCGCACGGGCGACGACCGGCTGGGCATGGCCATCGCCCAGCGCCTGGGCTTGCCCGAGGTGATGGGACGTATCATGGCGTCGCGCGGCATCGAGGCCGACGGGGTCGAGCGCCATCTGGCGCCGACCCTGCGCGAGTTCCTGCCCGATCCGAGCCGGCTCAAGGACATGGACCGCGCCGTCGCCAGAATGGCGCTGGCGATCGAGCGCGGCGAGCAGATCGCCATCTTCGGCGATTACGATGTCGACGGCGCCACCTCGACGGCGCTGCTGCGACGCTTCCTCGAAACGGTGGGCGCCCGCGTCCGCTGCTACATCCCGGACCGCCGGACCGAAGGCTACGGTCCGAACAGTGCCGCCCTGGCCGCCCTCAAGGCGGAGGGCGCCTCGCTGGTCGTCACCGTCGATTGCGGCACCACGGCCTACGGGCCTCTGGGCGATGCCGCGGCGAGCGGGCTCGACGTGATCGTGATCGATCATCATGCCGCCGAGCCGGTGCTGCCGCCGGCGGTGGCGATCGTCAATCCCAACCGGCTCGACGACGATAGCGGCGCCGGCATGCTGGCCGCCGTCGGCGTCACCTTCATCACCATCATCGGGCTCAATCGCGCGCTCCGCGCGGCCGGCTGGTACGGCACCGACCGGCCCCAGCCGGACCTGTTGCAATGGCTCGATCTGGTGGCCCTCGGCACGGTCTGCGACGTGGTGCCCCTGGTCGGGCTCAACCGCGCCTTCGTGGCGCAGGGGCTCAAGGTGATGGCGGGCCGCCGCAACCACGGCCTGGCGGCGCTCGCCGACAGCGGCGCGGTCGCCGAACGGCTCGAGGCCTATCATCTGGGATATGTGCTGGGTCCGCGCGTCAATGCCGGCGGCCGCGTCGGCCGCGCCGATCTCGGCTGCCGGCTGCTGTCGACCGCCGTGCCGGATGAGGCGCGGCGGCTGGCGGCGGAGCTCGAGGCGCTCAATGCCGAGCGGCGGGCGATCGAGGCCGAGATGGCGGCCCTGGCACTCGCCCAGATCGAATCCCAGCTGACCGAGATCGGGCCGGCCGTCATCGCCCATGGCCGCGACTGGCATCCGGGCGTCATCGGCGTCGTCGCCAGCCGCTTGAAGGAGCGGTTCAACCGCCCGGCTTGCGTCATCGCCTGGGAGGCGGGTTTCGGCAAGGGCTCAGGCCGTTCGGTGCCCGGCGTCGATCTCGGCGCCGCCATCATCGCCGCGCGTCAGGCAGGATTGCTGCTGAGCGGCGGCGGCCATCCGATGGCGGCGGGATTCGCGCTGGAAGAGGCCGGGCTGGATAAGTTCTCGGCCTTTCTCACGGCCCGCATCGGCGCCGACACGGCCGGCACCGACATGACGCCGGAGCTAGGCATCGACGGGCTGCTCCAGCTCTCGGCGGCCACGCCCTCACTCTGCGAGATGCTGGCCGGGCTCGGCCCGTTCGGATCGGGCAATGCCGAGCCGCGCTTCGTGCTGCCGCATTGTCGCGTGGTCAAGGCCGACACGGTCGGCGCCAACCATGTCCGCTGCGTGCTCGCCGCCGGCGGCGGCACCGAGCGCCTGAAAGGCATCGCCTTCCGCGCCCTCGACGGCGCGCTCGGCCCGGCATTGCTGCAATCGGGCGGTGCCGCGATCCATATCGCCGGGCATCTCAAGCCCGATACCTGGCAAGGCCGCAACGGCGTGCAGCTCACCATCGAGGACGCCGCCTTCGCCCATGGCTGAGCTGTGGCGGAAGCGCTTGCCTTATCGTAATGACGCCTGTATTTCCTCCACCGGCGCTCGGATTGTCCCCATCGTCTAGAGGCCTAGGACACCGCCCTTTCACGGCGGTAACGCGGGTTCGAATCCCGCTGGGGACGCCATTTCGGAACGGAACTGCGAACTGTGACCGTGGGCGATATTGCGCCTGTGGCGGCCAGCGCTCTAAGCAGAGCGCCCTTCGATTCCATGATCCGGACCTCGCCATCCGCGACCTCGACGCGCCGGGCGAGCGCGCGACGATAGCTGCCGATCCGCATCCGCTCGCGGCAGGCCGTCGGCCGCCCTTGGCGCGACGGCGCGCATGTCATGCGGCGTTGGTCAGCGGCCGGGCGCGTTCGATCCGCTCGCGCTCGCGCGGCGAATGCATGGCGTCCCAAAGATCGCCGCGCCGCTGCACGTTTAGCCAAAAATCCGGGCTGTTGCCGAACACGCGGGCGAGGATGAGCGCGGTCGAGGCAGTCACATTGCGCCGGTTGTTGCACAACTCGTTGACGTGCTTGCGCTGCACGCCCATCGCCTCGGCCAAGGCAACCTGCGTCAGGCCCATCGGCGCCATGAACTCCTCGACGAGGATTTCGCCGACGCTGGCCGGCTTGCGTTTCGTCGTCAGCATGGATCACCTCACCGATAGCCGTGGCCGTCCAGATAGAGGCCCGTTGCCTCACCGCGTCCGCCATCCCATTCGAAGACAAGCCGCCATTGCTTGTTGACGCGAATCGAATGGCAACCCTCAAGCGTGCCGGCCAGCTTTTCGAAATGGTTGCTGGGCGGCACGCGCAAATCCTGATCCGTCGTCGCATCGTCGATCATCTGGAGTTTGCGGAACAGGCGGGCTTCCAAGTCGGGCGGAATTCTCTTCGATCGAATGTCCTCGGCAAAGAATTCCCGCAACCAGTCGTCCCGAAAACTCACGATCATTCAGCAGCTCCGCCATGAGGTAATGTACCGCCCTATGGTGCAAGTCGCAAGCCCGGAATGTCCGTCAGGAAAAGGAGCGCCCCGCTCCCAATGAGCCTTACCTGCGGCAAGCAGGTAATCGTAGCCTGGCCTGCGATTGGGCGATGGGATGGCGCTCGGATCGTTGACTTTCTTGATATTTTTGACAATCGCGGCGGCAGGGCCATTTCGAGCGCAGCGCTTAAAACTCACTCTAATCAATCTCATAAACCCGGACCGATGGCGGTGCTTATCCCGCCGTCCTGAATCGGGAATCGGGATTTCGAAGGACCGCCGATGAGATGCGCGGCGCGCAACTCCCGCGAGATCGTCATCAATGGTGGTCAGGCAGCCTCTTTCACCGGCGCGCAGAACTGTGCGAGCTGCAGAGTTGAGCGATTGGGATCGGGTGGAGGATCTGGCTGACGAAATGGCCCGACAAGTATGGGCCGAACGCAAGGACCCCGACCCGAAATAGCTTAAATCCGGTACGCCAACTACTGACCGGCCGCCGAGAGGATAGCGGCGAATTGGCGGTAACAGCTATAGGGCCACGGCGTAGACATAGTACCCATCATCACCGTCCTCGGCACGCCAGTTTCTCGACTCTTTGATCCAATTTCGAGCCAGTTCGCTGTGTGACGTAGCGGAATGGTTCGATGTGGCGCGCACGAAGCGTAGCGACAAGCGCCAATCCGTAGGCGATTGCCACGCTCTGCTGCTTGATGCAGATCAATACCCTCCACTCGTCCCGGTCGTAGGTTCTTCAGCAGAGGGAGAAGGTCCGATGCTCCGGGTTTCGATCGTAATTCTGCTGCTCTCGGCCATGGCCGAAAGCCCGGCATGGGCGGACGGCGACCCGATCGCCGGCCAGGCCCTCGCCAAACAGTCGTGTGCCGGGTGCCACGACATCCGACCCAATGCCAGCCCGGTCTGGACCGATGGCGCTCCGTCGTTCCGGTCCGTGGCCGAGCATCCGGCGATTACCGATCTCGCGTTGCACGTGTTCCTTCAGACGCCGCACGCCAAGATGCCGAACTTGAGATTGGTACCGGCCGAACTGGACGATCTGTCGAGCTATATTCTAAGTCTCCGCGGTGGCGCTAAGCGTCAGGAATATTGAGCTTATCCGTCTCGCCGTATCGTTGGGCAGCGGTTCGCTGTCGCTGATTTTTCCACGTGGATCGTGCCGAGAAAATCGCGCCACTTGATTCGCGTCAATGCGCCCGCGGCGAGGCCGGGCGATCAGATCCTCTCCTTGGTCAGTCAGGCGGAATGAGATGCGGTCATGGGCAATCGGCCACCTACTTCCGAGCATCGGGACGCGGCGGGGACACCGCCGGCTCGCTTTGCTCGCGATCTCCACCGTTCTCTTCATCGGCACCCATCCGGCGGCGGCGGACGCGGACGGGCTGCGCGAGCGGCTGCAATCCTCCAACGCGATCATCGTCGCGGGCGAGCCTCTCGATCGCGGGCCTCTGCTTTGCGCCTACGGCGCGCGTGATTTTCAGCCGGTTTGGGACGATCAGCGCCGCAGCGCCCTTCTGGAGGCGATCGCGAACAGCCGCCAAGACGGGCTCGACCCTTCGATCTTCAAGCCGACGCAGCTCGAGCGCGCGCTCTCCGAGCCGGATCTGCCCGACATCGATCGGGAACTGCTCGCGACGGACCGCTTCCTCGCCCTGGCCCGCGCCTTCGCCCAGGGCTTGGTCGCGCCCGAAACGCTCGAACGGGACTGGCTCTTGCCGCCGCCCGCCTATGATTGCGCAGGACCGCTCGCAGCACTTGCCAATGGCACGCCGCCCGCCCGAATCCTGCAGGCGTTGGCGCCGCAGACCCCCGACTATGCAATGCTGCGCCTCGCGCTGGCGCGCGTTGAAGCGAGGGCGACCCCGCAAGATTGGACGCCCTTGGCCGATCCGGTAAAGCCGCTTGCTCTGGGCGACTCCGGTCCGCCGATCGCCGCTCTCCGGGCCCGGCTTGCTGCGATCGGAGATCTTCCGGTATCCGACATGCCGGGCGAGATCTTCGACAAGGATCTGCAGACGGCTGTCGCTCACTTCCAGTCGCGCCACGGTATCGGGGCTGACGGCCGAGTCGGGAAACGAACAGTCGCGGCGCTCAATGTCGCGCCGGCCGCGCGGCTCGAGCAGATCCGGCTCAATCTCGAACGCTGGCGCGAGATGCCGCGCGACCTGCCGCCTCGGCGCGTGATCGTCAATGCAGCCTCCGCGACGCTGACGCTATATGAGGAAGGCCAGCCCGCGCTCGTGTCGCGCGTGGTCGTCGGTAAGCCGGACCATCCGACGCCGGTTCTCGCGGCGCTCATCGAGGCCGTGTCGGTCAATCCGCCCTGGAAGGTGCCGAGCTCGATCATCCATCGCGAGATCCTGCCGAAGCTGCGGCGGGATCCGGACTATCTCACGCGCAATCACTACCTCTTCTCGGACGGATCGTCCCGGCTCCAGCAACTGCCTGGACCGTGGAACGCCCTTGGACGGATCAAGCTCGAACTGCCGAACCCGGCCGACGTTTACCTGCACGACACGCCGGCCCGCGCCCTGTTCGCGCAAGATCAGCGCTCCTTCAGCCATGGCTGCATCCGGGTGGAAGCGGTCAAGCCGCTGGCGGCGATGCTGTTAGGCGTCCCCTGGACGCCCGAGGCGCTCGACCAGGTGATCGGCGAAGGGAGCACGCGGCGGATCAATCTCGCCAAGGCCGTGCCGGTGTCACTGGTCTATTTCACGGCGTTCGTCGATGCGGACGGCACGCTCGAGTTCCGCGACGACCTCTATGGCCGCGATCGACGGCTGGCGGAGGCATTGGCGGGGTTGAGCCGCGAACGCGAGCAGATGGTCGAGGCCGGGGCCGGCTGCCGCGCGGGCTGAAGCAAAGAAGTTGTGCGGCCCTCGGAAGCGATGCTATTGCGGAAGTGCCGGCACAAGCAGGGGACAGAACATGTCACGCCAGACGATGCAGGGGCGCCGCCGCGTCCTTTCTATCGGCCTTTCCATCGCTTCCTGCGCTCTCGCCAAGCCGGTGATGGCGGCGGCAGCGCTCGCCGAGCCGCCGCGCCACCTTTCCTTCTACAATTTGCATACGGGCGAAGCGCTGCGGACAGTCTTCTGGCAGGACGGCGCCTATATCCCGGATGCCCTGGTCGAGATCGACCGGGTCTTGCGCGATTTCCGCACAGGATCGGTTCATTCGATCGACAAGGGGCTGCTCGATCTGCTGACCCGGCTGCATCAGCGGCTCGACACCTCGGAGCCGTTCCACGTCATTTCCGGTTATCGGTCGCCGGAAACCAACGCCATACTGCATGAGCGGTCCGACGGTGTCGCGAGCCACAGCCTTCATATGAACGGCATGGCGATCGATATCCGGGTGCCCGACCGGTCGCTCGACACGCTACACCGCGCGGCGCTGAGCCTGGAAGGCGGCGGTGTCGGCTTCTATCCGTCATCGGATTTCGTCCATGTCGATGTCGGCCGCGTCAGGCATTGGGGACCCGAGCGGGCCTGATCGGACTGCCCTTTGGCTGAGCCGATCGTCTCGCTTTGGCGCACATTGCCAAGATCTAGGGCAGATTATTTGAAACGCTGCGCCTAGGGCGGGTCGTCATCTTGTTACCTGTTCGGTACGAGCCCGTCCAAGACGCGGAGAATCTCGTGCCACGTATCGATCTTGCCGAACGATTCGGCCATGCGTGCCGCGTGCAGACGATGATCCCGACCGTCGAGGACGGCGCGAACCGCTTGGCGAATAGCGGGCGCCTCCGGCTCGTTGGTCCCGAGATCGATGCCGACGCCCGACCAGCCGACGCGCGCATTCACATCCGCCTTGTCTTCGGTCAGCCCGGCGGTGACGAGGGGGATGCCGTAGCTCAGCGCCTGGTTGACGGTGCCGTAGCCGCCATTGGTGACGAGGACGTCGACCTCGGGCAGCAGCCATTCGAAGGGCAGATAGGTGGCAAGGCGCACATTGTCCGGGATCGGCCCGGATATGGCGTCGACGGGACGGCCGCCGGTGGTGACGACCACCAGCAGATCGGGCTCGTTCGCGAGCGCTTCCAGGGTCGGCTCGATCAACTGTCCGAAATTGTGATTGGAGACCGTGCCCTGGGTCACCAGCACGGTCTTGCGCGACCCGTCCAGCTCGTGCGCCCAGGACGGCAACGGCGCCTGCCCTGGAATGATCGGCAGAGCGCCGACGAAATGCACCGAAGCCGGAAGGTCCCGCCGCGGGAATTCGAAGCTCGGGGCTGTCAGCTGCAGGAACGCGTCCGGCAGAGCGATGCTGGCATCGAGAACATGCATCGACAGTGACCCGGCGTCGATTTCCGCCAGGCGCTTGTTCAGATGATCGCGGGCCGGGCTATAGACGGCTGCCTCGTGCGCCTCGAAGATGGCGCGGTATTCCGCGGCTTGCTCGTCCGTCGCGGCGGGCGGCAGGCCGGCGAAGTTCGGGGCGCCGTCGTCGCGGGCGAAATGCAGGAACATCGTGCCGCAGGTCACGATGGCCGGCCGCTTCGCGCGAGGGCCGAGCAGCATCGGCAACGCGCCGTAGAACATGTTGTCGATGAGAATGATATCGGCCGGAAAATCCTCGAGGATTTGCTTCAGGCCCTCATACTGAGCCGGGATCGGATCGAAGAATGCGCGCGTCATGTAGAAGAGCGACATTTCCGGGCCCGGCGGAATGTGCCTGAGCTCGGGAAATGCCGCGACCGCATCGCGGAAGTCGAGATCGGCGGCCTTGGGAAAGGCCCTGAAGGTTGCCCCGGCCCGTTCGATGTAGCTCCGCATCGCATTTGCCGATAGGCCGACGACCTCGTGACCGTCCTCCACGAGCTTTCGTCCGATCGAAAACATCGGATTGATATGTCCGATGGCGGGCGTCGAGGCGATGAGAACTTTCACTATGGACCTTCGCTTTGGTTGCTAAATTATTGAATCCACGCGCCGACCTGTCGCCACGGATTGTCTTGAATTTCAGCGCTATTCGGGATGGGCTCGAGAGTGGTGCCTCAAGGCTTCAGCTAGGATTTGAGGTCATAAATGATGGTTATCATCATAATGGCGACCTCTTTACGTCCCGATTTCAGATTCACCGAAAGGCGCTACGGCTGTAATAATTCATCCGGCTCTGTATCACCGGCATTTGCTTGGATCTATGCCAGCAAAAGCGGAAATTCGTTACGATACGGAACCCAAGCGAGAAATATTTCCAGAATTCGACCCTGCTTTTAGAATACCAAAATCAGCGGAACCTTCGAGCGGCCGTAGAGATGGCGCGTGTTGCCACCGATGACGAGTTCGATCATCCTCAGATGCTCGTACGCCCCCATGCCCACCAGGGTCGCCGAATTTCGCTCGATCTGCTTGAGCACCCGCGGACCCACCCGGGACGATAGATGCTCATCGAGAATGAACGCCGCGTCGACGCCGTTGCAGCGGAGATAGTCCCGCATCAGCTCCTGCTTGCGCGCGACGTTTCTTGCTTCCCCAGCGGTGAAGATCGTGACCTTTGCCGACGCGACGAGAATGTCCATCATCAGGGCGATCATGCGGGTGGCCTGAGGGCCGCCTTCCCAGGCGAGCAGGACGTGCTCGAATATGTCCGCCGGTGCTACGCAATCCGGTGGAATCACGACCATCCGACGGCCGGTGGTCATCAGGGAAAGCCGGTTGATTTCGATTTCGAGCGCGGTCGCGCCGGGACCCGGTTGACCGACGACGATCAAGTCCGAGAGGCGGCCATGTTCCTCGACCGCCGCGGCATAATCGGCAGTCATTTCGAGAAGCCGGACCGTGGCCGGCCCGTTCCCCCGCCGCCCCATATACGACACTTGTCGTCGCTCGGCCCATTCCCCGAGCTTCGCTCTCACGCTCTGCAGACTATCCGCTCTGCTGACCCAGGCATCTTCGGAGGTGAGCCATCCCGGATCACCGATCATGGGGTTCCTCTCGACCGTAATCGGGTCGACCGTCCCATATTGGAAGGCGACGTCGATCGTCGGCGCGAAACGGGGGGCGAGTGCCAGAGCCCAGTCGAGCTTTGCTTCGAGCAGCCTCGTCCCGTCGACGGGAAGCAACACGCGACCGAGTGGCATAGAAGTTCCTTCCCGTGATCGACCGGCCGGTATCTTACGAAGTGTGCGTGGGCAGCGTGAAACGAAACAGGCTGCCGCGGGGGTGATTCGGCGAAGCCTTCAATGTGCCGCCATGGGCCTCGACGATCGACCGGGAGATGGCCAAGCCGACGCCGAGCCCATTAGGCTTGGTGGTGAAGAAAGCGTCGAACAGATTCTCCATCTTGTCGGCCGGCAGGCCGACGCCGACATCCGCCACGGCCACGACGACCTTCCCCGACGGCTCCGCTCTCGTGCTGAGCGAGAGAAGCCTCGGCCGGTCATCCATCGTTGCCATGGCTTCCACGCCGTTCATCACCAGGTTCATGACGACTTGCTGCAGCTGCACTCGATCGGCGAGGACCGGGCGCAGGTCATGAGCAAGGTCGATCTTCAGCACTGCACCCTGTCGGCGAATCTCGGCCCCCAACAGCGTCACCGTTTCGTTGATCGCGTCGTTGACATCGACCGGCGCCCGGGTCGGCGTCGATTTCCGCGTCATCTGACGGATACTTCCCAAGATGCTGCTGGCGCGTTGCGTATCATCGACGATCCGTGCTGCTGCTGCCGCCGCCCGTTGGATATCGGGCGGCGTGTGTGAAAGCCAGGATCGACAGGCGCCGGCATCCGTGGCTATCGCGGTCAGCGGCTGACGGACTTCATGCGCGATCAAGCTGCTCAGCTCGCCGATCGCGGCGAGCCGCGAGGCATGCGCAAGCTCCGTCTGGATCGTTTGCAGCGCCTCCTGGGCCCGCCTGTAGTCGCTCACATCGATCGTCGTGCCGACATAGCTCTTGAGCCCGCCGGAATCATCCGTCTCAGGGCGGCCGACAACATGCAGATGGCGTAGCCCGTCCGACCGGATCAAACGATATTCATAGGTGAAAGCAGTGCGGCTGCGGATCGACGACTGCACCGCCAGGCGAAGTCCGGCGCGGTCGTCCGGATGGACCATGCGAAAGGCGCACCCGATGGTCGGCGCTTTGCCGCTGTCGGGATCCAGGTCGAAGATCCGGCAATGCTCGTGGGACCAGAGCAGCTTCCCCGTTCGAGCGTCCCAGCTCCAGCTTCCGGAGTGGCTCATTCTCTGGCCCTCGGCCAAGAATGCCTCGCTGCGCCGCAAATCCGCATAGAGTCGGGCGTTTTCAAGCGAAATCGCCGCCTGGGCGGCGAGGAGGTCGAGCACTGCGGCCCGCTCGGGCGTAAATGCCCCGACCGCGGCGTGGCTCTCGAGATACAGCACGCCGACCAGCTTGGCCTGCGCGACGATCGGCAGGCAATGCAGCGAGATGTGGCTCCGTTGCCGCAGATAAGGATCCGTGGGCGGCAGGCTGTTGTTCGAGGCGTCGGCCGAATTGAAACGCGACCGTGTCCGGACGACATAGTTCAGGACGGTTTTGGGGAAATCGACGTCACGGTGCCCGCCTTCCCATACCTCGACATGGATGCCATCCGCTCCGAGATGAGCCTCCGCAACAGCCTCAGGACTGTCGGCTTCCATCAGGAACAAGATACCGCGCTCGGCGGCGGCATGCTCGATCACGACCCGCATCATGATGCGGATCAGCGTGTCGAGCATGATTTCTCCGGAAAGCGCCCGAGAGGCCTTGAACAGCGCGTTGACGTCGAGCTGGTGCAATGGCAGGTCGGAGGCTGCCGGCGAGGTGCGGGCCGGATCCGAAGCAGGGAGATGCGGATTGGCGCGTTCGAGTTGCCGCACCTTGGCGTCAGCACCCCACCGGAGGTAGCAGTCGCGCGCATTCGCCAGATAGGAGATCACGACCGTTCGAATGCCGCGCGCCTCGTAGAATCGAGCCGCGCACTCCGCGGCGATCGCCTCGATCTGCACGAAGCCTGCTTCCCGGGCCAGTCGGATCGCCTCCTCATAAAGCCGTTCCGCTTCCAATTCGCGGCCCTCGATCCGCGCCATCTCAGCCGCGAGCAGCGTCAATCGGTCGGCGAAGTTTGCCGGGATACGCGCGGACCAGGTGGTCAGTTTGCGGTGTCCCCGGTGGAGGATGCTCCGGTGCAGCTCACGATGTTCGGGCGGCGACGCATCATGAGCGGCGGCGTGGGCAAGCGCCGCGTAGAACCGGAATTCCACGAACTCCAAATAGGCTCGCGCACACCAGGAGAGCTCTTCGGCCCGTTCGGCGAATGCAAGCGCGACCTCCTGCCGCCCGGCGAGCACATTGATCTGAATTTGCGCGGCACAGTGAAAGAAGGCGTTTAACGGCCAGGTGCCTTCCGCGACACGAGCGGCGTTCGGGTCGGATACCTCGAAGCTATTCTCCTCGTCGCATCCCATCAGGCTGAGCGCCAAAATTCGTTGCACCTTCAAGCTTGCGGCGGGCATCTCGAGACCCGAAGCTTCGGCGAATGCCACTCCCTGCGCCGCGTCCTTATGGACCTCCTGGAGCGGGTCTCCACAGAAGAGACGCGTCGACAACAGTCCGCGACGCGAATAGGTGGCGAAGGACAAGTCCCCAGCGGCAAGGGTGATTTCCAGGCCGCGCTGGATGAATGGTCGTCCGGACCGAATGGGTCGAATCCAAGGCGTCACATGGAGGCCGAATACCAAAAGTGCCCGTCCGCTCAATGCCAATTGCGGTCGCCGGCCGGCAAGGACGACCCCAAATCGCGACAGCCGAAATCCGAGTTCCTCATCGGCGTGATTGCTGGCGAGGACGCCGAACGAGCATACAAGCGGATAACAAGATTCGTCGGAAATCCCGTGCTGCAGCGTCAGCCGACCGGCAGCCAGCAACATGATATCGGATAAGTTGCGATCGGTAAGGAGAGCGGGTGTAACAAGGTCGGCGAAGACCTCCATGGTCGCGCGATGGGCGGGATCGATCATGGGCGGCAATGCGCGCAGCTGGTCCTCGGACAGTGCTCCCGCCAGACCCCGCACGCGACCACCTTCCTCAGCCACCTCGCGGTCGGTCGGGTGAGGGGTCCAATCGATTCCGACCTGGCGCAGGAACTCGAGGCAGACCTCGACGGCACGCGCGAGCTGCCCGCGGATGGTATACAGGTTTGCCCGAAGCCTGGTCACCTCCGCGCTGGCCCGGACGTTCGGGCAGCTCTGCGACAGGACCAGCAACAGCGCTTCCGCCACGTCCAGATGGCCGACCAGGACTTCGCACTCCGCGCGCAGCAAGGCGACCGCAAAGGCGGTCGGGCTGGCGCGCGGATGCGACGCGTCCCCCAGCAGCTCGTGTGCGACCTCCAGATAGGCGATGGCGGCATCGTAGGCGGCCGCGGCCCGCGCACGCCGGCCGGCGGAAAGGTTGACGGCAACGATCCGTTCCCGCTCGGCCTCGCTCGTCACGTTGCCGAGGCCGCGGTTTACCTGATTGGCTGCGAGGTAAAGCCTTTCGCCCGTCTCATCGGGAGTCATGTGTCCCGCCAGCGCCATGCCGATGCGAAGATGCAGCGCCGGCTTGTCCTCTGCCGGCTGAAGCCCATAGGCGGCCTCCTGAACCCGATCATGCACGAAGGCGTAAGACCTGTCCCGGCGCGCGATCAGCTCGGCCTGAAGCGCCGGCCGCAGGCTCGCGATAACCTCTTGCGCAGGCTCGCCGGAGGCAAGGGCGATATCGTCGAGCTCGGCGGCGCTTCCGAGCGAGGCAAGAATTTGCAGCATCCGCTGCGTGCCTTCCGGCAGCAGCTTTAGCTTGGCCGCCATCAAATCGGCGACGCTGTCCGTGAACCCCTTTGCCCGAACGCGGGCGATATCCCACTGCCAGCTTCCGGCGCTCGGATCATAGGCAAGCAAGTCCTCGTCATTCAGTGTCTTGAGGAACTGGGTGGCGAAAAAAGGGTTTCCGCCGGTCTTGGCATGGACCAAATTCGCCAACGGCCGGGCCTGGGCGCGCCCACATTCGAGCGTCTCGGCGATCAGTACCTCAATGTCGATCGGCCTCAAGGGTCGAAGCGCGATTTCCTCGATGGGGACACCAGCGCTGCGGATCGCGTCGAGCTGCGACATGAGCGGATGAAGGGGGCCGACCTCATTGGTCCGGTAAGCCCCGATGAGCAGCAGGTTCGATACGTCTCGCCGGGAGACCAGATCGCCGACAAGCTCGAGCGTCGCCGCATCCAGCCATTGCAGATCGTCGATGAAGAGGATGAACGGGCGGCCGGGGCGGGCAAGCGCGCCAACCAGCCTTCGAAAGACGATGCGGAGACGAGCCGACCGATCCTGCGGCGCCAGATCCGGGAGCGGGGGCTGCCGGCCAAGTAAAAGCTCGAACGCCGGAATGAGTTCTGTCACAAAATGGCCGTTCGACCCGACAGCCTCCGCCAGAGTTTGGCGCCATGCGGCAACCTCCCTGTCATCGTAGGTGAGGATCTGACGCAGCACGGATACGAACGCTTGGCTCAGCGCCGCATACGGCACGTCCCGCATCAGTTCGTCGAATTTTCCGGTCCCGATCAGGGCTCGTTCGGGCGCCGGACCGGATTGAAACGCCGCGACAAGCGATGATTTTCCGACGCCGGAAGGCCCGGAAACCAGTGCGACGACCGTCTGTCGCTTTTCGACGACGCGATCGAAGGCCGCCCGTAGAGCGGCAATTTCGGCTGTCCGGCCATAGAGCGTGCGCGGGATGCGGATGGCGGGGACAGCGTCGTACCGGCCGAGAGCGAAAGCGTGAATCCGGCGCCGGGCCGTCCACTCCCTCAGGCATTCATTGAGGTCGGCCGCGAGGCCCTCCGCCGACTGATAGCGGTCCGCAGGTTCCTTCGACAGAAGCTTGAGCACGATCGCGGAAATCTGCGCGGGCAGTTCCGGCGTCCGTTCGCTGGGCGCGGGCGGGGCGCGGGCGACATGGCAATGTATCCACTCTTCCGGCGCGGTCGCGGAAAACGGCAAGGCGCCGGTGAACAGTTCATAGAGTGTCACGCCGAGCGCATAGAGATCGCTGCGGCCGTCGATCGGGCGGTTCATCCGGCCGGTCTGCTCCGGCGCGATATAGGGCAGCGTTCCGACCAGCACATCGGCGGGCGGCCCTTGGTGCGCTTGATGAACGGCGTTCCCGAACCCGGTCAGCCGTGCGCCGCCGGCTTCGGTCACCAGGATGTTGCCGGGCTTGAGGTCGCGGTGCAGCAATCCATGGCGGTGGAGCTTGCCCGCGGCGTCGGCCATCCCGACCGCCAGGCGAAGCCGGGCGTCGAGCTCGATCGGGTTCCCGATGAGCCCGGCCAGCACTTCGCCGCCAGGGTCGTCGAGCACCAGCATCATGTTTTCCTTGTGCGGGACCAGCTCGATCGGAAGCACCGCCCAGGCCGGGTCGAGATCGGCGGCCAGGGCATATTCGTTCTCGAGTTTCTCGAGGCTGCGGATCGTCGGCTGCCGCGGCACCAGGGCGAGCCGAGAGCGGGTTTCGCCGGGTTGACGAGCCCGATAGAGGATGAAGGTGGAATCTGCCCGTAGCGGTTCGATCATGCATTTGGTGAGATCGATCATCGATCAGCCTGCCCTTCTGCCGTGCTAGGCGCAAAAAGCGTCTCGGGTCGGGCGTCGGGGCCATCCATGCCGGCAATCGCCCAACCCGAAGCGTGCCATACTTGGCCGGCATTCGTTCTGATTTGCTAAAAATACTCTCTAAGGGCAAGCCTACCTAGACCACATGTCCGCCTGAGCGCGGGGCGACCCGTCTCGCAGTATGCAGGTATCGAAGGTTACGCCGGCGTGACCGGAAGCGATATTTCTCCTAAGCTCGCCGCCGGGAGCCGGCACCGGCATCGCGGCCTATTCGTCCCGAGCGGTAGAGAGCCCGAGTTTGGAGATCGCACGCATGACCGACCAGATCCTGTCGGGGCCGGAGCGCCGCGCGGCACTTTTGGCGGCGGAGGGACGGGCGAACGAGCTGCTGGATACGATCGAACGGATGCGGCTGATCGCGCCGGGACGGACCGAGCGCATGGTCGAGGCCGATATCTATGCGTTGGCGGAACAGAGATTCGGCGTCGAGAAGCATTGGCATAAACGGATCGTCCGCGCCGGATCGAACACGCTCGCAATCGCGTCGGACAATCCGCCGGAGCGAACGATCGAGCCGGAGGACATCGTCTATGTCGATCTGGGCCCGGTGTTCGAGGAATGGGAGGCGGATGTCGGGCGCAGCTACGCGCTCGGCGACGATCCGGAGAAGCGGGCGCTCGTGGCCGACCTGCCTGTGATTTTCGAGCGCGTTCGAGATAACTTCCGGGCCAACCCCGACATCACCGGCGCGCAGCTCTATGCGTTCGCGCAGATCGAGGCAGCCGATGCCGGCTGGATGTTCGGGGGCCAGATCGCCGGGCATCTCGTCGCCGAATTCGCGCATGCTCATATCCCCGGAAACAAGGATCTGAACAAGATCTGGCCGCGCAATCCTTCGAGGATGCGGGACCCCGACGCTCTCGGCCGGGAGAAGCATTGGATCCTGGAAATCCATCTCGTGGATCGCGCGCGGAGGTTCGGCGGCTTCTACGAGCGTCTTCTCTAAAACCTCCGTCGGGCCCCTGATCCGAGGCGCCGGAATTTGTTTGCCGTTCCGGACGTTTGCGCGGACAGCGCATCATGCCTGACAGTGAGGCGGCTGGTTGGATCTGGAGAGTGGGGATGGCTGTTGCGGGGGAGCCGGCGGTTCCGCAGGACTTTTTTCAGGGTGGCGGAGAGCTCGGCCGGCTGATGCGCGCGTTCGATTGGGATACGACGCCTCTGGGGCCGCCTGTGACCTGGCCGCGCAGCCTGCAATCCATCGTCCGCATGATGCTGACCTCGCGCTATCAGATGTGGATGGCGTGGGGCGCGCAGCTCACCTTCTTCTGCAACGACGCGTACCGGCCCACTCTCGGGGTCAAGCATCCTTGGGCGCTCGGCAGGCCGGCGCGGGCGGTGTGGGCGGAGATCTGGCCGGATATCGGTCCGCTGATCGACACCGTGCTCGAGACGGGCGAGGCGACCTATTCGGAAGCGATGCTTCTGTTCCTGGAGCGCAGCGGCTTCCCGGAGGAGACCTATCACACCTTCTCCTATAGCCCGCTCTTCGACGATGCCGGTGCCATCGCCGGCATGTTCTGCGTCGTGGTCGAAGAAACCGAGCGCGTGATCAACGAGCGCCGTCTCGGCACGCTGCGGAAGCTCGCTTCCGCAGCGTCGGCGACCAGGACCGAGCAGGCGCTGTTCGAGGCGGCGGAGGCCGAGCTCTCGGACAATATCGCCGATCTGCCCTTCACCCTGACCTACCTGTTCGATGCCGGCCAAGGCTGGGCGCGGCTGGCGGCAATGACCGGCATGGCGCCGGGGGCATCGGCCGCGCCTAGCATTCTGAGGCCGGGCGACGGGCTCTGGCCGGTCGAGCGCGTTCTCGACGGGGCGGACTCGGTGATCGTCGAGAGATTGGCGGACCGGTTCCCGGATCTGCCGTCCGGCGCCTGGGACAAGCCGCCGACGCAGGCGCTGCTGGTGCCGATCGCCCAGCAGGGGCCGGAGCAGGGGGCGGCCGGGGTCCTGATCGTGGGCTTGAATCCGTACCGAACGGTCGATCAGGGCTATCGCGGCTTTCTGGAGCTGCTGGCGGGGCAGATCGCAGCGGCGCTCGCGACCGCGCGCGCCTATGAAGCGGAGCGGAAGCGGGCCGAGGCCCTCGCCGAGCTCGACCGGGCGAAGACCGCGTTCTTCTCCAACGTCAGCCACGAGTTCCGCACGCCACTGACGCTGATGCTGGGGCCGCTCGAAGAGATCCTGTCCGGCGGCCCGACGGCCACGCCCGGCGAGGTCAGGCCGCAGATCGAGCTGGCGCATCGCAACGGCGTCCGCCTGCTGCGGCTGGTCAACAATTTGCTCGATTTCTCGCGGATCGAGGCGGGGCGCGTCCAGGCCAGCTTCGTCGAGACGGATCTCGCCGGCTTCAGCGCCGAGATCGCCTCCAGCTTCCGTTCCGCCATGGACAGGGCGGGTCTCACGCTCACGGTCGATGCCCGCGCGCTGCCGGCGCCCGTGTTCCTCGATCGCGACATGTGGGAGAAGGTGCTGCTGAACCTGCTTTCGAACGCATTCAAATTCACCTTCGCGGGCGGCGTCGCGATCGCGATCGGCCCGTCCGCCGACGGGCGCTTCGCCGAGGTGCGAGTGAGCGATACCGGCATCGGCGTGGCCCCGGAGGAGCTGCCGCGCCTGTTCGAGCGCTTCCATCGGGTCGAGGGCGCCAAGGGCAGGACCTTCGAAGGCAGCGGCATCGGCCTGGCATTGGTCCAGGAGCTGGTGAAGCTCCATGAAGGCAGCATCTCGGCCGAAAGCGAGCCCGGCCGCGGCACCAGCTTCACCATCCGGCTGCCCCTCGGCACCGCGCATCTGCCGGCGGCGCAGCTCCACGAGCCACCTCGGACGGGGCAGACCACGAATGCCCATGCCTTCGTCGAGGAGGCGCTGCGCTGGCTGCCGGAGCCGGAGAAGTTCGGCGCCGAGCTCGGCGTGAGCAATCTCGTCGATGGCGCCGGCGCCGAGAGCCTGCCCGGCGTCGGTAAGCGCGTTCTGGTCGCCGACGACAATGCCGATATGCGCGACTATGTGCGACGCCTGCTCAATGCCCAGGGCTACGAGGTCGAAAGCGTCGGCGACGGCGAGGCGGCGCTTGCCGCCGCGCGTGCCCGCACACCCGATCTCGTGCTGTCGGACGTGATGATGCCGAAGCTCGACGGGTTCGGGCTGCTGCGCGCCATCCGCGGCGAGGCGGCAATCGCCGGTACGCCCGTCATCCTGCTATCGGCTCGTGCCGGCGAGGAGGCCAAGGTCGAAGGCCTCGATGCCGGCGCCGACGATTATCTGATCAAGCCGTTCGCCGCGCGCGAGCTGCTGGCCCGGGTCTCGGCCAACATCCAGATGTCGCGCGTCCGGCGCGAGGCGGCACGCGAGGTCATGCGCAGCGAGCAGCGCGTGATCATGACCCAGGAGCGGTTGACGCTGGCGCTCTCGACCGGCCGGATCGCGATCTTCGAGCTCGATGTCGAGGCCAATCGGGCGACGGTATTGGGACCGCTGGCGGAATTCTTCGGCGTGCCCGAGGCGGATGCGGCCCAGGGCCTGCCGTTGCCGCTTTTCATCGCGGGCATCGATGCGGGCGATCGGGATCGGGTTGCGGCTCTCATCGCGCGATCGATCGAGGACGGCACGCCTTACGAAGCCGAGTATCGCCTGGTCGGGGGCGATTTTCCGCGCTGCGTGGTGGCCCGAGGCGTCCTGCAGACATTGCCGGGTGGCGGCCGGCGGATGGTCGGCGCCATCATCGACGTTTCCGACGAGAAGGAGGCCGAGGAAGCCCTGCGCGAGCAGACCAAGGCGCTCGAAAGCCTCAATCGGGCCGGGGCCTCCGTCGCCGCCGATCTCGAGCTCGAAAGCGTCGTGCAGACCATTACCGACGCCGGGGTCGAGCTGACCGGCGCCCAGTTCGGCGCCTTCTTCTACAATGTGACGAACGAGGCGGGCGAGAGCTACGCGCTCTATTCGCTCTCGGGCGTGCCGCGGGAGGAATTCGACAAATTCCCGATGCCGCGCAATACGGACGTCTTCGCGCCGACATTCTCCGGCGAGGGTGTGGTCCGCTCCGACGACATTACCGCGGATCCGCGCTACGGCCGGAACACGCCCCATCGGGGCATGCCGGAAGGCCATCTGCCGGTGCGCAGCTATCTCGCCGTGCCCGTGATCTCGCGCAGCGGCGAGGTGCTGGGCGGCCTCTTCTTCGGCCATGCCCGCACCGGCAGGTTCGGCCAGCAGGAAGAGGATTTGATGGCCGGCCTCGCCGGTCAGGCCGCGATCGCCATCGACAATGTTCGCCTGTTCCAGGCGGCGCAGATGGAGATCCGTCAGCGCCGGGCTACCGAAGCGGCGCTGCAGTCGCTCAATGCCGAACTCGAGGAGCGGGTCGCGACCGAACTGGCCGAGCGGCTCAAGGCCGAGGATGCGCTGCGCCAGGCGCAGAAGATGGAGGCGGTCGGGCAACTGACCGGCGGCGTCGCCCATGATTTCAACAATCTTCTGACGGTGATCATCGGCGGACTGGAGACGGTCCGGCGCGGCGCTCCGGGGGACAATGTCCGCCTTTCCCGTGCCGTGGACATGGCGATGCAGGGCGCCCAGCGCGCGGCCACGCTGACGGCGCGCCTGCTCGCCTTCTCCCGTCGGCAGCCGCTCGAGCCCAAGCCTCTGGACCTCAATCTCGTGGTGCGCGACAGCACCGAGCTGCTGCATCGGACGCTGGGCGAGACCATCGAGCTCGAAGGCGTGCTGGCGCCGCGGCTCTGGCCGGTGGAAATCGACCAGAACCAGCTCGAGAGCGCCATTCTCAATCTGGCCGTCAATGCCCGCGACGCCATGCCGGAGGGCGGCAAGCTCACGATCGAGACGGGCAATACCATGCTCGATGAATCCTATGCCGCAACCGATACCGAGGTCATTCCCGGCCAATATGCAGTGCTGTCCATTTCCGACAGCGGCACGGGCATGTCCAAGGAGGTGCTGGGCCACGTGTTCGAGCCTTTCTATACGACCAAGGGCGCCGGAAGGGGAACCGGGCTCGGGCTCAGCATGGTCTATGGCTTCGTCAAGCAGTCGGGCGGGCACGTCACCATCTACAGCGAGGAAGGCCAGGGCACGACGGTCAGGCTCTATTTTCCGCGCTATCGCGGCGATCTGCCGGTCGAGGGCGGCTCGCCCGATGCGGGCGCGCCTCTGGGGCTGAAGGGCGAGATCATTCTGGTGGTCGAAGACAATGAGGATGTCCGCGCCTACAGCGTCATGACGCTGACCGAGCTCGGCTACGGCGTGCTGGAGGCAGCCGACGCCGAGGCGGCGCTGGCGATCCTGGAACGGCCGGGCCGGATCGATCTGCTGTTCACCGATGTCGTCCTGCCGGGCAAGACCGGGCGCGTTCTGGCGGATGAGGCGCAGCGGCTGCGTCCCGGGCTGCGCGTGCTGTTCACCACCGGCTATTCCCGCAACGCCATCGTCCATCAGGGCCGGCTCGATGCCGGCGTGCATCTGATCACCAAGCCCTTCACCTTCGACCAGCTCGCCGGCCGAATCCGCGACGTGCTGGATCGCTGAGCCGCGCCCGCAGAGCGGGAAGCCCAAGGGTGCACGCTGAGCCTTAATATGAAGCCGGACTTAAAAGGGCATCGGAAAATCGTCAGATAATATCGGGGATGCCGTCACACCACATCCTTCCCGTCCATCGGTGGGAGCGGATCATGGCGATCGATAAACCCAAGCTTTTCTTCATTACGGGGGTCAGCTCCGGCTTCGGCCGGGCTCTGGCCGAGGCAGCTCTGGCCGAAGGACACAAGGTCGTCGGCACGTTGCGCAACGAGGAGGCTCGCGCGGCCTTCGACGCGCTGGCGCCTGGACGTTCCTTCGGCCGGATTCTCGATGTGACGGATACGGAAGCGATCGGGCCGCTGGCGGCCCGGGTCGAGCAGGAGATCGGCCCGGTCGAGGTGCTGGTCAACAATGCCGGCTACGGCTATGAGGGCACGGTCGAGGAATCGCCGCTCGCGGATCTGCGCCACCAGATGGAGGTGAATTTCTTCGGTGCCGTGGCGATGATCCAGGCGGTGCTGCCCTTCATGCGCGCGCGCCGCGCCGGCCACATCATCAACATCACCTCGATGGGTGGGATAATCACCTTCCCGGGCGTCGCCTTCTACCATGCCAGCAAGTTCGCGCTCGAGGGCCTGTCGGAATCCCTCGGCAAGGAGATCAAGAGCTTCGGCATCGCCGTCACCGCGGTCGAGCCGGGCGGCTTCCGCACCGATTGGGCCGGGCGGTCGATGACGCGCGCCGCGCGCACGATCTCGGACTACGACGCGACATTCGAGCCGATCCGGGCCGAGCGGCGCCAGCGCGACGGCAATCAGCCCGGCGACCCGGCCAAGGCGGCGACCGCCATCCTGGCGCTGGTCCGCTCGACTGAGCCGCCGGCCCATCTCCTCCTCGGCAACGACGCGGTCAATCTGGTCAAGCAGAAGCTCGACACGCTGCAGACGGAGATCGCGGCGTGGGAGAAGGTAAGCCGCTCGACCGATTTCAGCTGATCAGAGTTTCTTCGTTTCCAGGATGAAAAGCACCATGGTTCAATTGGATGCCGGCAAGTCCGGCCAGTTCAAGATCGGCGGCGATATCACCGTCAACCGTCTCGGTTTCGGCGCCATGCGCATCACCGGTCCGAATATCTGGGGCCCGCCCCAGGATCCGGAGGAAGCGCGCCGCACGCTTCGCCGCCTGCCCGAGATCGGCGTCGATTTCATCGATACCGCCGATAGCTACGGACCGTTCGTCAGCGAGGATCTGATCGCGGCCACGCTCCATCCCTATGGCAAGTCGTTGATCGCGACCAAGGGCGGCTTTGCCCGGACCAGCTTGTCGGGGAGCTGGTCGCCGTTGGGCCGGCCGGAATATCTGCGCCAATGCGTGCTGATGAGCCTGCGGCGGCTCAAGCTCGATCAGATCCCGCTCTGGCAGCTTCACCGCATCGACGCCAAGGTGCCGCGCAACGAGCAGTTCGACTGCATCGCCCAGATGCAGCAGGAAGGGCTGATCCGCCATGTCGGGCTGAGCGAGGTCTCGGTCGAGGATATCCAGGCGGCGGCGCCTTTCTTCAAGGTCGCGACAGTGCAGAATCGCTATAATCTCGTCGCTCGCGCCAGCGAGGCGGTGCTCGATCATTGCGAAGCCAAGGGTATCGGCTTCATTCCCTGGCATCCGCTCGCGGCCGGCGCGCTGGCCAAGGGCTATTCGGCGCTCACCGAGATCGCGGACAGGCTCGGTGCCACCACCGGCCAGGTCGCGCTCGCCTGGATCCTGAAGCGCTCGCCGGTCATGCTGCCGATCCCGGGCACGGGCAAGGTCGCGCATCTCGAGGAGAATGTGGCCGCCGCCGGCCTGACGCTGAGCGATGCCGACTTCAAGGCGCTCGACGAGGAGGGCAGGCGAGCCGCCGGCTGAACCCCGAAATCGGGGCGGCCCCGCGCCGCCTCGGCCTTCTCCCGGTACGTAGCGGCACCAAGATTGATTCGCCTCGCGCGCGAGGCCCCGATCGGATCACGATTGACGCAACGGCGGCGAGCAGGCATGCAGCCTGGGTTCGAGGGTCATCACCCCGCGCGCTCTGGGAAGCAGTCGACATCATGCAAGCCGTTCCGATCCTTGAAACTCCACGCCTTCGCCTCCGCCGGCACGAGCCGTCGGATTTCCCGGTCTATGCGGCGCTGTGGAGCCATCCGGACATCGTCCGCTTCATCGGCGGCCGCTCCTTCACCGAGGAGGAAGTGTGGGCACGCATACAGCGTTATGTCGGTCATTGGACGCTGTTCGGGTTCGGATTCTGGGCGATCGAGGAACGGGCGACGGGCGACCTTATCGGCGAGATCGGCTTTGCGGATTTCCGTCGCGACAATATACCTGCGAGCCATGGCTGTCCCGAGACGGGCTGGATGCTGGCGCCTGACAAGCATGGCCAGGGCTATGCGACGGAAGCAGCCTTGGCGGTCCATGAATGGGGCGACGGCAATTTCACCGTCGAGCACACCTTCTGCATGATTCAGATCGATAACCGGGCGTCGATCCGGGTCGCCGAGAAGATCGGTTATCGGCTGAGGGAAGAGACGACCTATCGCGACCGCCCGATGTATCTGTTCGATCGCGCCCGGGGCGGCTGATCGTGCGCAGGCACGGCATCCCGCATTGCAGCCGTAGCTGTTTCACACCGATCCGTAGCGGCGCTGCAATCCCGCCGGCCTAGCCTTTCGGGCCTGCGCCCCGACAGGCGGGAGCGCCTTGCAGTGCGGTTAGTATGAGAGTTCTCCTCGTTTCCACGCCCTTGACCGGCCATCTCAATCCGCTGCTGGCGATCGGGCGGATGCTGATCGACCAAGGGCATGATGTGATCGGTCTGTCGGCGACCGTTCTGCGCGATCGCATCGAAGCGGCGGGTGCGGTCTTTCGCCCCTTCCCGAACGGGGCCGATGTCGATTCGAGCGACCGGGACGCCCTGTTTCCCGAATGGAAGCAGCTGGCGCCGGGACCGGCACGGCGGCGCTTCGCGCTGGAGCGTATCTATGTCGACATGATCCCGTCACAGCATCACGGCGTGCAGCGCGTGCTGCGCGAGTTTCCGACCGACCTCGTCATTGCCGACAATATGATGTTCGGCGTCCTGCCGATGCTGCTCGGGCCGCGTTCCGCGCGGCCGCCGGTCATCGTCTGCAGTGCCACCGCTCCCGGCTGGCGCCGCGACGATGGCGGGCCGACCCATGCCGGCTTGCCGCCCGCGGCGAGCGAGGCCGACCGTCGTCGCTATGCGGACCTTTATGCCGCGGACCGCGCCGCCGTGCTCGAACCCGTCTATCGCCGTTTGCGGCATTGCCTGGAAGGGATCGGGGTCGAGCCGCCGGCCATGGATATGTTCGACGCTCTGATCGAGCTGCCCGACGCCTATCTGCAGATGACGGTCCCGGCTTTCGAATTTCCACATGGCAACCTGCCGGCTTCGGTGCATTTCATCGGCACGCCGCCGATCGCCCGCAGCGATACGCCGCGGCCGCCCTGGGCGCACGAGCTCGACGGATCGCGCAAGGTGGTGCTGGTCACGCAGGGTACGCTCGCCAATCACAGCTTCGATCCCCTCGTCACGCCGACGCTGGCGGCTCTCGCCGGCGAGCAGGATGTGCTGGTGGCCGTGACCGCCGGCGGCCGTCCCGTCGACAGCATCCCAGGTCCTATTCCGGCAAATACCCGCCTGGCCTCCTATCTCCCGTTCGATTGGCTGCTGCCCAAGGTCGATCTGGTCGTCACCAATGGCGGTTACGGCAGCGTCAATCAGGCGCTGAGCCTCGGGGTGCCGCTCGTCACCGCCGGTATCACCGAGGACAAGGCCGATGTGAATGCCCGCGTCGCCTGGTCGGGAGTCGGTGTCGATCTCGCCACCAATGCCCCGACGCCGGAGGCGCTCCGCCGGGCGGCACGGACCGTGCTGGACGATCCCGCGTACCGGTCCCGCGCGCGGGCCATGGCCGCGGAATTCGCCCGCATTGATACGCGTGCTGAAGTTCTTCGGATCGTTTCGGAAGTCCGAGCGGCCTAGCCGACCAGTCTCGCATTCGGAAGATTGATCGTCACCGTCGTGCCTTGGCCCGGCGCGCTCTCGACGCCGATGCTGCCGCCATGCAGCTCGACGAGCCGCTTGGTCAGCGGCAGGCCGAGGCCGGTGCCGATCACCTTCGCGCCATTGCCGCCTTCACTGAAGCGCTCGAACAGGCGGCCGAGCTGATCGGGATCGATGCCGGTTCCGGTGTCAGTCACCGCGATGGCGAATCCGGACTGGGGCCGAGCGAAATCGAGTGAAACGATGCCCCCCACCGGCGTGAACTTGACCGCGTTCGAGAGCAGGTTGATCAAGCACTGCTTGAGCCGGAGCGCGTCGCCGCGCACGACGATGCCGGCAGCGGCCGGGCCGCGCAGATCGATGCCGCCGGCATCGGCCAGCGGGCGGATCAGGCCGAGCGCCTCCAGCGCCAGCGCCTGCAAGTCGCAATCGCTTTCGTGGAGATCGAGCTTGCCGGCTTCCGCCTTCGACAGGTCGAGGAGCTGGTTGATCAGCTCCAGGAGATGCCGGCCGCTGCCGTGGATATCGCCGAGATAGCCCAGATACCGTTCCGGTATCGGTCCATAGATCTCGGCCTGGATCAGCTCGGCGAAGCCGATGATCGCGTTCAGCGGCGTGCGCAGCTCGTGGCTGATGTCGGAGAGGAAATCCGATTTCGCCCGGCTGGCGGCCTGGGCGGTGTCGCGCGCCGCCGTCAGCTCTTCCGAGAAGCGCCTGTAGGCGTCCGCCTCGGCCTTGCTGTGCTCCAGCTCCTGCATCAGCACCATGTGGCGCGTGAGCAGGCGGGAGGTGGTTTCGTTGAGCGTGAGCAGCGCTGCCGTATAGTTCCGTTGCGCTTCGAGCGCCCTGTCGAACTGGCCGAGGGCTTCATAGGCCGTCGCGAGCGCGATATGGGCGCGGCCGCCGACATCCGGCGCCAGGCGCGGATCCGCCGGACCGTTTATCGCCTGGCGCAGCATGGCGACCGCCTCGTCGAAGCGGCCCATCGCCACCAGCGCTTCGCCCGCGCCGATCCGGCTGAGGCCGATTCCGTGCGGCTCGTCCAGATCGAGCGCGCGGCGCAGGTTGTGGATGAACAGCTCGTAGGCGGTATCGGCCAAGCCCGCGAACACACGGTATTGCGCGATGGTGTCGAGGCATTGCCAGCGGAATTGGTCGGGTGCCCGCTCGACCAGGTCCAGCAGCTCCGCCGAGATGAAATCGCCGGCCCGGCGGAGATGGCGGCTGCGCTGCTCGGGCTCGGCCGTCGACCGCACCCGTTCGATCAGGAAAATCGCCTTGTTGTTGACGATGCAGCAATATTCGACGGGGTTTTGGTGCCGGTCGCACAGCAGGATCGCCCGGTCGAACGCCTGCAGCGCGCCGGCATCGTTGCGCAGGACGGTCAGCGCCGAGCCGATCATGCTGTTCGAGCGGTATTGAACATGGATATTGCCGGCGCGCTGGCCGAGGGCCGCCGCGCTCTCGAAGGCGAAGAGCGCCTCGCTGACCTTGCCCAGTTCCCACTGGGCGCTGCCGACACCTTGCGTCGCCCGCGCCTCCTGATCGATGAGGCCATTTTCGGCGGCGAAGAGCTTGGCTTGACGATAGACGGTCTCAGCAGCGTCGAAAGATTGCGCCAGCCGGAGCGTGTAAGCCCGATCGATCAGATTTTCGCAAAATTGAAGATCATTCTCTATGCTGCTGCTGCCGTCGGCCGGGGGCGGAAATGCTTGCGGGGCGTCGCTACGGTCAGGTCCAGGCACGTCGAATTCCTGCGAGCCACGTGGCTCGTGCACAATGATGCAGAGCGAATGCTACAGGAAATAGATCAACCGCCTGTTACTGATGGGCCGTCAGTCCGGCGGCACTCATGAGGAGGCGGAAGAGCAGGGCTGCGATGCCGAGCGCGCCGACGCTCAGCGTCCAGATCAGGACCAGCCAGCCGATCCGCGTCAGCCACAGCTTCGGCGCTTCGCTCCTCAATGATAGCCCTCGCCCGGCTTCACCTTGCCGCGGAACACGTAATAGGACCAGGCGGTATAGGCGAGGATGATCGGGATGATGAAGAGCGCGCCGACCAGCGTGAAGCCCAGGCTCTGCGGCGGCCCGGCCGCGTCGCGGATCGAGACCGAGGGCGGGATGATGTTCGGCCACAGGCTGATCGCAAGCCCGCTATAGCCAAGGAACAGTAGGAAGAGCGTCAGCAGGAAGGGGGCGGCATGCGTCTCCCGCCGCCGCAGCACGCGCAGGATCAGGGCCGCCGTCGCCAGCACCAGGATCGGCACCGGGGCGAAGAAGATGATATTGGGGAAGGTGAACCAGCGCTGGGCGACCTCGGGATGGGTGAGCGGCGTCCACAGGCTGACCAGGCCGATCACCGCCAGCAGGACCAGCGTCACCGATCGGGCGAGCGCGATCATGCGCTGCTGCAGCTCCCCTTCGGTCTTCATGATCAGCCAGGTGCTGCCGAGCAGCGCATAGGCGAAGATGAGGCCGATCCCGGTGAAGATGCTGAACGGCGTCAGCCAGTCGAAGGCGCCGCCCGGATATGAGGGGCCCTTGACCTCGAAGCCGTTGATGAAGGCGCCGAGCGAGGCGCCCTGGCAGAAGGTCGCGATATAGGAGCCCCAGGCGAAGGCCTTGTCCCAGAACGGCTTGTGCGCCGCATCCGCCTTGAAGCGGAACTCGAAGCCGACGCCGCGCCAGATGAGGCCGGCCAGCATCAGGATGAGCGGGATGTAGAGCGCGCTCAGCAGCACCGAATAGGCGAGCGGAAAGGCCGCGAGCATGGCGGCCCCGCCGAGCACCAGCCAGGTCTCGTTGCCGTCCCAGACCGGCGCCACGGTGTTGACCATGATGTCCCGGTCGCCCGGATCGCGGACGAACGGAAACAGGATGCCGATGCCGAGATCGAAGCCGTCCATCAGCACATACATCATGAGGCCGAAGCCGATGATCACGGCCCAGATGACGGGAAGGTCGATGCCCATGGCTCAGTCCTCTCCGCTGGTGGCGGGCCAAACCGCCGGATCGATGTCGTCGGCCGCCGAGAGCGGCCGCGACGGCCGTTGATGGAGCTCCGGCGCATCATGTCCGGGCACCGGCCCATCCTCGTCGGG
This sequence comes from Aliidongia sp., assembly GCA_035539155.1. Classification (GTDB taxonomy): domain Bacteria; phylum Pseudomonadota; class Alphaproteobacteria; order ATCC43930; family CGMCC-115725; genus JAXDMU01. The sequence continues at coordinate 118,787 of DATLIZ010000013.1, read as the reverse complement.
GCCCTTGGCGATCAGCTTCAGGATGTAGCTGATGCCGGTGCCGAACACGGCGAAGTACACGACGATGAAGAGGCCGAGCGAGAGGGTGAGCGCCAGCACCGAATGGTTCGAGACCGCATCCTTGGTGCGCATGACGCCATAGACGACCCAGGGCTGGCGGCCGATCTCGGTGGTGAGCCATCCGGCCAGGATCGCCGCGAGACCGGCCGGACCCATGGCGATGGCGAAGCGCAGGAACAGCCGTGTGCGGAAGAGGCTGTCCCGCCAGCGCAGCCACAGGCTCCAGAGCCCAAGCAGCGCCATCAGCATGCCGAGCCCGGCCATGATCCGGAAGGTCCAGAAGATGATGGTGGAATCGGGCCGATCCTCGGGCGGGAATTCCTTCAGGCCCGGAATGAGGCCATTCGGGTCGTGGGTCAGGATCAGGCTGCCCAGCACCGGCACCTCGATCGCGAAGCGCGTGGTCTCGGCCGCCATGTCCGGCCAGCCGAACAGGATCAGCGGCACGCTCTCGCCCGGCACGTTCTGCCAATGCCCCTCCATCGCGGCGATCTTCGCCGGCTGGTGCTTGAGCGTGTTGAGGCCGTGCTGGTCGCCGACCAGGATCTGGATCGGCGCCACGATCAACACCATCCACATCGCCATCGACATCATCGTGCGGATCGCGGGATTGTCGCGGCCCTTCAGCAGATGCCAGGCGCCGGCGGCGCCGACCATGAGGGCGGTGGCGAGATATGCCGCGATCGTCATATGGGCGAGGCGGTAGGGGAAGGACGGGTTGAAGATGACGGCCAGCCAATCGACCGGCACCACCCTGCCGTCCTGGATCTCGTAGCCCTGCGGCGTCTGCATCCAGCTGTTCGAGGCCAGGATCCAGGTCGTGGAGACGAGCGTACCCAGCGCCACCATGATCGTGGCGAAGAAATGCAGCCCCGGCCCGACCTTGTTCCAGCCGAACAGCATGACGCCCAGAAAGCCCGCTTCGAGGAAGAAGGCGGTCAGCACCTCATAGGTCAGCAGCGGCCCGGTGACGCCGCCGGCGAAACCGCTGAAATAGCTCCAATTGGTGCCGAACTCATAAGCCATGACCAGGCCCGAGACGACGCCCATGGCGAAATTGACCGCGAACACCTTGGCCCAGAAATGATGGAGGCCGCGATAGACCGGGTCCTTCTTCCACAGCCACAGCGCCTCGAGCACGGTGAGGTAGCTCGCGAGGCCGATGGTGATGGCGGGGAAGATGATGTGGAAGGAAACGGTGAAGCCGAACTGTATCCGCGCCAGTTCGAGAGCACTCAGGCCGAACATGAGAAGATCCTTTCGGCTGCATGAGGAGTGACGCGTCGCGCCGCATTTCGGGCTTGCGGCCCTATCATATCGGAATCTAAGTGGATTTCGAGAGGCGACGTCGATCTGTCAGATTGACTATGGCGTGTTTGATGAGCGGGGGTCGTCTTCGCGGCGGCATGCGGGCATGATCCGGCCGCGACGACACGGATTTTCGGGACGGAACGACGACATTATGGCGGCGAGAATGAATGTGACCTACCGGGTCCGCGGCGACGCCGCCTCGATCGAGGCGCGCGCCCGGGCGATCGCGGTCGAGCAGAGCGTCGAGATGCCGGTCGAGGCGATCGAGGACCCCGCCGTGCTCGACGGCATCGTCGGCACGGTCGAGGCGATCGCACCGGGCGGCGAGGGCGTGTTCGAGGTGCGCATCGGCCTTGCGGTCGACACCACCGGCTTCGAGATCGGGCAGCTCCTGAACATGCTGTTCGGCAACAGCTCGATCCAGGACGATGTGACGCTGCAGGATGTCGATTTTCCGGCGGCGCTGACCGCTGCCTTCGCCGGCCCGCGCCACGGGCTGGGCGAGCTGCGCCGGCGCGTCGGCGCCGAGGGGCGGGCGCTCACCTGCTCGGCGCTGAAGCCGCAAGGCATGTCGGCGGCCGATCTGGGCCGGCTGGCCGGGCGCCTGGCGCGGGGCGGGCTCGATTACATCAAGGACGATCACGGCCTCGCCGATCAGCGCTACAGCCCCTTCGCCGACCGCGTGCAGGCCTGCGCCGAGGCGGTCGCGGCTGCCGGCGGCAGGACGCGCTACGTGCCGAGCTTGTCAGGCCATCTCGACCAGCTCCGCGAGCAGGCGGAGACGGCACTCGCTGCCGGCATCGACACGGTGCTGGTGGCGCCGATGATCCTGGGGCTGCCGTCCGTCCATGCGCTGGTGCGCGAGTTTCCGGCGCTCGCCTTCATGGCACATCCGGCCATGGCCGGGGCCGCCCGGATCGCGCCGCCGCTGCTGCTCGGCAAGATCTTTAGGCTCATCGGCGCCGACGCCACCGTCTTCCCCAACCATGGCGGCCGGTTCGGCTATTCGCCCGAGACCTGCCGGGCGCTGGCCGCGGCGGCGCTCGATCCCTGGGCGGATTATCGCGCGACCGTGCCGGTCCCGGCCGGCGGCATGACGCTCGCCCGCACGGCGGAGATGCTTGATTTCTACGGGCGCGACAGCATGTTGCTGATCGGCGGCAATCTATTGTCGGCGCGCGAGCGGCTAGTCGAGGAGGCGCAGGCCTTCACCGACGCCGTCCGGCGCCATTCCTATCGGTGAGATCATGACGGACGAGCAAGATGCCACGGCCTTCCGGCCTTTTCAGGACTTCCGCTGGCCGGGGATCGACCTCCTGTCCTACAAGGAGGAAGGCAGCGCGCCGTTCAAGTCGATCACCCGCCAGACCCTGTTCCACGAGCAGGATCTCGGCTGCGAGCTGCGCTATTTCGAGATGGCGACGGATGGCTATTCGACCTTGGAGCGGCATCAGCACCGTCATGCCGTGATCATCCTGCGCGGCCACGGCCATTGCCTGGTCGGCGACGAGGTCCGCGCGGTCGGCCCCAACGATCTGGTCGCGATCCCGCCCCTGCAATGGCACCAGTTCCGCGCGAGCAAGGGCGAGCCGCTAGGCTTTCTCTGCATGGTCAATGTCGAGCGCGACCGGCCGCAATTGCCGACTGAGGCCGAGCGGGCGGCGCTGCGGGCGAATCCGGTGATCGCCGCGTTCCTCGACGACGAGCTCTAACTGTATAGGCTGCTTAAGACCGCTCCGGCGGGGCTGTCTCGGGCTGCCGCCATCAACCTTGTTGGGACGGCAAGTCCTGTTGCGCATGTGAAACGATGCTATCGTATGAGCGTCCGCATGTCCCTCTCGAGACGGGGGCGAGCGGGACATGCGCGTCGCAAGCGAGCCGAAGAAATCGGCAAAATGAGGAGTGCGGCCACTTTTCATGCAGGCGCCGGAACGAACTCGGCGCGGAGGCATTGAATAGCGGCGAAGTGGGGGAGTTGGGGCATGGTGCCGGAACCGAAGCCAGATGCGATAAGAGCCCGCATCCTGATCGTCGAAGACGAGCCGATGCTTAGGGCTACCATTGCGGAAAGCCTGCGGGATGCCGGCTTTTCGGTCGTTGAGGCTGCCAACGCCGACGAAGCGTTCACCTATATCGAGGCGGGCGCCTCCGTCGATCTGGTCTTTTCCGACGTGCGCATGCCGGGGTCCTTGGATGGGCTGGCACTCGCGCGAAAGCTCAAGACCACGAACCCGTCTTTGTCCGTGATCTTGACGTCCGCCAATTTTCGACCGGGGAACATCGATGATTTAGGGCCGTTTATCCGAAAGCCATATCGCCTCGCCGAAGTCAAAGCGCAGGTGATTCAAACTTTAGGATTGGGCCCTTCCGATGAATACGACGAATAAGCCCGCTATTCTGATTGTGGATTCCGACATCTTGGTGCGGCATCCCCTGGCGGAATATTTACGAGAATGCGGCTATCACGTTCTGGAAGCCAGCACTGCAGCCGAAGCCCGTACGTTTATTGCCGACGCGGAAGTATCGATCGACGCTGTTCTTGCCGATGTCGCCGGTCCGGGCGAGGGCGGGTTCGCCTTGGCAAGCTGGATTCGGGCCAACCATCCCCACATCGAGATCGCCTTGGCCGGCACGCTCGACAAAGCGGCCCAAAAAGCCGGCGATCTCTGCCGGGAAGGACCGACGTTGACGAAGCCCTATGATCACCAGTTCATCCTCGACCACATCCGTCGCCTCCTGGCGGCACGAGATCAGCGTCGCGGCGGCTAATTAGCGCCCGAACCGGGCTGCGCCGGGTTAGCGTCCGGTCGAGGCTTCTCGCTGGCCGTACTTTCCGCTCGCGATCGCCTCTTCGATCGCGGCCTTCAACTCGGATGCTCGGAACGGCTTCTCGAGAAGCTGAAGGCCCTGCTCGAAGGCGGACCTCATTTTCAGCGGGTGCCCGGAAATCAAGACGACAGGAATCCGCAAGCTGCCGAGATAGGCTGCCAGAGTCGTGCTGGGTTCGCCGGGCATCAAGGCATCGAGCACCACGAGGTCGACCCTCTCGCTGCTTGCCACGATCTCGCGCAAGGCTTTCCCATTACCGGCAATCGAGACCCGATGGCCCGCTTCACTCAGGATTTCCGCGAGGGTCCATCTCACGCCATCGTCGTCGTCGGCGACGATGATATGTTTGGGTTTGGCCACGGGAGCAGCTCCTCGAACTGGCCTGGACTGCGCGATCTTGCGACGTCGAGCGGATTGGCTGCCGAGAGGCTTCTGCCTGGCGACGGGACGCGAAAGATTAACCAATCGCGGCGTTTTTTATGGAACCAAACCTTGCGCGCGAATTGGCAGGCGGAAGAGGGTCGGAAACTACTCACCGCCCACCAATTCGGCCCCGGGGGTAACGTCAAGGCAAATTCCAGCCAAGCGGCGCGAGTCAGCATGCGCTCGACCTCGTCGGGCGTCCCCGGAAGGGCGCCCGATCGCATTCATCGCAAGGCCGCCTCAGAGGCCCGGTGCTATCTTGTCCTGCGTCTTCGTATCGAAATCCCCCGCCTCGTGGCGTTCGTGCAGCTGGCTGGACGGATCGCCGAAGGTGCGGTTCACCATCCGCCCGCGCTGGACGGCCGGCCGGTTACCGATCGACTCGGCCCAGCGCAAGACGTTCTTATAGTCCTGGACCGATAGGAACTCGGCGCTATCGTAAAGCCAGCCCTTCACCAGCCCGCCATACCAGGGCCAGACGGCCATGTCGGCGATCGTGTAGTCGTCGCCCGCCAGATAGGCGTTGTCCGCAAGACGGCGGTCCAAAACGTCGAGCTGGCGCTTCACCTCCATGGCGAATCGATCGATGGCATATTCGATCTTGATCGGCGCATAGGCGTAGAAATGACCGAAGCCGCCGCCGAGATACGGCGCGCTGCCCATCAGCCAGAACAGCCACGAAAGGCACTCGGTGCGCGCCCCGATCTCGGTCGGCAGGAAAGCGCCGAACTTCTCGGCGAGATAAAGCAGGATCGAGCCCGACTCGAAGACCCTGATCGGCGTTGGCGTACTGCGGTCCACCAGGGCCGGGATCTTGGAGTTCGGGTTCACCGCGACGAAGCCGCTACCGAACTGATCGCCGTCGCCGATGCGGATCAGCCAGGCATCATACTCCGCTCCGCCATGGCCGAGGGCCAGCAGTTCCTCGAGCATAACCGTGACCTTCACGCCGTTGGGCGTCCCGAGCGAGTAGAGCTGGAGCGGATGGCGGCCGACCGGCAGATCCTTGTCGTGGGTCGCCCCGGCGATCGGGCGATTGATGCTCGCGAACCGGCCACCGTTCGCCTTGTTCCAGGTCCAAACTTTCGGCGGCGTATAATCGGACGAACTGGTCATTCTAAAGCTCCGCGATTTCGATAGGGATAGATGATCATGAGCCGGCATCGGCTTCGGCGGAAACGCGGGCTATAGGTTGGCCGCGAAACCTAATACAGCGGATCGGCATCGACCCGAACCACGCCGTCGAGCCCGTCGCGCGCGGCCGGATAGCGCTCCAACACCAGCGGGTCGTGGCCCGGCAGGATGTGCTTGATCGACGAGGCGAGCTCGCGCATGCGGGTATAGCCGTTCAGCATGTCGGTCGCGCTCTCGACGATCGGGAACGGCCGATACTGCTCGAAATTGGCGTAGAAATGCGAGGCGTCGGAGCCCAGCACGACCCAGCCGCGCCGCGTCTTGACGCGCGCCACCTGCAGCCCCTTGGAATGGCCGCCCAGCTTGTGCAGGCTGAGGCCCGGCGCCAGCTCCGATTCGCCGTCATGGAAGGCGACGCGGCCGTGGAAGAGCTTGTGCACCATGGCGGAGACGTCACTCGGCTCGAACGGCGCCTTCAGGAAGTCGTGGCACATGCAGCGACCGGTGCAATAGGCCATCTCCGTGTCCTGGACATGGTAGCGCGCCTTCGGAAACAGGTCGTGATTGCCGGCATGGTCGAAATGCATGTGCGAGATGATCACGTCCTCGACCTTGTCGGTCTCGATGCCGATCGCGCGCAACCCGTCCTTGACCGGGCGCAGCATGGTCCGGCCGCGCTTTTTGCCCATCGCCTCGTCGAAGCCGGTATCGAAGATGAAGGTGCGGTCGCCACCCACGATCGCCCAGACATAGTAGGCGACCGGCATCGGCCCTTCATGCGGATCGCCGCCGATGAAGTTCTCGGCGGCCGAGCGGGAGAAATGGGCGTATTGGACGGCGTAGATCTGGTACGTGTCGGTCATTGGCATGCCCCATGTTGATCGGGAGATTATGCCGGCAGCACCGGCATCCCGAAACGAAAACGGCGCCGCGAGCAGCCCGCGACGCCGTCCTGTCCGACAACAATGTGATCAGTTCTCGTCGGTGCCGAGCGTGTCGTTGACCAGCTTCTCGCACAGCTGCGCCACGGCGGTATGGTCCTGGCCGGGGCCGAGCAGGCCGGCGGCGCTCGCCCACAGCTCGCGGCACATCGAGGCGAAGGGCGTCGGCGTCGCCGTGTCGCGTCCGACCTCGAGCGCGATCGACAGATCCTTCACCATCAGGTCGAGGCCGAAGCCGCTGTTGAACTTGCGCGACAGCACGAACTGGCGAAATTTCTTCTGCGTGCTGTTGTTCATGCCGGTGGACGCGTTCAGCACATCGACCATCTTGCCGGCATCGAGCCCGAAGCGCTGACCGATCAGCAGCGCCTCGATGCCGATGAGGAAGCCGCCGGCCGAGACGAGGTTGTTGAGCGCCTTCATCGCCTGGCCGGCGCCGATGCTGCCGACCCGCGTGATGGTGGTGCCCATCGCCTTCAGCAGCGGCTCGGCCCGGTCGAGCGCCTTGTCCGTGCCGCCGGTCATGATGGCGAGCTCGCCGGTCCGCGCCCGCGACACGCCGCCGGAGACCGGCGCGTCGATCATCTCGATCCTGGCCTCGGCGAGTCTGGCCGCGATCGTTTGAGTGACGCTCGGCACGCCCGAGCTCATCTCGATCAGGAGCGCGCCCGGCTTCAGCACCGTGGCCATGGCCTCGACCACGCTTTCGACATGCTGGCTGGTCGGTAGGATGGTGATGACGGCGTCGGCACCCTTCGCCGCCTCGGCGGCATCGCCGCCGGCGATGCCGCCGACCTCCTTGGCGAATTGGGTGGCGCGGCCGGGCACCGCGTCACAGACGGCGACCTCGAACCCGGCGCCGATCAGGCGGGCCGCCATCGGCCAGCCCATATTGCCGATACCGATGAAGGCGACCTTTGAGAATTGCGCGCTCATTTCGCCTGCTTCGGCAGTGCGCCTTCCTGTACCAGCGTCTCGTGGGCGGCCTTGAAGGCGTCGAGGCCGGCGGGGATGCCGCAATAGGCGGTGGCGTGGAGCAGGACGGCCTTGATCTCGTCGACCGAGACGCCGTTGTTGAGCGCGCCTTTGACATGGAGCTTGATCTCGGGCGCCTTGCCCTGGGCGGTCAGCATGGCGAGGTTGATCAGGCTCCTGGTCTTGCGGTCGAGCGTCGGGTCGCCCCAGGCCCAGCCCCAGGCCCAGGCGGTCGTGGCGCGCTGGAACGCCATCATGAAATCGTCGGCCTTCGCCATCGAGGCATCGACATACTCGGCGCCCAGCACCGCGCGGCGGATGGGCATGCCTTTGTCGAACAGGGCCTTGTCTTCAGACATGGGAACTCTCCTTGTGATGAAACGGCAACGTGCCGTCCGAGATATCGACCGCTTCCAAGGCGCGGCCGGTGGTGCGCGGGCCGACGCTGGCCACGACCGCGGCCACGACCAGCCAGCAGCCGGAAATGAAGACGAACACGCTGAGGTAGCCGGTGTTGAGATAGAGCGCGCTGATGATGAACGGGCCAACGACGTTGGCGAGCCGGCCGAGCCCGTAGCAGAGACCGGTGCCGGCCGAGCGCAGATCGGTCGGATAGGCCTCGGGCGTGTAGGTGTAGAGCGCGGCGTTCATGAGCTGCAGTGTGATGATCACGGCCATGCCGAAGATGACGATGAACAGCGGCGAGGGCGCCAGGCCGTAGGCGACGCCGACCACGGCGATCAGGATCGCATCGACGGTGATCAGCCATTTGCGCTCGACCCGCTCGATCAACTGCATCGCCACGACGGCGCCGACCGGATTGCAGATCGCGATCAGGCTCGAATATTCGAGCGATTTGGTGATGGTGAAGCCGTGCTGGACCAGCAGCGTCGGGACCCAGGCGACGAAGCCATAGAAGCCGATGGTCTGAAAGATCCAGACGAGCGACAGGCTGAGCGTGCGCAGCCGGTGCCGCGAATCGAACAGCGCGCCGTAGGATTGCCGTGGTGCCGTGGCGATCGGCGCCGATGTCGCTGCGGTCCGCGGCGGCGGTTCGCTGCCGGCCATGCGCTCCAGCGCCTCGACCGCGCGCAGCGCCTCGTCATGCCGGCCCTTGCTCGCGAGCCAGCGCGGCGATTCGGTCAGGCGGAGTGCCAGCGGCAGCGCCAGCATGCCGAGCGCGCCCCAGACGAAGACGAGCCGCCAGCCCCAGGAAGTGGCCGGCACGGCGAAATAGGCGACCCAGGAGGTCGCCGGGATGCCGACGAGGCCGATGGTGAAGATGGTGCTCAGATACCGGCCGCGCAGCCGGGCCGGGAACAGCTCGCTGATATAGACATTCGCCGTCACCGTCATGGCCGAGAGACCGATGCCGGTGAGGAAGCGGAAGGCGGCGAGCGAGAGCACGTCCCACGAGATGCCGTTCAGCAGCGAGAAGGTCGCGTAGACCAGGATGCTCAGGATGAAGGCGCGCTTGCGTCCGATCCGGTCGGCGAGCATGCCGCCGAAGGTGCCGCCGATGAACATGCCGCCGAAGCTGGTCGCGGTGATGAAGGCGACATCGCCGACCGGAATGCCCCAGGCGCCGACAATGCCGGGGGCCGCATAGGAGAAGGTGTTGAGATCGGCCAACTCGAAGAAATAGGCGAAAGCGAGCGTCACGGCCGCCAGCCGATGCGCCGCCGTGATCGGCAGCCGATCGAGCCGCTGACTGAGATCCAACATCCATCCTCCCTGGAATATTCTTCGACCGGCTAAACCGATCTTCCTTGCCCGACGGACAAGCATATTGTCGGACAATTTTTAGGCGGCGGCTAAAATGCCTGTCAATAGGCTTCGCTGAATCGCGACGAAGCGTCCCCTTTCGTGATAAGGAAACTTGCCGGGGACCATGGTCGAAATCCCGGCACGATGGATCGAGAGCGGAGAAGATGGGCGAAGCGGACACATTCAAGGTAGTGCCCATGCCGGTGCGGCGGCAGGTCGAGAATCGTCTGCGCGAGGCGATCGTCTCCGGCCGGTTCCTGCCCGGCGAGCATCTGTCCGACCGGGTGCTGTGCGAGACCTTCGGCACCAGCCGCAGCGTCGTGCGCGAGGCCGTCCGGTTGCTGGAGGCGGAGGGGCTGGTCGTGCAGCTTCCGCATCGCGGTCCCTTCGTCGCCGAATTGTCGCCGAGCGAGGCGACCGAGATTTACGAGGTGCGGGCAGCGCTCGAGGCGCTTGCCGGCGAGGGCTTCGCCGTGCGCGCCTCGGACGAGGAGCGCGCCGCCTTGCGCGCGGTCTATGAAGAGCTCGCCCGCGCCACGCCCGAGGCGGCGCGCGGCGGATTGTTGGACATCAAACGGCGCTTCTACGAGATCCTGACCAGGGGCAGCCGCAACGCCTATGCCGCCCGCATGCTGGACCAGTTGCTGAATCGCAATTCGCAGCTTCGCGCCACCTCGCTATCGAGCCCGACGCGCCTGCCGCAGACCATCGCCGAGATCGGCCGGATCGTCGAGGCGGTCGAGCGGCGCGACGCCGAGGGGGCGGCCCAGGCTTGCCGCGACCATGTCCGGCAGGCAGCATCGGTGGCGCTGCGCATCATCCGCGAGCGCCAGATCGGCCTCGCCGAAAATCCGGACGCACGCTCGCTGCCCTGATCGGCCTCGCCGCTGGAACCGACCGCCCCGCTCCGGGCTTTGTCTCGGGCGGGAAGGGGCGGTGGCATGGGCGCATTGAAGCAGGCGGTCGAGGAGGATGACGGGGCGGCGGTCCCGGCCGCGATCGTCGCGACCACGATCAAGCTGCTCTATGTCACGGACCAATCGCCCGGCATCACCCGGCAGCGGACCGGGCGCGGCTGGTGCTACCGGACGCCCGACGGCGCGATCATCCGCGATGCCGCGACGCTGGCGCGCATCCGCTCTCTCGCCATCCCGCCGGCCTATCGCCATGTCTGGATCAGCCCGGAGCCGAACGGCCATATCCAGGCGAGCGGCCGCGACGCGCGCGGGCGCAAGCAATATCGCTATCACGCCGCCTGGCGCGAATTCCGCGATTCCGAGAAATACGAGCGGGTGGCGACCTTCATCCGCTGCCTGCCCGCCTTGCGCGCCCGCGTCGCCGCGGACATGGCCAAGCGGGGCCTGCCGCGCGAGAAGGTGATCGCCACCATCGTCCGGCTGATGGAGACCACATTCATCCGCATCGGCAATCCCGAATATGCGCGCCAGAACAAGAGTTTCGGCCTCACGACCCTGCGCAACCGCCATGCCGCCGTGAAGGGTGGCCGGATCGAGCTCAGCTTCCTCGCCAAATCCGGCATCAAGCGCAACGTCATCGTCCGCAACCGCCAGCTCGTCCGGCTGATCCGGCAATTGCGCGAGCTGCCGGGCCAGGAGCTGTTCCAGTTCCTCGACGAGGACGGCGTTCGCCACACGGTCGGCTCGGCCGACGTGAACGAGTATCTGCGCGAGGTCAGCGGCGAGGAGATCACCGCCAAGGATTATCGCACCTGGGCCGGCACCTATCAGGCGATCATGGCGCTCATCGACGAGCCGCCCGAGGAGTCGGAGGCGGCGCGCAAGCGGGCCTTGCTGCGCGCGGTCGAGACGGTGGCGGAGAAGCTCGGCAACACGCGGGCGGTCTGCCGCAAATGCTATATCCACCCGGCCGTGCTCGACGCCCATATGACCGGCGAGCTGATCCCGCAATTCCGCACGCTGATGGACCGTGCCGCCCCTCCCCTCGACGGGCTGACGGCGGAGGAGACGGCCATCCTCGCCTTCATCGAGGCGCGGCAGCCATCGGCATGAGCCGGACCGGGCAGATCCGCATCGGCATTTCCGGCTGGACCTATGCGCCTTGGCGCGGAATCTTCTTTCCCAAAGGGCTGGTGCAGAAGCAGGAGCTGGCTTACGCTGCGGGCCGGTTCCGCTCGATCGAGGTTAATGGCACCTTCTACGGCACGCAGCGGCCGGAAAGCTTCGCCCGCTGGGCCGAGGAAACGCCGGACGGTTTCGTCTTCGCGCTCAAGGGGCCGCGCTATATCACGCATATTCTGCGGCTGAACGACATCGAGGCGCCGCTCGCCAATTTCCTGGCATCCGGCCCGCTGCGGCTCGGCCCCAAGCTCGGGCCGATCCTTTGGCAATTCCCGCCGAGCTTCAAATTCGATCCGGACCTGTTCGAGTCGTTCCTGGCGCAGCTGCCGCACGATACCGAGGCGGCCGCGGCTTTGGCCAAGCGGCATGAAGCGCGGATGGACGGCAGGGTCTGGACCGAGATCGATGCCAAGCGCCCGCTGCGCCATGCCGTCGAGATCCGGCACGACAGTTTCCGCTCGCCCGAGTTCGTGGCATTGCTGCGCCGGCGCAAGGTGGCGCTGGTCTGTGCCGACACGGTCGATTGGCCCCGGCTCATGGATCTCACCGCCGATTTCGTCTATTGCCGGCTGCATGGTTCCGAGGCGCTTTATGCCAGCGGCTATGACGATGCCGCGCTCGATCGCTGGGCCTACCTGGTGCGCAACTGGGCCGGGGGCAAGGATCCCGAGGATGCCGAACGCGCGGCCGGGCCGAGCAAGCCGCGCGCGTCCGGCCGCGACGTGTTCGTCTATTTCGACAATGACATCAAGGTTCGGGCGCCGTTCGATGCCGATGGCTTGGCCCACCGGCTCGGTGTGGCGCCGGCCTGATACGAATCGCCTAGGCCGCACCGGCCGCTTATCCTAGCTTCTCCGAACAGCCGATGAGGGAGAGAGGGGAAGCCATGAGGAACCGAATAGCGGTCGCGGCGTTGCTCGCCGGTCTCGCCGGCTGCTCCCCGCCCGGGCCGGACAAGACCGCCGACACCAGGCCGGATGGATATCCGGTGTGCCTCAAGACCTACCTCATCGACCATACCGAGCCGGCCGGAAACACGGTCCTGCTCTTCTACATGCGCGGCGGCGATGTCTGGAAGAACACGCTGCTGCAGCGCTGCATCGGGCTGAATCAAAAGGAAGGCTTCGCCTACGAAGCCTCGGTCGACGAGATCTGCTCGAACGAGCAAACCATACGGATGCTGCGGACGGGCAGCCTGTGCATGCTCGGCCCGTTCACGCCGATCTCGAAGGACGACGCCAAGAAGCTGCTAGAGTCGGATCGAAATGGGTGAAATCCACCCATTTCGTGAATCCGTCTCTATCCAAATGTTGGAGCACGATTCACGTATTGGCTGTTTCCAGCCAATGCGATCGTGCTCCGAATCGGATTGAGAGTTTCGTGAATCGAGATCGCTACCATCACGGCAATCTGCGCGACGCGCTGATCGACGCCGCCTTGGGCCTCATTGCCGAGCGCGGGCCGACCGGTTTCACCTTCGCCGAGGCGGCACGCCAGGTCGGCGTCAGCCCGGCGGCGCCCTATCGGCATTTCCGCGACCGCGAGGCGCTGGTGGCGGAGGTGGCGCGCCGCGGCTTCGATCTGTTCGAGGCGGCCTTGCGCGCGGGCTGGAACGACGGCAAGCCGGAGCCGCTCGGCGCCATGATCGCCTGCGGCCGGGCCTATCTGGCGTTCGTGCGGCGCTACCCCTCCTATTACGCCGCGATGTTCGGGAGCGATCAGCCGGCCGGCGCCGATCCGGCGTTCCAGGCGGCCGGCGAGCGCGCCTTCGGCGTGCTGAAGGAGGCCGCGGAGATGCTGTGCGGTCGCTGCCCGGCCGAGGTCCGGCCGCCGGCCCTGATGGTGGCGCTCCATCTCTGGTCGATGACCCACGGCATCGCCTCGCTCTTCCTCGGCCGCCCGGACGGGCCGCGCCGGATGCTGCCTATGGCGCCGGAGGAACTGCTGGAAGCGGAGATCCTGATCTACACGCGCTCCCTCGGGCTCGATAATCTGCCCTCTTGACAGGCGGGCCGGCCGACCGCACCTATGTAAATGTTAATCACATTAACATAAGGCGGCATCATGTATGGCTATGGTCCGGCTTTTCTGACTTTCGGCCCGCGACTCTGGGCCGGCGCGGCGATCCTCGGGCTCGCCTGGTTCTGGCCTCTGGGCCTCGGGCTTCTCGCCCTCTTCGCATGGAGCAGGAAAATGGGATGTTGGCGGTATGCGCATCACGGGCATCATCACGATCATGGCAGGCGCCGGGAAGAGTTCGCCGAGAGGTTCCGAGAGGCGTTCCGCTTCTCGCGGCCGAGCGGGAACAGCGCCTTCGACGAATATCGCAGCGAGACGCTGCGCCGGCTCGAGGAGGATCAGCAGGAATTCCAATCCTTCCTCGATCGCCTGCGCCACGCCAAGGACAAGGCCCAGTTCGACCAGTTCATGACGGAGCGCATGAAGCGCCCGGAAGGCCCGGCGCCGGAGCCCGAGCCGCCGCGGGAGTAACATTGATCCTGTCCGCCGGCTTTTCGCGAGGCCGGCGGACACCGGGTTGAAGCCCCGGCTTTTTGCTGTACAACCTAAGAATGGTTCGGTCGTCCGAACCGATCCGAGGCGGCAGGAAGTTTCACGAATTGGGCGAGGCGGCGGCAGGCGTCCCGAAGTCGGCGGTGCGGGACGAGGCGGAGGCGGCGTTCGAGGCGGAGATCCGTCGCAACCTGCCGCGCAACTATGTCGCCAACCTGGCGCACGGCCTGCTCGGCCAGACCGGCTTCCGGCTGATCAACGCGCCGACCTTCACCCCCGCCTATATCTTCCAGCTCTCCGGTTCCGAAATCTCGGTCGGGCTGGCGCTCGGCGCGCAGACGCTGGGCGGTGCCCTCTCCTCGATCCTCGGCGCCACCCTCATCGAGCACCGCAAGAAGGTGCTGCCGATGGGGCTGCTGGTCGGCTGGGGCATGCGCGCCGGCATTCTCGGCCTGGCGCTCGGCGGCTTCTTCCTGCCGGACCGGCTGGCGCTCTGGTCGGTCTATATCTGCCTCGCCATCTTCGGCCTGTTCAACGGCGTCCAGTCGGTGATCTTCAACGCGCTGATGGCCAAGGTCATCCCGTTGACGCTGCGCGGCCGGCTGACCGGGCTGCGCAATTTCCTGGCCGGGCTGACCGCGGCCGGCGTGGCTTATCTCGGCGGCAAATATTTCGTCGAGACCAACGCGCTCGGGAACGGCTACGCCACCACCTTCCTGCTCGCCTTCATTCTGACCAGCATCGGCCTGTCGATGCTGATGCTGCTGCGCGAGCCGGAGCCGCCGCAGGTCCGCCCGCGCAGCCGCTTCTTCGCCCGGATCCAGGAAATCCCGGCTCTGCTGCGCAGCGACCGGCCGCTCGCCTATTTCTACCTGGCGAATTCGCTGGTGGCGCTGGGAAGCCTCGCCATCCCCTTCTATGTGCTGTTCGCCGGCCGTTCGATCGGCCTGTCCGGCGCCAATCTCGGCATATTGTCGACGGCGCTGCTGCTGTCGCAGACCGGCACCAACCTGATCTGGGGCTCGCTCGGCGACCGGGCCGGCAACCGCATCGTGTTCCTGCTTTCGGTCGCGATCTGGGTCGGCTCGACCGTGCTGCTGATGCAGGCGCATACGCTCGCCGGTCTCGCCCTCGTCTTCGCCGGCCTGGGCGCGGGGCAGGGCGGCTATATCAACAGCTCGCAGATCATCATCCTCGAATTCGGCCGGCGCGAGGATCTGCCGATGCGGATCGCGCTGCTGAACGGGCTGAGCTCGCTCATGAATACGGTCGGGCTGGCCGTGGGCGGGTTCGCCGCGCACAGCCTGTCGCTCGAAGCCGTGTTCTGGTTCGCCATCGCCGCCAAGACCGGCGCCGTGCTGACGATCCTGTTCCGGGTCGACGAGCCGCGCCGGCGTCTAAATATATGAACTCGACAGCGATTCAGACTTTAGGTCGATTCGACCTAAAGCCATCGCGGTCTGGCATGAGGATGAGATGAAAGTTTCCGACGCGATCATGACCCGCATCAGCACCAGGGCCTTTCTCGACCGGCCGGTGCCCGAGGCGACGGTGCGCGCCATCCTGGAGACGGCGCGCTACGCGCCTTCGGGCGGCAATCTCCAGCCCTGGCACGTCTATGTCCTGGCCGGCGAGCGCCTCGCCCAATTCCGCCGGCTGATCGAGGAACGGCGGGCCGCGTCGCCGCTCGGCGAGGGCACCGAATACGATGTCTATCCCAGGGAACTCGGTCAGCCCTACAAGGCCCGGCGCAACAAATGCGGCGAGGATCTCTACGCCACCATCGGCATCGCGCGCGAGAACCGCACCGGCCGGCTTGCCCAGTTCGCTCGGAATTTCCGGCTGTTCGACGCGCCGGTGGCGCTGTTCTTCGCCATCGACCGGCAGATGGGGCCGGGGCAATGGGCCGATCTCGGCATGTTCATCCAGTCGGTCATGCTGCTGGCGCGCGAGCACGGGCTCCATAGCTGCGCGCAGGAAGCCTGGGCGCTCTGGCACAAGAGCGTGGCCGAATTCACCCGAATGCCCGAGGAGCTGATGCTCTTCTGCGGCATGGGCCTGGGCTATATGGACGAGACGGCGCCGATCAACCGCCTCAGGACGGAACGCGCGCCGCTCGAAGAGTTCGCGCATTTCGAGGGGTTCTGAGACGGTATTGCGGCGTGGCCCGCTACTCGCCCGATAGGGTTTCGCGGACATGGACCGTGAGCCAAGAGCGAAGCGCGGCGCGGGCCGCCGCCGATGCGGTCAGGAGGTCGGCCGCGAGACGGATCGCCGTCTCTCTTTCTCCGCTCGCACATGCTGCTTGCAAATGAGTGGCGATCCCGCTGACGCGGAACGCGCCTAAATTGCCCGCGGTGCTGATGGCCGCGTGCGCTTCCCTTCCCAAGGCCGCCAGGTCTCCCTCGTCCGCGAATTCTCGAATTCTGGCCTCGCCCTGCGCGGCGCCGCTCAAGTAGTTTTCCAGCAATCCGCGCAGCGAGCCGGGGGGAAGCACAGGTTCCAGCGCACTCAGGTGAACGAGATCGAGTTCCGCGAGGATGCCGTCAGCCGAGCTTGGCGGGGCGTCCGTGGTTGCGCCCGTGGGCGGCTGGGCAGAGGGCGGATCGGGCGGCATCGCCGGCCCGCTCGATTGCCGCGCCGTTGTCGCCAGGGCGATGTCCGCAAGCTTGGAGAGCAGATTCTCCGCTTGAATCGGCTTCGATATATAATCGTCCATGCCGGCGTCGAGATATTCCTGACGCGCGCCCGCCATCGCGTGCGCCGTGAGGGCGATGATCGGGGTGTTGCATTTCGGCGGGGGCAGGGCGCGAATTTGCTGCGTCGCCTGCACGCCGTCGAGCTCGGGCATCTGGATGTCCATGAGGATGACGTCGTAATCGGCGCTGCGCACCGCGTCCACGGCCTGATGCCCATTATCGACGGCATCGACCTGGTAGCCCGCCTTGCGCAACAGCAGCAGCACGAATTGCTGGTTCACCTTGTTGTCTTCGGCCACGAGGATCAGCAAGGGGCGCACCGGCAATCTCGGCTTCAAGAGCCTTGTTTCATGAGCGACCGCGGAATGGTCCGGGAACGCGGTCGTGCGGCCCACGCCGCTGTAGAGCCTGATCAGGCAGTCGAGAAGGTCATGCTGGCGCAAGGGCTTTTCGAGCATCGCGTCGAGCATTTTCGACGCCTCCTTGCCGACGCCGCGCGCGCCGGCCGAGGAAACCAGCACGAGCTTCGTCTCGGCAAGGTTGGGTATCGAGCGGATGCGTTTTGCGAGATCGGCACCGGCGAGACCCGGCATCATCTGGTCGAGGAATACGAGATCGTACGGCTTGCCGCGATGCCAGGCTCGTTCGAGCTCGGCCAAGGCGGCGAAGCCGTCGTCGACGCTTGCCACCTTCATGCCATAGGCCCCGAGCTGGCGACCGATGATCTCGAGGTTCATCGCCACGTCGTCCACGACCAAGGCGCGAACATCCTTGAGATGCTCCGGCAAGCTGCGCCGGTCGACCACGAGCGCGTTCGATGTGGCCAAAGGCAGCTCGAACCAGAAGGTCGAGCCAACGCCCGGGCGGCTCGACAGACCGATTTGGCCGCCCATCAGCTCGATGAGCTGCTTGGATATGGCAAGCCCCAGCCCGCTGCCGCCGAAGCGTCGGGTGACCGAGCTGTCCGCTTGAATGAATTTTTCGAAAAGCGTCGCCTGGACGGATGCGGGCATGCCGATCCCGCTATCCGTGACCTCGAATCGAACCAGGGGCGCGGCTCCGACGGGCCTGTCGTCTTCCGTACGCCGGAGCATGACCTGAACCGAAGCGCCGCCTTGTTCGGTGAACTTGATGGCGTTGCTCAGCAGATTGAGCAGCACTTGCCGGATACGGGTCGGATCGCCGCGAAATGCCCCTCGAGCCGCCGGGTCGACGAAGGCGCCGAGATCGATGCCCTTCTCGCGGGCCTTCGGCGAGACGAGCGCGATGGCACTCTCGACCATGTTGACGAGATCGAAATCGATGCTCTCGATATCGACTTTGCCGGCCTCGAGCTTGGAGACGTCAAGGATATCGTTGACGACGGCGAGCAGCGCCTCGCCCGATTCCCGGACAATTTCCGCGAACTGCCGTTGTTCACCAGTAAGGGGAGTGTCGAGAAGCAGCCCGGTCATGCCCAGCACGCCGTTCATCGGCGTGCGGATCTCGTGGCTCATATTGGCCAGGAATTCCGATTTGGCGCGGCTGGCGCTCTCAGCCTCTTCCTTGGCCGTGCGAAGACTATCTTCCATCGCTTCGCGCCGCCGCAGCTGATGGACCAGCAACAGGCCGAGCCCGCTGACGATGATCGTCAGCAAGGCGAGGCCCACTCCCTCCGCGACGGCGCCGTCACGCCACTCCTCGAGCGCCCGGGCCCGTGTCCATTCCGCCATGACGACGGTACCGTCGCCGGGAACTACCGCTTCGGCGACCAGCCGATCATCCTCGCCGGTACCGATATATTTCGGGTCTCGATCTCGCAGCAGCCGAAGATGCATCCCCGGCGCCAGATGGTGCGCGGCCAGAAAGTCGCTGAACATCGCATTGGCCGGTTCGCGGCTTCCCTCCCGCGCACCCTGCTCGGTGATGATGCCTTCCGTGGCATTCACGCCGAATTGCTTGAGTGTGGCGATATACTGAGCGCTGGCGTCCGCAAGCATGCTGAGGCTGTCCATGGCATTTTCCAGCGCGTTGCCATGCTCTGAAATGGTGAGGCCTGCAAATAGACTCCAAAGTATGATGAGCGCAGAGGTAATCAATAGCCCAACCAATCGGCTGAGCTTGCTCGCCAGCGGTCGATATTTCATACGAATCCGGCCGCCAGATGTTTCAATAGGTGACTTCGATTTTGACTCTATGCTCGTTGCGGCGGTCATTCTTCGGACACCTTCGGCCGGAGTTTTGTCTCCTAACCCAATGAGCAGAAATTTATCTTCGTTAGATTACTACCACGAGATGTCGAAAAAATAAACCACACCAGAATCGTTGACTCTGATGTGGAGCGGTCGACGACGACAGGGCTCTTAGAGATCGGCCGCCGATGTCGAGGCCGGACGCGCCTCTTCCTGTCCGAACCGGTCGGACCAGTCTCGCGCCACCTGGCGCAGCGCATGCGTCAGGATGTCCAGATCCTCCGCCCCGATGCTGAGCGGCGGCATGACATAGAGGATGTCGCCGAACGGCCGCGCCCAGACGCCCTGCTCGATGAAGCGCCGGCGCAGCCAGGCGGGGTCGCCGAGTGCGCCGACCTGGACCACGCCGATGGCGCCCTTGGCGCGGACATCGACGATGCCGGGCCAGGACCGGCACGGCGCCAGCGCCTCCGCCAGCACGGCTTCGATCGCGCGGGCCTGGCCCGGCCGGTCATGCACGGCGAAGAGATCGAGCGAGGCGAGTGCTGCGGCGCAGGCGAGCGGGTTGGCCATGAAGGTCGGCCCATGCATCAAGGCGGCGCCCGGATCGTCCGACCAGAAGGCGTCGAAGACGTGCCGGCGCGCGACCGTCGCCGCGAGCGACATCGTCCCGCCGGTCAGCGCCTTCGACAGGCAGATGATGTCGGGCACGATGCCGGCCTGCTCGCAGGCGAACATCGTGCCGGTGCGGCCGAAGCCGGTCATGATCTCGTCCAGGATCAAGAGCACGCCGTGCCGTGCCGCCACATCGGCCACGCGCCTCAGTGTCGCCGCGTCGTGGAACTTCATGCCGCCGGCCCCCTGGACCAGCGGCTCCAGGATGATCGCCGCCAGCTCGTGCCGATGCGCCGTCACCAGCGCCTCGAAGCTGGTATCGTCCGGTCCGGGCAGATCGCCGAGCAATTGCGCCGGGACGTATCCCGCGAGGCGGGCATGCATGCCGTCCTCATGGTCGGTGACGGACATGGCCGCCAGTGTATCGCCGTGATAGCCGTTGCGGAAGGCGAGGAAGCGGGTGCGGCCCCGGGATCCCCGATTGAGCCAATATTGCACGGCCATCTTCATCGCCACCTCGACCGCGACCGAGCCGGAATCGGTAAAGAAGACATGGTCGAGATCGCCGGGCAGGAGCGCCGCCAGCCGTTCCGCCAGCCGCTCGGCCGGCTCGTGCGTGAGGCCGCCGAACATGACATGCGGCATGATCGCGAGCTGGCGCTCGACCGCGGCGCGGATCGCCGGATGATTATGGCCGTGGCAGCAGGTCCACCAGGACGAGATGCCGTCGATCAGGCGGCGCCCGTCCGCGAGGATGATTCTGACGCCCTCGGTCGCCGCCACCTCGAGCGGCGGCGGCGCCGTCTTCATCTGGGTATAGGGCCGCCAGACCGGCCCGGCGCCGCTCATGATGCCGGGGTGAGCGGCCCCTCCAGCGGCGTGATGCCGAGGCGGTCGAACAGATCCATGTCGCGGTCATGTGCCGGATTGCCGATGGTCAGCAGGCGGGCGCCGAAGAAGATCGAGTTGGCGCCGGCGAGGTAGCACAGCGCCTGCGCCTCGTCGTTGAGCGCCTCGCGACCGGCGGAAAGGCGGATCTCGACCTCGGGCATGATGATGCGCGCGACCGCGATCATGCGCACCAGCTCCAGCGGGTCGAGCTTGGCCGATTGGACGAGCGGCGTGCCCTCGATGGCGCCCAGCATGTTGATCGGCACGCTTTCGGGCGGCACCGGCAGGTTCGCCAGCGTGTGCAGCATGCCGACCCGGTCCGCGCGCGTCTCGCCCATGCCGACGATGCCGCCGGAGCAGACATGGATGCCGGCATCGCGGACATGGGCGAGCGTGTCGAGCCGATCCTCAAAGCTGCGGGTGGTGACGACCTTGTCGTAATATTCCGGCGAGGTGTCGATATTGTGGTTGTAGTAGTCGAGGCCCGATCGTTTCAGCCGCTGCGCCTGCGCCTCGGTCAGCATGCCGAGCGTCACACATGCTTCCATGCCGAGCGCGCGCACGCCCTCGACCATCTCGCACACCTGCTCCAGATCGTGATCCTTGGGCGAGCGCCAGGCCGCCCCCATGCAATAGCGCGTGGCGCCGGCGGCACGCGCGCGCCTGGCATCCTCCAGCACCGTTTCCACCGCCATCAGCTTCGACGCCTTGACGCCGGTTTCGAAACGGGCGGATTGGGCGCAATAGCCGCAATCTTCCGGGCAGCCGCCGGTCTTGATCGAGAGCAGGGTCGAGAGCTGCACCTTGTTCGGGTCGAAATGCCGACGATGGATCGTCTGCGCGCGATGCATCAGATCGGCGAAAGGCAGCTCGAACAGCGCTGCGATCGCAGGCCGGCTCCACTCCTGTCGCGCCGAGGCGGAGGCGACCTCCGTCAAAGGTGAGGTATCGGGCAACGCTTGCACTCCCATCTTTCCCGCTCGTTCTTATCGAGTGGTGCGCCTGCGGGCAACAGACTCGGCATATCACCGCTTGAGAAAGCCCAGGTGCTGCAGGAGCAGCGGCATGGTGATCCCTTGGAGGAGGATGGAGAAGGCGACCGCGGCGAAGGTGGCGATCACGATCTGATCCCGGTACGGCAGGCTATCCGGCAGCGACAGGGCGAGTGCCAGCCCCATGGCGCCGCGCAGCCCGCCCCACCACAGCACATGCTGATGCCGGAGCGGGATGGCCCGGCGCGAGCCGTGAAAGAGCAGGCTCAAGGGATAGACCGTCAGCGCGCGGCCGAGTGGGACCAATGCCAGGGTGATCAGCAGCGGCACGGTGCCGAAGGCCGCGAAGGGCCGTTGGGCGATGCTGGTGCCGATCAGCGGGAAGACGATCGAGTTCGCGAGAAAGGCGGCGAACTCCCAGAAGGAGAGGGTAAAGTCGCCCCCCTTGAGATTGAGGATGTTGCCCTGCCAGATCCGGGCATAGCTGCCCATCAGCAATCCCGCCGAAACCGTGGCCAGCACGCCTGATACCCCCAGATGCTCGGCGATCGAGAAGGAGCCGTAGGCGGCGACGAGGGTCAGCACCGTCTCGACCAACTGGTCGGCGGTGCGACCGGCGATGCCGAGCGCGACGGCACCGCTGAGCAGGCCGACGGCGATCCCGCCCGCGATCGTCAGCGCCAGACCCGCGAGCGTCGGTGCGAAGTCGGGCAGGGCGTTGCCGCTCTCGGCCCAGGCCAGCAAGGCGGTGAACAGAACGGCGGCGACGCCGTCATTGAACAGGCTCTCGCTCTCGATCAAGAGCCGCAGACGGCCCTTGACGCCATTGTCCTTGAAGGTGGCGACGACAGCCACAGGATCGGTCGCCGCGATCAGGATCCCGAACACGAGCGCCGGCGCCGTCGGCCAATGCAGCAGCAGCACCATGCCCGTCGCGACCGCGATGGCGCCGATGACCGTGCCGACCGTCGATAGGGTCAGGATCGGCAGCAGATCGGCGCGCAGCTCTCGCCAGTGCAGCGACAGGGCGGACTCAAAGAGCAGCGGCGGCAGGATGATCTGGAAAATGAAATCATGCGTGAGCGTTATGCCGAATCCGAAGCGGGAAAAGGACAGCACGATGCCGACCGCCACCAGCCCGACCGTATAGGGCAGATGCAGCCGGCGCGCGGCGATTGCGATCACCATCGCCACCGACAGGATCGTCAGGATATGGATGTCCATCTGGCCCTCAATTCCCCTCGGGCGCGAGCCTGCCGTAGGGGCGGCGGCAAGTCGAGCAGGATCGGCTTTGACTCCTGCCGGTCTGCGCGCGATATCTCCGGCCGATGAACTCTCTCGAAGCCTTCGCCCTGGCCAAGCTCGCCGTGCTCGAACAGCGGGGCACGCGCCGCCGGCTGGTCGAGACCTGGCGTGACGGCGCGGTCACGGCGCGGCGCGACGGGCGGCAGCTCGTCTCCTTCTGCTGCAACGATTATCTCAACCTGTCCCAGCATCCGGCGGTGAAACGGGCTGCGGCCGAGGCGGTCGAGACTTACGGCGCCGGGGCGGCGGCGTCGCGGCTGGTGACCGGCAACCATCCGCTCTATGCGGTGCTCGAAGCGCGGCTCGCCGGCTGGAAGCGGACCGAGGCGGCGCTCGTCTTCGGCAGCGGCTATCTCGCCAATATCAGCATCGTGCCGGCCCTGGCCGGCGCGCGCGATCTCATTCTGGTCGATGAATGGGCGCATTCCTGCCTGATGGCCGGCACCAGGCTGTCCGGGGCCATGACTCAGGTGTTTCGGCACAACGATCTCGGCCATCTGCAAGCGCTGCTCGAACAGGAACGCGGCCGCCACGAGCATTGCCTGATCCTGACCGACCGGGTCTTCAGCATGGATGGCGATCTGGCGCCGGTGGCCGAGATGGCGGTGCTCGCCCACGCCCACGATGCCTGGCTCATGACCGACGATGCCCATGGTGCCGGATTGCTGCCGCCGCTCGATCCGGCCGAGGTGCCGCTGCAGATGGGGACGCTGTCCAAGACGCTCGGCAGCTATGGCGGCTATCTCTGCGCCGCCGCCGCCGTGATCGAGCTTTTGGTCAGCCGCGCGCGCGGCTTCATCTATACGACCGGGCTGCCGCCGGCCTCGGTCGCGGCAGCACTCGCTGCCCTCGATGTCATCGCCACCGATCCCGGGCTCGGCGCGCTGCCGCTTGCCCGCGCTCGCCAATTCGCCGAGCTGCTGGGCCTGCCCCGTCCGGACAGCCAGATCGTGCCGCTGATCGTCGGCCACGAGGCGGCGGCGCTCGGCGCGTCCGAGCGGCTCCGTGCGCAAGGTTTCCTGGTCGCGGCGATCCGGCCGCCGACCGTGCCGGCGGGCACGGCGCGGCTGCGCTTCACCTTCACCGCCGCCCACAGCGAGGCGCAGGTGGCGGCGCTCGCCGCGGCGGTGCGCGAGATCGTGCCGGCATGAGATACTTCGTCACCGCGACCGGCACCGATATCGGCAAGACCTACGTCACCGCGGCACTCGCGCATCTGGCCCGCGCCGGCGGGCGAAGCGTGCGCGTGGCGAAGCCGATCGTCAGCGGCGTCGCGGACATGCCCGGTCCCGACAGCGATACCGCCCTGCTGGCCGCGGCCGCCGGACTCGATCTCGAAACTTCCCTGGACCTGATCTCGCCCTGGCGCTTCCGGGCGCCCTTGTCGCCGGACATGGCCGCCGCCCGTGAAGGCCGTGCGATCGATTACGATGCGCTGATCGGCTTCTGCCGGACCGCCTTGGCGGGGCCGGAGCAATGCGTGCTGATCGAAGGGGTCGGCGGCGTCATGGTGCCGCTCGACGACCGGCATCTGGTGCGCGACTGGATCGCCGCGCTCAAGGTGCCGACCGTGCTGGTCGCCGGCAGCTATCTCGGCACGCTCAGCCATACGCTGACCGCGCTCGAAACTCTGCGGCAGGCCGATATCGAGGTCGCCTGGATCGTGATCAGCGAGTCGGCGGGGACCGAAGTGCCGCTCGACGACACGGTGGCGAGCCTGCGGCGCTTCGCTCGCGGCACCCCGATCGTCACGGTCGGACGGCGAAGCGGTGGGAATAGTTGGCGGGAGGCTACCGAACTCGGCTTTCTGGTTGAGCCGACTGGGTAGATACCCGCGCAGGACGAGTGTTAGCGATGTTTTGCCTTGAATAGTTCATTTCAGGGTCGACAAATTGCAAAGATGGCGCCATGATCTTAACCATGTCTGGATTAAGGCATAGCGTGAAAGTATTGCTGGCAATGCTTTCGCTCCTAGCTCCCGCGGCAATGGCCGCGGAAGTCGAGGCGCCGCATCCGGTTCTCAACCTCAATCTCGATCCGAACAAGTTCCAGCCTCAGCTCAATCCGCTGGCGCCGACGCCTTTGACGCCGCCTTCCTCATTGAGCCCGTCGGCGAAGAAGGACGACAAGTCGGACAAGACCGGCGCCTATCTCGCACCGATGATCCGGGAAGCGAATACGGCGGAAGACAGCAGCGGTACGGTTCGCAGCGGCTTCCTCAATCGGAGCGAGTTCGGCATCCAGCTCCGCAGCAATTTCTGATCCTTGATTCAATAATTTGGTGTGCCGATTCACCTGAGATTCGATGTGCCGACTATCAGGATCGGGACATGAGGATCGGCAGTACCTCATCGATCGTCATCAGCAGGTGATAGGGCGTCGTGCCGGGCATGCCGACGGCGTTCGGCCGAAGCGTGCGGTCGAGCCATTCCTGCCAACTTCCATCCGATCGCAGATAATGCGCCTCGAGGAAATCGAGGCCGCTCAGCATGCCGTCGCGTAGCGCCGGGGCCTGCGAATGCCGCCAGCGCGCGGCATGGGCCTTGATGCGTTCGCAAATGGGCCAGATCCGCTTGCTGTCGAGCAGCACCCGGCCGGATCGGTCGACCCGGTCGTAGATCCCGCCATATTCGATATCGGTGCCGTGCCGGACCGCCCAATCGAAGAGGCGCTGTGCGGCCGGGCTCGGTTGCCGGCCGCGCTGCTCGGCATAGGCGTGGAGCAGCCAGCACCATTCGAAATGGTGTCCCGGCTCCACGATCATGCCGGTTTCCGGGTGCGGCTTGCCATCCTCGTCATAGAATTCACCGAGCACGCCCTGCGCAGGATCGAAGAGGCGCTGTTCGAACAAATCCACCATCGCGTCGGCGCCCGCGCGCCAGCGCTGGTCACCATCGGCGGTCTCGAGCGCCAGATAGGCTTCGAGCAGATGCATATGCGGATTCTGGGCAAGCGCGCGGTCCGGCGCGCTCCAGTCCGGCTCGGCCGAGGCGGCGAGCCAGCCGCCGGCGCCGTGCAGGCGTTCCCGGAGCAATTCCTCGGTCGTGCGCGCGAGCGCCATCGCCTCGGCCGAGCCGAAGCCGGCATGATAATGCGCCAGCGCGAACAGGACGAAGGCGTGGCCGTAGAGATCCTTGCGCCGATCGAGCGGGCGGCCGTCGAGATCGACGCTGAACCAGAAGCCGCCATGAGTGCGGTCCTGGAAATGCTCGGTCAGAGAGTGGAAGGCAGCGTCGGCCATGTCGCGCCGGGGCGGCAAACCGGCCAGCAGCGGCCCACGGCTCCATAGATAGAGCTGGCGCGCGCAGGTCAGCAATCGGCGGCGATCGCCCGGTGCCGGCGTCGCGCCATCCGCCAGCCGTTCGTGAAAGCCCGAACGCGCCCGGTCCCAGCCTGCCGTCGCCCAATTTTCCAGGAGCGCGCCGAGAAAGCGGCGCAGCGTCGCGGCACGCATCGCATCATCCGTCATGGGCCGCTTTTAGAGTATTTTCCCTCAAAGCGAAATCGGCGACGTCAACGGCCCGAAAGCGTTCATGATGTGAGGCCAAGGGTCCGACGGTCAGGTGAGAAGCATGCTCGAGCAATATCCGGCGATCGGCAGGAACACGGCGCTCTTTCTCGATATCGACGGGACGCTGGTCGGCTTTGCCGAGGATCCCGACAAGGTCGATTTTCCCGATTCCCTGAGGATGCTGCTGGCAGGGTTCGTCGAGGAGCTGGACGGTGCGGTCGCGCTGATCAGCGGGCGGGCGCTCGAATCGGTCGATCGGCTGGCGGCACCGCTCAGGCTGCCGGCGGCGGGCCAACACGGTGCGGAATGGCGGCCGACCGCCGATGCCGCGACCATCCGGGTGCCGGCGCCCGACCTGCCGCCGGCGGCAAGGCTGCGGCTGTCCGGATTGGTCGAAGGGCGCGACGATCTCCGCCTGGAGGATAAGGGCCTGTCCGTGGCTCTGCATTACCAGCCGACCACGGCGGATGTGAGCTCGCTCGCCCTGCTGATGGCCGATCTGGGCGGCCGGGATTTCGAGTTGCTCAAGGGTCGGCTGGTGCTGGAATTGCGTCCGCGCGGCCTTCACAAGGGCGAGGCGGTGGCGCGCTTTCTCGCCATGCCGCCCTTTCAAGGTCGGATCCCCTTTTTCCTCGGCGATGATCGAACCGACGAGGATGGATTCGCCACGGTTCGCCGTCATGGCGGCCACGCGATACGCGTGGGCGGCTCGCACGTATCGAGCCTGGCCGAATACTTTCTGGCCGGGCCCGAAGCCACGCGGCAATGGCTCGGTCAGTCCCTCGATCATTTGCGGGCAATTAAATTGTCGCATCAATGACTCCGCCGACTGCTTGCGAACTCTGCAACCTCCCGCCGTGTCGCGCGTTGATCTCTTCGGATCGACGTCGCTAGACGGTCGTCGATCCGGCTTTCGTCCGGAGATGCCGGTGTTGTGAGCGGAGCGTTGGCGAGCCTCTCCCAGACTTGGTCATGGCCGGATTCTTGGTCGCGGGAGGGCGATCGCATTGTCCGGGAGGCAGCATCTTGGCGCGACTGGTAATTGTTTCAAATCGAGTGGCGGCGCCTTCGGCGCGTGACGCTAGCGCCGGCGGCCTCGCCGTTGCGATGCGCGACGCGCTGAGCAGGCAGGGCGGCATCTGGTTCGGTTGGAACGGCGAGATCGCCAAGGCGACGGCGGAAGAGCCGCAGATCCGTGACGTCGGCAACATCACCTATGCCACCGTGGCGCTGAGCCAACAGGATCACGATCGCTATTATCTGGGATATGCTAACGCCACCCTGTGGCCGCTTCTGCATTTCCGGCTCGGGCTCATGACCTTCCAGCAGACCGAGTTCGACGCGTATCTCCAGGTCAACGCGCATTTCGCCAAGCTGCTGCAGCCTTTGCTACAGCCGGGCGACCGGGTCTGGGTGCATGATTATCACCTCATTCCGCTCGCGGCCGAGTTGCGCAAGCTCGGGGTCAGGAACCAGATCGGCTTCTTCCTGCATACGCCCTTCCCGCCGATCGAAGTGTTCCAGGCATTGCCTCACTACCAGACGCTGCTCTCAGGATTCTCTTCCTACGATCTGGTCGGGTTCCAGACCGAGGAGGCGGTGACTGCCTTTCATTCGACCAGTGTCGCGCGCGGGCCCGGCGGCCCGGTCGTTGCGGCCTTTCCGATCGGCATCGATACCAAGGGATTCGAAACGATCGCGCGCCGCGCCGCCAATTCGGCCAATACCAGGCGGCTGCTCGCCAGCCTCGCCGGCCATCGGCTGGTGATCGGCGTCGACCGGCTGGATTACAGCAAGGGCATTCCCAACCGGTTCGACGCGATCTCGTGCCTGCTCGAAAAGTCGCCGGAATGGCGCGGCGAGTTCAGCTATCTCCAGATCACGCCGCATTCGCGCGGCGAGGTCGACGCCTACAAGGCGCTGCGCCGCGAGCTGGAATCGGCGGCCGGCCGAATCAATGGCCGTTTCGCCGAGTTCGACTGGTCGCCGGTTCGGTACGTCAACCGCAGCTTTCCCCGGCAGACGCTGGCGGGCTTCTATCGCGAAGCCGCCATCGGGCTGGTGACGCCCTTTCGCGACGGCATGAATCTGGTCGCCAAGGAATATGTCGCGGCCCAGGATCCGGAGAATCCCGGCGTGCTCGTGCTGTCGAGCCTAGCCGGGGCCGCAAACGAGCTCAAAGCGGCGCTGCTGGTGAATCCGCTCGACATCGACGAGATGGCGGCGGCGATCCGCCAGGGGCTCGCCATGCCACTGGAGGAGCGCCGCGAGCGCTGGTCCGACATGATGACCGTGCTTCGGGCCAACACGATCTCGACCTGGTGCGACGCCTTCCTCGCGGCCCTCTCCCGCAAGCGGCGGCGGCTCGAGGCGGCGTCGCCCACATCCTTATCGGCGGCCTGATCTTCCGGCCCGGTTTCAGATCTCGAACTTGATGCCTTGGGCCAGCGGCAGCGCGTTGGAGTAATTCACCGTGTTGGTCGCCCGCCGCATATAGGCCCGCCAGCTGTCCGAGCCGGATTCGCGGCCGCCGCCGGTCTCCTTCTCGCCGCCGAAGGCACCGCCGATCTCGGCGCCGGACGGGCCGATATTGACGTTGACGATGCCGCAATCGCTGCCCGCCGCCGACATGAAGCTTTCGGCCTCGCGCAGGTCGGTCGTGAAGATCGAGGAGCTCAGCCCCTGCGGCACCGCATTGTGCCGGCGGACCGCCTCGGCGAAATCGCTGTAGCGCATGACGTAGAGGATCGGCGCGAAGGTCTCGTGCCGGACGATCTCGGCTTGGTCCGGCATCTCGACCAGCGCCGGGCGGACATAGAAGGCGTCGGGGAACGTGTCCGCCATCAGCCGCTCGCCCCCCTCGATCCTGCCGCCGGCCGCCGCAGCGGCGCCGAGCGCCCGCTCCATGCCGTCGAAGCCGGCGCGATCGATCAGCGGGCCGACCAGCGTGCCCGGCTCCAGCGGATTGCCGACCGGGATCGAGGCATAGGCACGCTTCAGCTTCGGCACCAGCGTGTCGTAGACCTGATCATGGACGAACAGACGGCGCAGCGTGGTGCAGCGCTGGCCGGCCGTGCCGACTGCGGCGAACAGGATGGCGCGGATGGCGAGATCGAGATCGGCCGAGGGGGCGACGATCATGCCGTTATTGCCGCCCAGTTCCAGCAGGCTGCGGGCGAAGCGGCGCGCTAGGCGAGGGCCGACCTCGCGGCCCATGCGCGTCGATCCGGTGGCGGAGACGAGCGGCACGCGCGGATCGTCGACCAGCGCCTCGCCGGCTGCCTTGCCGCCGATGATGAGGCTGGACAGATGGGCCGGCGCCTCTTCGAAGCCGGCGGCGACCCGTTCGAACAGGGCCTGGGTCGCGAGTGCGGTGAGCGGCGTCTTCTCCGACGGCTTCCACACCACGCTGTTGCCGCAGACCAGCGCCAGGGCTGCGTTCCAGGCCCAGACCGCGACCGGGAAATTGAAGGCGCTGATGATGCCGACGACGCCGAGCGGATGCCAGGTCTCGCGCATGGCGTGGCCGGGGCGCTCGGTGGCGATGGTCAGGCCGTAGAGCTGGCGCGACAGGCCGACGGCGAAGTCGCAGATATCGATCATCTCCTGGACCTCGCCCAGCCCCTCCTGGACGATCTTGCCGGCTTCGAGCGAGACCAGCCGGCCCAGTTCCGCCTTGTGCGCGCGCAACGCGTCGCCGAAGCGGCGGACCAGCTCGCCCCGGCGCGGGGCGGGGACGAGACGCCACGCCGCGAACGCTTCGGCGGCCTGGTCGATGATCGCAATCGTCGCGGCCGCGTCGGCTTCGGCGAGGCGGCCCGCTACATGCCCGTCGATGGGCGAGCGGGCGGGCAGCGTGCCGCCTCCGAGCGTCCCGGCATCGACGCCCAGACGGGCGAGCAGGGCGGGGATCTCGGCGCTCGGTGTTGTGGCGGACATGTCTTATCTCCGGTCGGCTCGAATGCTGCCGACATCAGTAGCGGAGAGATGACGCCCAGACTACAGCTCTCAGCGGCGGACGGCATCCCGTCTGGCCTGGGCCGCGCGCAGCTCCTGCTCCGAGGCCTCGAGCTCGCGCACGAGGCTGGGCGAAGGCGAGGGCAGCTCCCGGCGCAGCCGCGCCAGGGCGATCTCGTGCCGGCCCAGCGCCGCTTCCAGCGCGGCTTCGGCCAGATCCGTCTCGTCGGGGGAATTCCAGCCGGTCGAGCGGCGTCCGCTGGTCACCAATTCTCGTCGGTCAAAGGTGGGCACGGTCGCGATCCTTTCTGCCCCTTATGACAACGCCTGCCGCTCTTTCATCGCGCATTCGACGCCTCGGCTTGAATAGCCCGGTTATAGTTGAGGAACTTCTAACATGAGGAGAGTTTCAACTTAGTTGCAACGAAACGTCGAAGCGATGGCGGCGCGAACTCTCCTGGCAAGCTTTTTGCTCCTTACCCGGTCACGACGTTTGAAACGTCTGAATTCATCGTTGCCGGGAGCCGACCATGTCCCTGAAGGATATCCGTACCGCTGAAGATCTGGCTGCGTGGATGCGCCGCATGAACCTGTCGTTGACCGCCGCCGCGGAGCAGCTCGGCCGTAAGCGCGCGACGATTGCGCGCTATGTCAATGGTATAACCGCCCTGCCCGAAAGCGTCGCCCACCATGCCTCGATCATCGAGGCGGCGCGCTGCGGCCGGCCCTTCGAGCCCCGGGGCTGCCGGCGCACCAGCCACGCGGCGTGACGAAATGCCCGACCGTGGCTTTGTGCCTGGCAAATTGCAAGGGATAATCCCCGGCCTCGGTCAAACCCCGCCATCGCGCGGGTTTGACAAGGTTCCGGCCCAGATCTCGTCGTAGCTGTAGCCCATGCCCGGCCAGGCGCCGGGCTTGGTACGGCCGGAGCGGACGAAACGGTCGCTTCGCCAGACGATGCTCTGGATCAGCCGCCAATCCTGGAATTCCTGCCACGGCCCGCGCGGTAGCTCGGCGCGCAGTTGCGTCAGCTCCTCGGCGCCGACGGCTTCCATCCGATGGGTCGCCCGCGACGTCGGCAGCACGCGATGCGCGGCGAGGAAGCGATCGGCCCGGGCGAGCTTGCCGATTGCCATGAAGCGAAGATAGAGCTCGAAATTGGAGATGGCCTGCATGGCCGGATCGACCCCGCCGGCCTGTTCGTAGAGGCCGCGGCGGAAGAATGCCGTCTCGGGCGGGATCAGGGGATGCCGGCGCATGTTGCGGTGGCGGTGCGGCGGCAGCAGCACATGGCCGATGACCCGGTCCGCCTCGTCGACCAGCAACCGGTGGCTGTAGATCATGTCCACCCGCGGATGCTCGGCGAAGTACCAGGTGACGAAGTCGAGCGTGCTCGGCGCCAGCATCTCGCCCATGCCGAGTACGGCCAGGATCTCGCCGCCGGCGCGGGCGAGGCCGCGCTGGACCGGTGTGGTCGGACCGACCTCGGGGGTCGATTCCAGATAGGCGAAGTGACGCCGGTAGCGGCGCAGCAACTCGGCCGTGCCGTCGGTCGAACCGCCATCCATCAGGATGAATTCCAGCCGCGGATAGCGTTGGCCCAGCACCGAGGCGAGCGTCCGTTCGACGAACCTGCCCTGGTTCAGCGAGGGGGTGACGATCGAGATGCGCGCGCGCTCCATGTTCCTCATCCGCGCGCCGGCCGCAGCACGGCATAGAAATAATCGCCGCGCCCCCGCCAGTCATGGAGGAGGCGGCTCGCCAGCGCCAGGGTGGCGGCCCGCGACGCCGTCGGCGCGTCGGGCTTGATGCCGTGCGGGATCGCCGCGGCGAGGCCGCTCGCGTTCAGCCGCAGGCTCATCCAGCTCCAATAGGGATGCGAGAAGCTGCGGCTGCGCACCAGTTCCAGCCCGCTCGCCGCCGCCATCTGCGCGACCGTGCGCTTAGACAGCAGGAAGCGGTTATAGGGCGCATGCCAATGCGCCCAGCTCGGGCCGAAGCAATCGATCTGCGCCGAATCGAGATTGGCGGCGCTCAAGACCAGCACCCCGTCCGGCTCGACCAGGCGGGCGGCCCGCTGCAGCACGGTCAACGGATCGATCTCCCGTTCCAGCACCATGCTCATGAACACGACATCGAAACGCCGTTCGGGCGGGATTACCCGCAGCAGATCGATCGGCTCGGCCTGCCAGATCTCATGCCCCTTGGCGCGGGCGGCTTCGGCATCCTCCGCTTCGCTCGCGGTGCCGCTGCCGTGCCAGCCCTCGGCCTGGAACCGGTCGAGCAGGCTGCCGTCGAGACAATTGATCTCGAGCAGGCGCGGCAGCACTCCCTCCGGAAGCAGGCCGCGCAGCATGCGGCGCAGCTCGGCCTCGGTCGGATCGGCCCAGCGACCGAAGGCGCCGGCGAGCGAGCCCGGCAGATTCAGGCGGCCGAGCTGGGCGAGCAAGCTCGATCGGCCGCGCCAATGGCGGAACGGGCTCGGCGCTCCCGGGTCCGGCTCGATGACGAAGCCGGTCCGGCCGGCATCGCGCCGCGTCAGCCGCCGCTGCTCCTCGGGATCGAGCGGCGGTCCCATGGCGGCGCAATGGCTCGCCGGATGATACCAGATCTCGCTCATGCCGGGCTCGGCGAAGCGCGTATCGGGCGTGGAGAAGAGCAGGGCCAGCGGCAGCCGGTCGGTGATCGGGCAGCGGGCCGCGACCAACGGCGCGGGCTCGGCCGCCGCCGGCACGGGGCCCGCCTCGTCGGCCGGAAAGGCGAGCCGCCAGCGCCGGCCCAGCCGGATGCGCAGGCGATGCCAGAAGGAAGTGCCGGTCGCATAGAGCGGCAGCTCGCGCTCGGCCGGCTCCGCGACCGGCAGCACCACGCCCTGGCCCGGCAGCAGACGGGCGCCGTGCTGGCGCAGCAGCCGCGGCCAGAGCGCCGGCGCCGGCATGCCGCCGAACGCGATATCGAGCCCGCCGGCCCGGTCGAAGTCATGGCGCCGGACGAAGGCGCCCTGCGGCAGCAGCGTCGGCACCGCGGCCAGGCTCGCGGGCTCGACCGGGCCGCCGGCAAAGCGCCAGACGCTGCGTTCGATCACGCGCTCCAGCACCAGGATGCGGTCGTCGGGATGGCGCGCGGCATGGGCGCCGACGCGGCCGAGGGTGCCGGGCAGCAGCGTATCGCCCGGGGCGAGCACGGTCAGGAAATCGCCGGTCGCCCGCGCCAGCCCCAGGGCGAAGCCGGTCTCGGCCGAGGCGCCGGCGGCGGGAATGCGGGCGCTCAGCGCCGCCTCGTAGCGTCGCGCCCAGGCGGGATCGCTGCCAAGATCGACGACGATCAGCTCCGCCGGATAATTCTGCGCGATGGCGGATTCGAGCGTCCGGGCGGTGGCGTCCGTATCGCCGCCGGCGATGGTGACGATGCTGAGGCGCGGCGGCGCCGGGCTGGCGGCCGCCGCCGGCGGCGCCACCTGGCACAGCAACAGCCCGACGAGCCAGCGCAGCCATAGGCGCGGTTCGATCGATTCGAGCGGATTGCGGCCGCGCTGGGCCGCCGCTTCTTCCTGCCGGATATGGGCGATGGCATCGGCCATGCGCGCCTCCGCCCGGTCGAGTCGATCGAGCAGCTCGGCGATGCGCGCCGATTCCTCGACGCTCATCCGCGGTGTTCCGGCGCCGATTGCCGGCAGGCTCAATTGTTCCGGCTCCGGCATCGCGCTGCCCATGGAGTCGTGTATCCCCCCGATCCGAATTCCCCGGGGCGATCATATCAGCCGAAACCGATCGTGAAAGAGCGCAGGGCGGTTCCGGACCGGGAACTGCCCTGCCGGCCGCTATTTCTGCTGGTTTTGGGCCGCGAGCGTGGCCAGCAGCGAGCCGTTGACCAGATTGCCGTGATTGGCGCCCGACGCCGCGGCCGTGGTCGGAACCGCCGGGGTCGCGGCCGGCGGGGCCGACGGCAGGCTGAACTGGACGGCCCCGCTGCCCTTGGCATGGCGGTTCTGCAGCGCCTTGGTCGAGGCGAAGGCGGCGGATTGATGGGTCGAGGCGAGAGAGATCGGTGTCGTCATGTCGGATGCTCCGGGAAGAGACTGATGGAGAGTCTCAAGCATCCGTCATGCCAGGACGGGATCTTTGAATATCAATTGCTTGCGAGAACGGTTCGAGAGCACCCGGCAGAAGCTGCCGGGCAGGTTCACGCGGCCGGGGCCGCGTCGATCGCCTGTTCGATATCGGCGAAGCTCGGCTGATGATGGGCCTGCAGCATCATGCGGGCGCTTTCGACCGCCATGATCGGCGCATAGCCCTGCATATAGGCGATGATGCCGCCCTTGATGCAGACCATATAGCGCAGCTCCTGCTCGGAAACCGATTTCAGGATGTTGGCGAGCGGCGCCAGGAAGCCGTAGCTCATGAACACGCCGAAGAAGGTGCCGACGAGGGCGCCGCCGATGAGGTGGCCCAGCACTTCCGGCGGCTCGGTGATCGAGCCCATGGTGTGGATGACGCCCAGCACCGCGGCGACGATGCCCAGCGCCGGCATGCCGTCGGCCATGGTCTGGATGGAGGCGGAGATCTGCTCCTCCTCGTGATGATGCACGTCGATGCGCGCATCCATCAGCGATTCCATCTCGTGCGGATTGTCGGCGCCCATGATCAGCATGCGGAAGAAGTCCGAGAAGAACTCGACCGCGTGGTGATCGTGCAGGAAGGTCGGATATTGCTGGAAGAGCGAGCTCTCTTCCGGATTTTCGATATGCGCCTCGAGCGCCATCGCCCCTTTCGACTTCGCCATCTTGAAGATGACGTTGAGAAGGACGAGCAGCTCGGTGAAGGCGGCTTTGTTGTATTTCGGCCCCTTATAGGCCTTGGGCAGGGTCTTGAGGATGCCGCTCAGGACCGTCTTGGGATTGCCGATGAGATAGGCGCCGAAGGCGGCGCCGAGGATGATCAGGAATTCGAAGGGCTGCCACAGGACCGGAAGATGGCCGTCGTTCAGCGCATAACCGCCGAACACGCAGAAGATGACGACGCCCACGCCGATGAAGAGGAACATGACCAGCCCGATCGCAATTCAATGGCGGCCCGCAGGGGCTGCGAGCCGTGCCCTTCATAAGCCACCGATGGTTAGAGCTCCATTAATCGCCGGGCCCTTTCCGCATGCGCGAGGAAATCACCCGCGTGGCGAATGTCATGCGCCCCTGTGAATCCGAAGGGTTGCGTTCAGTGCAAGGCGGGATCCCGAAAAGCGATGATCAAACTTCGCCTCAATATTTAAGTATCCACTATTTTCTCCAGAGTTAATCTCGACGCATTCGCCATTATGGTCCAGCCATGGCGAGACATTATTTGGTTAAGTTTCTATTAAGGCAAAAGTGGCCAGGCGAACCTGAAGGTATGTTGCTTCGCTTCCTTGGCGACTTCCTGATGCCGGCGTATCGGCGGCCGGTGAAATCGCTGTTTCATCGCTGAGGACGATCGCTCCGAAGCGTGATCATTTGGGGTTGCCCCGCATGCTGCGAGGCGCTAGGGTCCATGCCGTTCGGTTTCGCCTCCGAGGCTGGCGTCGGGTCAGCCGTTTTGGGGGCCGGTTCGCTGGTGCAGCAAAGCTGCCTACCGGTGTGCCGGCGATGTCCTCGGGGCGTGGGATCGAGCGTGGAAGGACGCGGATGCGTCCAGCGTTCCGGCCGATCGGAACAGGATGGCCGGGGATGATGGGCTCAGACGGCTTACCGCGCAGGGGGAGCATGATCGACAACATTTCACGCCTTGGGGAACGCGTTTTCCCCGAACGGCAGATCTTGATCCATAGTCGGGGCAAGATTACGCACCTCACCTTGCCGAGCCTGCTCCAGGCCGGCGTCGTCGCGATCTCGCTGGCCGGGGCCGCGTCGTTCGGGATCAGCGCCCTGTCGCCGCATGGCGAGGACGCGGCTGCGATCACCCAGCTCAAGCAGCAATTGGCCGAGGCCAAGCAGGCGGCCGATGCCGCCGGCGCCCGGCTGCAGCAGCTCGACACGCAGCGTCAGGCGCGGGGCGAGGCCGCCGATGCGACCGAGGCCGCGGCCGCCGTCGATGTCGCCACGCTGACCGATCGCGTGAAGCAGCTCGAAGGCAATCTCGACCAGGCCACGCAAAAGACCGCCGAGACCAAGAGTCTTTACGACCGCGCCGCGGCCCAGCTCGAAAAGCTCGCGGGCGAGCAGAAGCGGATGAAGGCGGACCAGGAGAAGCTGGCCGCCGAGAAGGGCAAGCTGCAGACCAAGGTCGGCGAGCTCGAGGACGAGAAGGACAAGGCCGAGCGCGGCATCGCCGGCGAGCGCGAGAAGCTGAGGCAGAAGGTTGCCGAGCTCGAGCTGAAGCTCCGCTTCAATCCGAGCCTGGGGTCGGCGCCGGCCCTGGTGGTGGGGACCGCCCCGCCCGCCGCGGCCTCGGCCGCCTCCGATGTCGAGACCACGGATGCCAAGCAGATCGCCAGCGTCGAGGGCTTCGATCTCGACAAGTTCCTGAACGGCTTCGGCCTCGGCATGCGGCCCTCGGGTGTCGGCGGCCCCTATGTCGCCCTCGGCAACGTGAAGACCGATCCCAAGGCCGAGGAAGAGGCGCGCAAGGTGCTGAGCACCCTGCCGCTCACGGCACCGCTCGATCATTTCCAGCTCGAGAGCCGGTTCGGCGTCCGCGAGGATCCGTTCAACGGCCACAAGGCGCTGCATAGCGGCCTCGATCTGTCGGCGCCCTATCGCACGCCGATCTACGCGACGGCACCCGGCGTCGTCGTCTTCGCGGGTTATGCCGCCGCCTACGGCAAGCTGGTCGAGATCGACCATGGCAACGGCATTCACACCAAATACGCCCATATGAACCGGATCATGGTCAATGTCGGCCAGAAGCTGACCAAGAAGACCGAGATCGGCCTGCTCGGCTCGTCCGGGCGCAGCACCGGGCCGCATGTGCATTACGAGGTCGTCGTGAACGGCGTGCCCCAGGATCCGGAGAAATTCTTGCAGGCCGGGGAGAAGATGCTCCAGGGCGGCAGGAGCCCGGTCACCCTGGTCAAGGCCTCGACGAAGTAGCGCCCGTGAGCCGCCGCGGGTTCGGCCGGGCGGGCATGCTCTCCGTCGTCGCCAGCGACATGCAGATCACCGGCGTGCTCCGGTCGGGTGGCCATGTGCAGATCGACGGCATCGTCAATGGCGATGTCTTCGCGCGCGAGATCACGCTCGGCCAGAGCGGCACGGTGATCGGCTCGCTCGATGCCTCGCGCATCACCCTCTTCGGCACCATGCACGGCGTGATCCAGGGCGGCCAGGTGACGGCCGGCCGCACCGCGCGCATCCATGCCGCCATCCACCATGACGGGCTCACGGTCGAGACCGGCGCCGTGGTGGAAACCCTGCCGATCCCCGACCCGGCGACGGAGATCTAGCTAGGCCGGACGGTTTCGATCGGGGGCGCGACGAGGTCGGCCCGGCAGAGATCGAGCGGATGGTAATCGCGCTGATTTTGGCGGCGCACGACCTGCTTTTGCAAGGCGTTGAATATCCCGGTAGGCCGATAGCCGCGGCCTGTCCGCGACCCTCGTTGAGGGAAACCCTGATCCCCCCGTTCGACGCCACCTCGAAAAACCGCTGTTGAATCAACTCGTTATCCGGCGATTGGCTATGTCCCCGCGGCCCGCATTCCGAGTGTTGGGCAAAAAAACTTGGAAGGCCCCAGAATAAAACCGCGTTTCGGCTGGTTTCCCTGGCGAACAACCACTGGGAGCCACCGATCATGGACCAACACAACGACCTCACCACGCCGAACGACAATGATGAGACCGAAGGCACGTCACGCCGGGGCATGCTGAAATGCATGGTCTGGGCCGGTGCGGGCGTCTTGTGGACGATGAAGGGCGGCGTGCCGCGCTCCAGCCTGCTCGGCAGCGCCGAAGCGGCGGTGCCGGCGGCATTCAGCTTCATGCAGATCAGCGATAGCCATATCGGCTTCAACGCCGCGCCGAACATGGACACGAACGGCACGCTGCAATCCGCCATCGATCTGGTGAACAAGCAGAAGAGCGGCGCCAGCTTGATGATCCATACCGGCGATGTCAGCCAGCTCTCCAAGGACGCGCAGTTCGATACGGCCGATCAGATCGTCCGCGGCGCCCGGCTCGATACGCATTACGTCCCCGGCGAGCACGACGTGCTGGTCGATGACGGCAAGGGCTTCTTCGACCGCTTCACGCCGAACGCGCCGAACGGCTGGTATTCCTTCGATCAGGAAGGCGTGCATTTCATCGCGCTCAACAATGTGCAGAACCTCAAGGCCGGCGGCCTCGGCAATCTCGGCGCCGACCAGATCGCCTGGTTGGCCAAGGACTTGGCCGGCCGCTCGGCCAGTCAGCCGATCATCGTGTTCGCCCATATTCCGCTCTGGGTCGTGAGCCAGGAATGGGGTTGGGGAACCGACGACAGCGCCCAGGCGCTAGCCCTGCTGCGCCCGTTCGGTTCGGTGACCGTGCTCAACGGCCATATCCACCAGGTGATGCAGAAAGTCGAGGGCAACTGCACCTTCCATACCGCGCGCTCGACCGCGTTCCCGCAGCCGGCGCCCGGCACGGCGCCGTCGCCCGGCCCGATCAAGGACCTGCCGCCCGGCCAGCTGCGCTCGATGCTCGGTATCGCCAAGATCGCCCGGGTCGAGACCAATTCGCCGCTCGCCATCATCGACACGCCGCTAAGTGCCTAAGGAGTAGCATCGCATGTTCCGGAACTGCTTCGCTGCCCTGATGGTCGGCGCCTTGTCGCTCGTCTCGGCAAGCGCATTCGCCGAGGATGCCAAGGTCACGATCGATAATTTCACCTTCACCCCGAGCGAGCTTCACGTCGCCGTCGGCAGCAACGTGACATGGACCAACAATGATGACATCCCCCACACGGTCGTCGATGCCGATACGCCCAAGACGACCAAATCGCCGCCGCTCGATACCGGCGACCATTACTCCCGCGTGTTCGACAAGCCGGGGACCTATCATTATTTCTGCTCCCTGCATCCGCACATGCAGGGAACCGTGGTGGTGCAATGACCCGGGCACCGCACTTCTATTCTCGATCGATGCGGGTGTTGCATTGGCTGACAGCAGCGCTGCTGCTGTTCGCCTACCCGCTGGCATGGTCGATAGAACAGGCGCAGTCGGCCGATGTGGCGGCGCGCCTGGTCATGCTGCACCGGTCGGTCGGCGTGACGGTGCTCCTGCTGACCCTGATCCGCCTGATCCAGCGTTTCTCGAGCGAGGTCCCGGCGCTGCCGTCCGACGTGCCTTTCTGGCAGCGTTGGGCGGCACGCGGGAACGAGGGGCTCCTATACCTTCTGATGCTGGCTCAGCCGTCGCTCGGGTTGGCGGCCAGTTGGCTGCACGGCGATCATATCGTCCTGTTCGGCTTCATCGGCTTCCAGGGAGTGTGGACCGATCGGGCCTTGAGCCATCAGCTGTTCCAGATCCATGGGGCGGTGGCGCTCTTGCTGCTGGCCCTCATCGGCCTTCATGCCGGGGCGGCGCTCTATCATCTCGTCGTTCGGCGGGACCATGTGATGTCGAGCATGGTCGGGGCACGCTTGCTGCCCCACAGGACGGGCAGGGCCGCCACGGAGCAAATCCCTTGAAGCGATCACGACCATCAATCCAGCTTACCCCTCGCGGGTAAGCTGGAGCAGGCGAGACGGCGATCCAGGTTCCGAGGTTTAGTCATGACTCCCGAACGGATGAGACAATCCAACCGTCAGATTGGGCCTGGATTTGTTCGGTCAGGCCGATAGCTCCTATTGTTTTTATTCTGTGGAAGGTCCGCTCTGGCTGCGTCCGAACTTCCAGTGCAATTTGATCTCATCTGCAGCGGCACGGGAATAGGAATAGGCGCGGAGCAAAGAACGCAGGCGGAAATAGAGGCAGAAGCGGGAGCGGCGGGAGCAGGGCCAGGAGAAGGGGCGGAAAGAAGGGTTTTCTCGACAGAAAGGCCCTCGATGACCGGGCGCGCTTCAAGCATCGTGATGGTGCTAACGCAAATTCTGACGACTGACCCGCCCGCTGCATGAGTGGCAGGGTGAGTCGACCAACGTGGGTAGGTCGCGCAGCGCAAGCGTCAGACTTTACGTCATGCCGCATGGGAATGTCGGATGAAGCGCCTCACAGGTGATCATCCTGTTTTCCGTTGGAAGAAAAAAACCAACCTACGCTGCCAACGGTTCCAATAAAGCCAAGAATTAGGGCGAAAATTAGCAAAGAGGGTCGTTTGATATAAGCAATGATAAAAAAAGCAACAGAGAGCATCACACTTGCGTCTTCCACAAGTGAAATATATCTTATTAGGTGTGGAATATCGAAGAGACTTGGCCTACCTACGATGTATAAAAATCCAAACGTGGCATTAAGATCAAAGGTAAAAAACGATATAGCGTACATTATAAAAAATGCTGTCAAAAGAATTGTAGCATGAATGGAAATCGACGGGACAACGGGAGCTTTTCGAGAAATTCTTACAGAAATACCGTAGTACGCATCTACAAGAGCAAGTATAGAAATCATGGGGGGCACAGATAGAACATAGAATTCGGGACGCATGTCCGCATCTCCTCAACAGCTTCTCGACTACCTGCATGCACCACCCAGGGCGATCTGGAAGTCACTTTCGAAAGTGAAAAATTCGCTACAGCTCATCCGGCGAGTGGAAAATTTTTAAGCGGACGGGAATTTGAAGAGGCTTCCGCTCACTATTGAGCGTCGCCCAAATGACTTCAATATCTTTCACGTTACTTATACAAGTGGAAGGTCGCCGACAGAGCTTCAGGAATGTCTGGAGTGGTAAAAAGGCTGCGTATGGCATGTTGAAGCCTCGATTGATAACGAGCTAGGATTGCCTTTAAGTCCTGAGCCCAGCGAATCCTTACCCCAGCACCTCGCGGAACAGCGCCGGATCGACATTGCCGCCGGAAGCGACCACGCCGATCGTGCGCGGATTGCCCGGGAACTTGCCGGCGAGGGCGGCGGCCAGCGACACCGCGCCCCCCGGCTCGATCACCAGCTTCAGCTCCTGGAACGCCACGGCCATCGCGTGCCGGACCTCGGCTTCGGTCACCACCAGCCCGCCGGCCAGGCGCGGCTGGTTGATGGCGAAGGTGAGCTCGCCCGGCGTCGCCGCCAGCAGCGCGTCGCAGATCGAGGTCGCCCCCGGATCGTTGGCGACGCGGCGTCCTTCGGCGAACGAGCGGGCATGGTCGTCGAAGCGCTCGGGCTCGCCGCTATAGAGCTTCGTCGCCGGGCTCAGCGCCGAGAAGGCGAGCGCGCAGCCGGCCAAGAGGCCGCCGCCGCTGACATTGGTGGCGAAGGCGTCCAGCGCCACGCCGGCGGCGACCGCCTGCTCGATCATCTCCAGCCCGACCGTGCCTTGACCGGCGATAATGTCGAACTCGTCATAAGGCTTCACCAGCGTGGCGCCGCGCTCCTCGTTGATGCGTCGGGCGATCGCCTCGCGATCCTCGGTCCAGCGGTCATAGGTCACGACCTCCGCGCCATAGCCGCGCGTATTGGCGATCTTGAGCGCGGGGGCGTCGGCCGGCATCACGATCACGGCGGCAATGCCGAGCAACTCGGCCGCGGCGGCCACACCTTGCGCGTGGTTGCCGGAGGAGAACGCCACGACCCCCCGCTTGCGCTCCGCCGTGTCGAGCTGGACCAGCCGGTTGAAGGCGCCGCGGAACTTGAAGGAGCCGGTGCGCTGCAGCGGCTCGGCCTTCACGAACAGGCGGAAGCCCAGCTTCTTGTCGAGGGCCGGGGAATTGAGGAGCGGCGTCTTCACCGCATATCCGGCG
Source organism: Aliidongia sp. (assembly GCA_035539155.1). GTDB lineage: Bacteria > Pseudomonadota > Alphaproteobacteria > ATCC43930 > CGMCC-115725 > JAXDMU01. The sequence goes on along the minus strand of DATLIZ010000013.1, from coordinate 76,759 downwards.
ATGCGCGCCGCGGCCGCGCGCACGGCGTCGAAGGTGGGAAGCCCTGTCGAGCTCATGATCGGTTCCGTCTCCGTCAAAGCGAGGATGCCGGCCTCACCGGCGCAGATCGGCGCTGAGCGAGAAGGCCAGCGACTTGTTGCCGATCCGCAGCCGGTAGACCTGCAGATTCTCCAGCACGCGCTGGACATAGTTCCGTGTCTCGGTGAACGGGATCTGCTCGACCCAGTCGACCGCGTCGATATCGGGCGAGCGCGGGTCGCCGAACTGGTCGATCCACTGCTTCACCCGCGCCGGGCCGGCATTGTAGGCCGCAATCGCCAGCACGTAGGAGCCGTTGAACATGCCGAGCAGATCGTCGAGATAGGCTTGGCCCAGCGTCACGTTATAGATGCCGTCCTCGGTCAGCTGCTTGGGCTTGAACGGCAGATCGAGCACCTTGGCGATGAGCTTGGCGGTGCCCGGCATGAGCTGCATGAGGCCGAGGGCGCCCACGCTCGAAACGGCGCGCCGGTCGAACGCGCTCTCCTGCCGGGTGAGCGCCAGCAGCAGCGCCTGCTCGGCGCCGGCATTGCGCGGCATCGGCACCAGCGGATAGCCCGCGCGGAACAGGGAGATGCCGGCATAGCTCGCCTTCTTGGCGGCGAGCACGCCCAGATCCGGCCGGCCCAGCTCCTCGGCCAGGTCGGCGATCAGCGCGTGATCGGTCGGCGTCTGCGCCAGCTCGGTCAGGCGGTTGAGGAAAGGCTTTTCCCGATCCTCCTGGCCGATCGCGTCGAGCAGGCGGATCACCCGGACCAGCTCACGCCGATTGAAGGTCTCGGTCTCCTTGGCGCTGGCCTTGGGCTCGGGCACCGGCTTGGGCGGCGGCGGCACGCTCGGCATGGCAGCGGCGAGCTGGCCGTAATAGGTCGTGGTATAGGCCGAGGCCTTCTGGTACCAGCCGAGCGCCACGTCCGGCTGTCCCAGCGCCTCGGACGAGCGGCCGGCCCAATATGCGGCGCGCGACAGCGTCAGCGGCAGCTTCGCCGCCTCGTAGAGCCGGGTAAAATGACCGTAAGCCTGCTGCGGATTCTTGAAGAAGCGCAGCGCGATCCAGCCGGCGGTGAATTCCGCGTCGGCGAGCGCCGGCCCTTCCTTGAGGCCGTGAGTCGCGATCAGCTTGTAGGCGCGCGCCGGGTCGTTCTGCTGCAGCAGGTGCCGGGCCAGGATCTGGCGCTCCGGCCACCAGGCCTCCGGCCGCCCCAGCTCCTTGGCGTTTTCCATGATCTGGAGCGCGCCATCCTCGGAATCGGCCCGCCGGCGCCAGCGCATCCGCTCGAACAGCAGGCCCGGATCATTCTGCAGCGAGGCCGGCACGCGGGCGATGATCGCCGCTTCCCCGCCCTTGGCCGAGGCGGCGAGCTTCATGCGCGCATCGGCGAGCTGGCGCCAATCCTCCGGCACGCGCGGCAGCATCCGCTCGGCATCGCCGGTCTTGCCGTCCCATAGCAGCCGGTCGAGGCGGCGGATCATGTCCTCGGGCCGGACCACCTCGCTGTAGCGCGAGAGGATCAGCTGCTCGTCGGGGCCGGAGAAATCGCCATTGATCCAGACATCGCGGATCTCCTGCCGCGCCGCCTCGGTCTTGCCGTCGGCGGTAAGGAAATCCGCCTCCTTGAGCCGGGCGAGCGGCGTCACCGGCTTATGCCGCTCGAACCAGGATTTGAGCGTCGCGTCCGGGACGTTGGCGATGCCCTCCTCGGCGCGCGATTTCAGCGCGTTCTGGTGCGGCCATTCCGGATTGGCGTCGATGAACTCGCTGATCTCGGCGAAGCTGTGCCCGGAAAGCGGCCTTTGCAGATCGATCCAGCGCAGAATCTTATAGGCGAGCTTGTCGCTGGCGCCGTCGGCCAGATCCTCGGCCTTGCTGAGGCTGCCGCGATCGAGCGCTTCGAAGGCCTGAGCGGCGATCGCCTGGTCGCGCGGACCCGCTGCGGTCGAACCGGACGCCGCCCACGCGGCGGCCGGCACGGCGGAACTGATTGCGAGCGCCAGCAGCAACTTGCGGCAGGCTCTAAAGCTCGTGCTTATCCTGGACGGCGGATCGGCGACCACGCGGTTGACTTCCCTGAGCCCCAACACAGCAAATTGTACTAGCCCGCCCTCCAGCCCACAAGCGCTTGCAACGCCGAGGGACCTTTCGACACGCGGAAACCCGGGTGCGGCAGCCTCGTGGTCAGGATGATTGTCGCGGGCGAAGCCGGCCGCTATGGTCGGGGGTCTATCCGCGCCTCGCGCGCCTGGAGGTAAGTTCGATGCAGTTCACCGGGTCCTTTGTCGCTCTGCTGACCCCCTTCCGCCAGGGTGTGGTCGATGAGCGGGCCTTTCAGGATTTCGTCGCCTGGCAGATCGCCGAGGGCACTGACGGTCTGGTGCCGTGCGGCACCACGGGCGAATCGCCGACGCTGAGCCATGACGAGCATAAGCGGGTGATCGAGCTGACCATCGAGGTCGCCAAGGGCAAGGCCACGATCATGGCCGGCGCCGGATCGAACTCGACCGCCGAGGCGATCGACTTTACCCGGCATGCCCAGAAGGCCGGCGCCGATGCCGTGCTCTCGGTCTGCCCCTATTACAATCGGCCGACCCAGGAAGGGCTCTACCAGCACTACAAGGCGATCCACGAATCCTCGGACATTCCGATCTTCATCTACAACATCCCCGGCCGCAGCGGCGTCGATATGAGCATCGACACGATGAAGCGGCTGGCCGAGCTGCCGCGCATCGTCGGCGTCAAGGATGCGACCGCCGATCTCGCCCGGCCGCTGCGCACCAAGCTCGCGATCGGCGCCGACTTCATCCAGCTTTCGGGCGAGGACATCACCGTGGTGCCCTACCTGGCCCAGGGCGGCCATGGCTGCATCTCGGTCACGGCCAATGTAGCGCCACGCCTCTGTGCCGAGCTGCATCGCGCCTGGCACGCGGGCGATCTCGCCAAGGTCACGGCCATCAACGACCGGCTGGCGCCGTTGAGCGATGCGATGTTCGTGGAATCGAGCCCGGCGCCGGTCAAATACGCCGTTTCGCTGCTCGGCAAATGCCAGAACGAGATCCGTGGCCCGCTGGTGCCCGCCTCGGCCAATGCCCGCGACCGTGTGGATGCAGCGATGCGCCAGGTCGGGCTGATCAACTGAGGACGGCATGGCGCTCAGACCGACCGACAAGTTCGTCGCCCAGAACCGGCGGGCGCGTCACGATTATTTCATCGACGAGACGCTCGAAGCCGGCATCCAGCTCGAAGGCACCGAGGTAAAATCGCTGCGCGGCGGCCAGGGCTCGATCCAGGAGGCGTTCGCGCGCGAGACCAACGGTGAATTGTGGCTGGTCAATGCCTATGTGCCGCCCTATCAGATGGCGAGCGCCAAGCTCAATCACGAGCCGCGCCGCGCGCGCAAGCTGCTGGTCCATCGCAAGGAGCTGGACAAGGTTCTGGGCCTGACCAAGCGCGAGGGGGTGACGCTCGTCCCGCTCTCGATCTATTTCAACGCGCGCGGGCGCGCCAAGGTCGAGATCGGCCTGGCGCGCGGCAAGCGCAAGGCCGACAAACGCGAGGCCGAGAAGGAACGCGATTGGCAGCGCGACAAGGGCCGTATCCTGCGCGAGCGTAATCGCGGCGATTAATATTGTGGCTCTAGCGGGCTAAGGAGATTATGCGTGGACGATCATCAGATTTGGACCCCGCAAGCGTCGCTCGCAACCACCAAGGCCGAGCGCTATTCGGAGCTCGCGGGCGAGCTCAGCGGCCTGATCGAGGGCGAACGCGACTTCATCGCCAATGCCGCCAACATTGCGGCATTGCTCTTCCACGGCCTGTCCAATCTCAATTGGGCGGGTTTCTACCTGCTCAAGGACGGTGAGCTGGTGCTGGGGCCGTTCCAGGGCAAGCCCGCCTGCGTCCGCATCGCGCTCGGCCGCGGCGTCTGCGGCACGGCCGCGCAAGAGCGGCGCAGCATCGTGGTCGAGGATGTCGAGGCTTTTCCCGGCCATATCGCCTGCGACGCCGCCTCCCGCTCGGAACTGGTGGTGCCCTTGCTGCGCGGCGACGAGCTCGTGGGCGTGCTCGATCTCGACGCGCCCTTCGTCGGCCGCTTCGACGACGAGGATCGGGCCGGCTGCGAGGCGCTGGTGAAGATCTTCCTGGGTTAGACCCCGTAGTAGCTCCGGTACCAAGCGACGAAGCGCGGCACGCCCTCGGCGATCGAGATCGTGGGCTGGTAGCCGAAATCGGCCCGGAGCGGCTCGATATCGGCGAAGGTCTCGCGCACATCGCCGGGCTGCATCGGCTCGAACACCAGCTCGGCCTTGCGGCCGCAGGCGCGCTCGATCTCGCCGATGAAATCCATCAGCTTCTCGCTGCGGTGATTGCCGATATTGTAGAGCCGGTGCGGCGGATTCTGCCGATCGTCGGCGGGCGGATGGTCGAGGGCGGCGATGGTGCCGGCGACGATGTCGTCGACATAGGTGAAGTCGCGCCGCATGTCGCCATTGTTGAAGACGCGCAATTTGCGGCCTTGCAGCACCGCCTCGGTGAAGAGATAGGGCGCCATGTCGGGCCGGCCCCACGGGCCGTAGACGGTGAAGAAGCGCAGGCCGGTGAGCTTGAGGCGATAAAGATGGCTGTAGGTGTAGGCCATCAGCTCGTTGGCGCGCTTGGTCGCGGCATAGAGCGAGACCGGCGTGTCGCAGCGCTCGTCGGTCGAGAAGGGCGGGGTGCTGCCGGCGCCGTAGACCGAGGAGGAGCTGGCATAGACCAGGTGCTCGCAATGCGGCAGGAACCGCGCCAGCTCCAGCACTTCGAGGAAGCCGTCGAGATTGCTGCGGGCATAGACGCGCGGATTCTCGATCGAATAGCGCACGCCGGCCTGGGCCGCGAGATTGACGATCCGGGTGATCTGGCGATGCCGGCCCGCGAGCTCGCGCATGGCGGCCGGGTCGCCGATATCGATCTGCTCGAACACGAAGCCCGGGCGTTCCCGCAAAAGCTTCAGCCGAGCCTCTTTCAGGCGGACATCGTAATAGTCGTTGAGATTGTCGATGCCGATGACGGCCTCGTCCCGGTCGAGCAATTTCTGGGAGAGATGAAAGCCAATGAAACCTGCGGCCCCGGTGACCAGGATCGTCATCTTGCCTCGCCGTTGAATGACGCGGTCCGGTCGAGGCCGGGCCGCCCCGGATTTCTCGGGGAGTCGGCGCGCCGGGTCAAGCGCCGTGAAAAAACACGAAGCGCGCGTCCGGACCTGCTATAGGATCGAAAGCGTCGAACCTTAGCACAACCCACGCTCCACCGGATCCATGGCCAACGGCGACCATACGACTGCCATTTTCGATCTGCTCGATGATGGGCTGACGCTTTGGGATCGTGACGACCGCTTCGTCCTGGGCAGCGACCGCTGCCGCGATCTGCTCGGCGCGACCCTGACGCCCGGCATGAGCTGGCAGGCGGCGGTCGAAGGCTTCGATGCCGCCGGCCTCTTCACCGTGAAGCTCGCCACGGCGCCCGATCTCCTGGCCGAGGCGGCGAAGGGCGGGCTCGATCTCGATTGCGCCGACGGGCGCCGCCTGCGCCTGATCGAGCGGGCGAATGAAGCGGGCCGGCTCAGGCTGTTCCGCGACATCACCGAGGAGAAGCGGCGCGAGCGCGATCTGCTGGAATGGTTGGGCTATCTCGACGAGCAGATCCGCGATCTCGACCGGCTGACCATCGAGCTGTCCGAGGCGAAGCAACTGGCCGAGGCGGCGAACTTCGCCAAATCGGCCTTTCTCACCGGCATGAGCCACGAGCTCCGCACGCCGCTCAATGCCGTGCTGGGCTTCGCCGAGATCGTGCGCGATCAGGTCTTCGGCCGGCACGAGATCGACCGTTACTCGAACTATGCCGCCGACATCCACTCCAGCGGGCTCCATCTGCTCACGCTCATCAACGACATTCTCGACCTGTCCAAGATCGAGGCCGGCAAGATGGAGCTGCGCGAGGAGATCACCGATCTCGAATCGATCATCGCCAGCGCCTTCAATCTGGTGCAGGAGGCGGCACTGCGCGGCGGCATCAATCTGCGGCGCCTGACGCGCGAGCGGATCGCACTGCGCGCCGACGGCACCAAGCTCAAGCAGTGCCTGCTCAATCTGCTGGCGAACGCGGTCAAGTTCACCCCCAGCGGCGGCTCGGTGACGCTGTCGGTCAATCTCGATGCGAGCCATCTGATGCTCGGCGTCCAGGATACCGGCATCGGCATCGCGCCCGACGACATTCCGGGAGTGTTCGAGCCGTTTCGCCAGATCGACGGCGAGATCAGCCGGAAATCGCACGGCACCGGCCTGGGCATCCCGCTGACCAAGCGCTTCATGGAGCTGCATGGCGGCACGGTCGCGATCGAGAGCGAGCTCGGGCGCGGCACGCTCGCGACGCTCTTGTTGCCGATCGACCGGGTCGTGGCGCAAGAGGGGTGGGACGACGATATCGCCTCGATGGAGAAACAAGGTTGACCTCGATCCTCGTCACCGGCGGCGCCGGCTATATCGGCAGCCATAGCTGCAAGGCGCTCGCCCGCGCCGGCTTCGAGCCGGTCACCTATGACAGCCTCGTCCATGGCCATGAATGGGCCGTGCGCTGGGGCCCGCTGGTCCAGGGCGACATTGCCGACAAGCAGCGCCTCGTCGAGGTGATCCGCCGGCACGACATCAAGGCGATCATGCATTTCGCCGCCTTCCTCGAGGTCGGCGAATCGATGCGGCTGCCGCTGCGCTATCTCCAGAACAACGTCGCCGGCACCGTCTCGCTGCTCGAGGCGGCGGTCGAGACCGGCGTCAGGCACGTGGTCTTCTCCTCGACGGCCGCCGTCTTCGGCACGCCCGAGCGCGTGCCGATCGACGAGGCGCATCCGAAGGCGCCGGTCAACACCTACGGCGCCTCCAAGCTGATGATCGAGCAGGCGCTGCATTGGGTCGAGGCGCCGCACGGCATCACGCACGCGATCCTGCGCTATTTCAACGCCGCCGGCGCCGATCCCGATGGCGAAACCGGCGAGGATCACACGCCCGAGACGCATCTGATCCCGCTCATCCTGCAGGCGGCGATGGGCCAGCGGCCGGCGATCGACATCTACGGCACCGATTGGCCGACCCCGGACGGCACCTGCATCCGCGACTATATCCATGTGACCGACCTGGCCGATGCGCATGTGAAGGCGCTGCAGCATCTGATCGGCGGCGGCAAGTCGCTCTCGCTCAATCTCGGCACCGGCCGCGGCCACAGTGTGCGCGAGGTGATCGACGCCGTCGGCCGCGTCACCGGCAAGCCGGTGCCCGCGCGCGAGACCGGCCGGCGCGACGGCGACCCGGCCGTGCTGGTCGCCGATCCGGGGGCGGCCCAGCAGATTCTGGGGTGGATTCCGGCGCTCTCCGACATCGAGCCGATCGTCGAGACCGCCTGGCGCTGGGCCAATCGCCGGCAGGGGTGATCGGCGGAACCGCGCTGGTCCCGCCGATCAGCTTGGTGGGATCAGCCGATGACGAGCGTCGGCTTCAGCGTCACCGCGTTCGCGATGTTGAAGTAGTTGGGCGAGGTCGCCATCACCGCCTTGTGGATCTCGGCGAACTGTTCCTCGGTGCCGCTGCCCTTGATGCGGACGGTGTAGCTCAGGCTCTCGTAACCGTTCGCCACATTGGGATCGATGCCGAGGAAGCCGCGAAGGTCGATCTGGCCGTCGGTCTCGATGCTGAGGCTTTCGAGCGTGATCCCGCGGACGGCGCATTGCGCGACATATCCCACCGTCATGCAGGCGTTGAGCGCCGCAATCAGAAATTCCTGCGGGTTGGCGAACCGGTTCGAGCCGCCGAGCTCGTTCGGCTCGTCGATATCGAGCGTGAACCGGCGCGCCACCTTCTCGCCGCCGATCTCGAACCCGGTGATCTCGGCGCGGCTCCTGGCCTGGCCCTGCCAGCTCGTGGCGACGCGCCAGCTGGTTTTGGCCTTCGAGGAATCGCCCTTGACGCCATCGATCAAGGCGAACAGATCGTCGAGGTTGAGGCCGTTGACGATATTGGGCTCGGTGGCCTTCGACTGTGCTTTCATCATCTTATCCTTGCTTGGTTGAGGGTCGTCCGGGCGGACCTATTGCAGCGCGGCCAGCGCCGACTGGATGCGAGCGCCCTGGTCCCCGGTGGTCAGGCGGCCGAGCACCTCGACGAAGTGAGGGTGCCGGGCGCCCGAATGGATGTATTGCCAGCGATAGGCGCCGAGGAACGCAGCCTCGATCGCGTTCGCTTCCACGGCATGGACCGCGCGGCCGCATGTCGCCGCGAAGTAGCCCGCATCGGCCGCCGCCTGTGCCTGAACAATGCCGTCGACCGCCGCGACCAGCTCGATGAATTCGTCCACGGCCAGATCGCGCTCCTCGGCGGTGAGCGCGGCGTCGAGGCGCACCCATTCGAGCTCGTCGAGGATGGCGTGCTGGCTCTCCTCCCGCCAATGGTAGAGGAACACGTCCTTGAACAGCTCGGAGAGCTGCGGATCGGCCTCGATGCTCTCGCGGTAATGGAGCTGCGTGAACAGCTCGATATGCAGCGTCAGCGCCAGGACGGCCCAGCTGCTCTTGCCCAGCACCACGGCGCCGACCTCGTCGGGGTCGATATCGAACCGGTAGCCGGCGGGCAGGGTGGCCCCGACCATCTCGTCGATGCGGCGGAACAGCGCCTGGTGCTTCAGCTCCTCGTCGCTGAATCGGACCAGCGCCTCGAGCGCCACCTGATCGCCGAACCAATGGTCGCGGCTCACTTCGAGCACCTTGGCGTTGATGAACCGCTCGACCAGCCCGAACATGTTGGCGTAGGTCCGCCCCTGGATCTGGCTGACGAAGCGCTTCTCGTCGTCGGACAGTGTCGCGAATTTGGCGATCAGCGACAGCCCGTCCGGCAAGTACTTATGTGATGTGTCAAAGTTGCGGCCGCGAAGTACGTCGAGATCGATGTCCCAACGCACGATCTTCGAGGTACGGATGCAGCGCAAATAGCGGCCGCTATTGGGATTTTTCGATATAGCGTTCATAATATTTCTCTCGAGTTAACGGCGGCGATCGATCTATAGCGTTCAGCTCGCTTATTGACGGGGGGGAATATTCTGGCATGCCGGTAAGTCCAAATCTAAACTGGGCCGGCGTCGGGTTTCCATGATCTGGTCCCCGGCAGATATGCCCCAAACGCCGGGATTGGGATCGAGAAGCGAAAAATGGACGCCTTATCTGACGTGCTGCGCGTCGCGCACTTGACCGGCGGCGTGTTTCTTCAGGCCGATTTCTTCGAGCCCTGGTGTATCGCGACGCAGGTGCGCCCCGAGCATTGCGCGCCCTATCTCGGCCGCCCGATGGCGCACATGATTTCCTTCCACTACGTCATCGAGGGCAGCTTCCAGGCCCGGGTCGAGGGCGGGGAGGTGTTCGAGCTCGCCGCCGGCGAGATCGTGCTGTTCCCGCGCAACGACATGCATTTCCTCGGCAGCCACCTCGATCTGCCGCCGGTGCTGGCGAGCGACGTCATGGTGCCGGCGACGGATGGCGGGCTGAGCGCCATCCGCCTCGGCGGCAACGGCGCCCCGGCCCGGATCATCTGCGGCTTCCTCGGCTGCGACGGCATGGAGGGCAATCCGCTGATATCCACGCTACCGCCGGTCCTGCACCTCGATGTCGGCGAGGCCGGCGCCGCGGAATGGGTTCGCTCCACCTTCCAATATGCCGCCCGGGAGATGTCGTCCGGCCGTCCGGGGTCGGAGACCCTGCTGGCGAAGCTGTCCGAGCTGCTGTTCGTCCAGGCGATGCGCCGCTATGTCGACACGCTGCCGCCCGAGCGGACCGGCTGGCTGGCCGGCCTCCGCGACCCGCATGTCGCCCGCTCGCTGGCGCTGTTCCACGGCGACATCGCCCGCGCCTGGACGGTCGACGATCTCGGGCGCGCGGTCGGGCTGTCCCGCTCCGCGCTCGCCGACCGTTTCACCCGCCTCGTCGGGCAGGCGCCGATGCATTATCTGTCCAACTGGCGCATGCAGGTCGCCGCCCACCATCTCCGCAACACCAGCGCCTCGTTGACGCAGGTGGCGGAACGCATCGGCTACGATTCCGAGGCGGCGTTCTCGCGGGCGTTCAAGCGGGCGTTCGGGGCGGCACCGGCGACGTGGCGGCGGCGGGGGAATGGGCTGTCCGGGGGGCGTCGGGCCTTCTGAGGTATCGGCCCCGATCGGGCGGGATACGTTGTTGCCCGCGCGATCGGCGGGCGCCTGAGCGTGACCACGCCGCCGACCGCCTTGTCCGGTTCGAATAGCGCGAGATTAATCCCGTCGCTCACCGAGCTACGGTAAACGACACCGTCAAAGCCACTTTTCTTGATGAATTCACACAGATACTGGCTCGGGATGTAGTCAATCGCGGCCCCCGAGGGTAGCACTGGCCGGGTAAGCTCTTCACCGAGGCGCTCCAGAAACGGGAGGTCGGCGCGCAACTGGCCGATAGCGCGCTCGCATCCGCAAGGATGAACGGCGACACCAGTTTGCGTGGGTTCCGTAGGTCGACCGCCCGAATCTCTGGGACTGTGAAGTCGGCAACGCAGGCGACTTCGCCAGTATGCGGCCTGATCTCGGCGGCTGCGGTTTCGGGTTTCGAGCCCAGATAAAGATAGGGAATCCCCGCAGGGTTTGCGCGGCCATGCGATGCCAGCCGCTTGGGCGGGGCTCCCATCTTGTCGATCGCGTAGGTCTCGTCGCTCGATCGAATTCGCGCGCGATACCAGGTGCGCGGAAGTTCAGCGGCCGGCAGATGGAGATGGTCAAGCAACTGGCGGAGTCGGTCGGTATCGAGGCTCATGTCTAGGAACCAGCGATTCCGATACATCATCTCGTCGCGCAGCGTCTCCCACTGCACAAGACCCTCACTCTTATAACTGGGTGACGGAATGAAGGATGTTCGCACGATCTCACCATCATCGAGAATGTCGGCGAGCAACTCCTTAGTATGCGCAATATCCATCGATGTATGCGAGAAAAGCTGCCAATCCTCTTTCATCCATTCAGCAAGCGATTGGCCCTGATCACTCGGCTCATAGACATTGGCGACCAGCTCGAAATAGGGCGCCAACGTCCGAGGTTCGAGAAGGTCAACGTCGCGGGTGGCGCAATAGGTGCACGTGCCGCGCTCAGGCCCGAGGAACGGGAATATTTTCTCACGCAAACCCCGATCGTCGAAACATTCTGGGCAGCACAATCGCTTTGGCATAGCGCTCAGCTCAGATAGTCGATCAATGTCTCGATATGATGCTTCATCGAGAGTTTCTTCACATAACCAAGGCCCGGGAAATGGCCTTTGGCATGGAGGGCACGGAATTCCTTGATCGCGTCGGATTCGAACAACTTCGAGGTGCCGCTGTCGAGCTTTTGAATGAGCTTCTTGAGCGCCTGCGCAAATTTGCCCGCAGGGTCGGTCGGTGTGTCGTTCGTTGTCGAGACGAAGTGATAAATGAACATCACATCGTCTTGGTCAGGATCGATGAAGGTTAGGTGGATAGCGACCGCATAAGCCGGGCCGCCGCCCTCGGAATATCCATCGCCGACGATCAGAAAATCGCCAAACCCGTCCATGTTCATGTCGCCATAGGTGAGGTGTAGCTCGGAGAATTCCTCGAAGGGAATCCTCGCATATTCGGAGTTCTGTCGTCGCTTGAACCCATCCCGTACGAGGATGCGGGTGCTACCCTCGTAGTGCTTACGATAGAGCGTGTTGGCGTGCTGTTCGATGAAAACGTGTTGCGACGTTGGCAGATTAGCGCCCAGGTAGTCCGCAAGTCCCTTCTGGGCGGTGAAGCCGGCATGGACAAAGGTCGGATTGTGATTCTTGTGCGCCTCAAAGGCGGCTGTCACCGCCGCGAGGCTATTTTCCTCGCGAAGCAGGATGCCAGCCGAGATTGCATCGTTGCCGATATATCCAGTCTGGAGCAGGTTGGTGATGCTAGCACCATCTTCCTGATGATCCCCATGATAAGGATTGACGATTACGATTGCGCGACCGCCAGCATCGCAGATCACCTTCAAAGTCTTTTCTAGGCTACCCAGCGCTTCCTTCACCGGTTCGATAATCGGCACGAAGCCCGCGCCCGCTATCAGCGCCGCAGTCTCACGAATCGTGATGAGTTCGAACTGCTTACCGCGAAAATAGGGATGGTACATCGCGTTACCCCCAGGCCATCGCCGCTCCGAGCGGCGTCACGACAGCCTCGACAAGCCGGCTATGATCGGCGCGGTGTACCGGGACAGACAGCGCCGCAGCATGAAGGGACGCCGGCAACTGATCGACGAGAGCACTCAGCGGCGCGAGACTGCGAGTTCGCTTTAGTGTCCGTACGAACTCGCGATGGAGCGCAACCGGCTCAAGGTCGGCAAACAGCTTACGCAGTGCCCCATGGCGCTGCGTGTTCGGCAACGTGGGGATGGCGACACCGAGCGCCTTTAGAATGGCGGTGGCCTCGGCCGACCGCAGGGATGCGAAGACCGTCACTGGGCAGATGCGTTCAGGGTAGTCTAGCGCATCCCGCATCACTGAGATCCGATGCCGCTTGGACAAGCATAAGATGCCGACGTCATCCGGCACGACCTGCCGAACGTTCTCGATATGGTTTTCGCTGACGATGACGTTCACCGACGCAAACACGCGCTTATAATTCTCAACCTGATTGACGAGCCGCGCGAGCGAGTCCCGCTCGGACTTGATCTCGTAGACCGTGGCGGTTCCGTTGAGGATGACGAGGTCGGCCTTGCACGAACCCGCCCGAAACTCATTGAGCATCGAGGCAGTGTGCAACGTATGCTTACCCATTAGGATCTTTTTGGTGACCGCGGAACGGTAGATATATTCGTCGCGCAGCCCGACAATCTGCAGCTCTTTGAATGCCGATTCGAACGCGTCGCCGACAGTCGCATCCGCGTCGCACCGTCCCACGAGCCCGGTCTGCTCTAGCAAGCGCTTGAACAGCGCGGAGCGGCCCTTCTTGGCCATTTCCTGGAAAACAGCCGAAGAAAACAGGCGCGTTAGCGCTGATAGTTCAGACGCACTCGGTGTCAACTGATCCCCCTGCGCGCTGCTCGTCTGAGACCGCGCTGACGCTTGCATGCTTAGCGCAAATGGCGCTGTGAGGGAATCTAACTGTGCAGGGATTTCGCATTTGTCATGTTCTCAGCTCGATCCGTTCGTTTTCGGATGTCGCTCGACCGCTGCAGTATCGCAGGCCTGTCGGCTACGCTCCAAAGATATCGCTGCTGACTTTCGAGAGCGAAGTTGTCAGGCCTCGGAAGACGTGAGGGTTCTCATTTCGAAGGTTACTCGGATTATCGCCGTCAACTGTTTTCAATCTCTCTGCAGAGCGGGGTGTCATTTATCAGGTCCGCCCAGGCTTTAAGCCGATTGTTCGCTATTGGAATTCAACGCCCGAGAGCGGATCGGAAGACCTCCACCTAAAGCAGCCCCCGCTAACCGTCCTCCCACCCCAGCCGCCTTCACCCACCCTCCCCAAGCCCCCCCGCCGCGCGAATCCGCGCAATCGTCCCCGTCGTGCTCTGCCCCTGCTCCAGCGGCACCAGAAAAATCCGCCCGCCATAGGACTGCACGATCTCGGCGCCCACCACCTGCTCGACCGTGTAGTCCGCGCCCTTGATCAGCACCTCCGGCCGGATCGCCTCGATCAGGCGGATCGGCGTGTCCTCGGCGAAGGGGAGGACGAGGTCGACGGCGGCGATCGAGGCCATCACGGTCGCGCGCGCCATCTCGTTCTGGATCGGCCGGTTCTCGCCTTTGAGGCGCTTGATCGAGCTGTCGGTGTTGAGCCCGACGACGAGCCGGTCGCAGGCGGCGCGGGCGCGGGCGAGCAGCGAGACATGGCCCGGATGGATGAGGTCGAAGCAGCCATTGGTGAATCCCACCTTGAGGCCGCGCGCGCGCCATTCGGCGACTCTCGCGAGCGCGCCGTCGAGCGCCATGATCTTGCGGTCGGTGGCGAGCAGATCGTCGAGATGCAGCGCCTCCGCCAGCTCGTCGCGGCTGACCGTGGCCGTGCCCGGCTTGCCGACGGCGACGCCGGCCGCGGCATTGGCGAGGCGGGCGGCCGTGCCGAAATCGGCGCCGCCGGCCAGCGCCACGGCGAAGGTCGCGACCACCGTGTCGCCGGCGCCGGTATCGTCGAACACCTCCTGCGCCCGCGTCGGCAGATGCAGCGCCGGCCCGTCGCGCTCGATCACCGACAATCCCTGCTCGTCGCGCGTCACCAGGATCGCCTCGGCGCCGGTCAATTCCAGCGCGCGGCGGCCGGCGGCTTCGGTCGCCGCCTCGTCGACGCAGTCGATGCCGGTGGCGCGCCCGGCCTCGACGCGGTTGGGCTTCAGGACCGAGACGCCGTGATAGCGGGCGAAATCCGAGCTTTTGGGATCGACCAGGATGCGCTTGCCGGCCTGCCGCGCCGCCTCGATCGCGCCGCGCAGCACGCGGTCGCTGAGCACGCCCTTGGCGTAGTTGGACAGCACGACGATCTCGCATTCGCCGAGGGCGGCGCGGAACCGCTCCAGCACGGCCTCCGCCGTCACGTCGTCGAGCGGCTTCGACGTCTCCTCGTCGACGCGGAGCAGCGGCTGGGCATTGGCGACATAGCGGGTCTTCACCGTCGTCGTCCGCTCGGCGGTCGCGACCAGCCGCGGCTCGATCAGCGGGTTGGCCCGGGCGAGTTCGGCGAGGTCGCGGCCGGCGGGATCGGTGCCGGTGACGCCGATCAGGATGGCGCGGCTGCCCAGCGCCGCCACATTCTGGGCGACATTGCTGGCGCCGCCCAAGGTCTGCTGCCGGCGCGTGATGCGCAGCACCGGGATCGGCGCCTCCTGGGCGATCCGGCTGACATCGCCATAGACCCAGGAATCGAGCATGACATCGCCCAGCACCAGGATCGTGCGCTTCGACAGATCGATCAGCAAATCGGCGAGCCCGCCATCACTGCGGCCCATGCCCGGAACTCCGTTCATCACTCATCAACATAGGGCCTCTATACACATTCGCCTCCGCGTCAGCTAGACTGCGATGACATTAGGTCGAACCGACCTAATGTCTGAATCGCCGTCTAGTTTATTGGGGGTGGAGACTGATTCAGACATTAAGTCGGACCGACTTAATGTCATCAGGCTCCGGCGTCGGTCCATTATGCTGCCCAGCACCGGAGAGGAGAGGCCTGGAATGTCGAGCGTTTCTCTGATCCGCCACGGGTTCGCCGCCCTCGGCATGGCGATGGCGGCAGGTGCCGCGCAGGCGGCCGATCCGCCCTATCCGCCTTATCCTTCGTCGGTCGAGCATGCGCTGTCGGTCGCGATCGCGGCCGACGATCCGCGCGCCGTCGCCGCCATCGTCGGCGCCAATCCGCAATATGCCGCCCAGATCGTCGCCGTCGCCGTGACCGCCCATCCGAACGAGGCCGCCACGATCGCGCATTATGCGTCCGAGGCGGCACCGCAGGTGGCGGCCCAGATCGACCACGCCGCCGCCATCGCCCGGCCGCAGCCGGCGCCCGCCGCTGCCGCCCCGCCGGCGCCGATGCAGGGAAATCCGCCGCTCAAGGCGAACGCGAAGCCGCAATAGGGTCGGGGGCGCGCGCCAGTCTTGTATCGCGCCCCGATTCTTTCCTAAGCTTGCCCGGTCCATTCCGGAACCGAGGAGGCGTCGCGCTGTCGGCCGTCACTCACACCGCTACCGAGGAGGCCGGCATCGAGCCGGCCCAGCCGGCGCCCGCACCGTGCGGCAATTGCGGCGAAACGGTCGCCTCTCGCTATTGCGGCGCCTGCGGCCAGTCGCGCCACGATCACAGCCGCTCGATCCTGCATATGGCGCACGAGTTGATCGAGCATCACCTGCTGCTCGATTCCAAGACCGTCCGCACGCTCGCTCTGCTGATGCTCAGGCCCGGCCGCCTCACCCGCGCCTATATCGAGGGCAGGCGCGTGCGCTACGTTTCGCCCTTGCGCCTCTACATGTTCTCCTCGATCGCCTTCTTCCTGGCGCTGTGGCTGTCGGGGCTGGCGCTGCTGCAGCTGCGCGAGGTAACGCTGTCGGCCGCGGACCAGCCCGTCTTCGAGCTGAATGGCTGGCGGGCGCAGCCGCTGGGTCTCGTCTTTCTGGCCCCGCCCCAGGCCGGCGACGAGGCGGCCGCCGCCGCCGTGCCGAGCGTCAAGGCGCCCGGACTGCCGGCGCCGCTGGAAAGTTTCGTCGACCGTCTGATGCACGGCTATGCCCAGATGCGGACCCATCCGCTGATCCTGAACGGCATCTTCGACGAATGGCTGCCGCGGCTGATGATCCTGCTGCTGCCGATGGCGACGCTGCTGCTGGCGCTGTTCGGCCTCGGGCGCGGCCTCTTCCTGGTCGATCATCTGGCCTTCGCGCTGCATGGCCAGACCATGGCCTTCATGCTGGCGATCCTGGCGATCCCCATCCGCATGCTGGCGCCCGGGGCGCCGCTGACCTGGCCGATGGCGGCGATCGTGCTGCTCTGGACCCTGCTCGCCTATCGCGCGGTCTACCGCAGCGGCTGGATCGGCACCGTCCTCAAGGTCGGCATTGTCGGCACGCTCTATGTCGGCGCATTGTGGATCGGCCTGGTGGCGCTGGTGCTGTGGGGCCTCGCCAATGTCGGCGGTGGATAGGGGGCAGGGCGCCTTCGGATAGGGATCAGGGCGCCTCGTCGAGCATCTTCAGCCGGTAGCCGACGCCGGTCTCGGTCACGACATAGATCGGCCGGTCCGGCTGCGGCTCGATCTTCTGCCGCAGCAGCCGGATGAAGGCGCGCAGATACTGAACATCCTCGGCATTGGCGGTGCCCCAGACCTGCTGCAGGATGAACCGGTGGGTCAGCACCTTGCCGGCGTGGGTGGCGAGCAGGCGCAGGATGTCGAATTCCTTGGGCGACAGCTTGATCGGCTCGCCGCCGCGCGAGATCAGCCGCTGCACCAGATCGATCTTGAGATCGCCGGTCACGATCGCCGCCGCGACACCCTGCTCCTGCAGCCGGTGGCGGAGCGCGGCGCGGACGCGCGCGGTCAGCTCCTCCATGCCGAACGGCTTGGTGATGTAGTCGTCGGCGCCGAGATCGAGGGCCTCGACCTTGACGAGCTCGTCGTCCCGGCTCGACAGCACGATGATCGGCAGCGCCGAATTCTCGCGGATGCGCCGGATCACCTCCAGCCCGTCGATGTCGGGCAGGCCCAGATCGAGGATCATGAGCTCCGGCTTCTCGCGCTTGGCGCCGTCGAGCGCCTCCTGCCCGGTCTCGGCCTCGAGCACCTGGTAATCCTGTGCGCTCAGGCTGGTGCGCAGGAAGCGGCGGATCTGCGGCTCGTCATCGACGACCAGGATCTTGGTCGGCTTATTGGGCATGATGGGCTCCGACCAGGGTCTCGGCCTCGATGCCGAGCTCGACCGGGAAGCTGACGCGCAGGATGGCGCCGGATCCGTCCGTGCGGTTGTGCGCGATGATCCGCCCGCCCAGCGCCTCGACGAAGCCGCGGCAGATGGCGAGGCCGAGGCCGGTGCCGGCCCGCTGCCGGTCGGTTGCGCGCACGCGGTAGAATTTATCGAAGATACGCTCCAAAGCATTTTCCGGGATGCCCGGTCCCTCGTCGATTACGTCGAGCTGTATGTCCTGGTCGTCGCGATAGACGTTGAGCTGGATCAGCGAGCCGGGCGGCGCGTATTTCGCGGCATTGTCCAGGAGATTGACCAGCACCTGCTCCATCAGCACCGCGTCCAGGCTCAACATCGGCAGATCCTGCGAGATGTCGAGCTTGACGCGGTGGCGATGCAGGATCTTGGCGACCCGGTCGAGCGCCGTGCCGACGACCTCGCCCAGATCGAGATATTCGCGCTTAGGTTCGAGCGCGCCGGATTCGAGCCGCGTCATGTCGAGCAGATTGCCGACGAAGCGGTTCAAGCGCTCGGCCTCGTCCTGCACCGTCGCCATCAGCTCGCTGCGCGCATCGGCATCGTAGCTGTCGCCATAGGTCCTGAGGCTGGTGATGGCGCCGATGATCGAGGCGAGCGGCGTGCGCAGATCGTGCGAGATCGAGGTGAGCAGCGCCGAGCGCAGCCTTTCCGTCTCGGCCAGCAGCCGGGCCTCGTCGATATCCTCGGCGAGCCGGGTGCGCTCGACCGCGATCGCCGCCTGGTCGGCGAGCGCGTCGAGCAGCCGCCGCTCCTCCGGCGAGAGCACCGCGCCTTCGCGGTCGCGATCGATGCCGATGACGCCGACGGCGCCGCGGCCGGTCCGGAGCGGCAGGAACAGGCGCTTGCCGCCGGGCAGCGTGTCGGCGCCGCGGCCGGCGGCGTGGTTATGGTCCCAGGTCCAGCGCGCGGCGGCGAGATCGGCCTCGTCGATCTCGTCCTCCGGCGGATAGCCCGCGCGCACCTCGAGCCGCCCGGATTCGTCGGGCAGCAGGGTCACGACCCGGACCTTGAGCATGAAGGCGACCTGATAGGCGGTCGCCCACAGCACGTCGTCGAGCGTCGCCGTGCCGGCGAGCTTGCGCGAGAAGGCGTAGAGCTCGGCCGTGGTGTTGGCGCGGGCGCTCGCCGTCAGCGCCTGCTCGCGCGTGCGGGCGGCGAGGTTCGAGGTGATGATCGCGACCACGAAGAAGATGATCAGCGCCAGCACGTTGGCCGGGTCGGCGATGGTGAAGCTGTAGAGCGGCGGCAGGAAGAAGAAATTATAGGCGAGCACGCTCAGCAGCGCCGACAGCAGCGACGGCCACAATCCCCAGGCGACCGCGCTGAACAGCACGGCGGTGAGGAAGATCAGCGAGATGTTCGGCAGCTGGACGAAATAGGAGACGAGCTCGCCGATGCCGACCGCGCCGACGACGGACAGCGCCGCGTACCAATAGGGATTGCCCGCGCCGGTGCCTTCCTCGGCCTGGGTCGCGATCTGCTCCTCGACCGGCTCCTCGATGGCGCCGCCGGCCATGACATGGATCGAGATGTTGCCGGCCTTGCGCACGAGATCATGGACGACCGAGCCGTGCAGGATCTCGAACCAGCGCGAGCGGCCGGACTTGCCGATGACGATCTGGGTGATGTTGTTGGATTTGGAATATTGCACCAGCATGTCGGCGATCGGGCCGCCGGGCACGACCGCGACATTGGCGCCGAGCTTCTCGGCGAGCCGCATCGCGTCGGCGATCCGGTCGCGCTGCGCCTCGTTCAGCCGGGCGAAGCGCGGCCCCTCGACATAGACCGCCGTCCATTTGCATTTCAGGCGATCGGCCAGCCGCTTGCCGTAGCGGATGAGGCCGGGCGTGTTCGGCAGCTCGCTCAGGCAGACCAGCACGCGCTCGCCCGCGGCCCACGGGCCGCTGATCGCGTGCTCCTGCATATAGGAGAGCATCTGATCGTCGACCCGCTCGGCCGTGCGCCGAAGCGCCAGCTCGCGCAGCGCCGTCAGGTTGCCGGGCGAGAAATAATGCCGGAGCGCCCGCTGCGCCTGGTCGCGGACATAGACCTTGCCCTCGTTCAGGCGCTCGATCAGATCCTCGGGCGTGAGGTCGATGACCTCGATCTCGTCGGCGCGGTCGATGACCAGGTCCGGCACCGTCTCGCGCACCCGGATGCGGGTGATCTGGGCGACGACGTCGTTCAGGCTCTCGATATGCTGGATGTTGATGGTGGTATAGACATCGATGCCGGCCGCCAGCAGCTCCTCGATGTCGAGATAGCGCTTGGCATGGCGGCTGCCTGGCGCGTTGCTGTGCGCCAGCTCGTCGACCAGCACCAGCTTCGGCCGCCGCGCGAGGATCCCGTCCAGATCCATCTCGTAGAGCGTGCGGCCGCGATACTCGATCGACTGGCGCGGGATGACCTCCAGCCCTTCGACCAGGCTTTCGGTCTCCTTGCGGCCATGGGTCTCGATGATGCCGATGACGACATCGACGCCTTCCTGCCGGCGCTTCTGCGACTGGCGCAGCATCTCGTAGGTCTTGCCGACGCCGGGGGCGGCGCCCAGGAAGATCTTGAGTCGGCCGCGCCCTTCCTTCTCGGCGGCGGCGAGGAGCGCCTCCGGCGATGGTCGCTGGTCGCGATCGGCAAGGTCGTTCATGGACATGGGAAGCTAGCTTAGCCGATCGCGCAAGGGCCGGCTATCCGGCGCGGCGTCACTTATGAGGTCGCGCCCCCATGAAAATGCGATAGGCGATGTCGCGTCCCGGTATAAAAATCCCATAAAACCCGGTTGGGTCACTGATCGTCGCGGTCGCCGGCGCGCTGGCGCTGCGGGCGCGGCGCCACCTTCACGGTGATGTTCATGGCATGGCCTTGCCGGTCGATATTCAGGTTGAGCTGCTGATTGACCCGCGACAGGCCGATGCGGTTGAGCAATTGCTGCCAGCTATGCACCGGCGCGCCGTCGATCTCGATCACCAGATCGCCGGGCTTGAGCCCGGCCTGATCCGCGGGCGAGCCCTGCTGCACCTCCGAGATCACCGCCCCGTCCGACCGGCTGGTCTGCAGCCCCTGCATCAGGTCCGGCGTGATGTCCTGGCCGCCGACGCCGATCCAGCCGCGATCGACATGGCCGTAGCGCACGAGCTGGTCCATGACGCTGCGCGCCATGTTGATCGGCACGGCGAAGCCCACGCCGACATTGCCGCCCGACGGCGCCAGGATCGCCGTGTTGATGCCGATGAGCTTGCCGTTCAAATCGACCAGCGCGCCGCCCGAATTGCCGGGATTGATCGGCGCGTCGGTCTGGATGAAATCCTCATAGCCCTCGATGCCGAGGCCCGAGCGCCCGACGGCGCTGACGATGCCCGAGGTCACGGTCTGGCCGAGGCCGAACGGATTGCCGATCGCCAGCACGAAATCGCCGACCTCCGACTTGTCGCTGTCGCCCATCGGCACGGCGACGAGATTATCGGTCGGGATCTTCAGCACGGCGACATCGGTCGCCTCGTCGCGCCCGACCAGCTTCGCCTTCAACCGCCTTTTGTCGCGCAGCGTCACCTCGATCAGATCGGCATTCTCGACCACATGGTTGTTGGTCAGGATATAGCCGTTCTGCGCATCGACGATGACGCCCGAGCCGCTCGCCTGCGTCTCGCGCTCGATCGGCGTGTTCGGGATGTTGAAGAAGCGCCGGAAGAACGGATCGGCCAAGAGCGGGTTGTTGACGCGCACCCGGCCCTTGACCGCGATATTGACCACGCCCGGCGTCACCTTCTTCAGCACCGGCGACACGCTCGGCGCGCCGTTCTGGTTTTCCAGCGGAAAGGCGGCGGAGGCGGGCAGGGAGGCCACGGCGAGACCGATCAGCAGGAGCGAGGCGGGGCGGCGCATGGGCAAGGGTTCCAGGTTGACGGACGATCGAGCGGCAAGGTCTCGTCCAGCGTGCGCGCCGCGTCAAGGGGCAGCAGCGGCCGGCACAAATTGCCGGAACCGCCACCTCTGCCCGGCAAGTTCCGTCCGCGTACCGTCGCGCCGATCGGGAACGGATCGAATTTATCCATCGATATCAATGGCCTGAAAACCGGCCCTGAGACGGCGCGGAACTTGCGCTGTTGGCCTCGGGCACCGCATTTCGGCGGATGGCTCGAGCGAACTGAATGGATGAAGGCCGCAGCACATGACCTCGATGATCGAACCCACCATCGACCAGAGCCTGATGATCGCGCATCGGCACGCGCCTGTGGGCGATGTTGCCCATGGTCTGCTGACGGCGCTCCGCCGCGTGCGCGTCGCGGTCGAGGATGTCGGCGGCTATGCGATGGTCTCGATGCTCGACGGCGCCATCCGCGACCGGCTGATCATCCGCCGCCTGCGCCAGGACTGGCCCGCCGGCGGCGCCGTCGCCGCCGCCGCGATGCCGTGCCCCGGCGCGCACTCGCCCATCGCCGACATGATCCTGATCAACGCGGCCGAGACCTGCCTCATCTATGCCGCCCAGCATGCCGACACCAGCGAGCTGCTGCTCACCGTGTTCGTGCTGCTCGATCGCCTGATCGAGACCTTGCACAGCGCCATCGATTGCGGCGATCTTCTGGCCTGGCTCAGGGCCGAGGACGACAAGGCCGACGCGCTGATCGGCACCGGCATCGAAACCCACGGCGCCGCCATCTCCATCCACTGACCAAAGAGGCCCGATGACCCACGCCGACCCGCTCGCCGTTCCGACGCAATGGGTCCGGCGCTGGGCGCATCTGGTGCCGGCCAAGGGCCCGGTGCTGGACCTGGCATCCGGCGGCGGCCGCCACGCCCGCTTCTTCGCCGGGCGTGGCCATCCGGTGACCGCCGTCGATATCCGGCTGGATGCGATGGCGGACCTCGCGGGGGATGGAAGGTTCGAGCTGGTCCAGGCCGATCTCGAAACCGCGCCCTGGCCGCTGGGTGGGCGACGCTTCGCCGGCATCGTCGTGGTAAATTACCTGCACCGGCCGCTCTGGCCGCATCTGATCGACAGCCTGGATGAAGGCGGGGTGCTGATCTACGAGACCTTCGCCCAAGGCCAGGCCGATTTCGGCCGGCCGAGCAATCCGGATTTCCTGCTGGCGCCGAATGAGCTCGTCGAGCGGGTGGGGCCGGATCTCACGATTGTCGCGTATGAACACGGGGTTGATCATACGCCGAACCCGGCGGCACGGCAGCGCGTGGCGGCGGTTCGGGGTAGGGCCCTGTCGCCGCTCTGAGGGCTCGGATTCTGGGCCGGCATGGTCGTGGGACATGTAATCCACAGCGCGTTTGGAGATGAAAATCCGTTAGCGAGGACTGCTTCGGGTGGGTTTCTGCCGGTCGGCTTACAGACGACGATCGGTCAACCCGGACATTCATCTTCCGGTAGGATGGGGCGATTAGATGTCGATTTGAAGTTCGTTCGTAGCGCAGTTAAATAAATTAACCTCGCCAAACGGCTCAAATACGCCACTCTGTATTCCAATAGCAGTAATTAATGGACCCCAGCAACGCGAGCCAAAGAACGTCGGATCGTCAATTGCGATAAGTAATATCGTACCGCGTTCATATTTTTTTGCACACTTTTTCTTAAACAGTTCTATGATGGCGGTGGCAAGTCGATTCGACTCCTGCTCTGCAGTCTCAAGGGTTTGTGTCGCAAATATCTTTCGGGTCACCTTGTCTCGGAAAATTCTACCAACCGCCGGGGTTGAGCCCGTTGTCCAAAGTAACTCCCGACGTAAGGCTTCTTCGTATGAATGAACGTAGGTAACCTCAACATGGAACTCGGACTGTCTATTGCCCGAGAAGCAAAATACTCCGTCTAGTGGACCGTCATCTTCGAAGGCTTTGACCTCAAGCTCGGTTCCAGGATGTTTACAATGGAGAGCAAAGCGGCTTAGCGGATAAAGCTCTTCTATGAGGCGCTTTGCCCGACCCCCCCGACGATAAATTTCTTCGCGAGTCAGTTGCGCAATCTGTCGATCGACCTCCGCGGCAAAGTCAAATACAGAAGCGCGCAGCACGGCGGTATCTCCAAGACAACGATTGCGACCGAATCGGTCCAAAGCCTAACAGACTGAGGAAAAACTCGCCACGCTGATGACGGGATACAATATTTTCCCGCCGGTACGATTGCTGGGCAACGCTCCGCTTCAGAGGCGGCCAGCAGGCCTCTCGGCGGCCGACATGAGTCGATAGCGGTCGCTAGAACCCAAGCTGGTATTTGGCCAAAGCCATGTTCGAAGCATAGTCGACTTTGAGCGGGGCAAAGTCGTTCGCGATCTCGGTTTTGAGTACGTTGCTGTCGTTCAGATATTCGCGAGTGTTGGAGGAAAGAAATACGATCGGGGCGGTCAAGCCTTCGGTTCGCAGCATGTCTGCGCACTTGAGATAGGTCTCGAAGACGATACAGTCTTTCGAGCTGTCCTTGCCTCGTCGAGCTGGTGCGATATTACCATTCATGCGCGCGATGGCCCTCTCAAGAACGTTAGCGTCGGGCTTGAAAAGGAGGAGCTGCGTCAGCCAGCGGCCAACAATTTTGCGGGTTCGGGCGACATGATCGTCGAGATGGGTAAGATCGAGCTGTCCGGGGGCACCCAAGATCGCGGAAAGCAGGTTCACGCGGCCGATCTGGCCACGAAGGTTTTTCAACGCGCGGTTCGCTTCGTCCTGCACCGACTGGTCATGCTCGGCGAATTCGAGGGCGACCTGCTGCGCGACGGCACCGATCAATGTCCCGCCTTCGGCTGCCGCCAGCAAATCGAGCCCGGCCTGGCGCTCATGAAGGCGCGGCGTCTCACGTGTCGGATCACGCATAACGTCGAGGATCGAGCAGGTGTCGATCAGGAGGACGGGCTTGCCTGCCGTGGCGATCGCTTTCGCATCCACGCCCCGGTTAACGCTCGTCATAGCGCTTGAGCAGGCTAAGCGCGGTCTCATATTGGCCCGCGAGCTTATGGGCGCTCTCCTCATCCCACCCATCGACCTTGTAAAGCCAGCGGACGAGATGGTCAGTGCCGATCGTTTTCTGACTCTCGTGGACAGCGATGATGAAGTCGAACCAACGGCGCTGGTCCAGCGGATGGCTTGCGCCGGTCGATTTGTTGGCCGCCGCCGAGAAGGCCCGAAGCTTCCGGGCGGCATCCGCCGAGGTCCAGTCCCCGAGATCTTGACGCGCCGCGGTGGCGTCGATCTGATAGTCGAACTGGGGTGCGACCGGGCGGACGACGCGTTCGAGGAAGTCAGTAAGGATGTCGTTATATTGAGCGATGCTGAGTTCGCCGAATTCGATCGGGACGATATTTGGCACATAATAGCCGTCGTCCCGACTCCAGAGCGTGAGTTCTGCTGCCTGGAGATCATCGGACGCCTTGCGACCGAATGCCAAAATATCCGCGTCGGTGTCGGTCACGTTGCGGCTGATCGCAGCAGAGCGATCGGGGTCATAATACCAAGGGTCAACGGCTGCAGCGACTAGCGCCTGGCGGAGGTCGGAGCGCCGAGCGACGGGGCCGCGCAAATACAGGTCGCGAAAAACTTCTATCGACTCGGCCATAACCATCCCTCGCATTAAGTCCATTGCGACTATGCCGCTTACGCGGTTCGTTAAACGGCGCCTATAAGAGGCACGCGGACAAAACATTGAACGACCGCGTTCGAGATGCCAAGTGGCCGGGCGGAATGACCGGATGGGACGCTCTACCGCCCTCACATCTGATCGCCGAACGGCGGCTTCCAGAATCGCACGCTCGACCGTTACATCGGGCCGCTTGCACAGCCCGCTCATCCTCTCGCCGCACGACCCACGCGGCCCCGGCCATAACCCGTAACCCCACCCCGCTTCGTAAACGCCGCCACCAATTCCACATGGTGAGACCACGCAAACTGATCGACCACCCGCACGCTATCGAGCCGGTACCCCCCATCGACCAGGATGCGCGCGTCGCGGGCGAAGGTCGCCGGGTTGCAGGACACGCCCACCAGCAGCGGCGTCCGGCTCGAGGCGAGCATTCTCGCCTGCTCCTGCGCGCCGGCGCGCGGCGGGTCGAACACGATGGCGTCGTAGCGGTTGGCTTCGTCGCGGCGCAGCGGATTGAGGAAGAGGTCGCGGCGGATGGCCCGGAGCGGCCGCGTGCCCCTTGCCTTGTCGAGGGCGCGGACGGCGGGGCCTACGCTCTCATAGGCGTCGACGGCGCCGCGTTCCAGCATCGCCCCGGTGAAGGTGCCGCAGCCGGAAAACAGATCGGCGAATTTGCCGGTGCGCGGCAGCAGCTCCATGACGGCGGCGACCAGCGCATCCTCGCCGGCCTGCGTCGGCTGCAGGAAGGCGAGCGGCGGCAGGATCACGTCGAGCGCGCCGAAGCGGGCGCGCGGCGGGCTGATCTCGGCGATGATCTCGGCCGTGTTGTCCGGGCCGGCGCGCCACGAGATGCGGTTGGCGTTGGTGTCGCGGGCGAGCTTGGCGAGGGCGTCGCGAATCTGCGGATCGGGGTGGCCCTTCTTGCCGACAGGGCCGGTGATGACCAGGTCGAGCTGGCCGTTCACGGCCTGGATGAAGGCCATGGCGGGCTTGCCCTCCTGTAGGATCGGCGCCAGCGCCGTCGTCAGCTTGCCGCGCATCTCCATGATCGCGGGATCGGCGACGAGGCAATGGGCGATGTCGGTCACCTGGTGCGCGCGGCGCCGGTAATGGCCGAGAATGACGGTGTCGCCCTTCTTGTGCGCGGCGAAGGTGGCGCGGCGGCGGTCGCCGGCGGCGAGGAAGATCGGCTCGCGCCAGACCCTCGGCTTTAAGCCCCTGCCGCGCAAGGCCTCGCGGACGAGGTCGATTTTCCAGTGCCGATAGAATTCGTCCTTGGCGTGCTGGAGCGTGCAGCTGCCGCAGACAGCGTAGTTCGGGCAGGGCGGGTTGACGCGATGGGGCGAGGCTTTGACCAGCTTGAGCAGGTCGCCGCGCAGGATGCCGTCGATGTCGCGGCGGACCGTGGCCTGGACCCGGTCGCCCGGCAGCGCGCGATCGACATAGACGATCCCGCCTTGCGAGCGATGCACGCCGTCGCCCTTGGGGCCGAGTTCATGGATGAGAAGATCGCCGGGCATGCTTTTGGTGATGGCTGCGGAAGGGGGCTTTGGGCGAGCGGGGGCGAAGCGGGCGGGCGCCGAATGTCCGGTTCCGGATGCGCTCAAGGGACGAGCCTCTACCACGATGGGCGGAAAGCTGCCAATCGTGTTTCGGCTCTCATGGCAATCCGCTCTTGACTCCTGGGGCATTTTTCGTTCATGTTTCGTTCCATGAACATCGGTCACGATTCCACTGCCACGGCGCACACGAACGAAGCCGACCCCGCCGGGGCTCGGGCGGAGTGGTGTGCCTATCCGGCGCCGGAGGCGGGGGAGGATCGGGCCGAGCGGCATCTGCGCCTGCTCAAGGATCTGGCCGACATCGGCATGAACATCGCGCGGGCGGTCGAGCGGCAGGCGCTGGAGCGCGCCGCCGCCGAGCCGGTCCAGGCGTCGGGCCAGGCCGAGCCCGGCACCGATATCGGTCTCACCTTCCAGCGCGTCGCCAAGGCGATCCGCCAGACCGTGGCGCTCGAAGCCAAGCTCTCGGCCGATCGCGAGGAGGGGCTGCGGCTGGCGGCGGAGACGGAAGAGGCGCGGGCTGAGGGGCGCCAGCGGGAGGCTCGGCGGGCGCGGCTGCATCAGCGGCGGCGCGATGTGTCGCGCGCGGTCAGGAAGGCGATCGACAATACCGACTACGGCGACAAGGAGGATCTGCTGGCCGATCTCGCCGAGCGGCTGGAGGATGAGGATATCGAGGCCGATCTCCATGACCGGCCGCTGAGCGAGATCATCACCCAGATCTGCAAGGATCTCGGCATCGATGCCAATTGGATGCTCTGGGAAGGCGAGCCCTGGGAGCGCGAGGAAACGGCGGCCGCGCACGACGCCTGGCGCGCCAAGCAGGCGGCCGAGGCGCCGCCCCCGCCCGAGCCGCGCGGCACCGTCCGCTGGATCTTCGGCGCCGGCATCGTCCGGCCGCCGGGGGACGACCCGCCGCTCGTCATCGAAGGCAGCAGCGATCCGCCGTGACCGGCCGGGTCGGGGCGGGGCTGAAGCATCAGGCAAACCGGGCCGGCCGGCGGGAAATGTTCCCGCCGGGGCGCCGGCGTTCGCGCGTGGGTCTCGCGCCTTGCCTTGCCTAAAGCGGCCTATTCCCCCGCCGCCCGGAACGCCGGCTCGGCGAGCTTGGGCGCGTTCCACGGCCGGTCATGGCCGAGCGAGGGCACCATGCGGCGGGCCTCGTCGATCTTGGCGAGATCGAGCTCGGCGGTGACGAAGCCCACTTCCTCGCCGCCGTCGGCGAGGATCTCGCCCCAGGGATCGACGATGAGCGAATGGCCGTAGGTCTTGCGGCCTTCCGTGTGCGTGCCGGTCTGGGCCGGGGCCAGCACGAAGCAGCCGGTCTCGATCGCCCGCGCGCGCAGCAGCGTGTGCCAATGGGCGCGGCCGGTCGGCACCGTGAAGGCCGAGGGGATGCTGATCAGCCGCGCGCCGGCCTGGGCGAGCGCGCGGTAGAGTGCCGGAAAGCGCAGATCGTAGCAGATGGTCATGCCCAGCACGCCCCAGGGCGTCCGGGCCAGCACGGCCTGGTCGCCGGGGCGGAACTGCGCGGATTCCCGATAGGATTCGCCATTGGCCAGGCTGACATCGAACATATGGATCTTGTCGTAGCGCGCGGCGATCCGGCCTTCGGGGTCGAAGAGATAGGATCGGTTGGCGAGCCGGTCGTCCTCGGCGGCGCGCAGGCCGGGCTTGACCGCGAGCGATCCGGCCATCAGCCAGGCGCCGGTCTCGCGCGCCAGCTCCTGGAAGGCGGTGATGGCGAACGGGTTCGCCTCATCCTCGGCCTTGGCGAATTTGGGCGCGCGCTTGGGCTCGATCATGACGACGTTTTCCGGCGTCAGGATGAATTCCGCGCCGTCGTCGCGGGCGCGGCGGACGAGCTCGCCGACCGAAGCGATGTTAGGGGCCGGATCGGGGCCGGCCGAGACCTGGATGCAGGCGACTTTCACTCGGCCGGTCATGGCTGCTCTCCCGTTACGAAGCGAGCTTGAGCTTGGCGTCGAGCCCGCCGGCCCGGTCGAGCGCATGGAGGTCGTCGGACCCGCCGATATGCTCGCCATCGATGAAGATCTGCGGCACCGAGGTGCGGCCGCCGGACCGCTGCACCATCTCGGGGCGCCGGTCGGGATGATCGAGAATGTCGATCGTCTCGTAGGCGGCGCCCTTGCGGTCGAGCAGCGCCTTGGCGCGGGCGCAATAGGGGCAATAAGGCGTGGAATAGACTTCGATACGGCTCACAGTCGCGCGCTCCGTGGTGGTGCGGGGTGTGACCGATATAAGACGCGGAAGCACCGGTTCCAATCAAGCAGATATGCGGACGGCGCGGGCCAGGGTCAGCACGTCGATGCGGGCGGCACCGGCGCGGCGCAGGATCTTGGCGCATTCCTCGACCGTGGCGCCCGAGGTCAGCACATCGTCGATCAGCACGATCTTCTTGCCTTCGATCGCCTCGGGCCGGCGCAGCGCGAAGGCGCCCCGGACATTCTCCGCCCGCTGGGTCCGCGTCCGCCGTCCCTGGATCGGCGTGCGCCGCCGGCGATAGAGCAGGTCCGGCGTCACCGTCGGGCCGCTCGCCATCGCGGCCGCGACCGCGTGCGCCAGCAGCGCCGACTGGTTGTAGCGCCGGCGCCAGAGCCGGGTCCAATGCAGCGGCACCGGCATGATGAGGTCGGCATCCTCAAGCAGCGGCGCGCCCGCGCGCGCCAGCCATTGGCCGAAGGCCGGCACGCCGTGCAGCCGGTCGGCATGCTTCAGCGCCAGCACCAGCCGGCGCGAGCGGTCGTCATAGGCGAAGACGCTGCGCGCCCGGTCGAAGCGCGGCGGCTCGGCGATGCAGCCGGCGCAGAGCGCGCCGGCGCCGGCATCGTAGGGAAAGGGCAGGCCGCACTTGGCGCAGCAGGGCTCGCCGAGGAAGGTGATCTGGCGCCAGCATTCCGCGCACAGCGTGCCGTTGACCTCGACCGTCCGGCTGCATTGGATGCAGCGCGGCGGCAGCAGGATGTCGGCGAGCGCCGAGAGGGCGCGGCCGAGATGCCGGATCAGGGTCAAGAGCTGCCGATCAGGATGCCGGTCGCGAACACCAGCGCGCCGCCGACCGCGACCTGGAAGGTCGCCGACAGCCAGGGCGTGTCCATATAGCGATGGCGGACCCAAGAGATGACGCCCAACTCCAGCACGACGACGCCGACGGCGATCATGGTGGCGAGGTTGAAGGCCGGGATGAGGAAGGGCAGCGTGTGGCCCAAACCGCCCAGCGTCGTCATCAGCCCGCAGACGATACCGCGCAGCAGCGGCTTGCCGCGTCCGGTGAGCGAGCCATTGTCGCTCAGCGCCTCGGCGAAGCCCATGGAGATGCCGGCGCCGACCGAGGCGGCGAGCCCGACCTGGAACGTGTTCCAGCTCTGATGCGTGGCGAAGGCGGCGGCGAACAGCGGCGCCAGGGTCGAGACCGAGCCGTCCATGAGCCCGGCGAGGCCCGGCTGGACGATCTGCAGCACGAACAGCCGCCGGCTCGCCTCGTCCTCGCGATCGCGCTCCTCGATCGGCAGGCGGCTGTCGGTCAGCTTCTCGGCCAGCCGCTCGTGCCGCCGCTCCTCGGTCGCGAGATCATCGAGCAGCTGCCGGACCGCGGCATCGGTCGCGCGCCTGGCGGCGCTGCGGTAGAAGCGCTGCGTCTCCAGCTCCATGATCTCGGCCTGCTCGCGCACGGTATCGAGGCCGAGCGGCCGGGTCAGCCAGACCGGCCGGCGCTTGACGAAGCCGCTCACATCCTCGCGGCGGATGAGCGGGATATGCTCGCCGAACTTCTGGCGATAGAGCTCGATCAGCCGGTGGCGATGGCCCGCCTCCTCCTTGGCCATATCCTGGAAGATGCTGGCCGAGGCCGGGAACTGCTCGTGCAGCCCGTCGACGAAATTATCGTAGATACGCTCGTCTTCCTCTTCGAGCGAGATGGCGAGCGCCAGGATCTCCCGCTCGGTCAGTTCGTTGAAGTGCTTCAAGGGCGTCTCCTGTCTCCGACTGGGACTGCACCCTATCTCGGCCGCTTGCGCAAGCCGCTGGCTCGTCCCGGCGCGCGTCGGCATAGTGGCGGCATGAGCGACGACATCATCATCTTCGATCGCGCGGCCTGCCGGGCCCATCGCCGGCGCGCGGCCGGGCTGCCGGCCGAGGCGCGGTTCCTCTATCGGGAAGTCCAGGCCCGGCTGATCGATCGACTCGACGACATCAATATGCGCTTCGAGCGCGTGCTCGATCTCGGCAGCGGCGACGGCGGCCTCGCCGCTGCCCTGGCCGAGACCGGGCGGCGGCCTTGGCTGGTTTCGCTCGACAGCGCCGAAGCCTATGCCGCGCGCGGCCCACTGCCCGTCGTCGGCGAGGAGGAGGCGCTGCCCTTCGCCGATGGCGGCTTCGATCTGATCATGAGCACGCTCGGCCTGCATTGGACCAACGATCTGCCCGGCGCGCTGCTGCAGATCCGCCGCATCCTGCGGCCGGATGGGCTGCTGCTCGCCGGCATGTTCGGCGGCGAGACGCTGCGCGAGCTTCGGGAATCGCTGCTGCTGGCCGAGCTCGAGACCGCGTCGGGCGCCGCGCCCCGCGTCTCGCCCTTCGCCGATCTGCGCGAGGCGGCTGGCCTGCTGCAGCGGGCCGGCTTCGCGCTCCCGGTCGCCGATGGCGAGATCCTGACCGTGACCTATCCCGACGCCATCGCGCTGATGCGCGACCTGCGCGCCATGGGCGAGACCAATGCGGTGCTGCAGCGGCCGCGCCATTTCACCCCGCGCACGCTGCTGCTGCGGGCGGCGGCGATCTATGCCGAACGCTTCGGCCTGCCCGACGGCCGCATCCCGGCGACGTTCCAGCTCCTGACGCTTACCGGCTGGAGCCCGGCCGACACCCAGCAGAAGCCGCTGGCGCCGGGCAGCGCCCGCACCAAGCTGGCCGAGGCGCTGGGAGCGGTCGAGCAATCGGCGGGCGACAAGACCCCGCGCCGCTGATCAGTCCGCCGCGATCGGGGCGGGGAGCGCGGGGCTGCCCTTGGCCTGCCGCAGCAGCGGCAAGGTGATGACGGCGCGCAGGCCCGGCGCATTGTCCTCCAGGCGAATGTCGCCGCCATGCAGCCGGATGACCGCGCGCGCCAGGCTGAGGCCGAGGCCGTTGCCCGGCGTGGTGCGGCTGGCTTCGAGGCGGTAGAAGCGGTCGAAGACCCGCTCGCGCGCTTCCTCGGGCACGCCGGGGCCGCTGTCGGCGACGACTATACGCACGGTCTCGCCCTCGGTCGTGGCGGCGACGGTGATGCCGCCCTCGGGCGTATATTTGATCGCGTTCTCGATCAGATTGGCGAGCGCCCGCGACAGAAGATGACGGTTGCCGCGCAGCTCCAGCGGCATGGCGGTGATGCGGGCGGCGAAGCTCAGGCCCTTTTCCTCGGCAACCGGCTCGTAGAGGTCGGCCAGATCGCGCAGGAGTGCCCCCAGATCGAGCTCGCTCATGGCGGCTCTCGGCGTGCCCGCCTGCGCCTCGGCGATGTCGAGCAGCGCGTTGAAGGTCGCCATCAGATGGTCGGCCTCGTCGATCGTCTCTTCCAGCACGGCGCGATAATCGGTGCCCTCCCGGTCGAGCAGGGCCGCCTCGATCCGGCTGCGCAGGCGGCTCAGCGGCGAGCGCAGATCGTGGGCGATATTGTCGGTGACCTGGCGCATGCCCTCCATCAGCCGCTCGATCCGGTCGAGCATGAGGTTCAGGTTCTGCGCGAGGCGATCGAACTCGTCCCCCGTGCCGCGCACCGGAATACGGCGGCTGAACTCGCCCTCCATCACCCGGTCGCTCGCGCGGTTGATCGCCTCGATGCGCGCCAGCACGCCGCGGCTCATGACCAGCCCGCCCAGCAGGCCGAGCGCCATGGTAAGGCCGCCGGCCCAGAGCAGGGCCTCGACGATGCGGCCCTGGAAATTGGTGCGCTCGGCCAGGTCGCGCCCGACCAGGAGCTGATAGCCGCCGGTGAGGAGGAAGCTCGTCGCCTGGGCCACATGCCGGCGCCCGTTGGTGCCGACCGGCTCGAGCGAGAAGCGCATCCAGCCGTCGGGGCCGACCGTGGCGTCGGGCCAGCCGGAAAGGTTGCCGGCGAGCGGCCGTTGCTGCCGATCGGTCAGGAGGTAGAGGGTGCTGCCGCCATGGCCCGGATCGCTGCGCTCCTGGATGACGGTGATGAGGCCGCTCAGGCCGCGCTGGCGGTATTGCTCGGCGAGGCCGGTGATCTCGGCGTCGATCGTCTCGTCGAGCTGCTGATCGGCATAGACGACGGTGTCGTAGTAGATCAGCCCCAGCAGGGCCAGGACGGAGATGGCGAAGAGGCCGAAATAGCTGAGCGCCAGCCGGAAGGTGCTGGTGCGGAAGAGCTCAATCAACGGGCCTCAGGCAATAGCCCGCTCCCCGCACCGTATGCAGGATCGGCCGGTCGAAGCCCTTGTCGATCTTCTGCCGCAGACGGCTCACATGCACGTCGATGACGTTGGTCTGCGGGTCGAAATGATAGTCCCAGACCTCTTCGAGCAGCATGGTCCGGGTCACGACGTGGCCGACATGACGGGCCAGCACTTCGAGCAGTCGGAATTCGCGCGGCAAGAGCTCGATCTCGCGGCCGGCGCGCTTGACGCTGCGGGCGAGCAGATCGATCTCCAGATCGCCGACGGCGAGGCGCGTCTCGGCCTTGCCGCCGGTGTTGCGCCGGGTCAGCGCCTCGAGCCGGGCCAGCAATTCCGAGAAGGCATAGGGCTTCGCCAGATAATCGTCGCCGCCGGCCTTGAGGCCGCGCACCCGGTCGTCGACCGCGTCGAGCGCCGACAGGATCAGCACTGGCGTCTGATTGTCGGAGGCTCTCAAGGCCGCGATGATGGCGAGCCCGTCCATGCCGGGCAGCATGCGGTCGATGATCATGGCATCGAACCGCTCGCTGGTGGCGAGGAACATGCCCTGCCTGCCGTCGCCGGCATGATCGACGGTGTGGCCGCTTTCCTTCAGCCCCTTGACGAGGAAGGCGGCGGCCTCGCGATCATCCTCGATGACGAGCAGCTTCATGGTCGAAAGGTCCTGCGGTATCCGGCCGGGCGGTCGGCCCGGCCGGGCGTCCGGTCAGCCGTTCTTGTCGTCGGGCGTCAGCGGCACGAACAGGTTGGTGCCGTGCCGGTTGACCAGCAGCAGGATCGATTTGGCGTCGGGCTTCGCCTTCACCCGCTCGGACACTTCTTCCGGCTTCGACACCTTCTCGCCATTGACCTGGACGATCACGTCGCCGGCCTGAATGCCGCGGTCGGCGGCGGGGCTGCCTTCCTTGACGCGCGAGATCAGCACGCCGTCGACATCCTTGCCGATGCCGAGCCGCTTGCGCGCATCGGCATTGAGGCTCGACAGCGACAGGCCGAGCGAGGCCATGCGGTTCGGCTTTCCATCGTCGCCGGGGCCGGTCTGGGCACTGGCGGTCTTGGTATCATCGAACTGGCCGACCGTGGTCGAGACGGTGAGCGTCTTGCCCTGGCGGAAGAGCGTAATGTCGACTTTCCGGCCGATGCCGGTCTCGGCCACGATACGCGGCAGGTCGCGCATCTTGTCGACCGGCTTGCCGTCGAACTTCTGGATGATGTCGCCGACCTTGACGCCGGCCTTGTCGGCGGGCGAGCCGTCATTCACCTGGGCGACCAGCGCACCGGTCGGGTGGTTGGCGTCGAGCCCGAGCGAGGAGGCGATGTCGGACGTCACTTCTTGCACTTGCACGCCGAGGAAGCCGCGATCGACATGGCCGGTGTTGCGCAGTTGGTCGAGCACGATCATCGCGGCGTTGGACGGGATGGCGAAGCCGATGCCGACCGAGCCGCCGTTGGGCGAATAGATCACGGTGTTGATGCCGATGACATTGCCGTCGAGATCGAAGGTCGGGCCGCCGGAATTGCCGCGGTTGATCGAGGCGTCGACCTGCAGGAAGTCGAGATAGTTGCCTTCCTCGACCGAGCGGCCGCGGGCCGAGATGATGCCCTTGGTGACGGTGCCGCCGAGGCCGAAGGGATTGCCGACGGCGAACACCCAATCGCCGACCCGCGCCTTGTCGCTGTCGCCGAACTTGACGCTGGGCAGCGGCTGCGGCGCGTCGATCTTCAGGAGCGCCAGATCGGTCTTGGCGTCCTTGCCGACGATCTTGGCCGGATGGCGGGAATCGTCCTGGAAGATCACCGTGACCTTGTCGGCGCTGCCGACGACATGGTTGTTGGTGACGACGTAGCCGGCCGGGTCGATGATGAAGCCGGAACCGAGCGCCGTGATCTTGCGGCTCGGCATCGGCACGCCGCCGCCATGGCGGCCCTGCTGCTGCTGCTCGAAGAAGCGGCGCAGCAGCTCGTCGAACGGCGTCTGACCATTGGGACCGGGGCCCTGCGGGCCCTGATCCTGGTCCTGGTCGTCATTCTCGTCGCCGTCGTCATTCTGGTCCGGCTGCGATTGCTGTGCCTGATCGGCGCCGGCCTGCTGGACCACGGAGATGTTGACCACGGCCGGCAGCACCCGCTCGACGATCGGGGCGAGGCTAGGCAGTCGCTCGTTGAGCGAGCCCGAGGGCGGGGCGCTGTCGGCGAAGGCCGGGGCCAAGGGCCCGGTCGCCAAGCTGGTGCCGAAGCCGAGCGCCAAGGCGAGATGGGCGATACGGCGCCCGTTCGCCGGCCGGCCCAGTCGCCGCTCACCGGAAGTGGTATTGAAATTCATCGAACGATCGCCTCCTCGGAAACCTGTCGAACCGCCTGCGTCGTATCCCCTCGGCAAACGATCCAGAGTGAAGATGGTCTCGGCTAGCTGAAACCGTGCCGAGGAAAACATTAAATCTTTGTCATGCTGCCATACGGTCAGCCGCGCCAGCCGGGTTCCCCGGCATCCAGCAGGCGCTTCAACGCTTCGAAATGTCGCGTCGCATAGAGCGTCTTGTCGCGCTCGAAATCGTCCCGCGTTCGTAGCGCCACCGCTTCGTCGATCAGGCGCAGCTTCCGCCCTGTCGACATCGCCAGGATCTGCGCCTCCGCCGTCCGCTCGATATAATAGAGATCGTCGAACGCCTCGGCAACCGTGCGTCCGGTCACGATCACGCCGTGATTGCCGAGGAACAGCACGCGCCGGTCGCCCAGGCATTCGACCATCCGATCGCCCTCGGCGTCGTCGAGCGCCAAGCCGTTATAGCGATCGTCATAGGCGATCCGTTCATGGAAGAGGAGCGCGTTCTGGTGGCAGGCTTCGAGCCGCCCACCCTCGATCATCGTGAGCGCCGTGGCATAGGGCATATGGGTGTGCAGCACGCAGGCCGCTTCGACGCGCGCCCGATGCAGCCGGGAATGGATGAAGAAGGCGGTCGCCTCGACCGTGCCGGCGCCGTCCAGCACCTTGCCCGCGCCATCGACCACCACCAGGTCGTGGGGCCGGATCTCGCCGAAATGCCGGCCGAACGGGTTGATCAGATACCGCCCGTCATGGCCGGGCAGCACCGCGCTGAAGTGATTGCAGGTGCCCTCGTGAAAGCCCATTCGGGCGGCCAGGCGAAAGGCGGCGGCCAGATCGACGCGCTGCTCGGCGGCCGGGCCGCCAGCCGTGAATTCATAGTCGGAACGCAACGCCGTGCTGAACATCCGGGCCTCGCATGCAATCGTCTTGCGGCTTGATAACGCCCGACTTTACGGAAACATCGCGGCTGAATCGAGATCGCCGCTTGAAATGACACCAATTTATAAGGATCTATGGGTCTATTGGCTCGGAAGTCCGGGATGGGGTTCCGGGCCCGATGCGGCAGTGTGCGGGAGACGTCGGTCCTAATGGCTGAGATTCAGCGGCTCGTTCATGAGTACCGCGAGTGGTTCTACCTGATCACCATCGCATGGACGTTCTTCGAGGGCGAAACCTTCGTCCTGCTCGCCGGCACGGCTTGCGCCAGCGGCCTGATCGATCCGGTCTGGCTGGTCGCGTCCGCCTGGCTCGGCAGCTATCTGGGCGATCAGTGCTGGTTCTTCCTTGGCCGGAAATGCGGTCCCCTGCTGCTGCGCCGGTTTCCGGACTGGCGGCACGGCATCGACATGGTGCATCGATGGCTGGAGCGATGGGATACCATCTTCATCCTGACCTTCCGCTTCATCTATGGCATCCGTAATTTCTCGTCGGTGGCGATGGGGTTGAGCGATCTCAACGTCTTCCGCTTCATGATCCTGAATTTCATCGCCGCCGGGATCTGGGCCGTCACCTTCGTCGGCGCCGGCTATCTCTTCGGCCATGAGATGTCTCATCTTCTGGGCAATTGGGGCGAAGGGATCGAGCTGGTCGCGCTCGGCATCTTCCTGACAGTGGTGATCACCGTCCTGCTGGTGTCGCGGTGGCGGGCGCGCCGGGCCAAGCGCGCGGCGCTCATCACCGCGGAACGCTGGCCGACGAGCTGAGCGGCCCTTGATCTATCTGGTCCGCCACGGTCAAACCGCGTTCAATGCCGAACATCGCCTGCAGGGGCGCCTCGATTCCCCGCTGACCGCGCTCGGCATCGCCCAGGCCGGAAAGATCGGCGCCAAGTTGGCCGAATTCCAGCCGGATGCGAAGGATTGGCCGATCGAGGCGAGTCCGCAGGGCAGGGCGGTCGCCACCGCCGAGATCATCGGAGCGACCCTGGGCGCGAGCCGCCCGATCAGGACCGATGCGCGATTGCGGGAAGTTTCCATGGGATCGTGGGACGGCCTCACCCGCGACGAGATCAATGCCGGCTGGCCCGGCGCCTACGAGAAATCGGCCCGGATCGCTTGGTTTCGGCATTGCCCGGACGGCGAAACCTTCGACGCCGCCATGGCCCGCGTCGCCGACTGGCTGGGTTCCATCCCGGACGACAATCCCAGGATCGTCGTCAGCCACGGCGTCACGGGCAGCCTGATCCGCGGCTGCTACGCGAAGCTCTCGCCGATGGAAATGCTGACACTGCCGACGCCGCAGGACGCGTTCTTCATCCTCGCCGACGGCCGGATCGAGAGCGTCCAGGCAGCTTAGACCGCGATGACTTTAGGTCGATCCGACCCAAAGTCTGAATCGCTGTCTAGTCACGAAGTTCTAAGGCCGCTCCGCCAGCTCGATCAGGTGATTGGCAAGGGTCGCGGCCGACATCGACTTCAGCCCGTAGGCGAAGTTCGGCGTTACGCTGGCGCCCGCGAGCGCCATGCCGGCATGGGCGGCGGCGAGCGGGCCGCCCAGGCGCTTCGCCATGTCCAACCTTGTGACCAGCAGCTTGCGGACACCGATCGCCATTGCCGCGCGCGCGAAGGAGGTGGCTTCGTCGCCGTCGATGAGAGCCGGCAGGACGAGCACGGGCTCGACCGCCAGAAGTGCCGCGAGTCGTCCGAGCTTGGCCAATCCCGCTTCGTCGCCGGCATCCGTTCCCGCCGTGTCGATCAGCAGCGGTCCCGGCCGGCCGGCGCCCGGGACCGGCGCGTCCGGATCGAGGCGCGCCGTGTCGATGCCGAGGATGCTCATGCTGTCGGCGAGTTGCTCGAGCCCGCCCGGCCGTGCCCAATCGGTCGAGAATACCGTCGCTGTCGGGGTGCTTCCCCGTGCCGCGAGCTTGCCCATGAGCGTGGTCTTGCCGGCGGCCGGCGGCCCGATCAGCATCAGCCGGACCCGGTCGGCGCGCGGCAGGCGCGCGAAGCTCAGCGCCGCGCGCAAGCCCGTGGCCAGCAGGCGGCGCGGGTCGGCCTGCGGCTTGCGGCCCTCGAGCGCGCGCTGGACGAGCTCGCGCGGCGCGCCGTGATAATGCAGTACCGTCTCGACATGCTCGGCTACGTCGATGTCGCGCGGTCCCGCCCCTTCACCCACGAGTGAGGCGAACGGACGGTCGGCCCCGCCGCCGGCGCCTTCGACCAGAATGGCACTGGGACCGAGTGCGCCGGCGGCCAGGAAGGCGGCTTCGCGCTGGTTCTCGGCATCAAAAAATTTTAGGCGCATTGTTCGGATCGCGGCCTTTTAGGTGGGGCTTCCGGGGGATGGCATTGTCGGCGCGACAGGCTTAACAAACCCTCACCGGCTGGCGGCCTTGGAGCATTTCGTGGCGCACCGTCGCGAACCGTCCGATTTTGTCCTATACCGGGAACTTCTAGAGCCTGATCGCATTGGCTGGAAACGGCCAATGCGATCAGGCTCTAGGGAACGGCAACGCGAACGGGCAGGGCATGGCTGTCGATATTCCAAATTACCGCGCCGGGATGCGCCGCTTGGCGGCCGGCGTTTCGTTGATCACGACCTTGGGCGAGGACGGGGTGCGGCGCGGGCTTACCGCGACCGCGGTCTGCTCGGTCTCGCTGGCGCCGCCGACCTTGCTCTGCTGCGTCAATCGCAGCAGCTCGGCGCATGACACGATCCATGCCGGAGGCATCCTGGGCGTCAATATCCTGGCGTCCGGCGATCGGGCGCTCGCCGACAGCTTCGGCGGCTCGGAGGCGCCCGAATCGCGCTTCGAGGTCGGGAGCTGGAGCAGTCTCGTGACCGGAGCGCCGATCCTCGACACCGCCATCGCCGCGTTCGATTGCCGGGTCACGGTGGTGCTCGATGCCGGTACCCACAGCGTGTTCCTGGCCGAAGTGCTGGATGTGAGGCTGTCGCATGGCGGCGAGCCGCTCATCTATCTGGCAGGCGCTTACGGCCACTTCTCGGGATTGGATCAGGCGTGACCGATTAGGGGTTGGCGTGGCGCTGTGTCCGCCCATATGAGGGGGCGGGCCGCTTCCTGGCCGGATTCGCATTTAGGCTCATGCTTTCAGCCCCTTGGATCGATCTCGCCCAGCTTAGCGCCTTCGTCCAGGTTGTCCTGATCGACATCACCCTTGCCGGTGACAATGCGATCGTCGTCGGCATGGCCGCGGCAGGGTTGCAGGCGGCCGACCGCAGGCGGGCGATCCTCATGGGGATCGCCATCGCGACCGTGCTGCGCATCGGCTTCGCTCTTGCCGCGACCGAATTCCTGGCGGTCATCGGTCTCACCCTTGCCGGCGGATTGCTGCTGCTCTGGGTCGCGTGGAAGATGCTGCGCGAGATCATCCAGGAGCGCCGCCTGGCCCACTGCGGCGACAAGGCTTGCGCCGCCGCGGCGACGGTCGCACCCAAATCCATGCGTCAGGCGCTCATTCAGATCGTCGTCGCCGACGTCTCGATGTCGCTCGACAATGTGCTGGCGGTGGCCGGCACCGCGCGTTTCCATGTGTGGGTCCTGGTCGCCGGCCTCGCTCTGTCCGTGGCCCTCATGGGCGCCGCCTCGACCCTGGTGACGCGGCTGCTGCACCGGTATCCCTGGATCATCTGGCTCGGCCTCGGGATCGTCACCTATGTGGCGATGGCCATGATCTATGATGGCTGGCGCGAGGTGCACGCCCATCTGGCAGGCTTGTAGCCGGCTCGACCCGAGTCGGCGCCCTCAGGCGATGATGTCCGGCAGCAGCATGCTTTCCAGCCGGGCCATGATGTCCTTGAGCGCGAGCTTCCGCTTCTTCAAACGCTGAATTTGAAGCTGATCGGCCATGCCTGATTCAGCGAGTTGTTGAATCACATCGTCGAGGTCGCGATGCTCGCTCCTCAAGGTTGCGAGTTTTTGCTTTATGGCGTCGTTGTCGAGATCCATGGGCGTCATGATCGGTAGCGGCTCGCGAGGGCCGGGACTATAGCAAAAACTCCGGAAAAGTGTTGGAGGGCTTCGGACGATGACAATGGCCGGTGAACATGGCGATTTCTGGCGGTTTACCTTGGAAATCTACGGCCGGTCCCAAGTTTCCCCGCGGCTGATCGAGTTGCAGGATCGCGATGGGAGGGATGTCAATATTCTGCTCTACTGCCTCTATGCCGGTCTGGTGCTCGGCCGCCGGCTCGGCCGCGGCGACATCGCCCTCCTGGAGCAGGCCGTGGCCGGCTGGAACATGATGGTGACGCACAAGCTGCGCACCATCCGGCGCGACCTGAAACCGCTCGCGGGCGACCCCCAGATCGCGGAGCTGCGCCGGGCCGTGCAGGCGGCCGAGCTCGACGGCGAAAGGCTGGCCCAGGCGCGGCTCCAGGCAGCCCTGCCGGAGCGGGCGGCCGAGACGCCCGGTCCGGCGCTCGCGCGCGCCAATCTCATGGCCTATGCCGGCGAGTCGACGCACATACTGGCCGATATCGTCCTGAGCTAGACGCTGCGGGTGGATTTCACGCCGCGGTGATGAAGCTGCGGAAGGTCATCGGGTCGCCGATGTTGCGGATCGGTTCGAAGGTACCGCCGGTGCCGCGCAGGATGATCGTGCCGAAGCCGAAGATCCGGCCGGCGATGCTCTGCTCGACATCGACACTTTCGACCTTGCTGCGGTTCATCTCGGCGGTATGGCGGGATAATATGCCGGTCTTGTAGATCACCCGATGATCGGTCACGGCGAGTTCCGTGGCCTTCCGCCGGATCGCCGCGCCGAGCAAGGACAGCAGGCCGACCAGCGCGAAGATCCCTGCCGCCGCCAGGATCGGCTGGAGGTACTCGGGCGGCGCGAACTGGCTGCCGACGGCGATCACGCCGGCGACGACGAGGATCAGAAACCCGCGCAGATAAATGAAGGCATGAATCTTGGCGGTGCAGAGGAGGTTTTCGTCCGGCTGCAGGACTTTTCGGACATAGCTCATCAACGCCTCCTCTGAGCGCCCGATCCGACGGTCGGGTCGCTTGCCGATACTACCGGGAAAACACCATCGGCGTGTGCAGGTTCACGGGCATGAGCAGCTGTTCGGCGCTAATCCGGCCGGCGGCGCTGTGCGGCATCCCAGCGCCGGACCGTCTTGGCATCGAGGTCGAACAGATCCAGCAGCCGGCCCAGCGTGTGGTCGACCATATCCTCGAGCGTCTCCGGCCGGGCATAGAAGGCCGGCACCGGCGGCGCGATGATCGCGCCCATTTCCGAGAGCTGGGTCATGGTCCGCAGATGACCGGTATGGAGCGGTGTCTCACGGACCATGAGCACGAGGCGGCGGCGCTCCTTGAGCGCGACATCGGCGGCGCGGGTGACGAGGCTCGATGTGACCCCGGTCGCGATCTCGGACATGCTGCGCACCGAGCAGGGGGCGATGATCATGCCGATCGTGCGGAACGAGCCCGAGGAGATGGCGGCCGCCATGTCGCTCGCCGGATAGCAATGATCGGCCAGCGCCTGCACCTCGGCGATCTTGCAATCGGTCTCGCAGGCGATCGTAATCTCGGCCGTGCGCGACATGACGAGATGGCTCTCGACCGGCAGATCGCGCAGCAATTCCAGCAGCCTGATGCCGTAGCGCACCCCGGAGGCACCGGTGATGCCGACGACGAGACGGCGCGGTTCGGTCATGGCGTTCACCCTTCGCCCACGCTTTTGCCCCATCGTGGGGCTTGGAGCGAGGCGTCGATAGGATTACCGTTTTGTGGCGCATATCGCACGAATTGTTCCAGGAGAGCGATACATGGCTGTTGAAGACCGCATCCGGAGTCTCCGAGACAAGCATGCCGATCTTGACCGCGCGATCTTGAAGGAGTCATCGCGCGCTCTCCCAGACAAGCTCAAGGTGAGCGAGTGGAAACGCGAGAAGCTTCGAATTAAGGACACGATCACGGAGCTGTCGAGGCAAGCCGCCATCTGACGGCCGACACCGCGATCGATAGAGAACGGGCCGCCCCTTCGGGCGGCCCTTGTCGTTTCCGGGAGTAGCTGGAGGGCGGGCTCAGCGATGGCCGCCGCCGCCCCAATGGCCACCGCCACCGCCACCGCCCCAATGTCCGCCGCCGCCCCAATGGCCGCCACCACCCCAGTGTCCCGCATGGGCGAAGCCGCCATGGAAGCCGCCGCGGCCGAAACGGTTGAAATGGTGGAAGCCGCCGAAGCCGAAACCGAAGCTGCCGTCGATGAACACGGGATCGTAGCCGTAGCCGTACCAGCCCGGATCGTAGCCGTAGCCGTAGGCATAACCGTACGCCGGCGCGTATCCATAGTAGTAGGGATAGCCATAGGCCGTTTGCACGCCTTGCTGCTGGCCTTGCTCCGCTTCCTGCAGCGCCTGCTGCTGATCGGAGGTCGGGGGGCCCCAGGAGCCGTCGGGCTGCAGGCAGGACAAGGTCATCGCCTGCTCCTGCTTGCCGTCGATCGTCACCGTCTGGTTCACATCACGGCATTGGGGGGCGGGGCCCCCCTGCTGCGCCGCGGCATAGGGCGGCGGCCCTGCCACA
Organism: Aliidongia sp.; assembly: GCA_035539155.1. GTDB lineage: Bacteria > Pseudomonadota > Alphaproteobacteria > ATCC43930 > CGMCC-115725 > JAXDMU01. The sequence goes on along the minus strand of DATLIZ010000013.1, from coordinate 33,853 downwards.
TAGCCGGGCGGCGGCCCATAATAGCAACCGGAGAGCGCCAGCACCGCGCCACAGCTAAGGATAGGTAGCATACGCATAATAAAGGCCTTTTTGAGCTTGCGGCGATTAATACACAGATAGGTCGGTTACGGACGGCCCCCAAGCTGCGTCACGACGCCACGTTTATTATTTCGGTTCGCCGTCGATCCGCGACAAGAGGCGTTCCAAAATGATGTCGAGCCGGTCGCGGTCCCTGATCGTGAAGGCGCGCCCGGGGACGGCCGTCGACGGGCCATAATCGGCCATGAAACCCAGGCAGCAGATCGCGACATAGAGCCAGAACCCGGCATCGGCACGTCCGCCGGACAGCACCAGCCACGCCTCGGCATAGCCGGTCGGCAAGCCCTCGTTCAGCAGCGACATGGCGGTGCGCGCCGGCGCGTAGCGCGGATCGCCCCAGCACAGCCGATCGATATCGACGAGTCCGGAAAAACTGCCATCCTCGCCCACGATGACGTTGCGCGTCGTCGTGTCCGGCAGGAACGGGACCGACGGGACGCGGTCGAGCTGCGGCGCCATCCGGGCGAAGCGGCGCTCCACCTCGTCGACGGCGCTCTCATCCATGAGCCCGGCATGGCGGATGGCGCTCCGGCTCTGTGCCAGCGATTGGGCCAGCACGTCGGACCAGCGGACATAGGGGGCGAGGGCCGCCTCGGTCGCATAGCCGAAGCGGCCCTCGCTCGGCAGCCGGGCGGCAAGCGTCTGAAGGGCGGCGATGGTGCCGGCGATCTGACCCAGCGCCGGCAGGGGCAGCCTGGCGATGGCATGGCGCAGATCCGTGCCCCAGAGCCGTTCCAGGATCAGGAACGGAAAGGCCGACTCGAGGTCTCGCGCCAGGATCGCGGGCAGCGGGAAGCCCATGGGCCGCAGCCGGTCCGACCAGGCGGCCGCGGCAGCGATCGCCTCGCGCTGCTCGGGCAGCCCCAGCCGCACGACGGCGCGGCGCCCGTCGGTCAGCTGCACGTCATAGACGAAATGCCGGATGCTGGTCTCGAAGCGCGTCACCGAGGCGATGGCGCCGCCCATCGCGGCCTCGACCGAGGCGGCGGCCAGCGTCTCGTCGGGGCCGACGCCGAGGCGCCGCCGCTGTTCCGTCGCCATCAAACCTTCTCCGGCAGGGCGGCCACGCGCTGGCGCAGGACGTATTTCTGGATCTTGCCGGTCGAGGTCTTGGGCAGCGTGCCGAAAATCACAGTCTTGGGTACCTTGAAATGGGCGAGATGGGCGCGGCAGAAGGCGATGAGCTCGGCCTCGTCGGCGCTCATTCCGTCCTTGAGGGTGATGAAGGCGGCCGGCGTCTCGCCCCATTTCGCATCGGGCCGGGCGACCACGGCCGCTTCCAGCACGGCCGCGTGGCGGTAGAGCACGCTCTCGACCTCGATGGTCGAGATGTTCTCGCCGCCGGAGATGATGATGTCCTTGGACCGGTCCTTGAGCTCGATGTAGCCGTCCGGATGCATGACGCCGAGATCGCCGGTATGGAACCAGCCGCCGGCGAAGGCGGCCTCGGTCGATTTCGGGTTCTTGAGATAGCCCTTCATGACGACGTTGCCGCGCATGAACACCTCGCCCATGGTGGCACCGTCGGCCGGCACCGGCTCCAGCGTCTCGGGATGCGCCACCATCAGATGCTCCAGCACCGGATAGCGCACGCCTTGCCTCGCCTTCAGCCGCGCCTTCTCGGCCGCGTCGAGCCCGTCCCATTCCTCGTGCCAGGCGCAGATCACCGCCGGCCCGTAGCATTCGGTCAGCCCGTAGACATGGGTGATCCGGACGCCGAGCCGCTCCATCCCCTCGATGATCGCGGCGGGCGGCGGGGCCGCGGCCGTCATCATCTGCAGGCGCCTGCCGCCCGTGGCGATCGGCCGGCCGGCATTGAGCAGCATGGTCATGATGATGGGAGCGCCGCAGAAATGGGTGACATGCTCATGCTCGATCGCCTGGAGCACGGCATTGACCTCGACCTTGCGCAGGCAGACATGCGTGCCGGCGAGCGCCGTGATCGTCCAGGGAAAGCACCAGCCGTTGCAATGGAACATCGGCAGGGTCCAGAGATAGACGGGATGCCCCGCCATGCCCCAGACGACGATATTGCCGATCGCCGTCAGATAGGCGCCGCGATGGTGATAGACCACGCCCTTGGGATCGCCGGTGGTACCGCTGGTATAATTGAGCGCGATCGCCTGCCATTCATCTTCGACCGGCCGGCCGCGCTCGTCGGGATCGCCGCCGGCGATGAAGGCCTCGTAGCTGGTGTCGCCCAAAAGCTCGCCGCCTTCGGCCAGCGGATCGTCGATGTCGATCACACAGGGGCGAGGGCCGTCGAGCAGTTCGAGCGCCTTGCCGATCACGGGCGAGAATTCGCGATCGGTGATCAGCACCTTGGCGCCGCCATGCTTCAGCATGAAGGCGATGGTCTCGGCGTCGAGCCGGATATTGAGGGCGTTCAGCACCGCGCCGGCCATCGGCACGCCGAAATGCGCCTCGAACATCTCGGGCACGTTGGGCGCCATGATCGCGACCGTGTCGCCCCGGCCGACACCGTGCCGCATCAAGGCCGAGGCGAGGCGCCGGCAGCGCTCGGCGGTTTGGCGCCAGCTATAGCGTCGATCGCCATGCACGACCGCCGGCCGGTCCGGATGGACGGCGGCGGCGCGATCGAGAAAGCCCAGCGGCGTCAGCGGCTGGTGGTTGGCCGGATTGCGGTCGAGATCGCGTTCGAAGGGCGAGATTTCCGTCATGACGCGCCGCCGTCTTCCTCGGCGAAGGGGCAGGACCGCGGAGCGGTAGGGCGCATGCAGGATCTCCTTTCGGACGATTTTAACCCCGATCTTCCGAACCTGCCAAGAACCCGCTGAAAAAACGGGCGGAAGCGGTTAGGCTGGCGAGCCGGGTTCAAGGAGATCGCTTATGAGCGGCGGGGATTCGACCTATCAACGGGCGCGCGATCGCGCCTTGGCCGAGCCCGATGCATTCTGGGGCGAGGCGGCGGCGGCGCTCGATTGGCGCCGCCCGTTCGAGCGCGTGCTCGACGATCACGATCCGCCCTTTTATCGCTGGTTCTCCGGCGGCGGCATCAATATCTGCGACAACGCGCTCGACCGCCATGTCCGCGAGGGCAATGGCGGCCGGACCGCGCTCATCTATGACAGCCCCGTCACGGGCACGGTACGGCGCTTCACCTATGCCGAGCTGACCGATCTGGTCGCGCGCTGCGCCGGCGCGCTGGCCCGGCTGGGCGTCGTCCATGGCGACCGGGTCGTGATCTACATGCCGATGGTGCCCGAGGCGGTCATCGCCATGCTCGCCTGCGCGCGCATCGGCGCCGTCCATTCCGTCGTCTTCGGCGGGTTTGCGGCACCCGAGCTGGCGGCGCGCATCGACGATGCCAAGCCCAAGGCGATCATCTCGGCCTCCTGCGGCATAGAGCCGACCCGGCTCGTGCCGTACAAGCCGCTGCTCGACCGCGCGATCGAGCTCGCGGCGCATAAGCCCGAGCATTGCATCATCCTGCAGCGCCCGCAGCTCGCGGCCGAGCTCGTGCCCGGGCGCGACACCGGCTGGGACGAGGTGATGGCGCGGGCGGCGCCGGTGCCGTGCGCCGATACCGAGGCGACCGACCCGCTCTATATCCTCTATACCTCCGGCACCACCGGCCTGCCCAAGGGCGTCGTGCGCGACCATGGCGGCTATGCGGTGGCGCTCCGCTGGAGCATGACGAACATCTATGGTGTCGGGCCGGGCGAGGTGATGTTCACCGCGTCCGATGTCGGCTGGGTCGTCGGCCACTCCTACATCGTCTATGCCCCGCTCCTGGCCGGGGCGACGAGCGTGCTCTACGAGGGCAAGCCGGTCGGCACGCCCGATGCCGGCGCCTTCTGGCGCGTCATCCGCGAGTATGGCGTCAACGTCATGTTCACGGCACCGACGGCGTTCCGCGCGCTGCGCCGCGAAGACCCGGACGGGCATTTCGTCACCGCGGCGCCGCTCGGCAATTTCCGCGCTTTGTTCCTCGCCGGCGAGCGTTGCGATCCGCCCAGCCTCGATTGGGCCGAGCGCCTGCTCGGCCGTCCGGTCATCGATCATTGGTGGCAGACCGAGACGGGTTGGCCGATCTGCGCCAATTGCCTGGGGCTGGAGCTGTTGCCGGTGAAGCCGGGCTCGGCCACCGTGCCGGTGCCGGGCTGGGACGTTCGGATTCTCGACGAGGCGGGGATGCCGGTGAAGCCGGGCGAGATCGGCAATCTCGTCATCAAGCTGCCGCTGCCGCCCGGCGCGCTGCCCTCCCTATGGCGGCAGGATGAGCGCTATGTCGAATCCTACCTCTCGGCCTTTCCGGGTTACTACCAGACCGGCGATGCCGGCTTCATCGACGAGGACGGCTATGTCTTCGTCATGACCCGCACCGACGACATCATCAATGTCGCGGCCCACCGGCTGTCGACCGGCGGGATCGAGGAGGTGGTGGGCGCCCATCCCGATGTCACGGAATGCGCGGTCATCGGCGTCGCCGATGCGATGAAGGGGCAAGTGCCGGTGGGCTTCGTCGTGCTCAAATCCGGCTGCACCCGCGACCATGCCGAGATCGAGCGCGAGATCGTGGCGCTCGTGCGCGACCGGATCGGCCCGGTCGCGAGCTTCCGCCGCGCGCTGGTCGTCGACCGGCTGCCCAAGACCCGTTCGGGCAAGATCCTGCGCCAGACCATGCGCGGCCTCGCCGACGGCCGGGAAGTGACGGTGCCGGCCACGATCGAGGATCCGGCGGCATTGGACGAGATCGCCCGCCACCTCCAGGCGGCGGGGTTCGCGGGAGAAGGCTGAGCGGCCTACTCGGTCTCGGCGCCGATTTCCTCTTCCTCGCCCGCCTCGATCACCGGGGCCACGCCGCCGGTATGGCGCCGCGCCTGGAACACGGCGGCTTCCAGATCGGCCTGCGAGCAAAGCCCGATCGCGACCGGGTTGCGCGGCTTGATGTTGGGCGAGTTCCAATGGGTGCGGTCGCGCACGGCGGCGATCGTGGGCTTGGTCGTGCCGATCAGCCGCGAGATCTGCGCGTCGCTCAGCTCCGGATGATTCTTCAGGATCCAGGAAATGGCGTCGGGCTTGTCCTGGCGCTTGGAGATCGGCGTGTATTTCGGTCCCTTGGAACGGGAGGGGGCGGCTGGATGGGCATGGTCCGAAATCTTCAGCCTGAGCTTCGGATCGGTCTCGCAGCGCTCGATCTCTTCCTTGGTGATCTGGCCGTTCGCGATCGGGTCCAGCCCCTGCATCATGGTCGCGACCTCGCCGTCGGCGATCGCCTGGACTTCGAGGGCGTGCAGCCCGCAGAAGGCGGCGACCTGCTCGAAGGTCAGCGATGTATGCTCGACCAGCCACACTGCGGTGGCCTTGGGCATCAGAGGCAGGACCATGCTTCTCGACTCCTGGTAACGACGGTCGCGCCGGGCCGGCGGTACCGCCGGCTGTTCCGGAGGTTTTTGACCGGAAGATGAACGTGATGAGCGTCTATATAGACGACGGACCCCAGCGATGGAAGCATGGCCGGATAAGCGGCGGCATTTCGCCGATCAGGTCGTCAATATGATCTTGCCGATATGGTTCGAGCTTTCCATGAGCCGGTGCGCCTCCGACGCCTGGGCCAATGGAAAGGTCTGATGCACGACCGGCTTGATCAGGCCGCGCTCGATCAGTGGCCAGATCCGCTTGTGCAGCGCGCGGGCGAGCATGCCCTTTTCCTCGACCGAGCGCGGTCGAAGCGTCGAGCCGGTCAGGGTCAGGCGCTTGCGCATGACCTGGCTGAGATCGACCTCGACCCGGGCGCCGTGCAGGAAGGCGATATTGACGATGCGCCCGTCGATGGCGGCGCAGGCGACGTTGCGCTGGACATAGTCGCCGCCGACCATGTCGAGGATGATGTCGGCGCCGTGGCCGCCGGTCGCGGTCTTGACGATCTCGACGAAATCCTCGAGCCGGTAGTTGATGCCGCGCTCGGCGCCGAGCCGTTCGCAGGCGTGGGTCTTGTCGAAGCTGCCGGCGGTGGCGAAGACGCGGGCCCCCAGTGCCCGTGCCATCTGGATGGCGGTGACGCCGATGCCGCTGGTGCCGCCATGGATCAGCACGACATCGCCGGATTCGAGGCCGCCGCGCTCGACGAGGTTGGTATAGACCGTGAAGCAGGTCTCGGGCAGGCCGGCCGCCTCGATCAGCGAGATCCCCGCCGGCACCGGCAGGCATTGCACGGCCGGCACCGCCGCATATTCGGCATAGCCGCCGCCGGCGAGGAGCGCGCAGATCTCGGCGCCCGGCTCGAAGCCGTGGGCGCCGAGACCGATCGCGACCACCGTGCCGGCAATCTCGAGGCCGGGCAGGTCCGAGGCGCCGGGCGGCGGCGGATAGGCACCCAGGCGCTGCAGCAGGTCGGGGCGGTTGATGCCGGCGGCGGCCACCTTGACCAGCACCTCGCCCATGCCCGGGCGGGGCATCGGGCGGCTGACGGGAACCAGCACCTCCGGTCCGCCCGGCGTCGCGATCTCGATCGCGGTCATCGTTTCCGGCAATGCAGTCATGTGAGCCCTCTCGGATGCGAAACGGAACAAGCTGGGGCGCTTATCGGTTGATAGAACACTAGCCGACGCCTTGGCGGGCTGGCAATCTCGGGCCTGCGAACGCTCCTCACGCTTGCTAACGCGGGGTCTCAAAAATGCTCGCCGGTCGTGCTTGACGCACCACCTCCGTCGCCGTATAACCGCCCACCCCGTTGACAGATTCGTTGCACGAGAGCGCGTCCCCTAATGGCCAACCATAAGTCTGCTGAGAAGCGTCACCGTCAAACCCTGCGCCGGACCGAGGTCAATCGGGCCCGCGTCAGCCGCCTCCGCACCTTCCTGAAGAAGGTCGAGATGGCGATCGAGTCGGGCAACAAGGACGACGCGGCTCAGGCCTACGCGGCAGTGCAGCCCGAGCTCCATCGGGGCATCGGCAAGGGCATCGTTCACCGCAATACGGTGGCGCGGAAATTGTCGCGCCTGAGCGCGCGTATCAGCGCGCTCTAATCGCTCAGGTTCCGGCCGGCCCGTGCGGCCGGCAGTTCCGGCAAGAAAAACCTCGACTGAAGTACAGTCGAAGCAAGTGTCGGATGCGCCCTGAGTAATCCTCATCGGTATTCGAAAAATATTCGCCGTTCCGGTTTCGGACCGGTTGTCAGTCCGCTCGGTCCCGGTTAGTCTTCGGTATCGACTTGAGCCCGCATTTGTTGATACGGGTGAGGGCTCAGTAGTGTCGAATACGAGCGTGCTGGGTATCGTAAAGGCCCGAGGCGGGGTTTTGGGCCGAATCCGGGTTTTATCATCCTTCCAGGCTTTCGTGCGCCCGTTCGGCGCCGACGCCGGATTTGGGTCCGATCGGTCCCAGGCCGGTTGGTTTCTGCGATATCGGGATAGAGCGGTGATTTTGGTGGCTCGCAGCACGCAAGGCGAAATGGTTTCGGGCTCCGGCACGGCCGGTCGGCATCCCGGCGGGGCGCGCCCATGATGACCGTCGAGACGCCGGAGTCGGCCGCCACCCCATCCGTCCAATGGCAGCGTATCCGCCGCCGCTTGCGCCAGGAGTTCGGCGAGGCCGCTCACCGCTCCTGGTTGTCCTCCCTCAGCCTCGGCGAGATCTGCGACAGCGCCGTCAAGATCGAGGTGCCGACCCGGTTTCTGCGCGACTGGGTCATGGCCCATTATGTCGAGCGCATCCGCGCGCTGTGGATCGCGGAAAACCGCGCCATTCACAAGGTCGACATCGTCGTCGCGGCCTTGCCGGCCAATCCGGCGCCGCCCGATCCCGACGAGCCGCCGATGCCCGCCGATATCGCGCTCCCGGCCAATGCCGAGGGCGACGCCGAGCGCGAGATCAGCGGGCCGCTCGACGCGCGCTTCACCTTCGAGAATTTCGTCGTCGGCAAGCCGAACGAGCTGGCTCATGCGGCAGCCCGCCGAGTCGCCGAGTCGGCGGTGAGCGGCGATCACGCCGCCCCTTTCAATCCGCTTTTTCTCTATGGTGGCGTCGGGCTCGGCAAGACCCATCTCATGCATGCCATCGCCTGGCATATCAGGCGTCATGATCCGAGCCGGAAGATCATCTATCTGTCGGCCGAAAAGTTCATGTACCAGTTCATCAAGGCGCTGCGCTTCAAGGACACGATGGCGTTCAAGGAGCAGTTCCGCTCGGTCGACGTGCTGATGATCGATGACGTCCAGTTCATCAGCGGCAAGGATTCGACCCAGGAAGAATTCTTCCATACCTTCAACGCGCTGGTCGACCAGAACCGGCAGGTCGTGATCTCCGCCGACAAGTCGCCCTCCGATCTCGAGGGCATCGAGGAGCGGATGAAGTCGCGGCTCGGCTGGGGGCTGGTGGCGGATCTGCACCCGACCACCTACGAGCTCCGGCTCGGCATTCTCCAGGCCAAGGCCGAGCAGCGCCAGGCGCAGGTGCCGCCCAAGGTGCTGGAGTTCCTCGCGCATAAGATCACCTCCAACGTCCGGGAGCTCGAAGGGGCCCTCACCCGCATCACTGCGCACGCGCAGCTGATCGGTCGCTCGATCACGCTCGAAAGCGCCCAGGACGTGCTGCATGATTTGCTGCGCGCCAACGACCGGCGGCTGACCATCGACGAGATCCAGAAGAAGGTCGCCGAGCATTTCAACATTCGGCTGGCCGACATGCATTCGGCCAGGCGCTCGCGCAACATCGCCCGGCCGCGCCAGGTGGCGATGTATCTGTGCAAGCAGCTGACGCCGCGCTCGCTGCCCGAGATCGGCCGGAAATTCGGCGGACGCGACCACACGACCGTGCTTCATGCCGTGCGCAAGGTCGAGGAACTGCTGGCCAGCGACGGCGCGCTCGCCGAGGATATCGAGCTTCTTCGCCGCATGATGGAGAGCTGACGGGCTCACGGCCGGCGATCCCGCCGGAACCGCAGCAAAACCGTGCGTTCGCCTTAGAACCTATGCTATAGAATTCGTCCGTGGCGACGCCGGCCCGTGCCGCGCTCGGCGGGTCGGTTCGAGAGGTCCGGCTATTGTCCTTCTTGCCAATATGGCGCGGCTTGGTACGATCCCAGATATCATGAAGATCACCATCGAACGCGCAGCGCTGCTGCGTGCGCTCGGCCATGTTCAGAGCGTCGTCGAGCGCCGGAATACCATTCCGATCCTGTCCAACGTGCTGCTCAAGGCCGAGAACGGCCGGCTGAGTCTGAGCGCCACCGACATGGATCTCGAGATCGTCGAGGTCGTGCAGGCGCAGCTCGCCGGCGAGGGCAAGACGACAGCGCCCGCCCACACGCTCTACGACATCGTGCGCAAGCTGCGCGACGGCGCGCAGGTCGAGCTCGAGGCGACGGGCGATCGCGGCGCCATGACGCTGCGCTCGGGCCGCTCCACCTTCACGCTCGCCTGCCTGCCGCCGGAGGATTATCCGGTGATGAGCGGCAGTCCGCTGTCGCACGAGTTTCTGCTCTCTTCGCAGGATCTGAAGAGCCTGATCGACCGCACGCGCTTCGCGATCTCGACCGAGGAGACGCGCTATTACCTGAACGGCATCTATCTGCACGCCGCCAAGAGCGGTGAGGTGCTGGTGCTGCGCGCGGTCGCGACCGACGGCCATCGCCTGGCCCGCGTCGAGCTGCCTCTGCCCGACGGCGCGGAGGGCATGCCCGGCGTGATCGTGCCGCGCAAGACCGTGCAGGAGCTCCGGAAGCTGCTCGACGAGACCGACCAGAGCGTCCGGGTCGAGCTGTCCGACACCAAGATTCGCTTCGATTTCGGCGACGGCGTGCTGACCTCCAAGCTGATCGACGGCACCTTCCCGGATTATGACCGGGTCATCCCGGTCGGCAACGACAAGATCCTCGAGGTCGACAACAAGCTGTTCGCCGAAGCGGTGGACCGAGTCTCGACCATCTCGACCGAGAAGAGCCGGGCGGTGAAGCTCAAGGTCGAGCGCGGCCTGGTCGAGCTTTCGGCGACCAGCCCGGAGAATGGCACGGCGATCGAGGAGATCGAGGTTAGCTACAATGCCGCCCCGATCGAGATCGGCTTCAATTCGCGCTACCTGCTCGATATCGCGCAGCAGATCGAAGGCGAAGGCGTGCAGTTCGCGATGGCCGATGCCGGTGCGCCGACCGTCGTGCGCGATGTCGGCGATCACTCGGCGCTCTATGTCCTGATGCCCATGCGCGTTTGACGGCCGAACGCATGGCGGCAAGTGGGGCGGTGGTGGCGATGCCGGTGGAAGCGGCCTCGGTCGCGGTGGTTCGGCTCGACCTGTCCGATTTTCGCAATTATCGACAGGTTCGGCTCGAAACCGACGGTCGGCCGATCGTGCTGACCGGCGCCAACGGCGCCGGCAAGACCAATCTCCTGGAAGCGGTTTCGTTCCTGGCGCCGGGCCGCGGCATGCGCCGGGCGCGCCTGGCCGAGATCGACCGGCAGCCGGCCGAGGCGGGGCAGGGCGCCTGGGCGGTGGCAGCCCGGCTCGCGGCCCCCGCAGGCGAGGTCGTGATCGGCACCGGCCGTGACGGCGCGTCGGAAACGGGCGACCGTCGCCTCGTCCGCATCGACGGCCAACCGGTCAAGGGCCAGGCCGCCTTGGCGCAGCATCTCAATCTCGTCTGGCTGACACCGCAGATGGACCGGCTGTTCCAGGAAGGGGCGTCGCCGCGGCGCCGTTTCCTCGATCGGCTGGTGTTCGGCTACGATCCAGACCATGCGGCGAGACTCGCCGCCTATGAGCAGGCGTTGCGCGAGCGCGCCCGGCTCCTGCGCCAGGGCGGTGCCGATCCGGCCTGGCTCGGCGTGCTGGAGGATACGATGGCGCGCGAAGGCGTCGCCATCGCCGCCGCCCGGCGCGATATCGTCCAGCGGCTCGACCGGGCCGCGGCCGAGGCCGGCGACGGCGTCTTCCCGGTGCCGAATCTGACGCTTGTCGGCGCCGTCGAAGAGTGGCTGACCGACAGTCCCGCGCTCGCGGCCGAGGAGCGCTTGCGCGCGGCCTTGGGCGCCGCGCGCCGGATCGATGCCGAGGCCGGGGGTGCTACGGTCGGGCCGCATCGCTCGGATTTCGCCGTCAGACATGCCGGCAAGGGCGTCGCCGCCGTGCTCTGCTCGACCGGCGAGCAGAAGGCGCTGCTGATCTCGATCGTGCTCGCCCATGCCCGGCTGCAGGCGGCGTTGCGCGGCCTGGCGCCGGTGCTGCTGCTCGACGAGATCGCGGCCCATCTCGATCAACAGAGGCGCGCGGCGCTGTTCGAAACTCTGCTATCCTTGGGTTGCCAGGCTTGGCTCACCGGCACCGATGCCGTGCTGTTTGCCGAACTCGGGCGGAATGCCCATTTCTTCACCGTGGCCGAGGGCGGCGTGGTCGCCGCGCCCCAGGGCCGCGCTTAGAGCAAAGAGAGTGCATGATGAGTACCGATCCCGCTTCCTCCCTGGACCAAGCCGCCGAGGATTACGGTGCTAGCTCGATCAAGGTGCTGCGCGGGCTCGATGCCGTGCGCAAGCGGCCGGGCATGTATATCGGCGACACCGATGACGGCTCGGGCCTGCATCACATGATCTACGAGGTCGTCGACAACGCCATCGACGAATCGCTCGCCGGATATTGCGATACGGTCACGGTGACGCTGAACGCCGACGGCTCCGCCACCATCACCGACAATGGCCGCGGCATCCCGGTCGATCTGCACGAGGAGGAAGGCATCTCGGCGGCCGAGGTCATCATGACCCAGCTCCATGCCGGCGGGAAGTTCGACCAGAATTCCTACAAGGTCTCGGGCGGGCTGCACGGCGTCGGCGTCTCGGTCGTGAATGCGCTGAGCTCGGTGCTCGATCTCAAGATCTGGCGCGCCGGCCGCGAGTACCAGATGCGCTTCATCCATGGCGAGGCCGAGGCGCCGCTGGCGGAGACCGGGCCGGCGCCGGCGCTGCCGCCGGGCGGCAACCGCACCGGCCATCGCACCGGCACGGAAGTGACCTTCCTGCCCTCGACCGGAACCTTCACCAAGGTCGAGTTCGATTTCGCCACGCTGGAGCACCGGCTGCGCGAGCTCGCCTTCCTCAATTCCGGCGTGACGATGGTGCTGACCGATGCCCGGTTGAGCGATCCCAAGGAATTGGTGCTGCACTACGATGGCGGCCTCGAAGCCTTCGTCCAGTATCTCGACCGCTCGAAGCAGGCGCTGCACCAGCCGGCGATCACCATGCAGGTCGAGCGCGACGGCATCGTGGTCGAGGTCGCGATGCAATGGACCGACAGCTATCACGAGACGATGCTGTGCTTCACCAACAACATCCCGCAGAAGGATGGCGGGACGCATCTGGCGGGCTTCCGCGGCGCGCTCACCCGCGCCGTCAACCAGTATATGAACGAAAGCGGCATCGCCAAGCGCGAGAAGATCGCCATTACCGGCGACGATGCGCGCGAGGGCCTGACCTGCGTGCTGTCGGTCAAAGTGCCGGACCCGAAATTCTCGTCCCAGACGAAAGATAAGCTCGTTTCGTCCGAGGTCCGGCCGGTGGTCGAGAACGTCGTCAATGAAAAGCTGCAGCAATGGTTCGAGGAGCATCCGGCCGATGCCAAGCGGGTCATGGCCAAGGCGGTCGAGGCGGCGTCCGCGCGCGAGGCCGCGCGTCGCGCGCGCGAGCTGACGCGGCGCAAGGGCGCGCTCGACATCGCCAACCTGCCGGGCAAGCTCGCGGACTGCCAGGAACGCGACCCGTCCAAATCCGAGATCTTCCTGGTCGAGGGTGATTCCGCCGGCGGCTCGGCCAAGCAGGGGCGCGACCGGCGCTTCCAGGCGATCCTGCCGCTCCGCGGCAAGATCCTCAATGTCGAGCGTGCGCGCTTCGACAAGATGCTGGGCTCGCAGGAGATCGGCACCTTGATCGCGGCGCTGGGCACCGGCATCGGGCCTGAGGATTTCGAGGCGACGAAATCGCGCTACCACAAGATCATCATCATGACCGACGCCGACGTCGACGGCAGTCATATCCGCACGCTACTGCTGACCTTCTTTTACCGGCAGATGCGGTCGCTGATCGATCTCGGCTACCTCTATATCGCCCAGCCGCCGCTCTATCGTGCCAAGAAGGGGGCGAGCCAGGCGGTCTATCTCAAGGACGACGCCGCCCTCGACGAATATTCGATCAGCTCCGGCCTGCAGAACGCCGTGCTGATCCAGCATGACGGGACCCAACGCGCCGGCAACGATCTGCGCGACCTGGTCGACCGGGCGCGGCAATGGCGCAATTGGGCCGACCCCCTGGCGCGCAAGATCGGCTCGACCGACGTGGTCGAGCAATCCGTGTTCGCCGGCCTCTTCGCGCCGGGCATCTTCACCGATCCCGAGCGCGCGGCGGCGGCCATCCAGGCCGCGGCCGCCCGTCTCGACGGCATCGGCGAGGTCGGTGAGCCCTGGCAGTCGGGCGTGGTCGAGGGCGAGGGGGCGAGCCTGTCGCGCACGCTGCGCGGCATCCAGCAGCGCCACACGATCGACCCGATCTCGGCCCGCAGCCAGGAGGCCCGCCGCCTCGACGAAGCGCGCGAGGCGCTGCAGCCGGTCTTCGATCGTCCGGCCAAGCTCATCATCAAGGAGACCGAGCACGTCATCGCCGGGCCGAGCGGCCTCATCGAGCTGGTGATCGAGACCGGCCGCAAGGGCGTCGAGGTTCAGCGCTACAAAGGGCTGGGCGAGATGAATCCCGACCAGCTCTGGGAAACCACGCTCGACCCGGATGCCCGCGCGCTGCTCCAGGTCAAGGTCAGCCACGCCGACCTGGCCGAGGAAACCTTCTCGACCCTCATGGGCGACGTGGTCGAGCCGAGGCGGGACTTCATCCAGACCAACGCGCTGAACGTGGCGAATCTGGATGTTTGAAGAACACGTGCGCGGACTCGGTTAGCTCGACAAGAACAGAGCGCCTGCCGGCAGGGAAAGGCGCTCCGGCCGTCCTGCGGCTGCCCGCCTTCCCCTATCCGTAGCGACCTGAGGAATCCGGGTCCGGACTATCGAGCCCACAGCAAGGCGATCGGATACTGCTTGATTTGTCCGTGAGCGGTGACGAAGACGAGCTGGGTCCGAGCACAAAAGAGGTGGAGACCCGCAGGCTGAAACGGCTCGCGGGTCTCCGACGAGCGCCGCGGTGACGTCAATCGGGCTTGACGTTTTTCTCGTCGAACATATCCAAGGTGAAGCCGGCGTCCCCCGCGAAGGAAATGTCGGCATGCTTGATAATATCCTCAAGCGCCGATCGCGCGCGGTCCGGCGCGACCGCGAGCAGCCGCTTGGCCGCATAGAGGCGCACGGCCGGATCCTCGTGATCGAGCAGCCTGAGCAGCTTGCTGCGGGCCTCGACGCCGCGAGCCTTCAGCTCTTCATACACTTCATCCCGCTTACGATAAGCTTGAGTTGCTGCGGCTGTATCGAATTCGAGCAGAGCTTGCCCCTGCTCATATGCCCATTTCTCAAAGAGATCGACGAGGGCATCGTCCGTCAAATCTTCCAATTTCTGCGTCATTTCAGCACCCCGAATTTCCGTAAGATGCGCAGGCCGAATTCGTACTGTTCTTCCCAACTCTTGCCGCCAATCGCCCAAACCAGCCTTTTCAAGAAATTGCCCGATCGCTTGGTTCTTATTGAGGGTTCCGGCACGAATCTGACGATCCAATCGTCGCGTAAGCGCACTTCCGCGACTATTAATCTCGCGCTTCGTCGGAGGACGGCCTTCCGGTAGTTCCGGCAGGTCGCCAGCGTCTGTCGGCGGCCCGCCATTGCGGCCTACGCTGGGGGGCGATTTTTGTTCGTCCGATATCCATCGCAGAGGTGAGCCGCGTTCGCTTTTAGCTTGTGCGACTTTGCCGATGGAGAACTGCGTGGGGCCTAGCTCCGAGTTATATGGGCTCGATGTGGAAGCATTCGATAACGCCGTCGCCTTGGCCGCGACCGCCTGCAATAAGCCAGACCAACGCCCGATCCCAATCGCTTGAACGGCGGCGGCAAGGCTTCTTGATGCCTCAGCCATCTCCCCGTTGTTTGACGCGTTAGCCGCTCTTTCGATGGCTTGGCGCAGTAGACGAGAGGACATGAGATCGACACCATGCCCGAGATAATGCTCGCGGAATGCTTCATCGCTCAGCGAAGCGGCGTCGCTCCAGCGATCAATCAAATTGGCTAGATATCCACTTGTTGCTCGCTCAATTTGAAGAGATCTCTGCCGCAAATGTCTTGGGAGGGAGAGAAATGTGTGCTGCATCAACGCGGCCGCCCGCCCCAACTTGCTCTTGTCGTAGAGTGGCTTAATCCGCCATGCCGAGTTCAATCCAAATTTTGTTTGACCATCGCCGGAAACCCAGCGGCCATGTTCCCACCCGGCGTTCCAATTCCAAAATCTGACACTACGACACCTCATAATGGCTTCCTTTGGATGTTCCTATTATGTTCTAGCTATCTTTGATAGGGTCGGCAAAAAGTTATCCACAGGAAGAAGCCTCATGATCGACCACGGTGTCGTTAAGACGGAAGTGTCGACGACCACCGCCGACCAACTGTATCTTCTTGATTTCCAAAGCATGTCATTTCGTGGGCCGGCACCCTATCGCAGCCAAATCCGCTATATTTTGCGGAACGAGACACCCGACGTCTCGTTTCCCTGCGAGACGTTCATTGCTCGAAGGAGGCTACGGAATGCGCAGAAACATGAAGGCCCTCGTCCTCGGTCTTGCCGTCATCGGCGGCGCGCTGGCGACGCAGGTGCCTGCCAGGGCGGCGGATGTGACGGTCGGTATCGGCGGGGGCGGCATCGCCTTCGGATTCGCCGACGGCTATTGGGATCGCGGGCACAATTGGCACGCCTGGCAGAATAAGGAGGAGGCCGACCGCTTCCGGGCCGAGAACCACGATCATTACTATGCCTACAAGCATGATCGGGACAAGGACCAGGGCTGGCACGAGGGCGATCATTATTGGGAACATCACTGATCCCGGTTTGACCGGATAAGCCCGGGGACTTCCCGGGCTTATCGATGACTCGGGTGATCAGGCCGGCGGGCCGGGTATAATTCTCGCGGCAATCGGAAGCTGGAGATGCGACAATGACCCCAAGCTCGGATCACGACCTGCCTGAAACGCTCAAGACCGTCCGCACGCGCCCTCTCTTCGTCCTGCGCCTCGAGGTGCCGGGCATCCAGATGGTGGGCGCCACCCCCGGCGCCGATCGCCGGGTCGCCGCCATCGCCGGCGGTTCCTTCGCGGGCGAGCGCCTGTCCGGCACGGTGCTGGAGGGCGGCAGCGACTGGCTGACCGCGCGCCGCGACGGCGCCACGACGCTGAATGTGCGCCTTGTCCTCAGGACCGACGACGATGCCCTGATCTGCATGACCTATCAGGGGCTGCGTCACGGCCCGGCCGAGATCATGCAGAAGATCGCGAAGGGCGAGGCTGTCGATCCGGCCGCCTATTATTTCCGGGTGGCGCCCTTCTTCGAGACCGCCGCGCCGAAATACGACTGGATCAACCGCATCCTCGCGATCGGCATCGGACATCGCGAGGCCGCCGGGCCGATCTACAGCGTCTTCGAGGTGCTGTAGGTCGAGGGTCGGCACCGGCCTAACGCGGCTGGCGCGGCCGGTCCCGCATGGGTTCGGGATACATGGCCTCGATGGTCTGCGGGTCGATGCCGGGCGTCACCATCGTGGATGAGGGGCCGGTCCCGGGCGGGGCCTTGATTTCCGTTGTCGCCAACGCCGCCGGATCGGCGCCGGGCAACGCGTTCATGCCGAGGCTCCGCACGCATCCGATGGCGGGAGGCACCAAATCGGGCATGTCCTGCTGTCCGGTCGCACTGCCGGCGGTTTGGGCCAAGGCCGGGCTTCCGGCCGCCAGAGACGACGCAGCGGCAAAGGCCGCCATCAGCAACATCCTCATTTCGCTGTCCTTTCGAAATCGTAGGCGATCAGCAACGAGCGCGGGCCACGGCCCTGACGCACGTCACGGTCCGCAGATCGCGACGGCGCAAGCCTCCGCCAGGCTGGATGCCCCTTCGGGCGCCAGCAGGATGGCGCAGATGCCCAGCAGCACCCAAAAGATCAGCGCCGCGTACGGTGGAATGATGTCGGCGTCCGGGGTCGGCTTCCGGCGCGAATATTTTGCCAGCCCAATTACCGTCGTGATGTCCGTCATGGTTGGTGCTCCCGCCCAATGGTGCTTCTGCGTGCAATGTTCTGATGGGCCATATTCGCCGATCGGCCGGGATGGCGTCCTTTAGGAATGCTGAATTTCTCTAAAATCTTATCAGCGAAATTCAGAGAACGGTCGGCTCTGGTATGAATCAGGTTGGGATAACGAAGATTTCAGACTTGCGAATACTTATCGGTCTCTTGCTCGTAGGGGTGGCAACGTCGGCCGCGGCGGCGCGATCCGTCTGCGCCCGCGGCAGGCAGCCGGCATGGCCGTACGGCCAGAGCCTCGGCCGCAGGCGCGCCGACTTCGTATCTTTACTCTTGAGGGAGGCCGGACCGTCTCTATTCAGATAGACGATCCGGCCGTCGTCGCCCTTACGAAAATCCGTAGAGCTTCGCCGGATTCGTAACCAGCACGCGTTCCTGCAACGCCTTGTCCGGCGCCGATTGCATCAGCAGGTCGAACAGCAGCGCGTCGTCGGGCTTGTCGTCCGGCTTCTCGGTCGGGTGCGGCCAGTCGCTGCCCCAGACGAGCTGGCCCGGGGCCGCGTCGAGATAGGCCTTGGCGATCACGGCCCGGTCCGCATAGGGCGGCCCCGCCTTCGAATCGATATAGAGGCCGCTGAGCTTGACCCAGCCCTTGCCCTTCTTCAGCAAACCGACGATGACGGCGAACGCCGGATGCTGGAGGTCCTGGGGTTCGGGCAGATGGCCCAGATGGTCGAACACGGAGGGGCAGGGGATGCTGTCCCAGAGGGCGGCATTGGCGGCGATCTGGTCGGCGGTCATGTTGAGTTGGATGTGCCAGCCGCGCGGCCCGATCCGCTTCGCCAGCGGCTCGATCATCTCGACGGCGGTGGCGCCGCCGGGGTTGGCGAGGTTGAAGCGGATGCCGCGCACGCCGGCGGCATGAAGCTTTTCGAGCTCGGCATCGGTGACCTTGTCGTTGACCACGGCGACGCCGCGGGTCGTCTTCAGCCCGAACTCGCCCAGCACCTCGACCAGGCCGGTATTGTCGACCCCATAGGCCGAGGGCTGCACGACGACATGCCGGGTCGTGCCGATGCGTTTCTGCAGCAGCCGGTATTCGGCCACGGTCGCGTCGGGCGGCCGGATCGTCGAGTTCGGGTCGATCGGCCAGCGATGGTCGTAGATGTGGTGGTGGCAGTCGGTCGCGTCCGCCGGCGCCTTGGCCTTCGGCAACTCGGTCCCGCGCGACCAGGGCACGGCATCCTCGGCACGCGCGTCGGTCGAGCCGACGCCGAGCATGCCGGCGGCGGCACTGCCGGCCATGAGGCCCAGAACCGAGCGGCGCTGATACAGCTTGGTCTCCATCTTTCCTCCCCTTGCGCTTTTAGTTAGAATATCCAGCCCGCAGATTGCCGGACAATGCAGGGCCAACCTATAGCCATAATTGCCGTGGGGACTTGCATCGGCCTGCAATGGGCTGCATGCCGTCGCCGGCGAAAAATCCAGAGCCGGATCGGAATTGGTAGAATCCGCTCGTTGCGTGAATCGGTCTCTATTCAAACAATTAAAGCACGACCTACCTATAGGCTGGGTTCCCCATACGATCGTGTTTTTGAGAGGAGACAGCAATGCTTGAAGCCAACGGCGTGTCGTTGGAGATCGTCCCGCTCGCCACGGGCAAGTTCGAGGTCCGCGCGATCGGCGGTGCGAGGCTCGGCCAGGTATACGGCGTGTTCGACACCCGCCCCGAGGCGGAGGCTTGGATTCTGCAGCGCTCGATGATCGACGACGAGGCCGGCTTCACCACCGGCATCATCAAGCCCGGCGACGGCGAAGGCGTCGCTTGAGCGAGACGACGGAACAGCCCGCGTTGCGAAGTGTTGTACAGGACAATCCAAACAGGAGAGTCGCTATGGATGAGAACACGATTATGGGCGGCGCGAAGCGCATCGTGGGCGCCGTCGAAGGCAAGGTCGGCTCGATGACCGGCGACACGGTCACGGAATTGAGCGGACGGGCTCGCCAGTTCGGCGGCAAGGCCCAGCAAGCCTACGGCGAAGCCACGGATGCCCTGCGCAACGTTGCCGTCAACCAACCCTTGACCAGCCTGCTCGCGGCCGGTGCCGTCGGCCTGGCGATCGGCATGCTGGTCGCCCGCCGATAGGCGCGGCGCCGAGGTCACGATAAGGGCGGGACTTACAACCCGCCCGTTTCGATGAAAAGATGTGGCTTGGCCGCCCGCGTTCCCGGGCGGCCGGCGCGGTGCCGGCAATCCGGTCGCGGCTTGTTTCGCCAGGGGTGACTAGCGTGCCAAGGGGGACAACCGTGCCGGAAACCGCATCCAACTTCCCCCGCGCTGACGCCACCGCCCTTGCCGCCCAGATCGGTGCGCCCGTCTCGGAACGTCCCTCGCATCAGATGACGTTGTCGGTGGCGGTCGTCGTGGTCGCGGCTCTGTATTTCGGCCGCGATATCCTCATGCCGCTGACCATGGCGGTTCTGCTGTCGATCCTGTTGGCGCCGCTGGTGTCCGTTCTGCGCCGGATCCGGATGGGCCGGGTGCCTTCGGTCCTGCTGGCGGTTCTGTTCGCGGTCGGCATCATCGTCGCGGCCGGCGGGGTCATCGGCACGCAGCTCGCCGATCTGATGGAGGATGTGCCGAGCTATGCGCGGACGGTGCGCGACAAGGTCGCCGCCGTGCGCGGCTATGCGCTGGGCGAAATCGGTCACGTCGCCGGCAGCCTCGGCTACGACATCGCGCCGCCGGAGCCGGCACCCCCAGTTCCGGCGACCGCGCCGACGCGGCGCGGTGCCGCACCGTCGTCACCCCCTCCGCCGCTCGGCGCCCTGCCGGGCGAGCCGCAGAAGCCGATCCCGGTCGAGGTGCATCAGCCCGATCCCACGCCGTTCGAGCTGGCCGAGCGCTATCTTTCACCCGTGCTCTCGCCGATCGGCACGGCGGGCATCGTCTTCATCGTCACCATCTTCATCCTGCTGCAGCAGGATGATCTGCGCGACCGGCTGATCCGGCTGTTCGGCTCGAGCGATCTGCGCCGGACCACCGTGGCGCTCGATGATGGCGGCCGGCGATTGAGCCGCTATTTCGTCACCCAGCTCGCCATCAATGCCGGCTTCGGCGCGGTCATCGCGATCGGCCTCTTCCTGATCGGGTTGCCGAGCCCGGTGCTCTGGGGCGTGCTCGGGGCGTTGCTGCGGTTCGTGCCCTATATCGGCGCCCCGGTCTCGGCGCTGTTTTCGATGGGGCTGGCGGCCGCGATCGATCCCGGCTGGTCCAAGGCGCTCTGGGTCTTCGGCCTCTATCTCGTCGTCGAGGGTTCGATCGGCCAGTTGATCGAGCCGCTCGTCTATGGCCGCAGCACCGGGCTTTCGCCGGTTTCGGTCATCGTGGCCGCGATCTTCTGGTCGTGGCTGTGGGGGCCGCTCGGCCTCATCCTGTCGACGCCCTTGACGCTCTGTCTGCTGGTGCTCGGCCGCCATGTCGACCGGCTGGAGTTTCTCGATGTTCTCCTGGGCGACACGCCGGCGCTGACGCCGATCGAAAGCTTCTATCAGCGCATGCTGTCCGGCGATCAGGACGAGGCGCGCTATTACGCCGAGCAGGTGCTGAAGGAGCGCTCGCTCCTGTCCTTCTATGACGAGGTGGCGCTGCCCGGGCTGGAGCTGGCGGCGATCGACGCCCGGCGCGGCCTGCTCAATCTGCAGCAGCTCGAACGGGTGAAGGAGACGATCACGGAGCTGGTCGCCGATCTCGACGATTACGAGGATCGTGCCGCCGCCCCCAAGCTCGCGGTCACCAAGGAAGCGATCGTTACGCGCGACGAGCGGATGCTGCCCGAACCGGCCCTGCCCGAACCGGGGGTGCTCGACAAATCGGTCCTGCCGGCGAGCTGGCAGACCGAGGCGCCCGTTCTGTGCGTCGCCGGCCGCGGCCCGCTCGACGAGGCCGCGGCCTCTATGCTCTGCCAGCTTTTGAGTAAGCACGGCATCGGCGCCCGTATCGCGCATTACGACCAGGCGAGCCGCGGCAATATCAATCTGCTCGACATCGAGGGGGTCGAGATGGTCTGCGTCTCCTACCTCGACATCACTGGCAAGCAGGCGCATCTGAAATATCTGCTGCAGCGGCTTCGTCACCGGATCCCTGCGGCACCGCTCCTGGTCGGGCTGTGGCCCGCGCGCGACCCGGTCCTGCGGGATCGCCAGGCGCAGGCCCTGCTCGGCGCCGACATCTATGCCCGCACGCTCGCCGAAGCGGTGGCGGCCTGTCTACGCATGGCGACGGCGGAGCAGCCTTCCGTCGCCGCGGCGTCCTGACGCGCGCCGGTGTCTGGCCGCCGCCGCCGAAGGCGCTATCATCGCGCGATCCCGCATCGATCGATCTGAAGGAGAGTGCCATGCCGTCTCATCCCGCCTTGTCCGCCGGCCGCGTCGCCGTCATTACCGGGGCGGCGAGCGGCATCGGCCTCGCCGCCGCGCACAAGCTCGCCGCCCTCGGCATGAAGCTCTGCCTGGCGGATGTGAACGAGGAAGCGCTGCACAAGGCGACCGACAGCCTGCCGAAGGGTGCGGAGGTGCTGGCGATCAAGACCGATGTCAGCCGCAGCGACGAGGTCAAGCATCTCAAGACCGCCGCCTATGACCGGTTCGGCGATGTCGCCTTCCTGCTCAGCAATGCCGGCATCGAGGGCGGCGGCAAATTGTTCGGATCGCCCGAGCGCTGGCAGCAGATCCTCGGCGTCAATCTCTGGGGCGCCATCCATTGCATCCAGCATTTCGCGCCGGCGATGATGGGGCAGCGGGCGCCGGGCGCCATCGTCACCACCGGTTCCAAGCAAGGCATCACCTGCCCGCCGGGCGACACCGCCTACAATGTCAGCAAGGCCGGGCTCAAGGCGCTGACCGAGGCGCTGGCCCACGCGCTGCGCAATGAAGATTGCCAGGTCTCGGCGCATCTGCTGATCCCGGGCTTCACTTATACCGGCCTCACCCGTGCGCGCGGGGTCGACGAGAAGCCGGCCGCCGCCTGGACGTCCGAGCAGGTCGTCGATTTCATGATCGAGGGCATGGCGGCGGGCGATTTCTATATCCTCTGCCCCGACAACGACGTGCCGCGCGCCACCGACGAGAAGCGGATCGCCTGGGCGGCCGGCGACATCATCGAGAACCGCCCGGCGCTCTCGCGCTGGCATCCGGACTTTAAGGACGCGTTCGACAAATATATGAAGTCCTGATCGTGCTGCGCTGCCTGTCGGTGCTCATGGCGCTCCTGCTCGCGAGCGCGGCGATGGCGGCGGAGCCTTCGTACGGGCCGGAGCTGGAAGGCTTCGACTATCCCTATCCGGTCCGGCAATTCGCCTTCGCCTCGCAGGGCGAAGAGCTCCACATGGCCTATATGGATGTCGGCACCGCGACGCGGGGCACGGTGGTGCTCCTTCACGGCA
Organism: Aliidongia sp.; assembly: GCA_035539155.1. GTDB lineage: Bacteria > Pseudomonadota > Alphaproteobacteria > ATCC43930 > CGMCC-115725 > JAXDMU01. The sequence goes on along the minus strand of DATLIZ010000013.1, from coordinate 11,159 downwards.
AGAATTTCTGTGCGGCGACCTGGGAGGCCACGATCAAGGTGCTGGTGGGCGCCGGCTACCGAGTGGTGGCGCCCGATCAGGTGGGCTTCTGCAAATCGAGCAAGCCTGAGCGCTATCAATACAGCTTCCAGCAGCTTGCCCGGAACACCGAGGCGCTGCTGGCCTCCCTCGGCATCCGGCAGGCCATCATCCTGGGCCACTCCACCGGCGGCATGCTCGCCATCCGCTATGCGCTCATGTATCCGCAGCAGGTCCGGCAGCTCGTGCTGGTCGATCCGATCGGCCTCGAGGATTGGAAGGCCGAAGGGGTGCCGCCGCTGAGCGTCGATCAGTGGTACGCGCGCGAGCTCAAGATTTCCGCCGACGGCATCCGCCGCTACGAGCAGGCGACATATTATGCCGGCGGATGGCAGCCCGAATACGAAAGATGGGTCGATATGCTGGCCGGCCTCAATGCCGGGCCGGGGCACGAGATCGTCGCCTGGAACTCGGCCCTGATCTACGACATGATCTATACCCAGCCGGTCTATTACGAGTTCGAGCGGCTTGCTGTGCCGACCCTGCTGTTCATCGGCGACAAGGATGTGACGGCGATCGGCAAGGAGGCGGCGCCGCCCGAAATCCAAGCCAAGCTCGGCCACTATCCCGAATTGGGCAAGCGCGCGGCCGCCCGCATTCCCGGTGCCAAGCTCGTCGAATTTCCCGACCTCGGCCACGCGCCGCAGATGCAGGATCCGGATGCCTTCCACAAGGCGCTGCTCGCCAACCTACAGGGTATGTGAGGGGACATCCGAAGCAGGTTGGCCCCGTGCGGAATATGCAGGCGTATTCTCGGCCGGAATGCGCTACAAGGTTTTTCGCTCACCTGATTGAGCAGCGTTTCCATGCGGGAACACTTTCCGCGTTGTCCGAAGAAATTTGCCAGATATGACATCGAGAATTCCTCCGTCGGAATGGGACGCCATTGCCGCGCGGCGCGAAAAGGGTGAGTCCGTCACCTTCATCGCACGAACCTATGACGCGAGCCCGGCCACGATCTACGGCATCCTGAAGAAGGTGGCCGAGGCGCGCGGCGATCGCGAGGCCGAAGCGCCGGAGCCCGCAACGGCAGCGCCCGAGCCCGAACCGGCGGAACCAGAGCCGGTCCCGGCGCGCGCGCCCGAGCCGGTCATCGTGCCGATCGTCGCCGCACCGCCGGTGACATCGGGCGTGCTGGCACCGGCCCAGCCGCGGCCGGCACCGCAGATGCAAAGAGCGGATCGCCCGCCCCAGCAGCATCAGCCGGCCCAGCAGCCTCCGTCTCCGCAGCAGCAGCAGCCTCAGCCGCCGCGCGAGCCGTTCCGCTTCACCTACGAGAACCGGCATGTCGAGCCGCCGCCGCGCCAGCCGCGGCCGGCCGAGCCGCCGCGCCCCTTCCCAGAGCCCGAGCTCAAGGCGCCGCTGATCGCCGAGCTCGATGCCGAGCTGCGCGCCCAGGCCGATGCCGCCATCGTCAAGTTCCAGACGGCATTCGAGACCATCCTGGGGCAGGAGACGGCCGAGTCGCGCAAGGAGCTGCGTCAGGCCGCGTCCGATCTGATGCGGGTGGCCGCCCGCACGACGATCGCGCTCGAGCGCAAGGAAGCGATCGTCCATCGCATGGCGATGCCGGTCCCGCAGCGCCGGCCCGAACCGCCTGGCGGTCAGAACCAGAACCAGAACCATTTCCAAGGCCGCCGGCCGCGGGATTAAGTCCAGACCGCTCCGGGCTCTAAGCTCGGAGCGATCTCGTTCCGGTTCAAGCCGCTCAAAAAACAACGCCCTGGATTGAATCAATCGGGGCGTGAAACCGGCGCGGTTTCGATTAGGCTTGGGGTCCGTGCCCTCGTCCCGAGGGGTGCTCTTCAACATTCAGAGATCGCTCCGGCCATCGGGCCGGATCGGCCTGATCGCATCGGGCTCCAGGAGTTTCATGACGGCTGTTGCATTCCCGGCCGCCAGCCCGCATCCCGGGATGGGGTTCCGGCAATTCGTGGCGCTCATCGCGGCGATCATGGCGGTGAACGCCTTCGCCATCGATTCCATGCTGCCTGCCCTGGCCGCGATCGGCGACTCGCTCCATATCGGCTCCGAGAACGGCCGGCAATGGATCATCACCGCCTATCTGCTCGGCTTCGGCGGGGCGCAGATCGTCTATGGCCCGCTCGCCGATCATTTCGGGCGCAAGCCCGTCCTGCTGGTCGGCCTCTCGCTCTATACCCTGTTCGCGGCGGTCGCGGCCTGCTCGACCTCGTTCGAGACGATGATCGCGGCACGCGCGCTCGAGGGTGTCGGGGCCGCGAGCTCGCGCGTGCTCGCCGTGTCGATCGTCAGGGATTGCTACGCCGGGCGCTCGATGGCGCGCGTCATGTCCGTGGCCTTCATCGTCTTCATGGCGGTGCCGGTGCTGGCGCCCTCGATCGGCCAGGCGATCGTGCTCGTCGCCCCCTGGTCCATGATCTTCGTCGTCCAGGCATTGTTCGGCGCCGTCACCATGCTCTGGACGCTCCGCCTGCCCGAGACGCTTCATCCCGAGGACCGCAACCCGTTCGAGCCCCGGCGCGTGCTCGCGGCCTTTAGGATCAGCCTCTCCAGCCGCATCGCGGTCGGCTATATGCTTGCCATGACCATGATGCTGGGCAGCCTGTTCGGCTTCATCAATTCGGCCCAGCAGCTCTTCTTCGACGTATTCCAGGCGCCGCGGCTCTTCCCGCTCGTCTTCGCCGGGGTCGCGTCCTTCATGGCCGTCTCGTCCCTGCTCAATTCCCGCATCGTCGAGCGGCTCGGCATGCGGCTGCTGTCGCATACGGCGCTCATGGGCTACATCACGGCGGCCTCGATCCATGCGGCGATCGCGTTTACCGGCCATGAGACGATCTGGACCTTCGCCGTGCTGCAATCCTGCATGATGTTCTGCTTCGGCATGGTCGGCTCCAATTTCGGCGCGATGGCGATGGAGCCGCTGGGGCACGTCGCCGGCACGGCTTCCTCGGTCCAGGGCGTCGTCACCACGGTCGGCGGGGCGCTGATCGGCTTCTTCATCGGGCAGCATTTCGACGGCACGGCGGTTCCGCTGACGCTGGGCTTCGCCGGTTGCGGGCTCAGCGCCTTCCTGATCGTGCTCGTGACCGAGCGGGGCCGGCTGTTCCGTCCCCCTGTCGGGCGACGCTGAGGATCTTCACCAATAGCGGCCGGTGGCGCCGATCACAGCCGTGAGCAGCCCGAGCACGAGATTGATCCCGACGATCCTTCGAATCTGGGCGAGCTGAGCGGCGGCCTGCGTGAAATCCTCGGCATCGACCGCCCGCCGAAAGCGCTTCCATGGCGCGAAATAGAGGTGGAAGAACAGCAGCATCATGAGGATGCCGGTACCCTGCATGATATGAATATGCAGGCCGAGATGCTCGAACCCGCCGAAATAGGCATAGACGATGCCCCAGCCGGTGACGAGCAGCGTCACGATCGCGAGCCAGACCCAGCGAAAGAAGCGCTCGAGCGTGTGCCGCCAGATCGGCAGGCGGATGGCGGGGTCGACCGGGCCGAGGGCCGGTCTCAGCGCCTGATGCGCGAAGAACATGCCGCCGACCCAGATGATGGCGGCGAGGATATGGAGGGCGAGACCGAGGATCACCGGAATTTGCTCCTGTTTCGGACAGCTATAGGGGAAGCAGGGAAACCGGGCCGGGTCAATCGCGGATAGGTGCAAAAGAAACGGGCCGCCCGCGATGAATGCGAGCGGCCCGCTGGCTCAGGTCAGGCTTGTTTGATTAGGACTGGGCGTTGGGGCCCAGCTCGATCGTGGCGCGGCGGTTCTGCGCCTCGCGCACGCCGTCGCCGGTCGGAACCAGCAGATCGGCCTTGCCGACGCCCTTGGTCGCGATCTCCGAATCCTGCACGCCGTCGGCGATCAGCTCCTGCTTGACCGCATTGGCGCGGCGTTCGGACAGGCCCTGATTGTACTTGGCCGAGCCGACCGTGTCGGTATGGCCGGTGACGACCAGATGGACATAGTTGCCGGACTTGGCGTTGCTCGCCGCGGCCTGGATCACCTGGCGGGCGGCCGAGGTGATGTCCGACTTATTGAAGTCGAAGAACACCTGGAACGCGCGCTGCGGCTCGGGCTTCTGAGCGACCGGGGCCGGCGGCGGCGTGTAGGGCGGCGGTGCCGCGGCCGGGGCCGGCGGCGGGGCTAGATCGCCGAACTCGTAACGGATGCCGAGCACCACGGCCTGGTCCGAGAAGGAGGTGTTGGCGTTGACGATGCCGCCGGCACCCGGGTTGACGTGGAACCCGCCGCCGTTCGTGCCTACATAATGATAGTCGAGGGATACTTTGAAGTGCGGGGCGACCGGGTAGTCGACACCGGCGATGCCCTGATAGGCAAACAAATCCTGATGGCCGCTGACGGTGCTGCCGTTGAAGAGGCCGGCGTGATCGAAACGCGCTCCGGCCCAGCCGGCGCCGACGCCGACATGCGGGATGAAGCCGTAGGAGGGCACACCCATGCGCTCCAGATCGATGTCGTAGAGGCCGTTGACGAACACGGTGTACATGCCGAGCGCGCCGGTCGCCGATCCCGGCGCGCCATTGCGGACGCCCCGCACGTCGCTGCGCCGGTAGCCGCCTTCGAGCTCGGCCCGGAAGCCGTTGCCGAAGTTCCAACCGGCCGTGCCTAACCCGACATAGCTGTTGTTGAACTGAGCCTTTTCGTCTGCGCCGGCACCGCGCGGGCTGACGTCGTTAAAGAAGCTGCCGCCGCCGCCGATCCCTACATAGGGGCCGACCGGATCGATCGTGGCGTTGCCGTCGCTCAGATCCAAGAAATTCTGAGCATGGGCCATGCCGCCGCTTGCCGCGAGGGCCATGGCGCAACCGACAATAGCGCCGAAACGATGTCGCATTCTAAACTCCCGATATTATATGCCTGGGCCGTTGCCAGGCGGCTAACACACGTACGAGTCAGGGGTTCCCTGCAAAGGCTGAGATCAAATTCTCACTGTTGCTTAAGTGGTACACTTATTCCCCTGACCCCATGTTTCGAGAAATTCTTCTCAAACCGAGACCTAAGTGGTGATCATTCATGCGAGTTCCAGACGAGTCCTTGAGTTTTATCGCGACAAAATGTCAGGGGGTTGTCGATTGAGCGGGGCTGATCTGCGTACCCACCCATCCGGCTGATGCAAAAAGGGATAATCGCCGCCCATATGCAGCGTTCCTGAAACTCGGAGCGCGCCATGACTGAGATCCTGTTCGCCCTTGCCGATCATCTCTCCCGCATGGCCGAGAAGAGCCGAAGCCAGGTTGCGGTCCAGGCCGGTCAGGCCGCTTCGATCAGCGGCATCCATTGGCGTCCGGGTCTGGTCGTCACCGCGGAGGAGCGGCTGGAGCGCGACGAGGAGATCTTCGTCACCGATCCGGCCGGCCATCGGATCGCCGCCACCCTGGTCGGGCGGGATCCCAGCACTGATATCGCGCTGCTGCGGCTAGCCGGCGCGCCAGATCCGGCGCTGGCGGTCGCCGAGCGGGCGGAGGCGGGCCTGCCCCGCGCCGGAACACCTATTCTCGCACTCGGATGGCAGGATGGCCCGATCGCCGCTTTCGGCATCGTCGGTTTCGTCGGCGGCGCCTGGCGCAGCATCCGCGGCGGCATCATCGACAGTCTGGTGCGGCTCGACCTGTCGCTCGACCCCGCGGCCGAGGGCGGGGCGCTGGTCGACCTCCAGGGCAAGGTGCTGGGCATGACCGTCTATGGTCCCCGCCGGCGCACGCTGGTGATCCCGGCCGCGACCATCGACCGTGTCGTCGACCGGCTGCTGGAAAAGGGCCATGTCGCGCGCGGCTATCTGGGCGCCGGCCTGCAGAGCGTCCGGTTGGGCGCCGGTGCCGGGCTGCTGGTGGTCAGCCTCGATCCGGCCGGGCCGGCCGCTCGCGCCGGGCTCTTGATCGGCGATATCCTTCTGATCTGGAACGGCAGGCCGGTGTCGCGGGTCGGCGACATCATGAGCGCGCTCGGTCCCGACAGTGTCGCGACCGCGATCGAGCTCGACCTGATGCGAGGCGGCGCCAGGCTGCCGCTCAAGCTCACGATCGGTGAGCGGGTACCGGACTGACATGGCGGCATCCGACAGCGCGCCGATTTCGATCGCGATCCTGGCGGCCGAGCCCGATCTCCGGCAGCGGCTCGGAGGCATGATCACGTCCCAGCCGGGTCTGGTGCTCGCCGGCTCGGCGGCCGAGCCTGCCGCTCTGGCCGAGCTCATCGACCGCGACCGCATCGACCTCGTGCTGGCGACGCCGGCGCCGACGCCGCTCGGGATGGCCGTCTGGTTCGCCGACCACCGGCGCGTGCCGTTCCTGGCCCTGATCGACGAGACGGACCCGGACCGGGCGCTCGATGCGCTTCAGGCCGGTGCCGGCGGCGCGCTGCCGCTTTCGGCCGCGGCCGAGGATATCGCGGCGGCGGCGGGGATGGCGCGGCACGGGATGAGCGTGCTGCCCGGCGAGGTGCTGCGCGTGCTGCTGAGGCCGGGCGGCGGCACCGATATCTCCGGCAACGGCCTATCCCGGCCGGAGCTCACCCAGCGCGAGCTGGATGTGCTCACCGCCCTTGCCGACGGTGCGTCCAACAAGGCGATCGCCCGGCGGCTCGGCATCTCCTTTCATACGGTCAAGTTTCACGTCGCGGCCATCCTCGCCAAGCTCGGCGCGGAGAGCCGGACCGAGGCGGTGGCTCAGGCCGCACGGCGCGGCCTGGTCATGCTCTGACGTGGTCAGAGGACAGAACATGAATGCGATTTCGACCCTGGAACGGGCGGACGAGAGCGACGATCCCGATGAGAGGCGGCCGGCCGAGCACGGCTTGTTCGATGCCTATTCGCGTGCGGTCATCGGTGCCGTCGAGCGCGTCGGGCCGGCGGTGCTGCATCTTCAGGTCGAGGGTGCCGACGGCAGGGGCGGGGCGGGCTCGGGCGTGGTGTTCACGCCGGACGGTTACGTGCTCACCAACAGCCATGTCGTCGGCGGCGCCAAGCGCGTGACGGCGAGCTTCTCGGACGGCAGGTCGATGAAGGCGGCCCTGGTCGGCGACGATCCCGATACCGACCTGGCCGTGCTGAGGCTCGAGGGCGAGGCGCCCGCCTTCGCCCGGCTGGGCGATGCCCGCCGGTTGGCGGTCGGACAGCTCGTCATCGCCATCGGCAACCCTTTCGGTTTCCAGGCGACGGTCACGGCCGGCGTGATCAGCGCGCTCGGCCGCTCCTTGCGCGCGCGCTCCGGGCGCCTCATCGACGGCGTGATCCAGACCGATGCCGCCCTCAATCCGGGCAATTCCGGCGGCCCGCTCGTCAGTTCCGCGGGCGAGGTGATCGGCATCAACACGGCGATCATCGCCGGCGCGCAGGGGATCTGCTTCTCGATCTCGGCCAACACGGTCGAGTTCGTGGCCTCGCGCCTGATCCGCGAGGGCCGCGTGCGGCGCTCCTATATCGGGCTGTCCGGCCAGAATATCGCCCTGCCTCGGCGGGTCGTGCGTTTCCACGGCCTTGCCGGCGAGGGTGGTGTTCGGGTCGAGGCGACGCTGCCGGGCGGTGCCGCCCAGCGGGCCGGCATCCTGTCGGGCGACATTCTGGTCGGATTTGGCGGCGAGCCGGTCGGCACGGTCGATGATCTGCATCGCTTGCTGACCGCGGAGCGGGCCGGCCAAGCCACGCCGCTTACCGTGCTGCGCCGCGCGGAACGGCGCGACCTCGTCATCACCCCGCTCGAAGCGGAGCAGCGGAAGTGATGACGCGGCCTCCTGGCTGAAGAGGTGGAAGGTTTTAAATTATCTTTTAATTGACCCGCGATGGGCGGCATCGAATAAAATTAGTCTGGAAGAATTAGGAGGTCCGTTTCATTCGATCTGGACTGGTGAGGGTTCGATGACGTACAGCACGGCGGTGAACGAGCTTCGTTTCATCTTGGATAATCCATCCGTTCCGCCGGAAGTCTTGGCGAGCGCCGCCCGTTTCGTCGATCGGCTCGACCAATGCATGGTGGTCGTGCCGGAGCAGCCCTCTACTTCAACGGCAAGTGACTATGCCGTCCGGCTGGAGCCGTCGCCGCTCTTCAGCCGCTACCTCGATGCCGCCCGTTCGGGCAAATGGCCGTTGCTGCTGGCCCTCGAAGCCGAGACTACCCCCGATCGCATGACGGGGTGGTGCGACTAAACCGCATAGCACAGGCAGGCGAACGCACAGTACTATTCAATTTAACGGTGCGGCCTCTCCCGGCGGAAACCAGCGTCGATATATAAACGTCATAATCCTGCAAGAGATCGCTGAAGGAGGTCGGGTCTCCGGAGCGGTGATGTTTGACGTCCCGCCCGCGTCGACATGACGCAGGGGCGTTTGGCGGCGGTGTGCGGTGACGACCATTTCGAATGCCAATCGTGCGGCTTCGGCGAACATGACGGCGCAAATTCTGGTGATCGAGGATGATTCCGGGATCGCCGATGAGATCGTGCGTGAATTGTCCGATCGCGGCTATCTCGTCACTCATTCCGCCAGCGGCGTTCGCGGCCTGCAACTCGCGCACGACAATGTCTTCGATCTGCTGATCGTCGATCGCATGCTGCCCGAGATGGACGGGTTGCGCCTGATCGAGACGCTGCGCCGCGATGGTGTCAGCACGCCGGCTCTGGTGCTGAGCGCGCTCGATTCCGTGCAGGAGCGCGTTCGCGGGCTCGAGGCGGGCGGCGACGACTACCTCACCAAGCCCTTCGCTCTGGTCGAGCTCGGCGCGCGCGTCCAGGCGCTGCTCCGTCGGCCGGTCCAGGCGCGCGAGACCGTCTTGCGGATCGGACCGCTGGAGCTCGATCTGATCGAGCGCCGGGCCCGGCGCAAGGCTCGGGAGATCGAGCTGCTGCCGCGCGAGTTCAAGCTGCTCGAATATCTCATGCGCCGGCCCTCGACCGTGGTGACGCGCGACATGCTGCTGGAGGAGGTCTGGAATTACGGCCTGGCGCCCCAGACCAACCTCGTCGATGTGCATATCGGCAAGCTTCGGCGCAAGATCGACAGCGACGGCGAGATCCCGCTGATCCACAATGTCCGCGGCGTCGGTTTCGTTCTTCGTGTTCCGGACTGACCTCCTCAAGACGACCCGATTTCGTCAGACGGCGGCGCTCGCTTCCGTCTTCGCCTTGTCGACCCTGCTGCTGCTCGGCGGCATCAGCTGGCGGGCGGCGAGCGGCGAGGCGCGCCGTATCGACGCGCTCGTCGCGGAGGAGGCGGAGACGATGGCGTCTCAGCCGCTCGACACCCTGCGCGTCACGGTCGACAATCGGATCAACGGCGATATCAACCGGCTGCACTATGCCGGCCTGTTCGACCGCGACGGCCGCCGGTTGGCCGGCAATCTGTCAAGGCCGCCCGCCGATCTGCCGCTCGGCGGCTGGGTGCGGCCCGCCGCCTGCCCGACGCTGGCCGGCGAGCCGCCGACGCCGCAGCTTCAGGCCTGCCGGGCGGTCGCGCGCCTGCGCCCCGACGGTGTTCTGCTGGTCATCGCCCGCAAGGGCGAGGATTACGCGCCGCTTCGGGCCGAGATCCTGGCCGCGATCGAGTACGGCCTGACGCCGGCCATCCTGCTAGCGCTCGTGGCCGGGGCGGTCATGGGCTGGCATCTGCAGCAGCGCGCCAAGGCAGCGCATTTGGCGGCGGAGCGGATCAGCCAGGGCGATCTCAATCTGCGCCTGCCGGTCCGTGGCGGCCGCGACGAGCTCGATCTGCTGTCCGATGGCGTCAACGACATGATCGACGGCTTGGCCCGGCTGCTGGACGACACCAAGGCGACCAGCCAGGAGATCGCGCACGATTTGCGCACGCCGCTCACCCGGGTCAGGCTGCGCCTGGAGCGGGCGCGCCGCTCGACCGGCACGCGCGAGGATCTCGAGGACGCGATCGATACGGCGGTGGACGGGCTGGACAGGGCGCTGGCGATCATGTCGGCGCTGCTGCGCGCGCGCGAGCTCGAAGCGGATCGCCGCCGCGCCGGTTTCGGCCGAGTCGATCTCCAGGAGGTGATCGAGACGATCTTTGACTTTTACGAGCCGATCGCGGAGGAGAAGAATATCTTGCTCCGCCTGGAGAAGCGGCCGGTGCAGCCGATCGTGGGCGACCGGGATCTGCTGATCGAGGCGATCGGCAATCTCGTTCACAACGCCATCAAATTCACCCCGCCGGGGGGGATCGTGACCCTGTCGCTGATCCTCGCGCAGGAGCGCCCGGTCATCCGGGTCGCCGATAACGGTCCCGGTATTCCGCCGCAGGAGCGCGCGGTCGCCTTCACCCGCTTCTATCGCTCGCCGCAGCAAGCGGCACTTGAAGGCTATGGCATCGGCCTCAACCTCGTCGCGGCCATCAGCAAGCTTCATGATATCGAGATCGCCCTCAACGACAATAATCCCGGCTGCGTGATCGATCTCCGCTTCGATGGACAGCGAGATTGGAGCCAGGTTGGCGGTAGCGGCGGCTGAGGCGATAACCGCTCTCTTCCGGTGGCTGTGAATACCCTCCCAGGACACCAAAGATAATAACGATCGGAGAAGCATTCGCCCTGACCGGATCTTGCGGCATGGAAAGATATTGACTGTGGCTTTTCTCTGTGACGCAGCGGTAGCGGCGTAAATTATTACCGCGTTGTTTCAAATCATAAATTTTATTTTATAAAATAAAATTATTTTTAATGGACGCTTTTCGGCGAGCGGCCAATAGTCGCACCACTCAGAGGCTGCAATTTAGTCTCTGCGGTTCAACTGCGATTGGTCATTCGCGGCATTTCTAAATTGCGGCATTTCTAAATTTACGTGTGCAAGTCTGTTTAGGGGGGCGAAATGGATCTTACAGGCGCGGGGCGCGTAACGCGTCACGGGTTGCGCGTTAGGCTGCTCACGGCGGGCGGCATGGGGTTGGCTCTGACGGCCATGCCGCACCAGGCGGTCTACGCGGCGGACGGCAATGCGACGCTGAAGGCGCAGATCGATGCGCTGTCGGCGCAGGTCAAGGCATTGGCCGCGCACGACCAGGCGCAGGGGGCGGAGATCAAGGCGCTCACGGATCAGCTGCAGCAGCTGCAGACCCCGCCGGCAGCGACGGCGCCGCCGG
>DATLIZ010000012.1:0-2579 GCA_035539155.1 Aliidongia sp. | reverse complement strand
GTTCGGACGGATCTCGAGCTCGATATTGGTGCCGGCCGAGGTCTCCGAATTGATCCAGGACTCGCCCTGGAAGCGGAAGCGCGTCGAGGAAATATTGTTGTCGACGTTGCGGAACTCGGCGGCGCGGCCGTCATTGCCGTAAATGACTTCGCGGTCGACCTGGCCGGACAGCGACAGCTTGACCGTCGGGTTGCCGGCGCCGACCGGGTTGGTGCCGATGACGCTGGTGAAGGGCGCCGTGCCGGCAGCCGGATTGATGCCGTTGGTCGATTCCGGCGCATAGCCGCTGCGGCCCGGGACGTTGCCGGGGCTCTGCGTGACCGCGACATTGACCTGGTCGAAGCTCGGGATCTTGCCCGGATCGGTGAAGATCACCGGCGGCGCCACCGCTGCCGGCGGGGTCTGCAGCTGCTGCAGCTTGTCGTTAAGCGCCTTGATCTCCGCGCCCTGCGCCTGATCATGCGCGGCAAGTGCATTTATTTGTGCCGACAGCGCGTCGATCTGTGCCTTCAGCGACGCATTGCTGTCCGCCGCCTGCGCCTGTCCAATCGCCATAACGGACATCGCCAAGGCGGTACCGCACCCCATCAGCAGGCCGATCTTAAAACGACGACGCCCCGCGCCCCCTGTGCCGAAACGATCCATTCCCACCTCCCCCGCTGCAGACGCCCCGAGCAAGCTCGCTTCCTACGACAAGTAAAGTAATTTGAGGTTCTCTAGAACACGTATATCAAACGAGTATTTACATCAGGCCGTACACTACGTTCGTATGCTGCTCACCGCACGAGACAACTCGAACATATTAAGGTCTCTGTGCGCCTCACACGACCGAATGAAGCGCTCTATTTTAGATAAAATCCACCATAGAGTGTATTTTGATTTTATCATCCTCTTCTAGGTGAATTTTTAATAAATGCGCTCGATCCTGTGATCCTCGAAAACACCAGTCGGCCGCCGCTCCACATATCGGATGCGATGGTGCCGAACGTTTGGGGGAAGCCATGGGCTTAAATCAACTAAAGGTGAATGTTCGCCTGTATCTCGGCTTCGGCGCCCTCATCCTCATCGGCATCGCCGTCGCCGGGTTCGGCTCATGGCAATTGGAGAGCATCAACGACCGGGTCGCCGAGATGGGGCGGCAGTCCGACAATGTGGTCCGTGTTCTGCAGACAGGGCGGCTGACCGCGCTCATGCGCCTCTACCGCCTTCGTTATATCGCCGAGGAGGACGAAGCGCTGGCGAAGCAGTTCCACGAGGCCCAATCGCAGGCGGTCGACATGATGAAGGCGGCCGCCCAAACCACCCGCTCCGAGGAGCGTCGCCGGCTCTACAATCAGCTGCAGGGCTTGGTCGCCGAGCACGGCACGAAGTTCGACGAAGTCGTCGGCATCGTCAAGCAGCGGGCGGATGAACGTTCAAAGCTATTCAGCGGCGGTGACGCGCTGACCGCGATGTCGGACAAGCTGGTCGCCGCTGCACGTGAAACGAAAGATGCGGGGCTGGTCCAAACGGCAGTAGCCGCAGAACGCACAGTGCTGCTCGTCCGAATCGCGAACTGGCGGTATCTCGCGACCCGCGACCCGAAGGGCGTGGCGACCTTCGATACTAACCACGGCAATGCTGTCACCGCCCTCGGCGCTTTCGATAAGGCGCCCGAGTCGATACGCCCGCTCGTCGCGTCGGTAGCCGCCGCGCTCGACGCCTATGCCGGCAGCTTCAAAGCGCATGCGAATCTTCTACAGAAAAGCAGCGATCTGTCGGACCAAATGCTGGCGCAGGCTACCGAGATGCAGAAACAACTCGACGCGTCCGAGGCCTCGCTCATCACCGCTTTCGCGACGACTAAGACCATCACCGATGAAACGGTCTCCAGCACCATCACCTGGCAAGCCATCCTCGCCGTCATCGCGGCGCTGCTCGGCTCGACCCTCGCCTACCTCATCAGCCGCAGCATCGTTCGCCCGGTCTCGGGCATGACGGCGGCGATGAAGCTGCTGGCCGGCGGCAACATTTCGGTCGAGATCCCCGGCCATAACGATGGCGGCGAGATCGGCGCCATGGCCGCAGCGGTCGAGGTGTTCAAGCGGAACGCGATCGAGAAGCAGCGGCTCGAGGCGCAGGAGCTTCAGGACCAGGCGGCCCGGTCGCGCCGCCAGGAGGAGATCGATCAGCTCGTGGGGTTCTTCGGCCGCAGCATCGGCGGCGTCTTCACCGCCGTTTCCAACGCCTCCTCGAGCATGTCGGCGACCTCGGCCTCGCTGCAGGCGTCATCAGGCGAGACCGGTGATCAGGCCCGGCTCGTGCTGGCCGAGATCGAGGAGACCTCGGCCACGGTGCAGACGGTGGCCGCCGCCTCGCAGGAATTGTCGTCCTCGATCGACGAGATCGGCCGCCAGGCCAGCGAATCCTCGCGCATCTCGACCGGCGCCCTGCAGCAATCGGACGAGGTGACGGCCAAGGTCTCCGAGTTGCGCACGGCCGCCCAGCAGATCGGCAATGTGATCCAGCTCATCAACAATATCGCCGGCCAGACCAATCTCCTGGCCTTGAACGCCACCATCGAGGCGGCGCGCGCCGGC
>DATLIZ010000011.1:0-25813 GCA_035539155.1 Aliidongia sp. | reverse complement strand
CGACCGAAGATCGTCCGAATAGGACTGGCCCTGCCTCCAAACCATCGCCACCCCACATCTTGTGACATGGCACACAGAATCACACATCGGCTCGCAGGGGAATCGCCTTCAGCGATTCCAGATAATCTGGCAATGCTCTAGCTCGACGAGCTAGCGGCGATTGTTTGGGAGACGCTGGCCGAGCCGTGCTAGACGCACTGCTGACTTGTACTTGACCGACCGGGAGGCAAGGTGCGCCCGAGCGGTCGCTTTTCGCGGCCGTATGGCCGTGGACCAAGTACATGGATAAAGCAACTGTTGCTGACGGCAGCTTCCGCCATGTGCCGCGCCGAAACTGCCGGACCGCTTCCCACCCAAAGCACCCTCTGCTACCTGGGCCTTCACCCCAAGCCGGCCATGATGATATCGAGCCCGGCCTCGAAATCCCGGTCGGCATCGGTCAGCGCGGCGGCGTAGGCGGCTTCCCGTACCTTCGGGTAGCGGTCTTCCGGCAGGGATGCCACCCGTACGACATTCGGGTCGGCGGCTCCGTGTGGCGCCGCCAGCCGGATCTGGGCCAGGCCCATGACGAAGCCCAAGAGCGTGCGGAAGGCGGCGAAGAGTGCCGCCCCCGAGCGCCCGCCGCGCGCGAGCGCCTGCAGCAGCGCTTCGGCGATGTCGAGGGTGGCCGCCTGGCTGGTGCGGCGCGTCAGGATCAACGGGATCGCGTTGGGATGCGCGCCGACCGCGCGCCACGTCGCCACCAGGATCGCCCGCACCTCGAGGCGCCAATCATCATTGGCCGGGGGCAGCCGCGTCTCCGCCATGACCGCCTCGACCAGCAGGGCGTCGAGTTCGTCTCGATCCCGGAAGTAATTATAGAACGTCATCGGCCCGGTGCCGAGCGCGCCGGCGAGTGCCCGCATGGACAAGGCATCCAGTCCCTTTTCGTCGACGATCCGCAACGCCGCCTGCTGAAGCTGCGCGCGGGTGAATTTCGGTCGCGCCGGCATGGAGTCTCCTTGACTACGTACAGTGTACGTGATCTGTATCGCGTACACTGTACTTGTATCGGAGGAAAAAGTGGAGACGGAAAGCAAGGTGGTCCTGGTGACGGGCGCGTCCTCCGGCCTCGGCCAGGCCACGGCCGCGTTCCTGGCCGGGCGCGGCCATCGCGTCTACGGCACCAGCCGCAAGCCGTCCCCTGTCGACACCGGCTGGCCGATGCTGACGCTCGATGTCTGCTCGGATGCCTCGGTCGCCGCCTGTGTCGCCGAGATCGAGCGGCGCGAGGGCCGGATCGACGCGCTCGTCAACAATGCCGGCCATGCCTTCGTCGGTGCGATCGAGGAGACGAGCCTCGACGAGGCCAAGGCGCAGTTCGAGACCAATTTCTTCGGCGCGCTCCGGATGATGCGCGCGGTGCTGCCGCTGATGCGCGCGCGGGATCGGGGCCGCATCGTCAATGTGAGCTCGCTCGCCGGGGCGGTGCCGTTTCCCTTCCTCGGCCTCTATGGCGCCAGCAAGCATGCGCTCGAGGCGGTCTCCGAATCGCTCGATTACGAGCTCGCCGGCACCGGCATCCGCGTGACCATCCTCGAGCCCGACGGCATGCGCACCGCGATCGGCTTCCACCATCCGAAGGCGGAGCACCCCGTACTCGCCGAACCGCGCCGCCGTCTCCTCGCCCTGCTCGAAGCCGGTACGAGCACCGGCGGCCAGGATCCGCTCGTCCTGGCGCGCGAAGTCGCCCGCGCGATCGAAGATGAGGTGCCGCCGCTGCGCATCGTCATCGGCGAGATGGCGAACCAGATCATCGCGGCACGCCGGTCCATGCCGGAGGCGAGCTTTCGCCGAATGATCTCTGAAAGCGTACGTTAGCGCAGTGAAGGTAACGACGCTCTCAGCGACGGCCGCCGCCGACGCTGAGAATTTCTCCCGTCATCCAGCCGGACCGTGCCGAGGCCAGGAACAATGCCACCGGGCTGATATCCGACGGGAGGCCGGGCCGTTTCGCGAGGGGTGTCGCGGCGAGCAGCTTGGCTTCGGCCTCCGTCCCCCGGATACCGAACGCGCGCGCGCCTTCGGTGTCGATATAGCCGGGCATGATCGCGTTGACCCGGATCTTGCGGTCGGCGAGCTCCAGCGCCAGCGCCATGGTGATGGCGTTCACCGCCGCCTTCGTCGCCGTATAGACGACACGCCCCGGCGCATCGGCCCGCGCCGCCAACGAGCTGATATTGATGATGCTGCCGCCATCGGCGGCGAAATGTGCCGCGGCATGTTTGGCCGCCATCAGGACGCCCAACACATTCACGTCGAAATGCTCGTGGAAATGGGCCTCGGTGATCGCGGACAGCGGCTTGTAGTCGAACACGCCGGCACTGTTGACCAGGATCTCGATCGGCCCGAACGCCGCCACGGTCCGGGCCACCATGGCTTCGATATCGGCCGTCTGCGCCAGATCGCACTGCACGGTGACGGCGCGCCCGCCGGCCGCCTCGATCTCGGCGGCGACGCGCTCGGCCGCGTCCCGGTCTCGCGCATAGCCGACCGCGACGTGGGCGCCAGCCTCGCCGAAGGCCTTGGCGATGCCGGCGCCGATGCCCTTCGATCCGCCCGTCACCAAGGCGACCTTGCCGGCGAATTCCATATCCATGGTCTCGTTTCCATCTTCGTTGTGATGGACGGAGGCTAACGGGTCTGCCTGTCAGTTTCTGTCAGGAGCGTCGCCATAGGCTATTTCAGCATTGGGTAGGAAGACTCACCAAACTCGTTAAGAACCAACATGTAGCGGGGGAATCAACGAATGAGGCCGATGTGGGACGCCGTAAGTTCCGCACGTAGCCACTAAATCCAGACCTTCCGGCGGTTCAAGCCCAATGCCGCCTCGCAAGTGACTTTTTATGGGAAATACCGTCTAAATGCGCCATTCGGGCACAAATGGGACCAGAGGAATTTCTGAGGCATGTAGCAAACTAACCGTTGTTAGTCGGAATCTTGTTACGCCTAACGAGAGAAATTAGGAATCAAGTTTCGCAGGGGTGGCGTAATTAGATTCCAAATTTCGTAAAGATCTGGATATAAGATTCTAATGAGTAGATTGCTCTCCAAGCACCTTGGATTGGGGCAGACCTATGAAAGCTACGGGCCACGAGCCGCCCAAAAGTCCCGAAGAGTGGATTGAGGTTGCGACTCGTGAGCTGACGAATCTGAGAGGGTCGTATCTCGCCAGCCTCAGTAACGATGCCAAGGTTGACCATGCTGTCCGCGCGATCGAAGCCATTCTCAAGGCGATCATCTGGAAGCATGAAAATTTCCAGGAATGGCCGAAGGTTGGCCATAAAACGTTCGGATTCCTGTTCAAGCACAATCTTCAAGCCATGCTCGATCATTGCGGCTTGCGCACGCGATTGCGTGCGAGTGGGGATCACTGGGCGTCGTGGGCCACACTGGTCAACGCCGTCGAACGGCAGGCTCGCTATTCCCCCACGCCATCGATACCGTCTGATGAAGAAGCGAACCAAGTCGCGAAAGCCGTCCGCCATCCTGATTCGGGAATCGTTCCATGGCTACTGAAACGTTATCACGAGATGATATAGCTTTTGGCCGCGCCGTTCTTCTCGCAACCGACGCGTTTGGGTTGGCTGCGGAAGGAGCGTTGTGGCTGTATGACGCCGCTTCAAACGAGTGGCGATATTTTCTGGTCACGTCGCTCTTTGAGCAAATTGGGCCGCTTGAGATGTATCGAAGGCTGGACGAGGGATTTCGAAAAACTCTGTCCGAGAACGAGATGACAGACTTCTCGTTTTATATCGCCGGCCCCAACGAGAAAATCATACGGGACATCCGACAAAGCGTCAGAACGACAACCCATGCCTCTGAGCCGATTTTATCGAACGTCAAAATTGACGGGAAATCCGTAGAAGCATGGATATATCGTATAGCGATCGGCCACGAAAAACCCCAGGTGAAGGCGGCACAGCGCAGATTCAAGAAAAGAATCAAAGAGCTGCAAGCCGCATAGACGGTCCAATTGCTGCTTGATCTCCCAAAACGGGATTTCCCCCTGCGGATCGGCCGGGCTCACCACCTCCTGGCCATGTACTGGCGAAGGGCGCTATAAACCCGCTTGCGCGCTGCCTTAGCGACACGCTCGTCATTCGTGCTCATGTATCGATCAATCAATAGGAGTTTCGCGATCTCGTTGACCGAGACGGGGACGCCCGCGCTTCGCATGATGTCCAGGACTGAGTGGACGATATCGCCGCCCAGCCGAACCGGATCAATTGCTTTCGGCCACTTGGCTGGGATCGAAACCACGTCCATCTCGGGATCGAAAATCCGGATCGCGCGGTCGATAGCGTCAAGATCGCTGATCAGGTTCGAAAGGGTGCATTTGGCTTGATCGATTTGCCCGGCCAGCTCGGCGCGCTTCTTGGCGCGAGTGGCAAACGTGTCGCTCAGCACGGTTTTGAGAAGGGCGGCGAATGCCCATTGCCAATATCCTTGATGCTATTGAGCGCGCTGTGTTCCACCGGTATCCGATGCGACCCGGATTCGGAGGGGCGGCCGGCGGGAATATCCCGCCAGCCTGTTAGGGTTGAAGATTAGTAGCTGGGGTACGAGCGCTGGTGCGCCCGGACGTGCTCAACGCATCCATTCCGGATGCGCTCATAAGCGCGAACCGAGACCAAGGCTGGCCTCCTTTCTGTCAAGGGTGGGATTCCCTTGTCGGAAGGCGGCAGAAATGCTATATACGTCGAGTCGCGAAACCCGAAGTAGGCAGCACCTCTGCCGCTTCCGCTGATCCCTGGGAACAACTCGGATCAGTCACCCAGACACACGGCCCCTTGGCGTTGGCGCGCTTTTGGGGCCGTTGGTGTATCTGGGCCACAGTTTTACAATGAGGCTGTTGTGCGTGATGGTCAATGAGAATCTTTGACCAAAAGCCATAAACCTGACATTCATGCCGACAAAATGTCTTATGGGCATAAAATGTGTCATTGAAACACCCCGATATGCCGTTTATCGTTGATGTCAGTGATTTGATGGGGGGATGAGCCATGGGCAGCGCCTATGAAAACGCTTTGGCAGATAAGGAAGAGCTTCAGCGCCAACGATCCCAGATAGATGAACGACTATCCGAGATCGAGACCTTTTTGCGACTCCATGCAAAGTACGAAAAGAAGCCGGAAAGGACTTCATATAGTGGGTCGGAGCAATCCGTTGGACCAGATACCGGAAAGCCGTCGGCCGAAGCGCTGTCGGCAGATTCAATCGATAGAGAGAAATCCCACAAAGGCGTCACTCAGAAGGAGTTCAATAACCATCTCCTGGATATCCTAGTGAGCGCCGATCGCCCCCTTCCTTCCATCGAAATTCGGAAAATTTATCAGGAGAAAGGAATCCAGATCGGAGGGACGCTGCCGGAGAAAAACTTTAGCTCAAAAATGTGGCAAGCGACCAAAGATGGTGGATTCGTTCGTATCCAGCCGGGCGACCTTATTTGGATAAGAGGCCATTCCTACCCAAGCGTGGGCTATATCGTGGAGCCCGACAATCAGAAACAGACTGGCCTGGACTTGAATGACGCCGGCCTTCAGGAGCGCGTTCCCCCCGAGGAATAGAACATAAGGTGGCGTTATGCCCTAAAGACAGCCGCCACCAGTGGCAAACGAGCCTGGCAGATAGCGCCGGGATTCCGCGTCTCTCGGATCAAAACTTCCCATATCCTTGGTCCTGGGAGATCACGCCGAGTTGGCCGACGCTCTGCCGTCATTTGCGCCCGAATGGCGTGTAAATGCGCTTGATCACAATACTCTGCGAGTCAGCGGCGCCTCATATAGGAATCGAGTCGATCTAACTCAATGGTTGAGTCATAATGCAGAACCTATAAGCCCCATGCTTAATTACGCATGGTTGAAAGAATTCGAAAATGAAACTTCTTATTGCTGTAGCATCTTTCATATTGTCTCTGGCTATCTGGTTGGGAGATCGAAGGAAGCGTAAAGTTTATACAAAGCAGATAGCCCAAAAAAAACCACAAAGATTACCTAGAAGTCTTTACACAAGGTACATTCGCCCGACTTCGATAAGGGTAATATCAATTCTCCTGTTCGTCTTTGCCGTTGATCAGGGGATTTTGGCACTTTTCGGTCCATTATGGCCAATGTACCCAAAAATAGAGTTGGGTTTGCCCGCGAGCTATAACCCATTCCGCTTCAAATTCACCATGACAAATGAAGCAGGGTATTCGATCTAGAAAAACTCGAAATTGACTGTGGGGAGGACACAATCCTCATGAAAACTGGTTGGCGAATTGAGGGATTTTATACGCCAATAATAACCGACTCGACACTCGGTGCCCATCGTCAGGGGCAATTTTCTTGTTCCTTTGACAGAGCTTTCCCCGGTCCTCCGGGGAATACGTTGTACGCGAAGGTTTATTTCATGGTAAAATATACCTCTCGTTTTCCTCCTTTTGACATTTATACGACCGTTTATGGACCTTATACATGGGATTCGTCGATTTCGCCTCCGCGATGGATAGAGGGTGATCAGCTAGATTGAATATATTCCGACCGATATTTATTTCTCATATCTAGGTACAGCCGGATTTATCCCGGATGAGCCTGCTACCTATTGTCGTGCTATTTCGCCCCTTCCGGCGTCTTGCGGAAGCTGATGGCGAGCCGGTTGAACAAATTCATCAGGCCGATCGCGATGGTAAGGTCGGCGAGATCCTTCTCGCCGAAGATCGCGGCGGCGGCCTGGTAGTCGGCATCCGGCACCTGGGTCTCTGCGACCTTGGTCACCGTCTCGGCCCAGGCGAGGGCGGCGCGCTCCTTGGCATCGAAGAGATGCCCGCCTTCTCGCCAGGCCGGCACCAGCACCAGCTTGTCGATGGCGAGGCCGCCTTTCAGCAGGTCGCGCGAATGCATGTCGATGCAATAGGCGCAGCCATTGATCTGCGACACGCGCAGATAGACGAGATTGACCAGCTCGGCCGGCAGTGCCGATTGCATGACATAGCCATAGACGGCGCCGAGCGCCTTCACGCCGGCGGGGGCAACGGCGGTGTAATCGAGACGTTCGCTCATGATGGCCTCCTTCGGTGAATGTTCCTGAAAGATGCGCCTGTGACAGGT
Source organism: Aliidongia sp. (assembly GCA_035539155.1). Taxonomy (GTDB): domain Bacteria; phylum Pseudomonadota; class Alphaproteobacteria; order ATCC43930; family CGMCC-115725; genus JAXDMU01. Next base: position 18,683 of record DATLIZ010000011.1, on the reverse strand, counting down.
CAGGAAAAAGCACCAAGAAGCGCCAGAATGAATGTACCATCGCACGGATGGAAACGCCGCTCGATCTCAGCCTCGACCGCGCCGCCAAGCTGCCGCTGGCGGAGCAGATCCGCATCGGTATTGATCGGGCGATCCGCGAGGGGCGGCTGGCGCCGGGCGCCCGCCTGCCGTCCTGGCGCGATCTCGCCGCCCAGCTCGGTGTCGCGCGCGGCACGGTCAGGATCGCCTATGAAAGGCTGATCGACACCCAGCTCATCGTCGCTTCCGGCCCGGCCGGCACGCATGTCGCCGACCAGCCCCCGGGTGCGGCGCCGATCGACGCGGCACCGGAGCGGATTCCGCTCGCCGGCATGTTCCATGATTTCTCGGCCCCGCCCGTGCTGTTCCAGATGGGCGTGCCGGCGCAGGATGCGTTTCCCTTCAAGCATTGGTCGCGGATCATGGCGCGCGCGGCGCGTGCCGGCGCCGCCATGCCGGTGAGCTACCCCGACCCGCGCGGCGAGCCCGAATTGCGGCGCGAGATCGCGGCATATCTAGCCCTCGCCCGCGGCATCTCCTGCACGCCGGCGCAGATCCTGGTGACCGGCGGCTATGCCGGGGCACTCGGCCTGGTCCTGCGCACGCTCGGCCTCGACGGCGCCAAGGGCTGGATGGAGGAGCCCGGCTATCCGATCGCCCGCACGGCGCTCGAGCTGGCGCGCGTGACGCCGGTGCCCGTCCGCGTCGATGCCGAGGGCCTGGTCGTGGCCGAGGGGATCGAGGCAGCCGCCGACGCCGCCTTCGCCATCGTGACACCGGGACAGCAGGCGCCGCTCGGCGTCACGCTCTCGCTCGCCCGCCGGCTGGCGCTGCTCGACTGGGCCGGCCGCACCGGCGCCTGGATCATCGAGGATGATTATCTGAGCGAGCTGCAATTGAAGGGCCGTGCCGCGGCCGCCCTCGCCTCGCTCGATCGGGCCGGTCGGGTCATCCATATCGGCACCTTCAGCAAGACGCTGAGCCCGGCCCTGCGCCTGGGCTTCGTCATGGTGCCGCCCGGCCTCGCCGCGCGCTTCGGCGATGTCGCCGCCTGCCTGGCGCCGGCACCCAACGCCGCGGTGCAGCGCGCCGTCGCCGAATTCATGCGCGAGGGCCATTATCTGCGCCATCTGCGCCGGATGAAGCGGCTCTACGCCCGGCGGCGCGATGCGTTGAAGGCCCGGCTCGGCGGCGCCCCGATCGAGGCCATGGCCGGCCTCGCCATCCTGCGCCACCTGCCCGACGGCACGCGCGACGCGGCGATCGCGGCCGAGGCGCTCGCCTTCGGCCTGGCGCCGGTGCCGCTCTCGCCCTGGTATGCAGCACCCGGATCGCGCCGCGCCGGGCTGTTGCTCGGTGTCACCAACCTCCGCGACCGGCCTCTCGCCGACGCCTGCGCCCGGCTCGAGGATCTCATCCGCCGCGTCGGGTAGACATCACGCCATCAGCCGGAGAGATGCGCTCGTTGGGCTCATTTCTCCAGGGTGGTGAGATCGGTATCGGCGGTATCGACGACGAAGATGGCGAGCAGCTTGGCCGGCTCGGTCGTGCTGGCATTCTCGCTGACCTGGTGATGGGCGCCCGGCTGCTCGGTCCAGCTTTCGCCGGCATGGAACACCTTGACCCCGCCGCCATCGACCTCGCTGCGGATGGCGCCCGACAGCACATAGCCGGTGACGAAGGCCGAATGGGCATGGTGGTGCGCCGGCGTCTTGCCGCCCGGCGCATAATCGACGACGATCGCGATCAGGCTCTTGCCGGGGATATTCGGGATCGCCTCGCGGAAGGCGGGGGCGACGGTCTCGCGCGGCGGCGTATCGGCCGGGGCGATGCCTGGAGCGGCCAAGAGGGCCAGGGTCGCGGCGGCGCGTGCCAGCTTTTGGAACGCCATTTCAATTCTCCCATCGAGTTCACCATCTGAAGATGCGACTCGATGGGCCCCGCAACCAGCACCAAGACCGGCCGGAATCTTTGTACCGTGAGGGCCGGAGAAAGCCCCGGCTCCAGTTCAACTCTCGCCGATGGAAAAGAAGCGGGCGGGGTGGCGGCCGAGCGTGGCCGCCTCGTAGCCGTGGAGCTTCGGGCTCACCAGCGTCTGGGTCACCAAGTGAGAGAGGGGGATGATCGGCTGGTCGGCCAGCATGAGCGCTTCCGACGCTTCGAGCAGCTTCATACGGGCCGCCGGGTCCTTTGCCGTGCGCGCCTGGTCGAGCAGCGCGTCATAGCCGGGGTTGGCATAGCCGCTCGGATTGAGCTCGCCGGCGGTGGAGGAGAGCAGGTCGAGAAAAGTTGCCGGGTCGGGATAATCGGCGGTCCATTGGTTGAAGGCGATTTCGAAGTCGTGATGAGAGAGCCGCGCGAGGGCCACGCGCACCTCGTCTGTTTCCACCTCGGTCTCGATGCCGAGGGCTTCGTGCCACATCTCGGTAATGGCGCCTGTGTAGCGCTTGTATGAATCGAGATCGACCGACAGCAGGTGGAGCTTGAGCGGGCGCGGGGCGCCGGCGTCCGCCAGGAGCTGCTTGGCCCGCGCAATGCGCTCGGGCATCGACAGCCCGGCCCAGTCGGGCCGAGGCGTCGCATAGCCGGGCATGTTGGGGGGCAGGAACGTGTAGGCAGGCAACTGGCCGAGACGGACAATCTTGTTCTCGAGGACATCACGGTCGATCACCAGGGCGAGCGCCTGACGGATCCTCGCGTCGGCGCCCAGCGGTCCCTTCATGTTGACGGCCAGATAGCCGGTCCCCAGCACCGGCGCGCTCAGCATCTCCGCAGGGTGCTCTTTCGTCAGCCGCGGGAGATCCTTTCCCGGAACCGCGGCGACATCGAGCTCGCCCACCTCGTACTGCTTCAGGGCGGCACCGGGATCGGCGGCGAGGATACGATCGACCTCGTCGATCTTGACGGAAGCCGCGTCATGGAAGCGGGGATTGCGGGTGAAGTCGATCTCGCCCAGCGGCACCCACTTCTTGAGGAGGAAGGGGCCATTATCGACCATATGCTCGGCCGCCGTCCATTTGTCGCCCCATTGCTCGATCGCCTGGCGCGGCACCGGCATGGCCACCTGGGTGGCCAGCAGCGCCGGCAGCCAAGGCGTCGGATGCAGGAGCTTGAGGCGCAGCGTGTGCGGGTCGGGCGCCTCGACGCCGAGCTTCGTCATGTCCTTCTCGCGGCCGGCACTGATGGCATCGGCGCCGACAATGGGACTGAGCACGGAGGTGTAGGGGCCTGCCGTCGCCGGATCGAGCGCGCGCCGAAAGCTGTAGACGAAATCGTCTGCCGTTACCGGCATTCCATCCGACCAGAGGGCGTCACGCAAATGGAAGGTCCAGGTCAGTCCATCGGGACTCGTGTCCCAGCCGGTTGCCATGCCCGGCACGACCGAGTTGGTCGCCGACCAGGTCGTCAGGCCTTCGAACAGGTCGAGCACAAAGCTGTTTCCGAGCGTCTTGTGCGGGTCCAGCGAATCCGGATCGAACGTAATCGGGATCCGCACGACTTTCGGCGCGCCGGCGGGCGGCTCCGCCGCGACGGCGAGATGGAAGGGGGCGCTCGCCAGAAAGGTTGCGAAGCCGACGGCGATCGCGAAGCGCACGAACATATCTCTTCTCGTACTGAAGCGGACCGGAAGGTCAGGGGGCACTGAAACGGGCAGCCCATAAAAATTGAGCTGAAGGGGAAACGAATGAAAGACGAGTCGATGTGAAACAAGGAGCTGCGCGTTACAATGGTAATAAACCTGATCGCAAACGCGTGATCAGGGGCCTCTACGAGCCGGCCCAGGCGGACAGGGTTCGCTCGACGCGATCGCGGCGCGCCGTAGACGCAATATGGGAGCTGGGACATGAGCGGATCTCGAGAAGCGAGCCGGCAATCCTCCGGCCCGGTCGGCGGCTTTCCGGCGGTTCCGACCACGAAAATCCTCGCCATCGGGCGTCTCCACGCCCCGCTGACGCCCGAGCAGCGACAGGCGATCCTGCCGCGGGAAGTGACGGATTCGGTCCGCATGTTCCTGGCCGGCAAGATCGACCAATGGTGGTCGCGCCAAGACGGCAAAGGCCCCGTCTTCCTCATGAACGTCACCTCGCTCGAAGAGGCGCGCGCCCTGCTGGCGACGCTGCCCTTGGACGAGGAGAAGCTGCTGGAGTTCGATCTCATCGAGCTCGGGCCGTTCCGGCCGCTGCATCTGCTGTTAGACCGATGACTTCAGGTCGGGTCCTGGATGATCTCGACGCCGATCCCGGTGAAGCGCGCACCCGCCGCCTCCAGCGCCTGCTGGATCGCCGCCAGTACGTCGTGATCGGCAACCAGGTCGGCCTCGATCTCCGTGATGTCGTTCGGCCGGACGCCGGCGCGCCGCGCCAGCTCGCTGACCTGGAGCCGTAGTGCCGCGCGGGCCATCCGGATTTGTGCGCCTGTGATGATCATGGGATCGGTCTTCCTGGTCGCGATCGAGCGCGAGGTAAACGCGGCCGAGGCAAGACCGTTGCGTAGCCTTATCCCGGTGAGAACCAGCTGGCGATCTCGGCCGCATCCTCGGGCGTCAGCGCCGCCTTCATGGCCTCGCCGGCATGGCCCAGATGCGGTGCCGCGCGCGATGGCCCGATCACCGGTGCCGTGCAATCCGGATGGGCGAGAATCCAGGCGAGCGCCAGGGCGGCGGTGCTGATGCCGCGCCGGGCGGCTTCGGCACCGAGCCGGTCGAGCGCGTCGAAGACCGCATCGGACAAAAGCTTGTCCACGCCTTCGGGACGAAGCGCCATCCGCGTGCCCTCCGGAAAGGGCTCGTCGCGCTTATATTTCCCGCTCAGCACGCCGCCGGCCAGGGGCGAGAAGGGGGTGAAGCCGAGGCCTCTCTCGGCGCAAAGGGCGCGCACCTCGCGATACCCCGCCGGGTCCAGCAGGCTGAAGCTGTTCTGCACCCATTCGAAGGCGGGCAGGCCCAACCGATCCGACGCGGCGAGCGCCGCGCGCAACTGATCGGCATCGACATTGCAGCAGCCGATATGCCGTACCCGCCCGGATTCGACCGCGGCGGCGAAGCCTTCGAGCGTCGCTTCGATCGGGGTCTCCGGATCGGGGCCGTGCGAGAGATAGAAGGTGACGGACTCCACCCCCAGCCGCTCCAGGCTCCGCGCCAGCTTCGCCTCGATATAGGCGCGGTCGAACGGCCGGCCGGCGTCGCCGTCGGCAAAAGGCGGCGCCACCTTGGTCGCGATATGGAGATCGGCGCGGACCGCCGCCGGCTGGCGGCGCAGCCATTCCCCGGTCATCCGTTCCGACTCGCCGTCGGCATAGCGTTCCGCCGTGTCGAGGACGTTGATCCCGAGCGCCAGACTCTCGTCGAGCGTCGCGAACGACCCCGCCCGGTCGAGCCCGCGCCCGACGAGCGCCTTGGCCCCGCCGATGCCGCCGAAGGTGCCGCAGCCGAGTATGATGCGGGAGATCTCCACGCCGGTGGTGCCGAGGATGCGTCGGTTCATGGGGGCTCCCATTGAGCGTTGTTACCGAGGATTCCTCTATCGGCTCGCTGCGACGAGGCCTAGTCACAATCCGGTAATTTGCTTCCGGGATCCGTGGCTTTATTGGCGCTTGGGCCGCGCTCGCTGGCGCCGTAAGGCGGCATCGACAGTTTCGGCACCGCGATTCATTGCATCGGTAACCCGATTGTGCCGGCTTTGAAGGAAGATTGTAACCCAATTATATGACAATAATCATATAAAAACGCGTCGCCGAAGCCTCCCCGAAGCGGATCGCCAAGGAGAAAGGCGGGCGGCGGCAGGATAGTTTGCACTCGGCACATGCAGACGGACGGATCGTCTCGCGGACGGGATCTTACTCGCCTGAATTGCCGGGTTGGATTGATCGCAGCCGTTCCCGATTTCGCCGGATCTGCTTCAGGGAGGCCATAATGACCGAAACGCGCAAGCAACGACGACGATGGAGCTGGTGGTACCTGCTCCTTCTGGTCCCATTGATCGCCGTCCTCTGGCCGCCCTTTTACAATAGAGCGGAACCCGCCTGGATCGGGATGCCGTTCTTTTATTGGTATCAGCTCCTTTGGGTCGTCGCTGGCGCGGCGCTCACCGCAATTGTCTACCGCGCAACCGAGAAGTAGCGGCCCAAAGTCACGCATTACAATGAAAATCAATGGAAGCGACGATGCCGGATGTTGACTGGAATGCTCTTATCGTTTTCACCGCTTTATTTGGTCTTGTCGCCTGGATGGGGTTTGCCGCGTCTCGGTGGCGTTCGGGCGATCTGAATCTGCTGCATGAATGGGGGCTTGGCGGCCGGCGCTTCGGCACCGCCATGACCTGGTTTCTCATCGGGGGCGATCTCTTCAGCGCCTACACCTTCATTGCCGTTCCGGCGCTTGCCTTCGGCGCCGGCGCGGTCGCCTTCTTCGCGGTTCCGTTCACGCTCGTCGGTTTTGTTTTCATGTTCGTGGTTTGCCCACGCATCTGGCACGTTTGCCATAAGCACAATTACATCACGGCAGGCGATTTCGTGCGCGGCCGCTTCGGCAATCGCTGGCTCGCGCTCGCGGTAGCGGCGACCGGTATCGTGGCGACGATGCCCTACCTCGCCCTCCAGCTCGTCGGTCTGCAAGTGATCGTCGGCGCGCTCGGCATTTCGGGATCGGGGCTGGCGGCGGACCTGCCGCTGGTCATAGCCTTCCTGATCATGGCCGCCTTCACCTATTCGAGCGGCCTGCGGGCGCCGGCCTCGATCGCGATCGTCAAGGACATCCTCATCTACATCACCGGCTTCGCGATCATGATCGCCGTTCCGATCAAGCTCGGCGGCTTTGCCAAGATCTTCGCGGCCGTGCCGCCGTCGAAGCTGCTGCTGGCTGTTCCCGGTCCCGCAGGCACCGGTGCCTACAGCGCCTATTCGACGTTGATATTGGGGTCGGCGCTGGCGATCATCGTCTATCCGCATTGCATGACGGGCGTGCTGAGCGCGAGCAGCGGCCGTGCCGTCCGGCGGAATGCCGCCCTGCTGCCCGCCTATGCCTTGCTGCTCGGCCTGCTCGTGCTCAGCGGCTTCTTCGCGATCGCGGCCGGCGTCGCCGGCCTTCCCGAATTCGCCCAAGGTTTCAAGACGTTCGGCAACAATTTCGCGGTGCCGGCGCTTATCCTCCACAGTTTCCCGTCCTGGTTCGTCGGCATCGCTTTCGCCGCGATCGGCATCGGCGCCCTGGTGCCGGCCGCGATCATGTCGATCGCCGCCGCCAATCTCTACACACGGAATATTCACCGCGCGTTCTTCAACAAGAACCCGACCGACCGGGAAGAAGCACGGATGGCGAAGCGCATCTCGCTCATCGTCAAGTTCGGCGCCCTGGGGTTCGTCATCCTCCTGCCGACCCCGTATATGGTCGATTTGCAGCTCCTCGGCGGGGTCTGGATCATTCAGACGCTGCCCGCTGTGGTCATGGGCGCCTATACGCGATGGTTCAACGGCTGGGCGCTGCTCGTCGGCTGGGCCGCGGGCATCGCCGCCGGCACGGCGATGGCGGTCGAAGGGAAGCTGACGCCGACCTATCCGCTGCAATTCGCGGGCTACGTGTTCCCGGGCTACACGGCCCTCTACAGCGTGATTCTCAATGTCGTGCTCGCGATCGGCCTGACCGCGGCTTTGAACGCATTGAGCGCGCGGCGCGCGTCTTTCGACGAGACCGTTCCGTCCGATTACTACGCCTGACAAGGCGATTCCCGACGCCGATGGCGGCGCTATAGGAGATGATGAAGATGCGAGAGATGGGACGCCACGAATTCGTGCCGATGGATCGGGTCGTTTACGGCAAGCGGGCCGATGTGGCGTTGCGTGAGGAGGCGGAGCGGCTGAACGCGCGCCGCGTCTATCTGATCGCAAGCCGCAGCCTGAATACCAAGACCGACGAGATCGACAGGGTAAGGTCGGCCCTGGCCGAGCGCTACGCCGGCACGTTCGACGGCGTGGCCGAGCACACGACGCGGGAACAGGTCGTCCGGGCGGCGCGATTGGCGAAGGACGTGGATGCGGATCTGATCGTCGCGATCGGCGGCGGTTCGGTCGTGGACGCGGCGAAGATCGTGCCGATGTGCATGGAGCACGAGATCTTCGAGGAAGGCGGCCTCGACGGGTACGAGACCGTCTCGACCCCGCAAGGCCCGAATTTCGGGCCGTTCCGGGCGCCGAAGGCGCGGATGATCGCGATTCCCAGCACGCTCTCGGGCGGCGAGTACAATGCCGGGACGCTGGTCACCGACACGCGGCGCAAATTGAAGCAGATCTTCATGCATCCGCTGATGATGCCGATCTCGGTCATCCTCGACCCCGAACTGACGCGTCATACGCCGATGACCCTGTGGCTCGGCTCCGGAACCCGGGCAATGGACCATGGGATCGAGGCCGTCTGCGCCGCAACCGGCAGTCCGCTGACGGACGCCGCCTGCCTCCGCGGAATTCGCCTGCTCCGGGACGGGCTGCTCGCGATCAAGGACGACCCGGAGAGCCTGGAGGCGAGACGCCTGTGCCAATTCGGCTCCTGGCTGTCCGCTTACGGGCTTTCCTCGCGGGTTCGAATGGGCGCCAGCCACGCGATCGGGCATGTTCTCGGCGGTACCTGCGGCGTCCCGCACTATTTCTGCAGCGTGATCATGTTGGCCAGCGTTCTCAGATACAACGCCCCAGCCACGGCGGCGGCCCAGAAGCTCATCGCCGAGGCTCTGCGGGCGCCGGACCTGGAAGCGGGCGCTGCCTTCGAAGGCCTGGTCGCCCAGCTCGGGCTCACGCGCCGCCTCGCGCACGTCCAAGTGTATCCCGACCAGTTCGAGCTCATCGCGAAGAACGCGATGCTCAGCATGTTCACCGGAACCAACCCGCGGCCGATCCGATCGCCGGAGGATATCGTCGAAATCCTCAAAATGGCGGCATGAGAGGGAGAAGCGGCAAACATTACCGTTGTAACGGTTTTGACTCCGCATGACATGGAGCGGTAGCGATCTCGTACGAGGTTGGGCGCCGTTCCATAATACCCCATACGACCAAGAGGCCGACTTTGAGCGATTACGCACGCGAGGCTGGTGCAGCATCTTCCGTATCGATGGAGAGCCTGTTTCTGTCGAAGGAGCAGCTTCTCGCCCGGCGCAACGTAAAATGGAGCCGGCACGGCGCCGATGTGATCCCGTCTTTCATTGCCGAGATGGATTTCCGCGTCGCCGAGCCGATTCAGCGGGCGATCGAACGGATCGTCAGCGAGCAGGATTACGGCTATCCGAGCCGCAAGGGCTTCGAACGCGGCGACCGGGCCGTGCCGGCCGCCTTCGCGGCGCGCATGAGCCGGCTGTATGGCTGGGAAATTTCCGCGGACGACGCGACACCGCTCGCCGATCTCATTCAGGCGACTTTCGCCCTCGTCCAGGCCTTTTCCGACGAGGGCGACAATGTGCTCCTCCATGTGCCGGCCTACGCGCCGTTCTTCGCGGCGGTGCGCACGACGCGGCGGCGCGTGGTCGAGCTGCGGCTGCGCGACGACGGCACCGGCTATCGCGCCGACATGGACGAACTGGCGGCGTCCGCCAAATCGGCTCGCCTGCTCATGCTCTGCAACCCGCAGAACCCGACCGGCCGGGTCTTTACCCGCGACGAGCTGGAAGCCATGGGACGGATCGCGGTCGAGAACGACCTGATCATCATCGCCGACGAGGTTCATTCGGACCTCGTCTATCCGGGCCGCCGGCATATCCCGATGGCGTCGCTCGGCCCCGAGATCGCGGCGCGGACGGTCACGATCAGCTCGGCGACGAAAGCGTTCAACATCCCCGGCCTGCGCTGCGCCGTGATGCATTTCGGGACACCGGCGCTGAGAGAGCGGTTCGAGGCGCGGATCGCGCGCGGGACTTTGGGACAGGCGAACGCATTCGGCATCGATGCCACGGTGGCGGCCTGGACCGAGGGGCAGTCTTGGCTCGACGCGGTGCTGGCCCATCTCGAACGTGCCCGCGACATGGCGATGGCGAGGCTCGGCGCCGATATGCCGGCGATCCGATGCCATGCGCCCGAAGCGAGCTATCTGGCCTGGCTGGATTGCTCGGCGCTCGATCTCGGCACCCCCGCCGCTGCCTTCTTCCTGGACAAGGCAAGGGTCGCCCTCGGTGCCGGCGAGGATTTCATGGCGGATGGGGCGCCGTTCGTCCGGCTGAACTTCGCCACCTCGGACGAGATCCTGAACGAAATGCTGGACAGGATGGCCATGGCCGTGCGCCGGCGCGCGGCCTGAGCGCCTACCGCCGAGCCGCGAAGAACCGTTTCAGCATCGCCTCCGCCCTTCTCTCCTGCAGCCCGCCATACACCTCCGGCCGGTGATGGCAGCTCGCCTGCGCGAAGATCCGCGCCCCGTGATCGACGCCGCCGCTCTTCGGGTCGTAGGCGCCGTAATAGAGCCGGCGCAGCCGGGCGAAGGAGATGGCGGCGGCGCACATCGGGCAGGGTTCGAGCGTGACATAGAGGTCGAGCCCGGGCAGGCGCGGGCTGCCGAGCGCGGCGCAGGCGGCGCGGATCGCCAGGATCTCGGCATGCGCGGTCGGATCGTGCAGTTCCTCGGTGCGGTTGCGCGCGCGGGCGAGCACCTGGCCGGTCGCGGGATCGACCAGCACGGCGCCCACCGGCACCTCGCCCGCGCCGGCGGCTTCCTCGGCCGCGTCGAACGCCAGGTCCATGAAGCCGGTCATAAGCGGCCATGTCGGTTGGAGCGCTGGCCATACCGGTTTCCGGAAGTACAAACTCCCGGAAACCGGTATAAGCTCGCCGCCACGCTTGAAGGATCGTCGATGCCCCGTCCCGTCACCATTGGCCTTACCCTCGATTCGGAGCCGCCGGGCGGCTATTCCAAATTTCCCTGGTATGCGATCCGCGAGAATTACTGCGGCGCCGTCGTGCGCGCCGGCGGCCTGCCGATCCTGCTGCCGCACGAGCCCGACGAAGTCGAGAAGTATCTGGCGCTCGTCGACGGTCTCATCGTGACCGGCGGCGCCTTCGATGTCGATCCCGCGCTCTTCGGCGCGTCCGCCCGGCATGCGAGCGTCACCACCAAGGACCGCCGCACCGCGTTCGAGCTGGCGGCGACGCGCGGCGCGCTTGCCGCCGACAAGCCGATCCTCGGCATCTGCGGCGGCCAGCAGCTTTTGAACGTGGCGCTCGGCGGCACGCTCATCCAGCATATCCCCGACGAGATCGAAGCCCCGCTCGCCCATGAGCAGCCCAATCCGCGCGACGAGCCCGGCCATACCGTTCGCATCAAGCCGGGCACGCTCCTCCACCGCATCGCCGGCCTCGACGAGATCGCGGTCAATTCCGCCCATCACCAGGCGGTGAAGGATGTCGCGGGCGATGTCGTCATCGACGCGGTGGCGCCGGACGGCGTGATCGAGGGCATCGAGGCGCCCGGCCGGCGCTTCTGCCTCGGCGTGCAATGGCATCCGGAATTCGAGATCGGGCCGGCCGATGCCCGCTTGTTCCGCGCCTTCGTCGACGCGGCGGGGGCGCGCTAGATGGCCGACCGCATCGCCAAGGTGCTGGCCCGCGCAGGATTGTGCTCGCGCCGCGACGCCGAGCGCTGGATCGCCGAGGGCCGGGTCAAGCTCGACGGCACCGTGCTGACCAGCCCGGCCGTGACCGTCGATGAGAACTCGATCATCCTGGTCGACGGCAAGCCGATCGCCGAGCCCGAGCCGACGCGGCTCTGGCGCTATCACAAGCCCGCCGGCCTCGTCACCAGCCACAAGGACGAGAAGGGCCGGGAGACCATGTTCGACAAGCTCCCGCCCGAGCTCGGCCGTGTCATCTCCGTCGGCCGGCTCGACCTCAATTCCGAAGGGCTGATCCTACTCACCAACGATGGCGGCTTGGCCCGCCGGCTGGAGCTGCCCTCGACCGGCTGGATCCGCCGCTACAAGGTGCGCATCCACGGCACGGTGACGCCGGAGCAGCTGCTGGCGCTCGAACGCGGTGTCACCATCGATCAGGTGCGCTACGGCCCGATCAAGGCCGAGTTCGAGCGGCAGCAGGGCGCCAATGCCTGGTGCATGATGGCGCTGACCGAGGGCAAGAACCGCGAGGTCCGGCGCGTGTTCGAGTATCTCGGCTGCACGGTCAACCGCCTGATCCGGCTCAGCTACGGCCCGTTCCAGCTCGGCGCCCTGCCGCGCGGCCAGGTCGAGGAGGTGCCGCGCCGGGTCGTGCGCGACCAGCTCGGCCTCGGCCCCGCGGGCGACAAGGGCCGGGCCGACAAGAGCGCCGACGACAAGCCGGCGGTTGCCGACAAGGCGCCGGCGAGCAAAGGCAAGAGCGGGGGCGCCAAGGGCGGCCATGCGGATCGTCGCGGGTAGGCTGCGCGGCCGGCGCATCGAGGCGCCGGAAGGCAGCCTCGTCCGCCCGACCAGCGACCGCGCGCGCCAGGCGCTGTTCAACATCCTGGAGCATGGCAAGTTCGCGGCCCAGGGCTCGCCGCTCGCGGGGGCGATCGTGCTCGACGCCTTCGCCGGTACCGGCGCGCTCGGGCTCGAGGCCTTGTCGCGCGGCGCCGAGCATGCCGTGTTCATGGAGCATGCGTCCGCCGTGCAGAAGCTGCTGCGCGCCAATATCGCTTCCTGCGGCGAGGGCGCCAACGCCACGGTGCTCGGCGCCGACGCCACGGCGCCGCCGCGCGCGAGCCGCATCGCCTCGCTCGCCTTCCTCGATCCACCCTACGGCAAGGGCCTGGCGGCGCCCGCGCTGTCGGCGCTCCGGCGCGAGGGCTGGCTCGCGCCCGAAGCGCTCGTCGTCGTCGAGGTCGCCGGGCGCGAGGAATTCGCGCTCCCCGACGGCTTCACGGTCGCGGATGAGCGCCGCTACGGTGCGGCCCGGCTGATTTTCCTGAACTCGGTCTAGACGGCGGCCTATCCGGCCTCAGAAATCGAAGATCTGCGACCAATGATCCGAGAATAGCGGCTCGATGCCCTGACTTTGATGGGTGAGCGCGATATTCCCGGTAACGGCGTAATCCAGCATGCCGCCGTTCTTATGCGTCGGCGCCAGGCCGCCGACCGTGGTTCTGCCGCCGCCGCCGATTTGGGCCGGCGGACAATTATAGTCGCCGGCGCAGACCCATCTTTTTGTTCTCTGCGCGAGTGGCATGTCGTCCAGCATGCTGACGGTGACGCCGGACGCCGAGTTCGGATTTCCCGACGGCGCATGAACCGTGTAGACCCAGATATCGCCCGGGATCTTTATGCCCAGGAGCGGCCGCAGATTGTTGGGCCCCGGGATCGCCCACATGTCCAACACCGCCGGCTCGCTCAGGATCGCCATGCTGCATCGGTTGTTCTGGCCGGTATCGTTATCATAGTTGATCGTGGTATAAATCATACCGGATGATGCCCCGGTCTTGAAATCTCCGGTATTCAGGGCGATGTTATTGATCGTTTTCGGATTTTTTGCATAATCCTTTGGCAGTGTCCCCGTCTCCTGTAGGCAAGCAATATTTATATTGTGCTTTTTCATATAATCGGCAATTTGATAATACTTGTCTTTATTTCCCCCTTGCATGTTCCAGGTCATTAAGCGCACTTTCGCTCTCCGCATATCCGTTGAGGCCGGCTCCCCTGTACAGGGAGCGAAATTTCAGGAGGATTGCGGGAACGGCTCTTCCAGTTACGGCTGAAACCGGCGGCGCGTGCGAGCCGGTGCCGGAACGGGCGCTTTCGAGCCTCGCGCCCGATAAAAGTTAAATTCCGGTTAATCCCGCCGATCTCGTATGAACGGATGATTTCGGCGGCGGCCAGCCATGCTCTTTTGCGCGCACGGCGGGTTCGGTGGTTTCACACCGGTTCCGCCACAGCCGACGGCGCTCCTCGTTCCCGATCCCACGGAGATGGCGTCCTTCGGCGATGTCACGCTGATGAGAAGGTGGCCTCATGCAGGATCCAGAGGAACGCAAGCTCGAAACCGAGGTATTACGGCGAGTAAGGACCCCATCCGCCTCCCGTCCCTCCGTCAGACTTGTCACGCCTCTCCACCTCCTGGCGAGTTTCCTGAAGGATTCCTTCACGCTCCCCAGAATCAGCAGCTGACGCGACAGTGCGGCGGCGGGCCGAAACGGTCCCGCCGCCGTCCTGTCCATTTCGCTCCGATCAAGCCCGCGGTCGAGATCCGCACAGGGCAGCCTTGCTCGCGCGCCGGGGCCACTTATGGTATGGCAAGGCCCGGCTGCGGCGACGCGGCGATTGGATATCCTATGGCCGACGCGAAAAACATCTTCTCCTACCGGAAATTCTGGGCGCATCGCTTCGGCCCGGCGCCGTTCCTGCCGATGTCGCGCGCGGAGATGGAGGCGCTCGGCTGGGATAGCTGCGACATCATCCTCGTCACCGGCGACGCCTATGTCGATCATCCGAGCTTCGGCATGGCGATCATCGGCCGGCTCTTGGAGGCGCAGGGCTTCCGCGTCGGCATCATCGCCCAGCCCGATTGGCAGGATGCCGCCGCCTTCAAATCGCTCGGCCGGCCGAACCTTTTCTTCGGCGTCACCGCCGGCAACATGGATTCGATGGTCAACCGCTACACGGCCGACCGCCGCCTGCGCCACAATGACAGCTACACGCCGAACGACGAGGGCGGCAAGCGGCCCGACCGCTCGGTCATCGTCTATTCCCAGCGCTGCCGCGAGGCCTATCGCGACTGCGCCATCGTCCTCGGCGGCATCGAGGCCTCGCTCCGCCGCATCGCGCATTACGATTACTGGTCGGACAAGGTGCGCCGCTCGGTCCTGGCCGACGCCAAGGCCGACATGCTGGTCTACGGCAATGCCGAGCGCGCCATCGTCGAGATCGCCCACCGCGCCGCCAAGGGCGAGCGCCCGGCCGAGATGACCGACATCCGCGGCACCGGCCTCTTGCGCGAGCGCGTGCCCGAGGGCTGGACGGTCATCCGCTCCGACGTGATCGACGAGCCCACCGCGATCGAGCCGTCCTCGCCGGTCGAGGCGGCGGCGGCCCGCGGCCTGGCGCCGATCGAGCTGCTTCCCAATCGCCAGCGCGATCCCGGCCAATGCGCCACCGGCGAGGAGCGCCGCCCCGAGCCCGCCCTTCCCGAACCCCCGACCCAGCCAGAGGCCCCCGCCCTCCGCCGCGCCCGCGCGCTCGCCCAAGGCCCCACCGCCGTGCGCCTGCCCTCCTACGAGCAGGTGAGCCAGGACCGCGTGCTCTACGCACACGCCTCGCGTGTGCTGCATCTCGAAAGCAACCCCGGCAACGCCCGGCCGCTGGTCCAGCGCCATGGCGACCGCGAGCTGTGGCTGACCGCGCCCCCGATCCCGCTCTCGATGGAGGAGATGGACGGGCTCTACGACCTGCCCTATGCCCGCGCCCCGCACCCCGCCTATGGCGAGGCCAAGATCGCGGCCTGGGACATGATCCGCTTCTCCGTCAACATCATGCGCGGCTGCTTCGGCGGCTGTTCCTTCTGCTCGATCACCGAGCATGAGGGGCGCATCATCCAGAGCCGCTCCGAAGGCTCGATCCTGCGCGAGATCGAGGAGATCCGCGACAAGGTCAAGGGCTTCACCGGCATCATTTCCGACATGGGCGGCCCGACCGCCAACATGTACCGCATGGCCTGCAAGGACAAGGCGATCGAGCAGGTCTGCCGCCGCCCCTCCTGCGTCTATCCCGACATCTGCAAGAACCTCGATACCGACCACGACCCGCTGATCCAGCTCTACCGCAAGGCGCGCGCCATTCCCGGCGTGAAGA
Organism: Aliidongia sp.; assembly: GCA_035539155.1. GTDB lineage: Bacteria > Pseudomonadota > Alphaproteobacteria > ATCC43930 > CGMCC-115725 > JAXDMU01. The sequence continues at coordinate 2,886 of DATLIZ010000011.1, read as the reverse complement.
AGATCCACATCGCCTCGGGCCTGCGCTACGACCTCGCGGTCAGAAGCCCCGCCTACGTCAAGGAGCTGGTGCAGCACCATGTCGGCGGCTACCTCAAGATCGCGCCCGAGCATACGGAGGCCGGGCCGCTCTCCAAGATGATGAAGCCCGGCATGGGCGCCTATGACAGCTTCAAGGCGATGTTCGACCGCGCCGCCAAGGAGGCGGGCAAGGAGCTCTACCTCATCCCCTATTTCATCGCGGCCCATCCGGGTACGACGGACGAGGACATGATGAATTTGGCGCTCTGGCTGAAGCGCCACAAATTCCGCGCCGATCAGGTGCAGACCTTCCTGCCCTCGCCCATGTCGGTCTCGGCCGCCATGTACCATACGGAGCGCAACACGCTGAAGCCGGTCCGGCGCGTGGCGACGGAGACGGTGTTCACCGCCAGGGGCCTGAAGCAGCGCCGCCTGCACAAGGCGTTCCTCAGATACCACGACGCCGAGAACTGGCCCCTGCTGCGGGACGCGCTCAAAAGCATGGGCCGCGCCGACCTCATCGGCCCGGGCAAGCACCATCTGGTGCCGAACTGGCAGCCGGCCGGCACGGGGCTGGGCGGCGGCGAGGGCGCGAGGACCGGGCGGAAGCACGGGACGCAGCGGTTCGTGACGCAGCAGACGACGGAGACGCGACGGCCGGGGTTGGCGCGGGGGAAGAGAAGGTAGCGCGTACCCTTCTCGATTTGAGCTTGGAGACAGTCATGAACGACTGGAACTCGCTAGACGAAATTCTGGACGCATTTTCTTTGAAGAAGCCGAGTTCGTTCCAGATCGCGCGAACACAACTCTCAAAACTACTTGTCGAATATCACCCAGATCGAAGTTCCGGTAGCTTTGGGAGTGAGGAAAGCAAGAATTATTATCATTTGATCCAAGGTGCGATCGAATATATAAAATCTTGCGAAGTCAGGAAATCAAATTCACTTCCGTCCGTCGTAGAGGCAACGGCACAGCTTCCGACAATCGATGAAAAAATAAAATCCGCAGATTTGTCGATTCAAATACGTAAAATAGCAGATCTTAAAGCAAGGAAAACGCGAACAACATCAGCGCTCGTTGCAGTTTCTATCGCCGCTATACTTAGTTTTTCGAAGAGCATAATAGCGCACCCTCTGATCGGGAGATTCATTGGGTATATGGACGCCAAAGTTCCTATGTTTATTCCAATGTTAGGAGCGGCTTTTTTGGTCATCATGATTGGCGCTGCATGCGTATTCGTCCGGGCATGGACGAGAGAGCAAAAGGCGACTACTTTGACCGAGCATCTCATCACCGATAGTGGGATAGTTAATTTATTTGAGAGTTATCATATAAGATTAAATATTACTAGCGATGGGAAATTTCTTTCTACCGATATGATTAATGCAATCAGATCCGAGTACGAATTGGTAGAGCGTTGGTATGTAAAGATGTTTCCGGCATTGGTGAGAAAGAAAATCCCTAATCGCTGGAGATATTATTCGGTTCAAAGTATCTTCTCTGAAGATCACATTTTGGCTCAACAGGCTGTAGACATCATTTTAGCGAAATTAGAAGGTCGTGGCGTAATCACCCCCGTAAAGGGCGGATCAATTGTTCCAGCCTATGAATTAAGCGATGCTGCCCGGGCGCAGCTCCGATAGCCGCTCAATAAGGGCATACTATAATCGCCGCCTCGGCATAGGCGGCGCCGGCCATCGCCCCATCTGCCCGTTCCAATACGCCCAGGACCGCCCATCGATGATCCCCGGCGGCGCCTTTTCCAGCGCCTCAATGAAATCCTCGTCCGAGACATACCGCCGGATCGCCTTCATATCCTCATGCGTCGCATGCGCCATGGCATAGGCCATGAAGCGGATCGGATCCTGGAGCGCTTTCGTCGGTGGTTCGAACCAGACGATCCGGCGCGCGATCTCGGCGATTTCCGGTGTCGGCGGAATGGGCTTCATCGCGGCGGCTCAGCGTGGGGCAGCGCCGGCAGGGAGTCGAGGTCGACCTTGCGCGCCGCTTCGGCCAATCGCTGCTGTACCGCGCCCGGCAGCCCGGGCAGATCGCCATCCGCGAAGAAAGAGAGCGCCTTCAGCGTGATCTGCGGATTGAATTGCCGGCCATAGATGGCGCTCGCGGCCGCCAGCGCCAGCGGCAGGTCGATCCGGCCATCCGCCAGGATCGCGTCGATGTCGAGATAATCCTTGGCCTCGGCCCGCTGCTGCACCACGGCGGCTTTCATCCCGGCGAGGTCGAGAAGCGACGCCACCTTGAGGCCGGTGCCCGGCGCTATCTGCGGCGGCATCTGCGGTCGGATGGAGGGTAGGCCGAAGAACGACACCTTGACCGGCCCGCCCCGGTCGAGCGTCGCGCTCAGCGTGCTGGGTGCCTGTTGCGTGATCACCGCATCGGCCATGAACGGGATCGTCCTGGTCAGCGCTGCGGGCTCGAAATCCTCGCCGCCGAAAAAGTCGAAATCGACCGACTGCCGGTGCCCCAGATGAAGCGCCACCGCCGTGCCGCCATAGAGCACGAATTGCGGCAGAATCTGGCCGAGCTCGTCCCAGAGGCGCCGCTGTGCCGCGGGCAGGATATCCAAGCGAGGATCGAAGGTGTCCACCATGCTCAGCTTCGTCAATGATCTTAGGATATTACCATATCGGTAACGCCGCGCGTTGCCATATCGGCAACGGCATGGGCACGGCGACGAAGCTTGTCCTCGCTTTCCTAAGCCTGACTTATCTACCGTGGACGAAGTCAAGCGGTGTGGCTCATCGCGCCGCTCGCCTCAAGGCTGCCGCTTCGCGTCCCCGCGCGTGGCGCGGCCTTGGCCTTGACCCGATCGGCGCGCTGATCCTTGGGCTTTGCAGAAGGTCGG
>DATLIZ010000010.1:0-84536 GCA_035539155.1 Aliidongia sp. | reverse complement strand
GAGCCCTCTCTTCCGTACGCGTGAGCGACCGCGACACCGGCAAGGCTCCAGATGGCCACGGTCGAAAGACCAACCCACTCAACGAGCCCTCGCCGGTGTCCACCCTCTCCCAGAGGGCCGTTCAAGACAAGCAACCCATTCCAGGATACTTGCGCGGGTGGCCGGGCGGGGAAGAGCGCGGCCCGGAACCGAAAATGCGCTGGTCGCGCATTTTCAAACAGTCTCTCAGGACCTCCCGGTCTGGGCCGCCGCTTGCGCGAGGGCTTGGGCCGCGAAGTTGCGGATTACGGGCGAATGATCGCCCCGGCGGTAGACGAGATCCAGCCGGGTCCCCGGGACCTCGCTCGCCAGTTCGCGATAGACCACGCCGGTCATCTGGAGCTGGCGCATCGAAGCGGGGACCAACGAAACGCCGAACTCAGCGGCGACCAGGCTGATAATCGAGGCAACCTGCGGCGCCGGCTGGCCGAGAATGGGCTCGAACCCCGCTTGGCGACAAGCAAGCGTCGCGGCATCGAACAAGGTCGGCCCGGCCGGCCGAGGCGTGAGGATGAAGGTTTCGTCGCGGAGCAGACCGAGTTCGACCACCTCGGCAGCCCCAGCCGGATGAGCCGCGGGCAGCACCGCCACCAACGCCTCCTCGGCAAGGTGCCGGAGTTGAAGATCCTCGCAACACGGGGTAATGCCGCGCAGGAAGGCGGCGTCGAGCTGGCCGTTGCGCAGGGAGACGATGAGACGGGCGGTATTCCCCTCATCGAGGGTGAGATCGACCTTGGGGAAAGGCGCGCCTGAAGGATCGGATCGTCGACGCCACGATCACGTTGAACGGAGCTGAACCGGTGAACCCGACTCGCAGCGCCCCCAGCTCCCCGCGCGCGGCCTGCTGAGCGGCGCTGATCGCCCCATCCGCCTGTGCCGGTATCGCGCGCACCCGGTCAAGGAAGCTGCGACCGGCGTCCGTCAGCTCGGCGCCGTGCGGAAGCCTGCGAAACAGGGCGGCGCCGACCTCGGCTTCGAGATCCTTGATCTGCTGGCTCAGCGGCGGTTGGCCGATGCCGATCCGGGCAGCGGCCTTGGTGAAGTTCAGCTCCTCGGCCACCGCGAGAAAATAGCGGATATGACGCAGCTCCATTGCAAGAACCGGAAATAACGAAGAGGCCAGCATCATGGAACGCGCCTGTATCGGGGTCAAATGACGTACGGGCTGGGGTGGCCTGCGCGGATCCGCGTCGGTCCCCCGGACGGCCGCCGGTATCGCCAAAAGCAATCGACAAAGCCTGCGCCGTATATTGGACGAAACGGCGCCACCGACCCAAATCTTCTCTGTCGAACAGCAGACCGCCCCAACTTAAAAGTACTTCCTGGTCAGATGCTGTTCCGGTCGATCTCATGAGGAGAAGATCATGACCACAATCGCAAAATTCGCTCGGCTGTCCTTGGCCGCGATGATGCTGATCGGTGTCGCCGCTTGCTCGACCAATGTCCCGGCCGACAAGCTCATCGCCAGCGAGCTCGCCACGCCGACTTGGGACTCTCCCGCGAACTAAGTAAGACGCATCGGGATTTGGTACGCTTCATAGTCCGGCCGGACTCTCGATCTCAAGACATGCACGAGGTCCGCTGATACCGTTTGCCGCAGGATTGGACGGCAATGCATTCGGTTGTATGGTGCAGTCGGGACTTCAAGCCCTGGTGGCCGGCCTCCGCCCGCTGCCATCCGTGGAGCACGAGATGTCAGCAACCGAGGAAGCCGTCCTCTCCGCCTACGAGAAATTCACCTTCGCCGACGGGCCGTGGTCGCGGACCGTCTATCGCCGAGGCTCGGGGCCGGCGGTGATCGTCATTCACGAGATACCGGGGCTTCATCCGGGAATCGTTCGGTTCGCCGACCGGGTCGCCGAAGCCGGCATGACCGTGTTTCTACCCGTCCTGTTCGGCGAGCCGGGCCGCCCGGTGTCGGTCGGCTACGCCCTACGGTCGCTGCTGGGCGCCATCTGCATCCGCCGGGAATTCAACGTTTGGAGCACCGGCAGATCGAGCCCGATCGTCGACTGGCTCAGGGCCTTGGCGCGGCGTGCCCATCGCGAATGCGGCAGCAAGGGTGTGGGCGCCGTCGGCATGTGCTTCACCGGCGGGTTCGCGCTCGCCATGATGACCGAGCCCGTCATGGTGGCGCCGGTCCTGTCCCAGCCGTCGCTGCCCATCGCCATCGGCTCGCGCAGGCGCGCTGCCGGCATCGACGCGTCTCCCGACGAAATCGCTTGCGCCAAGCGGCGCTTCCAGGACGAGGATTTGTCGGTGATCGGTCTGCGCTTCAAGAGCGATGCGACCGTCCCCGATGCGCGCTTCGACGCTTATCGCCAGGCGTTCGGCGACCGGTTCGAGGCGATCGAGCTCGAAGACGCAGACGCGCAGCCCGGAAACGGGCATCCGCACTCCGTGCTGACCGTGCATATGCGCGAGGACGGCCCGACCAAGGCCGCCGAGCAGCGCGTCATCGCCTTCTTCAAGGAGCGCACAGGCGCCTGAGAGTTACGGCAGCTTCGCCCGGCCCTGATCGGACAGGCTGCGGAAGGTGATCGACCAGCGCGTCGCCGCCATTTCGGCGATGCTGTGCTCCCACTGGTGGCGTGCCTCGCCGCTGAGATGGTAGATCGAGCGTGGCGCCAGCGGCGCCGAGCGGCGATCGAAACCGCCGGACCGGCGCCGGCGGAACCGCATCGTCGCGGGCGCGCCCAGCGAGATGCCGACGACATGCTCGAACAAAGGCCGATCGCGATGCCAGCCGATGCCGGCGCCCGGATCGTAGCGCGTCACCAGCGCCTGGACGAGCTGGTCGGGCTCGAGGCCGGCGAAGCGCGCCGCCCGCTCGCGCAGCGGCAGCAACCAGTCCGGGATGAGTCTGGTCGGCTCGATCCGATGCTCGTCGAAATCGTAGCGCCAGCCGAAGGACGCGGTCAGCCGTTTGCGAGCCAGCCCTGGAAGCGGAAAGGCGACAGATCGACCGCGTCGATAGCGGCCGCGAGCGCCCGCTCTTCGGCCGGGGTCACGATCGCCTCGGCCTGGGACAGGCCCGGAAGGTGCTCTGCGCCGAACAGGTCGGGTTGGCTATCGAACAAGCTCATCCTCGGCAAGCCCCATGCTCGTCCCTATATGAGGCGCGTCATGCAGGATCTCGACCCCTCTTCGCGCGCTTGACCACGGCGTCTGCGGAATTTTGACACGTGTCGTTGGAGCTCGAGTCATCGCTAATTTCCAGCTCCAGCTACTGTCGACGAGCAAATTATTCGCGTCTATACCTCCACGAGCCTAGAAGGGACGCGCCCCAAATCTGGGCCTGCATACGTATGTGACGACCAGTCGATTGCGCCATTCGTTAGCCGACACGGCCAAACGTCCAAGCCCGTGCGCTCCACTCGAGGACACCAGATGAGCAGCAGCAGCGTACCTGTGATTGGGCGGCGGGCCTTGCTCGCCGCCGCAGGCCGGATCGGCGGGGCCTTGGCGGCGCAGGGCATCTTGCCGGCGAGCCTCATCGCATCCGCATCGGCGGCACAGCCCGTCCGGGCACACGCGCAGACAGGGGAACTCCTGACGCAACCGACGGAGATACGCAGCAAGGACGGCGTCCTCACAGCAACGCTGACCGCGGCGTCCGGCAATGTTCGGCTTGGCGATGTCACCTTTCCCGGCTTTCTGTACAACAACGCCTATTTGCCGCCGGTGCTCAGGGCGCGCTTGGGTGACGTGATGCGCATCAAGTTCAAGAATGATCTGGCGCGCGATCCGAGCAACTTGCACTTTCATGGCTTGAGCGTCTCGCCCAAGGGAAACAGCGACAATGTCTTTGTCCATGTTCACCCGGGTGAAGAGTTCGACTACGAGGTCAGGGTGCCGGCGCAGGACCGGCAGGAGCCGGGTCTCTTCTGGTATCATCCCCACGCGCACGGCGTCGTCGCCAAGCAGATGTTGGGCGGCCTGTCGGGTGGCCTCGTCATCGACGGCTTCGAGCGCTATTTCCCGATGGCGGGCGATCTTCCCGAGCGATTCCTGTTTATCAAGCATGCGGAACTCGATGAGTGCGAGATCATTTCAATCAACGGCCAAGTCAATCCCGTGGTGCCGATAAAGCCCGGCGAAGTGCAGTTCTGGCGCATTGCGCATATCGGGGCCACCCTCTTCATAAAGCTTCGCATCGGCGGCATGCCGCTTTATCAGATCGCCACCGACGGACATCCGCTGTCCCACCCCCAACGCACATCGGAACTGTTCCTGGGGCCCGGCCAGCGGGTCGATGCCATCGTGATCGGACCGCCCGCCGGAGAATATTCGGTGCAGTCGGTCCCGTTTCAGAACCAGGCTTGGAAAGCACCTCTACCGGCCCAGCAGATTGCCATGATAGTCGCCTCGGGGGCTCCGGCCGTCGGACAAGCGGATGAGAGCCAGATTCTCCAGCAGCAAGTACAAGGACCCCGATGGATCGAGGAGGTGCGGAAAACGCCGATCGCACGCCGCCGAACGCTCAACTATTCACGGACGGCGGATCGGAAGATGTTCATGATCGATGGGCACGTCATGGAGGAAAGCCGCATCGATCAAACGGTGCGGCTCGGCGATACGGAAGAATGGACCATCGTCAACACGGACCAGCAATATCACAGCTTCCATATCCATCAGACCCCGTTCCTGGTGACGGAAATCAACGGGGTGCCGCTGGATGACGACAGCCTTCACGACACTTTCTCGATCCCGCCCGCCACCGAAATGGGACCTAGTTCGCTCAAGGTTGTCATCCCGTTCACCGATCCGGTGATCGTCGGTAAGTTCGTCTATCACTGCCACGCCGTCGATCACGAAGACAAAGGCATGATGGGCGTCGTCGAGGTCGTCGGATGACGGCGATGTTTGAGGGCGGCTTACCGACCGGGATTTGCTGTGGTTAGGTCGACATACGAGCGGCATCGTCAACGATCGTCATTGGGCCGGGGAACCCGCGCCCAGCGAAAGGGTTCGTGCTGAGACGCATTTGACGAGGGGCCGGATCATGCGAGAAGGCTTGGCCGCCACAATATTTGCCATCCTGCTGACCGGCGTTTTGTCCGGCCCGGCACATTCGTCGGAAGATACCGGCAATCCGCGAAATCCCGTTCCGGCCGAGGCAGCGAGGCCTCAGCCTCCGGTCGGTCGCCCGATCGCGTTGCATATCAGTCGGAGATCCGCCAAGCCTCACCAGCCGGAAAAAGAACAGGCCGCGGCGGATACCCTCCATACGAACCAGGCGCCCCAAACCTATTCCGGCATCATCCAATAGAGGCGCCGCCTTCGCAGGCGGAACCGCAGGGTTGCCCAAGGGTTCAGGAGGACCCAGCCCAGAGGCCCCGCCATGAAAATCACCTTCGCCGCCGCTTTCGCCGCCCTGCTTATCATCTGCCCGCTCTCGGCCCGTGCCCAGCAGCCCGGCAATGCCACCGGACAGAGCGCCGTTCCAGGCCCGAATTCATCGAACCCGCCAATGACCAATTCGCCGCCCGGTGCCGCACAGCCGAAGGTGCAGAACGGCGCCGCCAAGCCCCCAGGCAGCTCGTTGCCTGCGACGCATCCTCATGCGGGCGCGCCGGCGACCGATCCCGCCACCAATGACGAGATGTATGCGCCCCATGGCTCCTCGCCGCCGCCCCAAGGCGCTTCCCAGGAGCCGCGGCGCCCATAACGCTCATCCACACAGGCCAGCCATGCCGAACAGCGTGTCGCATTGCTCGCAAGCGCCCGCTAGGCAAGCTTGCGTGAGCGGATGACGGAGCGACACCCCCTTGGCACAGCATGATTCACTAGAGACACCTTGGCCAACCCTGGTGATCGTGGCGCTCGCCATGGGTGGGTTCGCCATCGGTACGACCGAGTTTGCCACCATGAGCCTGCTGCCCTATTTCAGCGCGTCGCTTGATATCGACGCGCCGACGGCCGGCCATGTCATCAGCGCCTATGCGCTGGGCGTGGTCGTGGGCGCGCCGGTGATCGCCGTGCTCTCGGCCCGGATGGCGCGGCGGACGCTGCTGATCCTGCTGATGGCGATGTTCGCGCTCGGCAATGGGCTGAGCGCGCTCGCCCCCACCTATGGCTGGATGATCCTGTTCCGGTTCCTGAGCGGGCTGCCGCACGGCGCCTATTTCGGCATCGCCTCGATGGTCGCCTCCTCGCTGGTGCCGCCGGGCAAGCGGACCCAGGCCGTGGGCCAGATCTTCCTCGGTCTCACCATCGCCACCATCATCGGCGTGCCGGCGGCGAATTGGCTGGGGCAAGCGGCCGGCTGGCGCTGGAGCTTTGGTGTCGTGGCCGTGCTGGGATTGACGGCGCTGACACTGGTCGCCCTGCTCGCCCCCCGCGACGTGCCGGATCCGCGAGCGAGCCCAGTTCGAGAGCTGGGCGCACTGCGGCTCCGCCAGGTCTGGCTGACGCTCGGCATCGGCGCGATCGGGTTCGGCGGTCTCTTTGCCGTTTACACCTATCTCGCCTCGACGCTGATGGCGGTGACGCATGTGTCCGATCAGTTCGTGCCGATCGTGCTGAGCGCCGTCGGCGTCGGGCTCACCGTCGGCAACATCGTCGTGCCGCGCTATGCCGATCGGGCGCTGATGCCGACCGCGGGTGGCCTGCTGCTCTGGATGGCGGCGGCACTGGCGCTGTTTCCGTGGGCGGCAGGGGATATTCGCGCCGTCATCGTCGATGTCTTCATGATCGGCGTGGGCGGCGCCCTCGGCTCGGTGCTGCAGACGCGGCTCATGGACGTGTCGGGTGATGCCCAGGCGTTGCCGGCGGCCCTCAACCACTCGGCCTTCAACACCGCCAACGCGCTCGGCCCTTGGCTCGGCGGCATGGCGATCGCCGCCGGCTACGGCTGGACCTCCATCGGCTGGGTCGGCTGCCTGCTGGCGCTCGGCGGTTTCGGCATCTGGCTCGCAGCCTTGACGAGCGAGCGCCGGGTCGTGGCCTACCCGGACTGAAGGCCCTCAGGCGGCGCGGATGTCAGCGGTGAAACGATCGACTTCCTGCTGCAGGCTCTGAGCCTGGCGGGCGAGACCCTCGGACTCGATCCGGAGCTGACCGGCCATCGCCCCGGTGTCGGCCGCGGCTTCGGTCACGCCGCCGATATTCTGCGCCACTTCCTGCGTGCCCACTGCCGCCTGCTGAACATTCTGGGCGATCTCGTCGGTCGCCGAACGCTGCTGCTGGACCGCATGGGCGATGACCGAGACGATCTCGTCGATCCGGCCGATCGTGCCGCCCACGCCCTTGATGGCGCCGACCGCGGCGCCCGATACTTTCTGCATGGCGGCGATCTGGCTGGAAATCTCCTCGGTCGCCCGCGCCGTCTGGTTGGCCAGCGACTTCACCTCGCTCGCCACCACGGCGAAGCCCTTGCCGGCCTCGCCGGCGCGCGCCGCCTCGATCGTGGCATTCAGGGCCAAGAGATTGGTCTGGCTCGCGATGTCGCTGATGAGCTTGACCACCTCGCCGATATGCTGGGCCGCCGTCGCCAGCCCCTCGACCGTCTCGTTGGTCCGGCCGACTTCGGCCACCGCCTCGGCGGTGATGCGGGCGGAATCCGTGATCTGCCGGCTGATCTCGCCGATCGAGCTCGACAGCTCCTCGGCCGCCGCCGCAACCATCTGCACATTGGCGGTCGCGTGATCGGAGGCCTGCGCCACGGCATGGGACTGCCGGTTCGCGCGCTCGGCGACATCGGACATGCCGCGCGCATCGCCCTGCAGCTTGTCGGCAGCGCCCGAGACCGACTGGACGATGCCGCGCAGGCTCGTCTCGATATCGTTGGCGAGCCGCGTGAGCATATGCTGGCGCTCGCCGGCGGCCTGGGCCTGAACTTCGGCCTCTTGCGCCTGAAGCCGCCTCGCCTCTTGCGCGGTGTCGCGGAAGACCGAAAGGGAGGCGACCATCCGGCCGATCTCGTCGCGCCGCCGGAGGGTCGGGACTTCGACACCGACATCGCCCTCGGCCAGCGCCGTCATCGACGCCGTCACCGTCGCCAGCGGCCGGGCGATCGAGCGCGCCAGCCAGAGCGCCACGGCCGCGATCGCCAGGACGGCGGCGAGCAGCCCCGCGCCGTAGCGCAGCAGCGCCGCCTGGAACTCGGCCTGGACATCGTCGAGATAGAGGCCGCTGGCCACGATCAAGCCCCAGCCCGTGTTTTTGACGTAGGAGATCTTAGCGACCGGCTCGTCGAAGCCGGGCTTGGGCCACAGATAGGATACGAAGCCGCCGCCCTTCTTGGCCGCGTCGGCGAAGCCCACAAACAGATGGAAGCCGTTCGGGTCCTTCGCTTCCGACAGGTTCTTGCCTTCGAGCTCGGGCTTGATCGGATGCGCCACCATGACCGGCGTGCCGTCCTGGATCCAGAAATACTCGACCCCGCCATCGCCGTAGCGCATCGCCTTGACCGCGGCCTTGGCCTCGGCCTGGGCCTGCTCGACGCTCACGGCGCCCGAGGCCGCCTGCTTCTCGAAATAGCCGATGACGCCGCTCGCCGCCTCGACGAGATGCCGAACGCTGCTTTCCCGATCGGTCATCATCCGCTCGCGCAGGCCCGAGGCCGCGAACACGCATATGACGACGAGGCAGACCAGGGCCGATGCGGTCAGGGCCTGCAGTTTCCAGGAAATCTTCAAGTCGTTGAGTCTCACGTCGCGTTCCTCGAAGCTTTTGCCCCGAGAATGGCCCAACGTCATAAAGAAAGGCTTACGGACGCAGGGCCGTGGTTCCTCTGCCGTCGGCCAGTACTGAGGCGCCGGCGGTCTCAGCCATAGCCGAACCCGACGGCACCGCAGAGAAACATGTTCGCGGTCCGGCCGTCCGGCGACAGCGGCAGGATGATCCGTTCATAGTCGAGATATCGTCCGTCGAGCTTGGTGAAGCACCATTCCCGCGCAACGGGAACCAGCTCCTAGAGCCGGATCGAAATGGGTGGAATCCACCCATTTCGTGAATCCGCCTCTATTCCAACAGTTAGAGTACGATTCACATATTGGCTGTTTCCAGCCAATATGATCGTGCTCTAGGCGGATTTCTCATATTCGCCGATATAGGCGGCGGCGATGTGATCGAGATCGATCTCGTCCAGATACAGACCGATCAGCTTGCTGCCATGGATTTCGCGAAAGGAGTCGCCGACCAGCCGATAGCGAAGCCGGGCGCCGATTTTCTCCATGAGGAACACCCGGGGCAGGATGTCGGTCATCTCTTCGGGCGCGATATCGGCGCGGCTGGGGGCTGGCGGCTCCCTCTCTTCCGCCGCCAATATTCATTGAGCCCGTGCAACCGTTCATCGGCGATGGCGATATCTGGATCCGGCATAGCGGATCACTCAAGATGGCAACCCAGACTATCGCAAGGCCTTGTGCGGGCGCCAAGAAATCCTTGCCTCCTGCCAGTCCCCGAGCAGCAAGGCTGCCTCGACCCGCACGCCCTTGCGCTCCGCCGCCGCCTGGCCCATCTGCCGTGATCAGGCAGGCAGCTCGGCGGTAGCGATCGTGAGTCACGACAAGAAGATCAAAGGCGTGCGCGCCGATTGGACCGAAGTGGTGCTGGTCTGCCGCAAATGCTCGCGCAAGCTCGATGGCGGCTTCGGCGACAAGGGCGAGGACCGGCTGGCCAAGAGCCTGCGCAAGGAGCTGGGCGGCAAGAGCAAAGGCCGCAAGGCCAAGTTCGCCGTGATCGAGGTCGATTGCCTCGATATCTGCCCGAAGGATGCGGTGATGGTCGTGCGCGCCGCCGCCCCCAAGGAATGGGCGGTGGTGCCGAAAGGCGCATCGGCGGCGAGCGTCGTCGAGCGGCTCGGTCTGGCTAAGCCCGATGAGGACGAGCGATAGGCAAGGGTTCGAGGCCTGGAGCATCACTGGGCGGCAGGAAGAGCAGCGAGGGCGCCTTTGGCACGAATCGCCTTCTTTGCGGTCGGTTCCTTATGGATAGTCCTCCTCGGGCGGCCACGACAGGGCATTGAGCGGAGCGAGCGCGGCTTCGATTTCCTCGGCCGCGGCGAGATGAGCCGGGTTGGCGACATCGAAACGATCCCGCGTGGCCACCATCAGCAATCCGCCATCGGTCAGCCGCTCGCTCTCAAGAGAGGCCGGAGGCTGGATCAGCGGCTCGAATCGGGGAGCGACATAGGTCATCCAAGCCGCATGGAATTTCGCGTGCGAAGCACTCAGCGTTCGAAGCTCGGTGGGATAAGCTGCACACCAGCTAACGTCCCAGGCTCGAGCGATCGCCAGCATGGCGCCGCGAAAGATATCGTAAGTAACGATATCCGAATCCGTGAATTCATTATAAGGATCGGCCGTATGAAGCGAGACATGATTTACATACCCTGGCGTTGCTGTAGCCCCCACGAACATGTTGACCGTGACTGCTCGGGGATTGGTCTCGTCGGAATTGCCGATGTGAAAGATGTAACCGTACGGAATAAATGGCTTTCCCTCATCGGTTCGATCCACAGGTGAATGCGAAATAAGATTGGGTAGTTGCTCACGGATTTGTTCCAGCGGCTGAGGTACCTGGCACGCTTCGCTGAGAAAATGCCAGGGCCCAAAGACACTATTTACCGAAGATAGCGAGCGCGCCATCTTTAGGCAGCGAAACGATAAAGAATCCTCAGTCTCACTTCGCGGTACCCAACAGGAATTAATGGTGTATTGCCCTATTTTCATCTAAACCTCCTCACTCATTACGACTTATGGCTTCGATCGCCACTCCTTGACACCCGGCATGGGTTTGTAGACAACGGTGACTTTCTCGCTATAGCCCCATTCACGGAAAAGCTTGCGCGTTTTATCCGCCGCTTCCTTTTCCGCAAAAAACCATACGATAGGCCGACCTGCTGATGCATTGATTTGATTGGTAACTTGGGTATGAAATTTCTTCACCACCCCCAGACCGGGAAATTTCTCTATATCCTGCATCAATTTTGCAAATGCAGGTCCCTTAGCTTCAACGAGAATGCCAGTCCTATGTTGGCAATCGTCAAAATTTACCATCTTCTGTTCGACGGGATTGAACATCCGAACAGATAATGGATTTCTGATCGTGCGAACGAGCGGATTCTCGGGATTCACGATCGAGCTGATGTAGTTTTCATAGGCATTTGACAGCTCGGTCTTCCGACCGCCTTGATCCGGCCCCGGATCCGGGCAGAGCTTCGGCTCGTCCTCATCGGTCCGCACCACCGCCATCGGCTTGGCACCGGAGGGAGGCTCTTCCTGCGGTTGGGCCGCTGCCGCGACCGCGTCAGGATCGATGAGGACGCTGTCGGTCAGCCCACGCGCGACCGGACGATTCCGGCTGTCGCGGAAGACGCCGTCGAGGCCGATGCGCGTGTGGAGCACGGTGGGCGGTCCGCCCTGGCCATCCCCGATGGTGAGGTCGAGCGTGCCGGTGTCGGAATCCAGGCGATAGGTGATATCGCGGCGGCCCGGCAGCCTGCCGGTCTCGATCACCGACTTCTGATCCGGCACAAAAATCAGGCCAAGTAGGGCTACAGGCGTAAGGCGTAAACCGATCAGCGCGGCACGGGCGAAGCCCGACAGCCAACCGAGCGTCTCTGGCGTGATTTCTGCCAGAAAGGAGGGAGCGGCGCGTTCAAGTAGAGCCGGTGCCGCGAAATTGGAGGGATCGAGCGCCAGAGCCGGGTTGGGCTTGGCCTCGTCGATCGCTGGCTGTGCCGCAGCATTCGCCTCGGCCGAGACGAGAAGGCGTGGCCAGCGGTCAGGCCCCACTTCCTGGACGGCGGAGGCGAGATGCGTCCCGGCCTCCGCCATGTCGCCGGCATTCTGCGCCCGGGTAGCGGCACGAGCGGCCGAGCGCAAGGCACGTACCGCCGCCAGCGTCACCCCGCCTTGGAGAAAGCGCGCCCGGAACGTCTCGTCATCGAGCCCGGAGGCGTCGGCCCAACGGCCGAGCAGCTTGCCGAGACGCGCCGGCGCCGACTGATCGTCGAGCGGGAATCGGCGGCGCAACCGGTCCGGCAGCGACAGCAGCGTATGATGGAGCAGCGCCTGGGCGCGCCCGGCGGCACTGCCGTCGAGCAGCGGCCGGGCGCGCCATGCCGCCGGCCGAATCGGCTTGGTCGAGGTCAGCCCCGACGACGTCCATCGGCCTCTTTCGTCCCGGGGCTCATCCGGATTGAAATGGTCACCGCCCCCGATACCCATAGATCGCCTCCCGCCCAACCATAATGTTCTTTATTTGTTCTTATTGGAAGGCAAAAAACAAGACGCCGCGATTTTACGCGGCGGGGCTTATCCACAGGATTTTGGTAATCGAGACGTGGGGCGGTCGGCCCTAGGCCCTTCGCCTCAGGCGTGTTCCTCGTGCTTCTGGACGGTGTCCAGCGCGAGGCGGATCTTCTGGGCGAGCTCGGCGCGGCGATAGGGCTTCATGATCAGCGGGTAATCGGTATGCGGGATCGCCTGGCCGTCGGTCTGGGCGTAGCCCGAGGTGAAGACGGCGCGCAGGTGGCTCCGCTTGCCGAGCGCCTGGCGCGCCAGGTCGAAGCCGCTGATCCCGCCGGGCATCACCACATCGCTGAACAGAAGGTCGATCTCGGTGTCGCTGTCGATGAGCGCCAGCGCCTCCGCCCCGTTGGAAGCGATCAAGACCCGGTAGCCGAGATCGCTGATCGTGGCCACCGCGACATTGCGGACATCTTCATTATCCTCGACCACGAGTACCGTCTCGCTGCCGGTGGGAATGAGATGCTCCTCCAGCTTGCCGGCCGGGACGGTCAGATCCGCTTTGGTGTCGGAGCGCGGCAGATAGATGCTGAACTCGGTACCGCGCCCCGGCTCGCTGTCGATCGCGACATGCCCACCCGACTGCTTGACGAAGCCATAGACCTGGCTCAGCCCGAGCCCGCTGCCGCTGCCGACATCCTTGGTGGTGAAGAACGGCTCGAAGGCGCGGGAGACTACGTCCGGCGCCATGCCGACACCGTCATCGGTTACGCGGACGCGGACGTAAGCACCGGCCGGCATGCCGGCCAGCTGCCCCGTGCCCGCCCTGTCCAGCACGAAATTGTCGGTCTCGACACTCGCCGTACCGCCATCCGGCATGGCATCGCGGGCATTGACGATCAGGTTGAGGATCGCCGCCTCGAACTGGATCGGATCGATGAGGCAGGCCCAGAGATCGGGCGAGAATTTGAGCGCGAGCGAAACGCTTTCGCCCAATGCGCGGCGCAGGAAGCTGTCGAAGCCCGAGATCAGCGTGCTGACATCGACCGCCTCGCGCCTGAGCACGCTGCGCCGGGAGAAGGCGAGGAGCTGGCCGGTGATCTGCGCGCCGCGCGTGGCGGCCCGATCGGCGGTGGTCAAGTATCGCATCAGCCGTTCGCGGCGCAGCGGGCCGGGCCGCTCCAGGGCCTCGCGGATGAGCTCCTGATTGCCGGAGATGACGGCGAGCAGATTGTTGAAATCATGAGCGACGCCACCGGCGATGCGGCCGATCACCTCCAGCCTTTGCGTATGCCACAGCATCTCCTCGGCCTGGCGCCTGTCGGCGATCTCGGCTTCGAGCTGATCATTGACCTCGGCCAGCTCGCGCGTCCGCTCGGCCACGAGGCTTTCCAGCCTTTCGTTGAGCAGGCGCAGGTCGCGCTCGGCGCTGCGCATGCGCAGGAGCGCCCGGATGGTGGCATCGAGCTCGTCCGGCTCGATCGGTTCCACCAGATATGAATCGGCCCCGCCATCGAGTGCGCGCGTCCGATCGGACGCCATGGTCAGCGCCGCAGAGGTCTGAAGAACGGCGATCGACGGATAGCTGCGCTTGATCCGGCGGCAGACCTCGATGCCGCTGATATCTGGCAGCTTGACATCGAGCATGACCAGATCGGGCACCTTGGCCGTCACGCACTCGAGCGCCTCCTTGCCCGTAGCCGCCTCGGTCACGGTGTATCCGGCGCGGCGGAGCTGGTGCACCTTCACATAGCGGCCGGCATCATTATCGTCGACGACCAGAATCTGGGCCGGTTCGGGGCTCACGGCCGCGCTCGCTCGGAGGGCGTCAGCAAGCTCTCGATGGCGCCGATGAGGGTGGCGGCCGAGAGATCCGATTTCGAGATGACCGGGGCAAACCGCCCCAACCGGTTGCGGTCCTCCTCGCCGAGCACGGCGGAGGTGAGGACCAGGGCCGGGATCGGCACGCGCCCATTCTCGGCGGCGAAGCGCTTCAGAAACTCGAAGCCGTCCATGCCGGGCATGTTGAGATCGAGCAGCACCAAATCGGGCCGTCCATCCTGCAACCGGGCCAAGCCTTCCATGCCGGTCGCTGCCTCGTCGATATGGTAAAGCCCGCGCGGCAGCAATTGCCGAACCAGGTAACGGCTCACCTCCTCGTCGTCGATCATCAGGATCCGCGTGACCGAGCGATGGCCCGTGATGCGATCCAGGAGATCGACCAGCTCTTCCCGCTTGATCGGCTTGTGGAGATAGTGATCGACGCCGAGGCTCAGCGCCTTGCGCTCGTCGCCGGTCGAGGACGCGACCATGAGCGGAATGTTGCCCGCCTGCTCACTCTGCTTCAGCTCCATGATCAGCCGCCAGGTCTCCTCGCCGGCAAGCACGACATCGAGCAGGATGGCCGAGGGTGTCAGCCGCTCCAGCGCACGCCGGGCCGCAGCGACACTGGCCACTCTCAACACTTGATAGCGGGATGAGACGAGCATGCGGTCGAGGGCGAAAGCGTCGGCCGGGCTGTCCTCGACCAGCAGGACCGGGACACGGTTCGGATCGACCTGCCATTCCTCTTCCGGCTGCTCCTCCATGCCCTCGATCCGGTAATGGCGCGGCAGGGTGACCGCAAAGGTCGAGCCCCGGCCCAGAACGCTCTCGACCGCGACGGTTCCGCCCAGAAGCTCGGCGAGCTTGCGCGCCAGCGGCAACCCCAGCCCCGTGCCCTTGACTCTGGTCTGAAGCGGATGGGCGATCTGGCCGAATTCCTGGAAGATGACCTCCAGATCCTGCTCGGCGATGCCGATGCCGGTATCGCTCACCTCGATCGTCACCGCATCCGCGGCCGCATCGAAACGAGCACGAATGCGAACCTCGCCATGCTCGGTGAACTTGATCGCGTTCGAGATGAAGTTACGCAGGATCTGCGAGAGTTTGCCTTCATCGGTGAACAGGATCGGCAGATCGGCCGCATCATCGAAGACCAGCGCCACGGCATCCCCGACCAGCAAGGGCCGCAGCATGCCGCGTAAGGCGCCGAACAGGCTCGCTACCGAGAATTCGATTGGCGCCACAACCGTCTTGCCGGCTTCGACCCGGGCGAGGTCGAGCAGATCATCGACCAGCTCGGTCAGGCTCTCGGCCGCCTTGCGGATGAACTGGACCTGCTTTCCCTGCTCGACGCCCAGATTCCCGTCCGTGCCCGACAGCAGCAAGCGCGACAGAGCCAGGATGGAATTAAGGGGCGTACGGAACTCATGGCTCATATTTGACAAAAACTTCGACTTCAGTTCATCCGCTCTCCGTAAATGATCCGCACGCTCATCCAGTTCCGCATAAAGTGCCACAACCCCGCGATTGGTATCCTGCAACTCCTGATTCAGCCGGCTCAGCTCGTCCTTGCGATCCTGCAATTCCGCCAATTGCATCATGATTTCCTGGTTTTGCCGACGAATCTCGGCGACCGGGTCGGCGGGCTCGTCCTTGGCCAGCGTGTCGGTGATGGCCTGGAGATCGGCGGCCCCGATGAGAGCTGCACGCGCCGGCCGCGGCTTGCCCAACCGTACCGTCGTGCCGCCTCCGGGCTTGCATTCGATCTCGAAGTGCTCCATGAGCCGCCGAGCGCCGATGAGCCCGACGCCGAGCCCGGTGGTCGAACGGCGCGTGCCCGACAGGACATCGTCGAGATCGGCAATGCCCGGCCCCTTGTCGCTGACCACGATCTCGAAGATCTGGTTCGGCAGGCCGGTCCTGATCCGCCACTCGACACGGCCGCCCTTGCCGTATTCGAGCGCGTTGCGGGCGATTTCCGAGACGGCGGTGGTAATGCGCGTCTGATCTTGGACATCGAAGCCGAAGAGCTCGGCCAACCGGCGCGTCCGCTTGCGGACTTGGAGGATATCCGTATCGCGCTCCAGTGCGGAGAGCAGGATCCGGCTCCTCACGACGTGACCCGGACGACCAGGATCGAGGCATCGTCCCGGCCGCGGCGATGATCACGGAATAGCGCGCCGGCGATCAGCGACGGATGGTGCGTCGCCAAGCCGGGATAAGCCGAGAGATCCCACTTGGTGCCGAGCCCATCCGAATGCATCACCACCAGCGGCGCGCGCTTGAACGGATAGGTGAATTCCCGGATACGCGGCGTCAGATGCCCCGCCGTGCCGTTGTTCGAGATCATTCGCCTGGTCTCGCCGGAATCGAGCATCAAGCCCGCGATGTTGCCGACCCCGACGAAGCGGACGAGACCAGCCTCGACGTCGATGCGGGCAATGGCCGCGGCGGCGCCGCGCGTCGGCGCCAGGGCCCGGTGAATCGTCTCCATGATCGGCACGCAATCTCGGTTCGCTTGTTCCGAGAACACCTTTACCGCCATTTCGGCTGCATGCGCCGCCTGTGGACCGTGGCCAAGCCCATCGACGAGCAGGAGCGTCTTGCTGTCGGCCGCACCCGATATCGCCCAGCTGTCGCCGCAGACTTTCTCGCCGGGATAGGGCGCGACGATGAGGCCGACCTCGCAGGCGAGCTTGCCCTTTTGCGCCGCCTCGCGGACGAAGCGCGCCATCAGCGCGGTGCCGAGGCCGGGCCTGGTATAGACGGCGATGCGATCGGATTGGCGCATGATGGCGCCCAGGCCCGAGCCGGGACTGCCGGCCGTCGAGAAGCCGTCGGCCAGGCAACGGTCGAAATCGGCCATGCCCGGACCGCGATCGAGCGCCAACAGCTCCAGCCCGCGCCCCTCAGAATCGTCGAACGATCCGATGATCAGGGCTCCGCCGCCGGCATGCTTCAGGAGGTTGGTCGCCATCTCGGTGGCGACGAGGGCGATCTGTCCCGACCGCTCCGCCGCGAAACCCTGCCCGCTCGCGGCGGCGACGGCGGCGCGGCGCGCTTCTCCTACCTGGCTGCTGTCGGCGACGGTGACGATCATATCATCGCCAACGGGCGAGCGTCACGACCGTGCCCTCGCCCGGCGCCGATTTTATGTCGAACTCGTTCGAAAGCCGCCTGGCGCCGCTTAATCCGAGCCCGAGGCCTCCACCGGAGGTATAGCCGTCGGTAAGGGCCAGTGAAAGATCGGCGATGCCCGGCCCCTTGTCTTCGAACGTTAGCCGCACGCCACGGCGCTGGCCGTTGCTCAATATCTCGAGGCGCAAGGTCCCGCCGCCGCCGTAATCGACGGTATTGCGGGCGATCTCGCTCGCCGCGGTGATGAGCTTGGTCTGGTCGACGAGGCTGAACCCGGCCTGGATGGCGAAGGCGCGCACTGTCTGCCGGACCCTTACGACATCGTCGGAAGTGCGCACCGGCATGGTGTCGGCCTTATCGGTCGCCAAGCGGGCCCTCCTGCTCGTCGATGAGGCCGCGGATCATGGCGAGGCCGCGATCGACATTGAGCGCCGTGCGCACGCCGGAGAGCGTCAGGCCCAACTCGACCAGCGTGATCGCCACGGCCGGCCGCATGCCGACCACGACGGTGACGGCATCGAGTACGCGCGACATGGCGGCGATGTTGTTGAGCATTCGGCCGATGAAGGAATCGACGATCTCCAGCGCCGAGATGTCGATCATCACGCCGCGCGCCCGGTCCTTGACGATGCGCACCGTAAGATCATCTTGCAGTGCGATCGCCAGCTGGTCGTGCATGTCGATCTGGATCGAGACGAGCAGGCAATCGCCGATCTTGAGAATTGGGATCTCGCCCATCGGGATCAGGCCTTGTCGTCTGTGCGGGCGGATTTGGCGACGATCGCCCGCCCCGAACGGCGGAGCGCCAGCATGAAGGCGTCGGCCATCGTCGCCTTGGAGACGACATCGAGGTCGAGGCCGAGATGGACGATGGTCTGGGCGATCTGCGGCCGGATGCCGCTGATGATGCAGTCGGCCCCCATGAGGCGGGCCGCGGAGACCGTCTTGATCAGATGCTGCGCCACCAGCGTGTCGACCGTCGGCACGCCGGTGATGTCGATGATCGCGATCTCGGCGCCGGCCGCGACGATCTGCTCGAGCAGGCTTTCCATGACGATCTGCGTCCGGGCGCTGTCGAGCGTGCCGATCAGCGGCAGAGCCAGAATGCCCTCGGCGAGCTGGACGACGGGCGTCGACAGCTCCAGCAGCTCCTGCTGCTGGCGCATGATCACCTCCTCGCGCGCCTTTTGATAAAGCTCGACCGCATAGAGGCCGAGCCGGTCGAGCAGGCGCGTCGCCTGCCAGATCTCACGGCCGAGCGCCTCGGCATCCTTGGTCTCGCGACGCAGGAGATTGAACAGCGGCTCCTTGAACGAGAAGACGAAGATCGCGGTCTCGGACGGGGTAAACCCGGCCGCGACGCGGGCGGTCGACACCTCTTCGAGGACTTCGCGCATCTCATCCCAGGCGGCGTCTTCGACATCGTCGAGCCGACCGCTCTGGGCCCCTTTGTCGAGCGCCGCCAGGAAGCGGCTGGACTGATCGGAGAGCTCCGCGGTGCTGAGCTTGCTGGAGAGCGACGTCGCCTCGCGGCGCTGGCAGTCCTGCCAAGCGACGAGAAGCACGTCGCGATGGGTCTTGATCAGAACTGAAATCGAGGTGTCGGCTTTATCGGGCATCGCCGTCTCACATTTTTCGAGTTGAACAGGTCGGGCTGGGCCCCGGTGAGGGGTGCGCGAGCGGCGCGGCGCCGCATCGGCTGGGTCATGAGATGTAGAGTGGCGCCGAAAGGGTCGCAATCGGCGAATCGCATTGCCAAGGCCGAGGCCCCTCTTTATTGTCGCTGAATTATTGGAACTTTATGCGCCCTACCGGTTGGACAGCTTCATCCATCGGTCAGCGCCGGCGGTGAGGCAGGGGTTGCGCTACATTCTCGTCGTCGATGATGACGAAGCCTTCCGAAAGGCGGTCGCCCGATTTCTTCAGGAGGCCGGTTTCGGCGTTCATGTTGCGGCCGATCATCGCCTTGCGCTGGAAATTCTTGAAGGCGACGAGCCCGTCGATCTCCTGCTAACCGACATCGTCATGCCGGACCGGGTCAACGGCTTGGCGCTCGCGCGCATGGGCAGGATGCGTCGGCGTGACCTCAAGATCGTCTATGTGACAGGCTACGATCTGCCCGGCATCGAAGACGAGGCGCTCGGCCACATCCTGCGCAAACCGATCGAACCGGCCGAGCTGGTCGAGGAGATCAAGCGGATCCTCGGCGCACAACCGGAGTAGGCGTCAGTCGTCGCTGCCGCTCTGGAGCAGCGTGTAGTTCTCCAGACCCATGCGCTGGATGAGATCGAGCTGGGTCTCGATGAAATCGATGCCGCCCTCCTCGGAGGCCATGATCTCTTCCAGCAACTCGCGCGTGACGTAGTCGCGCACCGTCTCGCAATGAGCGATCGCTACTTGGAGATCGGTGATCGCCGCTCGTTCCAGCCGAAGGTCGCATTCGAGGATTTCCGGCACCGTCTCGCCGATCAGGAGCTTGCCGAGATCCTGGAGATTGGGCAGCCCTTCGAGAAACAGAATGCGCTCGATCAGCCGATCGGCGTGCTTCATCTCCTCGATCGACTCTTCATATTCATGATGGCCGAGCTTGGTCACGCCCCAGTTCTTCAGAATGCGGGCATGAAGGAAGTACTGATTGATCGCGGTCAGCTCGTTTTTCAGGATGGTGTTGAGATGCTGCAGGACGCCGGCATCGCCTTTCATGACCCCTCCTCCGCCACCGCCATCAGGCCGGTCGGCATATCGTAAGTGACGAGCGACCGGCACGCGGCCGAGCACCTCACTCTAGTACGATGATTTTCCAACGCCGGAAAGGGGTTGCCGACGTCTCTGGTCCGTCAGGCCAAAGCGCAGAGCGCCGCAGCCTCGCTATCGGCGCGCTCGCTCAGGATCTCTCGGACGACCGGCACGCATTTGCCGCATTTCGGCTGAACGCCCAGGAGACGGTACAGGCCGGCGACAGAACATTCTTTCTCACCGGCCGCAGCCCGAATCTGTCCATCGGTAACGGCATTGCACAGGCAAACATACATGCGACCGGGCCTTCACATCAGTGACGACGGCGACCATAGCCGAAAATCGCCCCCTTGCAAATGCGAATTTGTCGCAATAGCAGATTGTCTTTGGACCACCCCTCCGCGTCAGGACGGCTCACCTCGTCTTGTAAGATCCCCGCCATTCCGATACGTTAATGACTAGGCCCTGACTGGCGAGGGACTAAAAATGCAAATTTACCAGTTGGATCGGCGCAAATTCATCACGCTGCTCGTCCCTGCGACGGCGGCGTTGCCGTTTTGCGCGCGCGCAGCGTGGGCGCCTGAAGGTGCTAGAGGTTCACTCCAATCCGAAGGAAGTATTTCCATGTCTCATCACCTGGATACCCCCCTCGCGGCACAGAACGGCCAGCTTTATATCGACGACCTTTATGTCTTTTCAGGCAAAGACAGCACCGTGTTCATCATGGACGTCAACTCCAACATTACCAAAGTCCATGTAAAGCCGGGTTTCCACCATGAGGCGCGCTATGAGTTCAAGGTACACTTCGACGGCGCCGAGTTCGAAACCCTGACGTACCGGGTGGCGTTCGGCGAAGCGGGCTCAGACGGCCGACAGCCCATGAAATTGTACGCTCTCACTGGCAAAGAGGCGACAGAGGACTCCGCGACCGGTAACCTCGTGCTCGAAGGCCATACGGGCGAGCCAGCCAGTGCGGGTGGCGCTCGTCTATGGGCAGGACGCATCGCCGACTCGTTCTACATCGATCTGGCGCTGCTCGCGAAGGTCAACGGCCCCGTAAAAAGCGGAACCGCCGTGGATCTGTCAGGTTGGCAGCCGGAGAACGCGAAGAACAGCTTCGCGGGCACGACCGTCGAATCGATCGTGCTGGAGATCCCCCACCAGCATCCTCAGCTGAAGCCTGGCGCCCGCATTGGCGTCTGGTGCGCCACGAAGCTCGCCACGGACGCGGGGGGCTGGCGGCAGATCAACCGCGGCGGACACCCAATGATGTGGCCAATCTTCTGGCCAGACGACACCAGCTTTACAATCTCGGCCGACACCAGGCACCCCTCCAAGGACTTCGAAGAGGAGGGCAAGCACATCGCCGAGCACATCGCCGCCGTGGTCGCGGCCAGCGGAACCTCGCATGACCCCCAGGGCTACGGTCAAACCGTGGTTCGGGAGCTATTCCCCGACATTCTACACTACGTCGTGGGGACGCCGGCGACATACAGCTTTGCTACCCGCAACGGTCGGACGTTGGCCGACAACGCACCCGAGGTAATGCTGTCCCTCGTCACCGGCACAGCCGTGCCTTCAGGGTTGAAACCGTCCGCCAACCAACACCTACGGAGCGGCGAATTCCCATACGTGATACCGGCATGATTCATTCGAGATCCAATCGACCCGGATGATGTCTCGGACGGGCGCGCGCTACTGAGCGCCACGATGAAGAGGCGAAGGTAGCGCGAGAGCGCTACCGGCTCCGGACACTGTACGAGCTGGCCACAAATCCTTCGCGTCAGGATTGCCCCTACTGCGATAGTCCCATATGCTCCAGTAGTGACCGGCCCTACTCTGCCGACGCCCATGCCGTTCGCCGGGCAATCCGTAAATCCATCCGGAAAGAAGATGACGATGAAATTGCTGCTGCTAGCGTTCAGCCTGACCGCCGCCATGGGCGCCGCCGTTACCGGGGCCAACGCCGCCACGCCAGAATTGAAAGTCTCGCAATCGGTCGATATCGCGGCCACGCCGGACAAGGTCTGGGCGGTGATCAAGAACTTCAAGGATCTGACCTGGCATCCTGCGATCAAGGCTTCGGACGCGACGGCCGACAACAATGTCGGCTCAGTCCGCACGCTCGACCTGGGCGGCCCCAAGCTGGAGGAACAGCTCAAGGTCCACAGCAATGCGATGATGAGCTACACCTATAAGATCACCGACAAGCCCGACAATGTGAAGGTCGTGCCGGTCACCCATTATGAATCGACCATCAAGGTCGAAAAGACCGCGCATGGCTCCAAGGTCGTCTGGAGCGGCCATTTCCACCGCGCCGACCCGTCGGCCAAGCCCGCCGACGGCCAGGACGACCAGGCCGCGATCAAGGCCATCACCGGCATCTATCGCGGCGGCCTCGACGCGCTGAAGCAGCATGTCGAGAACGCCAGCTGAGGCATGAACGATCTACCGGCAGCCCGAAACCGGGCTGCCGGCAACGGCAACGCCTACATCTGCGCGCCGAGTTGCCAGGGCTGGAACTCCTCGTCGCCGAAGCCCAGCGCCTCGCTCTTGGTCGGCCGGCCGGAGGCGGTGGCGAGCACGAGGTCGAAGATCTCCTTGCCCATCGCTTCGACCGAAGCGCCGCCATCGGCGATCGGGCCGCAATCGATGTCCATATCGTCGGTCATGCGGCGGTAGAGCGGCGTGTTGGTGGCGAGCTTCAAGGACGGCGCCGGCTTGCAGCCGAAGACCGAGCCGCGTCCCGTGGTGAAGCAGATCATGGTGGCGCCGCCCGCGACCTGGCCCGTGGCCGAGACCGGGTCGTAGCCGGGCGTATCCATGAAGACGAAGCCGCGCTTCTCGACCGGTTCGGCATATTTCACGACATCGATGAGGTTGGTGGTGCCGCCCTTGGCGACCGCCCCCAGGGATTTTTCGAGGATGGTGGTGAGGCCGCCCGCCTTGTTGCCGGGCGACGGGTTGTTGTCCATCGAGCCGTTGTTGCGGGCGGTATAATCCTCCCACCAGCGGATGCGCTCAATCAGCTTCTCGCCGACTGCGCGGCTTTCGGCCCGGCGTGTCAGCAGATGTTCGGCGCCATAGATCTCGGGCGTCTCCGACAGGATGGCCGAGCCGCCGTGCCGGACTAGGAGATCGACCGCCGCCCCCAGCGCCGGATTGGCGGTGATGCCGGAATAGCCGTCCGAGCCGCCGCATTGCAGCGCCAGCGTCAGGTGGCTCGCCGGCACGGCGATACGCCGGGTGCGCTCGGCCTCGGGCAGCATGGCGCGGAGGCGGGCGACCCCCTCGCGCATGGTGTTGATGGTGCCGCCGCTCTCCTGGATCGTCATGGTTTCGAGCAAGGCACCGGTCTTGAGTCCACCCGCCTGCATGAGGCCGGCGATCTGGTTCGCCTCGCAGCCCAAGCCCAGGATCAGCACGCCGGCGAAATTCGGGTGACGGGCATAGCCGGCGATGGTCCGGCGCAACTGGTCGACCGGCTCGCCGCTCGAGGCCATGCCGCAGCCGGTGCCGTGCGTGATGGCAACGACGCCGTCGATATGCGGGTAGTCGCCGAGCTCCTTCTCGATCTCGCGCGCGATGCGGCGAGCAACGGTGGCGGAGCAATTGACGCTGGTGAGGACACCGAGATAGTTGCGGGTGGCGACCCTGCCGTCGGCGCGCACGATGCCGTCGAAATGCGCCTGCTCCGCTTCCGGCACGAAATCGGTGGGCTTGGCGTCGGCGCCGAAAGCGTAATCGCGATCGAACGAGCCCATCGCCATATTGTGGGTATGAATATGCTCGCCCACCGCGATAGGAGCGGTCGCGAAGCCGATGATCTGATTATATTTCCGGACCGGCTCGCCGGCCACGATCGGCGCCGTCGCGAATTTGTGCCCGGCCGGGACGAAGCCCAGCAGCGTCACGCCTGCTTCCGGCACGTTTGTGCCCGCGAGCAGGTCGACGCGCGCGACGGCGACGGTGTCGGCGGGGTGGAGGCGGATGGAAAGCGGCGGCATGGCGAACTCCCGGATCGGACTTTTGCCGCCGAGAGTACGCCACGCGCCTTGATCGGCCAGCTGCTAAATCAGCTCTTCAGCTCTGACAGCACATCCTCGCCAGGCGCCACGCGGCCGCCCAGATACTTGCCGAAGAACTGCTCCATCGCGCGGTAGAAGGCGAACCGGTTTTCCTCGTTGTGGAAGCCGTGGCCCTCATTGTCCTTGACCATGTAGGGCACGTCGATGCCGCGCGCCTTCAGGGCCGCGACCATCTGGTCCGATTCCGCCTTGTTGACGCGCGGATCATGGGCGCCCTGGGCGATCAGCAGCGGCGTCCTGATCTTGTCGACGCTGTTGATCGGCGATTGCGCCTTCATCTTCTCCTCGCCGGCCTCGTCATGGGTATAGCCGATCATCTCCTCCATCATCTTGCGGCCATTCTCCCAATAGGGCGGGATGGTCTTCATGAAGGTCTGGAGATTGGCGACGCCGACATAATCGACGGCGGCGGCATAGAGATCGGGCGTGAAGGTGACGCCGGCGAGCGTCGCATAGCCGCCATAGGAGCCGCCATAGATGCCGACGCGCTTCGGATCGGCGATGCCGCGCTTGACCATCTCCTGGACGCCGTCAGTGATGTCGTCCTGCATGGTCCGGCCCCATTGGCCGAAGCTCGCCTCCCAGAATTTCCGGCCATAGCCGGTCGAGCCGCGGTAGTTCATCTGCAGCACGGCATAGCCGCGATTGGCCAGGAACTGGACCTCGGGATTGAAGCCCCAATCGTCGCGCACCCACGGGCCACCATGCGGATTGACTACCAGCGGCAGATTCTTGGCCTCGATTCCGACCGGCAGGGTCAGATAGCCATGGATCTCGAGCCCGTCGCGCGCCTTGTAGGTAATCGGCTGCATCTCGGCCAACTCATCGGGTTTGAGCCAGGGGGCCGGGGTTGCGACGTGAGTCAACGCCTTGGTCTTGGTGTCGTAGAGGTAATAATCGCCGCGCGTCCTGTCGCCCGAAGTCTTGACCAGATATTTCGTCTCCGCGCGATCGGTGCTGGCGATATTGACCTCGAGGCCGGGCAGCTTGGCTTCGAGATCCTGCTGCAGCGCCTCGCGCTCCTTGTCGAAGAAGACGTAGTGGCGCTTGTCGGCGATATAGACGGCGCCGGTCAGCTTCTTGCGGGCTTCCGACGCGATGGCGCCTTCGACATCGACCTCGGGATTCTCGTAAAGGAGCTTCAGCTCCTTGCCGGTCGCCGGGTCGAGCTCGACCAGAGCCGCCTTGTCGCGACCGATGTTCGAGGTGGCGATCAGATGCTTGTCGTCGAAGGTGAAGAGCTGCGGCGACACGCTTTCGCGGAAATTCGTCTCGACCACAACCTTGAACGGATCCTTGGCGGTGGCCCGGTAGAGCAGCTTGGTATTGACGCCGTCGCTCTCGGTCTCGATCCGGATGACGCCCTTGTGGTCGGTCTGGTAGCCATCGACATTGCCGGGATTCTGCACCAGCAGCTCGAGCTTGCCGGTCTCGACATCGGCGCGGAAGGCATCGAACGCCTTGGGATCGCGCTTGTTGTCCGTGATGATGATGTGGCGCGGATCATCGCGCGGCACATCGACGATATCGGCCCTGACCCCGTCCCACGGCGTCATCGCGATCAGGCCGGTGCCGTCGCGCTTGACCGAGAACAGCTTGAAATTCTCATCGCCCGCCGTGTCCTGGGCGTAGACGATACGGTCGTCGGTGGTCCAGGTGAAGTTGCGGATATCGCGCGCCGTGTCGGCGGTGATGCGCACCGGCTCGGTTTCGCCGATCTTCTGAACCCAGACATTGAGGCGGTTGTTCCAGGGCGCCAGATAGGCGATGTAGTCGCCGGCAGGCGAAAGCTGATGGGCGGCCTGGATCGGGTTCTTGAAGAACTCCTTGACGTCGATCAGCGGCGGCTCCGCCGCACGCGCGGTTCCGGCGCCGGCGACGAGCAGGGCGGCGGCAAGGATGGCGGAAGCGGAAGTGTTCATGAGGGGCCTTTCGAGGACGGACCCGGTGAAATCGGGCATGGTTTCGGGCTGAGGCGCAAGGTTGGCGGGGTTCGCCGGTTCGGCAAGTGAATTTGCTGTAATGCGGTAAGCATGAGGAGAAGTGTCATGGCCAAGGCAGTGGTGCTGGTGAGCGGCGGGCTCGATTCAGCGACGGTGGCGGCGATCGCTCAGTCTATGGGTTTCGAAGTCTACGCCCTGTCCTTCGATTACGGCCAGCGCCACCGGTTGGAATTGGAGGCGGCCCAGCGCGTGGTCAAGGCCCTCGGCATCGCGCATCATGCCGTCTGCAAGATCGATCTGCGGCAGTTCGGCGGCTCGGCCCTGACCGACGATATCGAGGTGCCGAAGCACCGCGACATGGAATCGATGAAGCACGGCATTCCCTCGACCTACGTACCCGCGCGCAACACCATCTTTCTCAGCTTCGCGCTCGCCTATGCCGAGGTTAGCCAGGCCCAGGACATCTTCATCGGCGTCAATGCGCTCGATTATTCGGGATATCCGGATTGTCGGCCGGAATATATCCACGCCTTCGAGACGCTCGCCAACCTCGCCACCAAGGCCGGCGTCGAGGGTGCCCAGAAGCTCAAGATCCACGCACCGCTGATGACGCTCGACAAGGCCGGCATCGTCAAGCGCGGGACCGAGCTCGGCGTCGATTTCAGCCTCACCCTCTCCTGCTACGATCCGATGCCGCCCAATCTCGCCTGCGGCGCCTGCGATTCCTGCTTGTTACGCCGCAAGGGCTTCGCCGAGGCCGGCGTGCCGGACCCGACGCGTTACCGCACGGCTTGACAGCGCGCTAAGCGCGAGACACGGTCGGAGCCAATAATAAGCCGGGAGGGCGAACTATCATGGATCTCCGCTACACCGCCGAGGAGCTCGGCTTCGCCGAAGAGGTCAGGAGCTGGGTCAAGGCTAATCTGTCACCCTCGACGCGCGACAAGGTGCTGAACGCCAAACACCTCGAAAAGCATGATTATGTCGATTGGCACCGCAAGCTCCATGAGCGCGGCTGGGTCGTGCCGAGCTGGCCCGTGCAGTATGGCGGCACCGGCTGGACCACGATCGAGCGGCATCTGTTCGAGGAGGTGCTGACCGAGGAAGGAGCACCGGAGGTTATCTCCTTCGGCGTGCGCATGATCGGGCCGGTGCTGATGGCGTTCGGCAGCGACGCGCAGAAGGGCCACTATCTGCCGCGCATCCGCAGCGGCGAGGATTGGTGGTGCCAGGGCTTCTCCGAGCCCGGCTCCGGCTCCGATCTCGCTTCGCTCCGCACCAAGGCGGTGCTGGAAAGCGATCACTGGATCGTCAACGGCCAGAAGACCTGGACCACGCTCGCCCAACATGCCGACATGATCTTCTGCCTGGTGCGGACCGATCCCGCGGCCAAGAAGCAGATGG
The DNA here is from genome assembly GCA_035539155.1 of Aliidongia sp. GTDB lineage: Bacteria > Pseudomonadota > Alphaproteobacteria > ATCC43930 > CGMCC-115725 > JAXDMU01. The sequence goes on along the minus strand of DATLIZ010000010.1, from coordinate 57,164 downwards.
GCATCTCCATGCTGCTGATCGACATGAAGTCGCCCGGCGTCACGGTCCGGCCGATCATCACCATCGACGGCGCCCATGAGGTCAACGAGGTGTTCTTCGACGATGTGAAGGTGCCGAAGGAGAATCTGGTCGGCGAGGTCAATAAGGGCTGGGACTATGCCAAGTTCCTGCTTTCGCACGAGCGCACCGGCATCGCCCGCGTCGGCCGTTCCAAGCGCGAGCTGGAACGATTGAAGCACATCGCCAAGACCGAGCAGGTCGACGGCGTGCCGCTGATCGAGACCCGCGCCTTCCGCGAGAAGATCGCAGCGTTGGAGATCGACCTGATGGCGCTCGAGATCAGCGGCATGCGCATGCTCGCCGCCGCCCAGGAGGGCAAGGCGCCCGGACCCGAGGCCAACATGCTGAAGATCACCGGCTCGGTCATCCAGCAGCGCCTGTCCGAGCTGATGATGGAGGCGGTCGGACCCTATGCCCTGCCCTTCGATCCCGATGCGCGCGAGCTCGGCTGGAACGGCACGCCGATCGGGCCGGATTACGCGGCCCCGCTGGCGCCGGATTATTTCAACTACCGGAAGACTTCGATCTACGGCGGATCGAACGAGATCCAGCGGAACATCCTGTCCAAGGCCAAGCTGGGCCTCTGAACTTCCCCACGTCCTGAACATTGATCGGCGCGGGGGACATCGGATCGCCCGAAGCGGCAGATCCCGACCCGCGCCCGACGGAGCTTCTATCGATCATGGATTTCAATCTGAGCGACACGCAACGGATGCTGGAGGATACGGCGGTCCGGCTGGTCCGGGAACGCTACGGCTTCGAGGAGCGCACCCGCATCCTCGCCAGCCCGGACGGGTTCTCGCGCGAGCTGTGGGCGCTGTTCGCCGAGCTGGGCCTGCTCGGCATCGAGGTGCCGGAGGAGCATGGCGGCATCGGCGGCCAGTTCCAGGATCTGGCCATCGTGCTCGAAGCTTTCGGCCGCGGGCTGGTGGTCGAGCCCTACCTGCCGACCGTGGTGCTGGGCGGCGGCATCGTCGGCCTGGCCGGTAGCGAGGCGCAGAAGACGGATATCCTGCCGCGCATGGCCGAAGGCAAGCTGATGCTGGCGCTCGCCCATGGCGAGCCGAAATCGCGCTACACGCTGAACCATGTCGAGACCCGCGCGGTCAGGATCGGCGACAAGTTCAAGCTCGACGGCGCCAAATCGGTCGTGCTCGGCGGCGATTGCGCCGATCTCTTCATCGTCTCGGCGCGCAGCTCCGGCGGCACCCTCGACAAGACCGGCCTGTCGCTGTTCCTGGTCGAGCGCGGCACGCCGGGCCTTGAGGTCCGGGCCTATGCCAATGTCGACGGCACGCGCGCCGCGGAAGTGACCCTCACCGGCGTCGAGGTGCCGGAAACCGCACTTCTAGGGCCTCTCGGCGCCGCTTATCCCTTTATCGAGCATGCGATCGATCGCGGTATCGCGGCCCTCTGCGCCGAGGCGGTGGGCGCGATGGCGGCGCTCAACGACCTGACGCTCGACTATCTCAAGACGCGGACGCAGTTCGGCACGCCGATCGGCAGCTTCCAGGTGCTGCAGCACCGGATGGTCGACATGACGGTGGCCCTGGAGCAGGCGAGCTCGCTCGCGATCCTGGCCGCCGACCGGGCCAGCGACCCGAAATCGTCGGAACGGCGCAAGGCGATTTCCGGCGCCAAGGTGCAAATCGGCAAGGCCGGGCGCCTCATCGGCCAGGAATCAGTGCAGATGCATGGCGGCATTGGACTCACCATGGAATATTCAGCCGGACATTACTTCAAGCGCCTGACCGTGATCGACCGGCTGTTCGGAGACGTCGACCATCATTTGTCGCGTTTCGCGGATGCCTGAGAATCCTATAAGGATAGGGTTTTCCCTGTCGGCCCGGTGATGTCGAGACCATGAGCGAACGCCAGATCCAGCCGGTGCGCGGCGTTCCGCTCGAATACCGCCATGTCCCGTCGCCGCCGGGCGCGCCCACCCTCGTCTTCCTGCATGAGGCGCTGGGCTCGCTCGAGCAGTGGCGGGACTTTCCCGAGCGGCTGGCGGCGGCGACCGGCCTCGGCTGGATGGCCTATTCGCGCCAAGGGCATGGCCGCTCCGGGCCGTTCGGACGGCCGCGCGACTTCGACTATCTCGACCATGAAGCGATGGACATGCTGCCGGCCATGCTGCGCGCGGCCGGGATCGAGCGGCCGATCCTGTTCGGCCATTCGGACGGCGCCACGATCGCGCTCATCTATGCCGCCAGCTCGAGCGATCCGCTCGCCGGCCTGGTAATCGAAGCCCCCCATGTGATGGTCGAGGAGGCGACGGGCCTCGGCGTGCGGGCTGCCGTCGAGCGCGCCCGCGACGGCGAACTCGTTCAACGGCTCGGCAAATATCACGACCGCCCCGAAATTCTATTCGAGGCCTGGCATAAGATCTGGCTCGATCCGGGCTTCGAACATTGGACCATCGAGCATCGGCTGCCCGCGATCGTGACGCCGATCCTGCAGATCCAGGGCACGTTGGACCAGTACGCGACGCTCAGCCATCTGGAATCGATCGCCCAGCTATCAGGCGGCCCGGTCGACACTTTGGTGCTCGACGATATCGGCCATGTCCCGCATCAGGAGGCTCCCGACCGGGTGATCGAGGAGAGCGCCGCCTTCGTCCGCAAGCTCGGCCGCGCCTGACCGCGCTCAGCAGGGCGGCCATGCGGCTTTGGGCGCTTTTGCAGAAAGGCCGGGATCTCCACCTTTCCTCTAACCCAAGGAGTCCCCATGACCGCGCCGCGCCCCGGTGTCTTCACCGCGATGACCAGAGGTTTCAGCCTCTGCTGCCCGAATTGCGGCAAGGGCGCGCTCTTTCGCTCGCTGCTGAAGCTCACCGACAATTGCCCGGTCTGCGGCGAGAAGCTGGGCGACATCCGGGCCGACGACGTGCCGGCCTATTTCACCATCCTGATCGTGGGGCATATCGTCGTGCCGGCCCTCTTGATCGCCGAACGCTATGATTTCTCGAGCTGGGCCGAGCTTAGCGTCGCGGTCCCCGCGACGCTGGCACTGACCTGGCTGCTGTTGCCGCGCGTCAAGGGTGCCATCGCCGCCCTGCTCTGGCACCTCAATCTGCGCGATGGAGCGCCGGCTTAAAGCCGTGCCCGGCACGCCGTTTATCGCGAGATCCGTTACTTGATTCATCTATAATTAGCATGCCGCAAGCATGGTGGCCGGAGCGTAGAACGCGTCCTGATCGATATCCGATCGAAAGAGGTTGAACCATGTCGATAGCAAGTATCGGAAGCACCCCGGCCGCCCCAGTTCCGGTCCCCGCCAAGACGGCACCAGCCGACAGCACCGGCGCGGTGAGCAGCGCCCCGGCCACGACCAACACGACGACACCGCCAGCCGCGCCCGCAGTGGGATTTGCCGCGACGAAATTGGCCCAAGCCCGCTATCTCAAGACCGGAATCGACAAGGATGCGGCTGCGGGCGATCCGGATCATGACGCCCCGGCCTCGAAGCGCCTGACGGTGCCGTCGGCGAGTCAGGCCGTCGCTTCGGCCGTCCCGACCGTGAATGCAGTCTCGACCGGGCCCAGCACGACCGCCGCCGCAGCGGCCGGCGCTTACTCGACCGCCGCACCCAAGAAATAAGTCGACATTGAATGACCTCATCCGGCCCCAACCGCCGGGGCCGGATGAGTCTTGCCTAAGCTCTATTTCGCTCGGCTGTTCGATGACGCATAGATGCCGATGCAGCCGTTCGGGCAGATCGTGTTGGTCAAGCCGGCCCCGAGCGGGACGAAGATCCGATTGGAAATCGGGTCGGCCGCAACCGAATGCGCGCCGGGAACGAGCGGGATCTTCTCGTCGAACTTGAGCGTATCGGCGTGGATGATGCCGAGCGAGGTCGGTACGTTGGTCTGGCCGGCCGCGTAGTAGTTATTGTCTCCCGGATTGAACCAGACCTCGTCATTGCCCTTGATCGGGAATGTGGCGAGCTTTTGTCCGCTGATCAGGCTGATGACTTGCGCCGATAGCGGCGTGGCATTGGCGTCGTTGGTCGCCGAGCAGCCGAGCAATGCCTGGTTGTTCGGGCCGATCGCCATGCCGGTCGGCTGGCAGCCGGTGATGGTGAAGACCTTCTCGACAGTGAAGGTGCGCGGATCGATCACGACCGTAGCGCCCTTGTTCTCGTTGGTCCCGTCCTGCGGGATATCGAGATAGAACAGGCCGGTACTGCGGTCATATTGAGATTGCTCGATACCGTTGGTCGCGGCCGGCAGCTTGATCGACCGTCCCGCGGACGTGACCGAGGTCGAGCCGTCGAAGGTGATCTGTCCCAGGATCTGATGGGCGCCGGTCTTGTCCGGTACGGCCGAGATCAAGCTGATGAAGGGGAATGGCGTCTCGGCGTCATTGGCAATCAGCACCACCTGATCGACCGGATCGAAGCTGCCCTCGTCCGCCCGCTGCGTGCCGCCGGTGGGGATGATATCCGTGACCTGGTGGCTGGCGATGTTGATGACCTTGACCGTGCTATTGCCATCGCCGGCCCAGATTTCGCTGTGATTGACGATGACGATCCCGTCCGGTCCGGACGCGCTGTGGCTCGCCTTGGCACCGGCGAAACCCGGTACCTGGAAGGCCAGGCTGATCTGCCGGGGAAAGGCCGGGTTGAGCACGCCATCGACGAATTCATCGTCGTTCAGCGCGAAGACATCGACGCTGGCGTTGGTCCGGTCGGCAAAAGCATAGATCCCTGCATCGGCATCGAGTGCGCTGATATCAAAGGTACCGATACTCTGGTTGCCGGGCAGGGAAAAGCTGCCGATCAGCTGGAACGCTTCGTCCACGGCCGGTGCCGGCGTCGCCGCCCAGCTCGGCCCGGCGAAACAGGCGGCTGAAAGCAGCAACGCGAACTTGGGGAAAGATCGAACCGAAGGGATCGTAACTTTGGCAAGTTCTGATAAAATCTTCATTTGTTCCTCCAGGCGTGAGAACAGATTACAGCTTGCTTACAAAGAATAAGTGCGCTGTTCCCGATCTCCGATTTCAGACAAGCCCTTATGTTCGCCCGAACATGCGGTGAGGTGTGGCAAAAATGGAGCTGAAGCCGATTGATTATTATTCTCAATATACTGGCGGTAACTCTTTACCACCAGACAAGAGATGGCGGACCGCGCCTACCATGACGCGGTCCGCGCCGCCGTCAGAACGGCGTGACTGAATTATCCACTTCGCCGCTGAACAGGAAGGGCAGCACAGGGATCTGCTCCTTCCGAACGGCGTCGAGCTTGTTGGCGTCGAGACCCAGCACCTTGACGATCGTGGGTGCCACCTGCTGGTTGGTCACGGCACTTTTGACGGTAGCGCGCTGCATGCCGTCGAGAGACAGGAGCAGCGCCGTATGCACGTCATCCTCGTTGAAGCCGCCATGCTCGGACAGCTTGGTGCCGCCGGTGAAGATCACGCCGGTATTGGTCTTCAGCACGATGTCCGGCGTGCGGGGATCGACGGCGGGGCTGTTGAACTTGTTGCGCAGCGCCTGGCCGGAGAAGATTTCCTGAATGCCGAGCGCCTCCTGGTTGGCCGGCTGGCTCAGGGTCGCCACGGCCCCCGGTGCCAGCGACGGATCGGCAAGCCAGATCAGCGAGCCGTCGTCGGAAATGTCGAACACGTCCGCGGCTCCGATCGTCTTCGCGGGTTGGCCGCCGCCGATGCCTTGACGCTTCGTGACATCGATGGGCGACTGACCGTGCTTGGCGGCGACGATGATCAGCGTCGATTCAAAGAGATGCTGCGCCTTGAGCTCACTCACCATCGCCCCGATCGAGCGGTCGATGAAGTCGAGCTGACCGACCAGCGCCTGGCCCGGCGTGCCAAGGACATCGGTGTAGCCGCCCTTGAGGCCGGTCACCGGATCGACCGCCAGCTTCTGCCCGACGCTCACCGCCTGGAAGTTCGTGCCGAACAGCGTCGGCACGCCGACCTTCTTGGTGCGGTCATGGTTGAAGCCATCGATCTGGTTGATGATCGCCTGGACATGGAGCAGATCGTAGCACTGGATATCGGCGAAGCTGTTGGTCCAGCCATCGTCCGGCGTGGCATCAGGGAACGGAACCGGCGCGCAGCCGGAGAATTGCTTCAGCGCCACCGGGGTCGAGTTGATCTCCGGACCGTAGAAATCATCGACGCCCTTGCCGCTCGGCCCGTTGGTCCATTCGTACGAGGGATGCTTGTCGGTCCAGGCCGTGCGGCCGCCGGCTTCCTTAACCACCTCGAAGATGGTGTTCACGCGCAGATATTCATGGGGCTCGATCGGCCGGCAATTGTGCTCTGGGTCGCGCACGAGAAACTTCGGATTGAGACCGCCACCGCCGTCGAGCTTGGTCAGATCGATATCCACCGCCTCGTCCCAGGCGACGTTCGTGCCGATCTTGCCTGGGCAGGCGCCGCCCGGGTTACCGAGGCCGTCGGTCTGCTGCGGCGGCGACAGGGCGCGATTATAGGTGTCGTCGTACCAGAGTCCGGTCGTGACCGGCGAGCCGCCGGTGACCAGCGCCGCCAGCCCGGGGAAGGAATCGGAAGGGGTCGAGGTCGAATTGTTCGTGTAGGTGACGCCCTGACGGCTCAGCGCGGCCAAGGTCGAATCGGGATGAGCGGTCACGTAGTTGGAGAGGTCGAGTGCATGCAGTCCGTCGACGCTGATCAGCAGCACATGCTTCACCTGATGCTTGGAGCCGAGAAGCCCGCCATCCGTGTCCGCATGAGCCGAAAGTGCTGCGAGCAGGCAGGCGCCGGCGCCTGCCGCCAAGAGTTTCTTGAGCATCATTCAACCTTTCTTTTGCAACCACTTGAGCGGACGATACTCCGCTCAAGAACAGCTCAAATTAGGAGGTTGACGTTACAGATTTCAGACAATCGGACAGCGTCCGCTATTTGCCATAGGCAAGACCGGTCACAAGATCGTGCGGATTGATACTAAGACTCGTTCTCGATCTTATGAATTGCGCGCGCCGTTTCTACGTCGCGCGCGATCTGGACCTTGAGCGCATCGAGGCCGGCGAATTTCTGCTCGGGCCGAATGCGGTCGACGAACGCGACGCGCAGATGCTGGCCATAGAGATCGCCCGCGAAATCGAGCAGATGGGCTTCGAGCCGCAGATCGGTGCCATTGACGGTCGGCCGCATGCCGAGATTGGCGATGGCACCGTGCCAGACGACGCCGTCAGGCCGCTCGATGCCGGCACGCACGGCGTAGACGCCGGGTGCCGGGCGCAGATAGTCGCTCAAGCCGACATTGGCGGTCGGGAAGCCGATCGTCCGGCCGCGCGCGTCGCCATGCTCGACCCGCCCCTCGATCTCCCAGAACCGGCCGAGCAGCTCGGCCGCCTGGCGCGGCTCGCCGGCCTGGAGATGCTCGCGGATGCTGGTCGAGGAGAAGACCGCGCCTGAGCCAGCGGCGACCGGTGCCACGATCGTGACGCCGAAACCCAGCTTGGCACCCATCTTTTCGAGCAGGGCGGCATCGCCCTTCCGTCCCTGGCCGAAGACGAAATCATAGCCGCTGACGATATGCCGGGGTGCCAATGACTGGTGCAGCACCTCGCTTACGAAATTCTCGGCGGTGCGGGCGGCGAAGGCGCGGTCGAAATGCAGGCTGACCATGAGCTGGACGCCGAGCGCTTCGAGCTGATGCGCCTTGGCGCGCAGCGGCGTCAGCCGGAAGGGCGGATCGTCGGGCCGGAACACGCTGCGCGGATGCGGCTCGAAGGTGACCACGCCGGTTGCCGCCCCCAACCTCTCAGCGATCCGGCCGGCCTCGGCGATGACCGCCTGGTGGCCGCGATGCACCCCGTCGAAATTGCCGAGCGCCAGCACCGCGCCTCGGGCATCGGGGGGAACGGAGTCGAAATGCCGGAAGAGCCGCATAGCGCCTGGGTAGCGCGAAGCGGCGGCCGGATCAAGCGGGGCCGATCAATCCTCTTCACCCGAGGACACTCCGCCGCTGGAGCCGGATCGAAACGGGTGAAATCCATCCATTTCGTGAATCCATCTCTTTTCAAACAGTTAGAGTACGATTCACATATTGGCTGTTTCCAGCCAATATGATCGTGCTCTAGTGTCCCGCGCCAGGACAGCCCATCTCCAGCGAGGCACTTTTGGACTCCAACAGCACGCCGCCCTTGCGCGATGTCTGGTACTACGCGATCCCGAGCGAGCGCCTGAAACCGGGCAAGATGGTTCCCAAGATCATCATGGAAGAGCCGATCCTGTTCGGCCGCGGCAATGACGGCAAGGCCTTCGCGCTCGTCGATATCTGTCCGCACCGCGCGATCCCGCTGCGCTTCGGCAAGTTCGACGGCTGCGAGATCGAGTGCTGCTATCATGGCTGGCGCTTCAACACCGAAGGCACCTGCACCGCCATCCCGTCGCTGGTCGAGGAGCAGCGGCCGGATCTCCAGAAGATTAAGGTCCGCGCCTATCCGATCGAAGAGGTCCAAGGCGGGGTCTGGATCTTCATGGGCGAGAATCCCGTGGGCGCGCCGCCGGTGCCGGTCCTGCCGGAGCTCGACGGCGAAGTGCCGAAGATGGTCAAGACCATGATGTTCGAGGGCAGCATCGATCACGCCGTCATCGGCCTGGTCGACCCTTCGCACGCGACCTTCGTGCACAAGGCCTGGTTCTGGCGCTCGCCCAAATCGATCCGCAACAAATCCAAGGTGTTCGAGACCTCGGATTGGGGCTTCACCATGAAGCGCCACCCGCCCTCTTCCAACAGCCGCGCCTATGCGCTCTTGGGCGGTCAGAAGGAGACCGAGATCGTCTTCCGCCTGCCGGGCGTGCGCTACGAGCACATCAAGGCCGGCAGCCACGTCATGTGCCACATGACGACGCTGACGCCGATCGACGGGACCCACACCGAGATCAACCATTCGATCTTTTGGACCATGCCCTGGCTGACGCCGTTCCGGCCGCTGTTTTGGCCCTTCGTCAAGGCGTTCCTGCGCCAGGACCGCGACGTGATCGCGCAGCAGCAGCTCGGCCTCAAATACAATCCCCAGCTCCTGCTGCTGGGCGACCCGGACGTGCAGGCGCGCTGGTACTTGCGCCTCAAGAACGAGTTCGTCCGCGCCAAGGAGGAAGGCCGCGCCTTCGTCAATCCGATCAAGGGGCGGACGCTGGAGTGGCGGAGCTAGGCACGAAAATGGGCCGTCCAAATCTGCGAACGCTTGGACTCCTGTCGTTTTGCCTGTTCGCCATTTACCTGCTTCGATTGAGCTATCATAGCGGCTCTTTTGGGGGACGGCCAACCGAGCCCGAAGCTGCTGCGGCCGCCTTGCACACTTTGGTAAAAACGTCGCTTCCAGACGAGATCGCAGCGTGCATAAGCTTCGGCGGTCCTCTTGAGCATGACTTTCCGCAAGGGTTCGTCGGCGACCTCATGCGGACCTTTCCCGGGCTGCACGCGGGATCGGCGTGCGAATACGATCCGAAGACGAGGGCATTTTATCTGAAAGAGACTGGCAAGCAGATCACGATGGTCTCATGCGTAGCGATGACGTCCGCGCCAATTTCCCCCACGCAGGCCGATGCTACGCTTATCGAGTGCGATATCAGGAGAGGCCCGCTTAACGGAGAAGGGCGAGGTTTCGAGGTGCGCCGCTCGCTACTCGGCACCATCTCCGTAAATGACCTTGGCTCGCTCTGGGTCTCTTAAGGCAGCGCCTTTTCCTCCTGCTGCTCGACTGGCCCCTCGTCCCGCGCGACGTAAGACGCGAAGCAGGCGGCCAGCTCGTCCGGGATACCCGGCGCCTCGGATGTCACCCAGTCCCTGATCTCGTCCTCCTCGTTCGTCCGCGCCACGCCGCCCCAGATGATTACGTCGCGGGCGGTCAGCGGATCGCCGGCATAGAGCTGTAGCCCGTCATCGGGCACCGGCGTTTCGAGATAGAGGATGCGCCATCTGCCGCTCCGGAAGGACTGGATCGGCTCGCCCGGCTTGGTGTGAGTGCGCTTGGCGATGATGGGGGCGAGCTTGGCGGCCTGATCCGCCGCCAGGCTGCGATCGATGCTGTTGTCGCATTCCTCGGCCCGAGCCGTGACGCAAGCGAGCAGCAGCGCCGCGCCCGCGAGGAGCAGCCTCACTTGCCCCGCTTGCGCAGCAGCGCCGACAGCTCGCCGACGACGCCGCGGCGGAAGGTCAGCACGACGATGACGAAAACGACGCCCTGGATCACCGTGACCCAGGAGCCGAATTCCGACAGATAGGTCTCGATGAAGACCCAGATGGCGGCGCCCACGACCGGGCCGAAGGCGGTGCCGACGCCGCCGATGAGGGTCATCAGCACGACCTCGCCCGAGGTCTGCCATTCGACATCGGTCAGGGATGCGATCTGGAAAACGAGCGCCTTCGTCGAGCCGGCGAGCCCGGCCAAGCCCGCCGACAAAGTGAAGGCCACCAGCTTGTACTGATCGACCCGATATCCCAGCGAGATCGCGCGCGGCTCGTTCTCGCGGATCGCCTGCAGCACCTGGCCGAAGGGCGAATGGATGACGCGGTAGATCAGGCCGAAGCCCAAAAGGAAGATCGCCAGCACGAAATAATACATGACATAGGGCTGGCCGAGGTCGATGAAGCCCAGGAACATGCCGCGCGGCACGCCCTGGATGCCGTCCTCGCCATGGGTGAAGCTCGCCTCCAGCGCCACGAAGAACAGCATCTGCGCCAGCGCCAGCGTGACCATGGCGAAATAGATGCCCTGGCGACGGATCGCCAGCCCGCCGAAGACCACGCCGAGCCCGGTCGCGGCCGCCGTGCCGAGCAGGATCGCCAGCTCCGGCGGCCAGCCCCAGACCTTGGCCGCGTGCGCCGTGACATAGGAAGCCCAGCCGAAGAAGGCGGCATGGCCGAAGGACAGCAGCCCGACATAGCCCAGCAGCAGATTGAAGGCGCAGGCGAAGAGCGCGAAGCACAGCACCTTCATGAGGGCGACCGGATAGATCAGAGCCGGCGCGGCGATGGCGAGCAGTAGCAGGGCCACAAGCAGCAGCCGCTGCGTCGCGGGCCTGCGCGAGACCGGATGCGGGGTCGCGAGCATGGTCATGGCTTAGGCTCGCCCGAACAGGCCGGCGGGGCGGATCAGCAGCACGATCGCCATGATCACGAAGATCACGGTGTTGGACGCCTCCGGCCAGAACACCTTGGTCAGCCCTTCGATGATGCCGAGGCCGAAGCCGCTGACGACCGCCCCCATGATCGAGCCCATGCCGCCGATCACGACCACGGCGAAAACGACGATGATGATGTTCGAGCCCATGATCGGGGTGACATGCAGGATGGGCGCGGCCAGCACGCCGGCCAAGGCCGCGAGCGCCACGCCGAGTGCGTAGGTGAGCGTGATCATGCGCGGCACGTTGATGCCGAAGGCCTGGACCAGCGCCGGATTCTCGGTCGCGGCGCGGAGATAGGCGCCGAGCCGCGTCCGCTCGATCGCGTACCAGGTGGCGAAGCAGATGATGAGCGAGGCGACGATGACCCAGCCGCGATAGAGCGGCAGGAACATGAAACCGAGATTGACGCCGCCGCGCAGCAGGTCGGGGATGGCATCGTAGGATTGCCCGGAGACGCCGTAATAGTTCCGGAACACGCCTTCGATGATGAGGGCGAGGCCGAAGGTCAGGAGCAGCCCGTACAGCGGGTCGAGCTTGTAGATCCGGTGGACCAGCGTCCGTTCGAGCAGGATTCCGAACAGGCCGATGATGAGCGGGCTCAAGACGAGCGCCGGCCAGTAGCCGATACCGAGCTGGCTCAGCAGCAGCCACGCGGCGAAGGCGCCCATCATGTAGAGCGCGCCATGGGCGAAGTTGATGATGTTGAGCAGGCCGAAGATCACCGCCAACCCCAGGCTGAGCATGGCGTAGAAGGCGCCATTGATCAGCCCGAGCAGCAGTTGCCCGAAAAGCGCCGGATAAGGGACGCCGAAGAAAGTGGCCATGATCTCGCGCCTGCCCTACACGCTCAGCCCTTCTTCACCAGCGGGCACTCGCTCTCGCTCAAGGGCCGCGTCACCTCCGCGGCCGGAATCTCGCGGACGAGCTTGTAATAGTCCCACGGGCCCTTGGATTCCTCCGGCTTCTTGACCTGGAACAGATACATGTCGCGGACGACCTTGCCGTCCTCGCGCACCTGGCCGTTCTTGGTCATGAAGTCGTTGACCGGGGTCTTGCGCATCTCGGCCATCACCTTGTCGGAATCGGTCGAGTTCACCGCCTTGACCGCCTTGAGGTAATGCATGGCGGCACCGTAGAGGCCGGCCTGCGCCATGGTCGGCTCATACTTGTTGCGCTCGAAGAAACGCTTGGACCAGGCGCGGGTCTCGTCGTTCTGATCCCAATAGAAGGATTCGGTCAGCTGCAGCCCCTGCGCGGTCTTGAGGCCGAGCGCATTGATGTCGCTGATGAAGATCAGCATGCCGGCGAGGGTCTGGCCGCCCTGGGTGATGCCGAACTCGGCCGCCTGCTTGATCGAGGTGATCGTGTCGCCGCCGGCATTGGCGAGGCCGATGACCTTGGCGCCCGAACCCTGGGCCTGCAGCAGGAAGGATGAGAAATCGGCGGTGTTCAACGGAACGCGGACCTTGCCCGCGACCTTGCCGCCATTCTCCAGCACGACCTTCTCGGTGTCGCGCTCCAGCGCCTGGCCGAAAGCGTAGTCGGCGGTGATGAAGAACCAGCTGGTCCCGCCGCCCTTGGTGATCGACGAACCGGTACCGCGCGCCAGCGCGTAGGTGTCGTAGGTCCAGTGGATCGTGGTCGGCGTGCATTTCGAACCGGTGATGTCGGAGCTGCCCGGGCCGGAGAAGATCGCGATCTTGTGCTTGGCCCCGGCGACGCCGGCGACGGCCAGCGCCACGCCCGAGCTCGGCACGTCCATGATCACGTCGACATGGTCCTGATCGTACCATTGGCTGGCGATCTGGCTGCCGATATCGGCCTTGTTCTGATGATCGGCGCTGACCAGCTCGATCTTGGCGCCGCCGATGGCGCCGCCCATATCCTCGATCGCCATGCGCACGGCATCGACGCCGCCGGGGCCGGACAGATCCTTGTAGAGGCCGGACTGATCGTTCAAGACGCCGATCTTGACGCTGGTGACCTGCGCCTCGGCACTACCGAAGGCGAGGCAGCTCGATGCCAGCAAGGCCGCACATACCGACTTCCGCATGGTTAATTCCCTCCCCAAGAAGATGCTCGCTCACACGCCGAGATAGGCGTGGAGCTTGTCTGTATTTTCAGCGACGTCCCGGTTGGCGATCATATCGATCACCCGCCCATGCTCGACCACGTAATGCCGGTCCGCGACCGTGGCCGCGAACCGGAAATTCTGCTCGACCAGCAGAATGGTGAACCCCTTGGCCTTGAGCGCCCGGATGACCTCGCCGATGCGCTGAACGATGACCGGCGCCAGCCCTTCCGACGGCTCGTCGAGCATCAGCAGATTGGCGCCCGTCCTGAGGATGCGGCCGATCGCCAGCATCTGCTGCTCGCCGCCGCTGAGCTTGGTGCCCGGGCTGCGCTTGCGTTCCAAGAGGTTGGGGAAGATCTCGTAGATCTCGGCGACGCTCATGCCGCCCGGCCGGACCACCGGCGGCAGCATCAAATTTTCCTCGACCGAAAGGCTGGCGAAGATGCCGCGCTCTTCCGGGCAATAGGCGATGCCGCGCCGGGCGATGAGGTTGGAGCGGAGGCCGCGCACCTCCTGCCCTTCGAACCGGATCGAGCCCTGCGTCCGGCCGAGTATGCCCATGATCGCGCGCAGCGTCGTGGTCTTGCCGGCGCCGTTGCGGCCGAGCAGCGTCACCACCTCGCCCGGCGCGATACTGAAGCCCATGCCGTGCAGCACATGGGATTCGCCGTACCAGCCTTCGAGCGACTGGATCTCGAGCAGCGGGCTCGTGGCGCTACCGTCAAGCATGACCGGTGCCGACATAGGCTTCGACCACGGCCGGATGGCGTGAGACGTCGGCATAGACGCCTTCGGCCAGCACCTCGCCGCGCGCCAGCACGGTGATCGTGTCGGAAAGATTGGCCACGACCGAGAGATTATGCTCGACCATCAGCACGGTGCGGTCGGCCGAGACGCGCTTGATGAGCTTGGCGATACGCTCGATATCCTCGGTGCCGAGCCCGGCCATCGGCTCGTCGAGCAACAGCAGCTCGGGCTCCAGTGCCAGCGTCGTGGCGATTTCCAAGGCGCGCTTGCGGCCATAGGCGAGTTCGCCCGCTTGAGTCTCGGCGAAATCGGCGAGGCCGACCCAGTCGATCAGCTCCAGCGCGCGCGGATCGAGCCGGTCCAGCACCCGGTCCGAGCGCCAGAAATGGAAAGAGTTGCCGAGTTGGCGCTGCAGCGCCACGCGCACATTCTCGCGCACGCTCAGATGCGGGAACACCGCCGAGATCTGGAATGAGCGGACGATGCCGCGCCGGGCGAGATCGGCCGGCTTGACCCGGGTCACGTCATCGCCGTTGAAGACGATCTTGCCGCCGCTCGGCTGGAGGAACTTGGTCAGAAGATTGAATACGGTCGTCTTGCCGGCGCCGTTCGGGCCGATCAGCGCGTGGATATGCCCGCGCCGGATCTTGAGATTCACGTCGCGAACGGCGCTGAACCCAAGGAAATCCTTGCTCAGCCCCTGGGTTTCCAGAATCCAGTCGCTCACGCCGAAGCCATCCCCCCACAGCAGATTCTTGTCGTTCGTTGGCGGCAGCTCCGCGCTGCGGAAGCTACCGAATGCGCCCTTTTAAAACAAGGCCGGCGCGCCGGCTTGCCAAGCGGCGCGTGAAAGAGTGAAGTGCCCGCCCCTTTCGCTGGACGGAAACAGGCCATGACCGATACGCCGCTCGCCCTGGACGAGCTGCTGCAGGCGATCGCCTTCGATGCCGCCGGCCTCGTGCCCGCGATCGCCCAGCAGCACGATACCGGCGAGATCCTGATGCTGGCGTGGATGAACCGCGACGCCGTGCGCGCCAGCCTGGAGACCGGCCGCGCCGTCTATTGGTCGCGCTCGCGCCAGCAGCTCTGGCGCAAAGGCGAGACCTCTGGTCAGGTCCAGAAGCTGGTGGCGATGCGCCTCGATTGCGACGGCGACGCGCTCATCGTGCTGGTCGACCAGCCCGGCGTCGCCTGCCATACCGGCCGCCGCTCCTGCTTCTTCCGCGAAGCCAAGGCAGGCGGCTGGGAGACCATTGCCGAGGTCGAGATCGATCCCGATTTGCTTTACGGCAAAGGCTAATCCGCCGATATCACCGGGCAGACGAGGCGCGCGCGCACCTCGGCCTGGATCTGGCTGTCGACGGGCCGGCCGGCGCATCGGCCGTTATAGCGGTCGGTAGCCTGGTTGTAGCGCAGCGTCACCTCGGCCAGATGCGGCTGATCGACGTGATAGAGGGTGGCATAGGCCTGCTCGCGGCTATTGACCAGCCGGCGGAAGGCATCGACCTGCTCCGGATCGTTGACGTTGACGTTGGGCCGTGCCTGCTCGATCTCGCCATCGAGCGCCGCCACGCGTTCCTTTTCCGAATCGAATTGCTGCTGGGCCGCGTCGAGATCGCCGTGCAGCTTTGACAGCCGCTGCTCGTCGCAGACGCACTGGCCGATCGCTTCGGCCGACGCGGTCACCTGGGCTTGAGCCGGCAAAGCGCCGGCACAGAGAATGACGGACAGCAATCCGACGGGAAATCGCCTTCTCATCCGCTTCAACTCCCTAGATTCGGCCAGTTTCTACCGACCGAATATGGTCGAACTGCGGCGCGGACTAAAGGGCCATGAAGCCGCCATCGACCGGCAGCGTGACGCCGGTGATCCAGCGGGCCGCCGGCGACAGCAGGAACGCCGCCGCCTCGCCTACGTCGCGCGGAACGCCGAGCCCGAGCGGGTGAGCGGCTTCGAGCGCCTTGTTCTGGTCGGCCGACAAGAGCGCGAATTGCTTGTCCGCCTGGGCGCCGCGCACCAGGGCGGGTGCCAGGCAATTGACGCGGATACCGAGATCGGCCAACTCCAGCGCCGCCGACCGGGTCACGGCCGCGAGCGCCGCCTTGGACGCGGCATAGAGCACCCGCCCCTTCTGCCCGCGCAGCCCGGCGACCGAGCCGATATAGAGAATGGCGGCATCGGGAGCGGCCACGTTGCGCTGACGCAGCGCGCGCGCGAGCAGGATGGCGGCACCGACATTGATGCCGAAATACCGGTCGAACTCGGCTCGATCGACCTTGGCGAGCGGCGAATAGCCCTGATGGGACGCGCTGTGGACGATGCCGGCGAAGGGGCCGCCGGACGCGGCCAGCTGCTTCAGCCACGCCGGAATGGCGTCGAGGTCGCCCAGATCGAAGGGCGCGGCCAGATGCTCTCCCGCCCGCGGCAGCTGCGCGCGCGCGGCTTCCAGCGGCTCGGGCCGCCGCCCGGCCAGAACCAGGCGGGCACCGCGTTCGGCCAGCGCCTTGGCGATGCCGAAGCCGATATCGCTATCGGCCGAGGCGCCGGTGACGAGGATGCGGCGCCCGCTCAGATCGGCGCCGGAAACTTCGGCCATATCGCCGCTCAGAGCGCCAGGGTCGGGAAATCGTCCGGCACATCGACCACGCTCGTCGGCACCGGGCCGAGATCGAGCACGACGCCGCCCCAGGACCAGCCGACGCCGAAACCGCCGAGCAGCAGCTTGGTCGGCCGTTCCGCGACGCGGTCGGCCAGCGCGTGGCAGATCGCCAGCGGGATCGAGGCCGAGCTGGTATTGCCGAACTTTTCCATATCGACGATGAATTTCTCGGGCGGGATCTTCGCCTTGTTGCGCAGATGCTCAAGAATGAATTTGTTCGCCTGATGCATGACGCAAAAATCGATCGCGTCGAGCTCCACGCCTGCATGCTGCAGCGCATCGCGAACCAGCGCCGGCACGACGCGCAGCGTGAAGGTGAAGACTTCCGGGCCGTTCAGATGCAGATGAGCATCCTCCAACGCCACGGCTTCACCGGTACCGGCGAGCGCCGGGACCAGGCTGTTACGCAGGCCACCGGCCTTGATCGCGATATGCTTGCCGCCGCCGCCATCGGTGCCGAGCACGACATGGATCGGCGTCGCGTCTTGGGACTTCTCCAGCGCGGTCGCCGCCCCGGCATCGCCGAACAGCGGCCGGGTCGAACGATCCTCGGGCAGCAGCAGCCGCGAGCTGACATCGCCGCACAGCAGGAGCGCGCGCCGCCCCTCGGACCCGGACAGCAGCTGCGACGCGAGCCACAGTCCGTAAACATAGCCCGAGCAGCCCAGATTGACATCGAAGGCGGCACAGCTCTTGGGCAGGCCCAGACGCTTCTGGATCAGGCAGGACGTCGCCGGCAGCAGGTAATCCGGCCCTTGGGTGACGAAGATCAGCACCTCGACGCTCGCCGGGTCCCAATCGAGATCGGCCAGCAACTTCTCCGCCGCCGCCACCGCGAGATCGGATGCCAGCATATGCTTGGGCGCGATCCGACGCTCGTGAACGCCGATGCCGTCGGCGAGCTTTGCCGCCTCCTCGGCGGTGAACATCTCCGGCGTTTCGGCGAAGGAGTGGCGCGTCACCGGGACGCCGGTCGCGAGGCCGGCGATCCGGACACCCTCTATCGTCGCTTTCATCGAACCAGCCTCCTCATCCTCTCGTGAATATTAACGAGAGACCTTAACTTGCGCTGAATGTGCTCGTCCGGCGTCAGGGCGCCATGGCCGCAAGCCATGCCGCGTGGAACGCATGGATGCGGTCCTCGTTGGCGCCGATGAGTGCCGGCCCCGCCGCCAGATGCTTGCCGCGCTGGACCGACTCCGAGATCGCGCGATCCTCGCCCAGCACCCGTTCATTGAAGGATTTGAGCGAGGCCTCGATGGCGCGGCCGGTGACCGAATGGCGCCGGTCCGGCTTCGAGGAAGCGCCCGTCAGCATCCAATAACGGAGGCGCGTCGTCTCCGGACCGGTCGGCAGATAGATCTGCAGCGACAGAAAGGTGCCGGCACTGGCGATCGCCATCATGTTGGGGAACAGGAAGAAATGATCGTAGCGGGTAAAGCGCTGCGTGCGGGCGAGGCCGAGCCGATCGCCCATGCGCTCCATCGACTCCCGTCCCTCCGCCGACAGCTCGGTCGGCCCATAGGAATGCGGAAAGGCGAATTCGCTCGGCAGCACGCTCGCGGTCAGCGGCCGGAAGCTTTCCGGATGGATGAGGTCGAGATGATAGCCTTCGAGCGCGCTCTCGATGCCGATCTTCCAGTTGACGGCCCAATCGACGCTCTGCCGCTCGAACGGCTCGGTGAAGATCGTGCTCAGATGCGTGAGCGACTCGGCATAGGCGCCGAGCCAAGCGGCGAGATCCTCGCCGTCGCCGGCAAGCCGCGCGAACACGAGCGCGCCGCAGCTCTCGACCGCGACCGGCGCCAGCGCCAGAGCCTGCCGCGCGGCACGATCGAGGCCGAAATACTCGACATTGCCGGGAATGCCGACCGGCACGCCCTCGCCGTTATAGGTCCAGCCGTGATAGGGGCAGCGCAGCAGCCCGGTGCCGCAATCAGTCTGGCGCAATCGTGCATGGCGATGCGAGCAGACATTGTGGAAGCCCTTGAGCGCGCCGTCGAAATTCTGGATGACGACGCTGCGGCCGGCGAGATCGGCGGTGATGAAATCCTGATGCCGGGCCAGATCGCCGCGCAATCCGACGAGTTGCCAGTTGCGCTCGAACAAGCGCTCGCGCTCGACCGCGAAAGTCTCGGCGGAAAAATAGTCGGCCGGAGCGAGGCCAGGCGCCGGAGAGGCCATGGCGTTAGCCGGCAAGCAGGCCGCCATCCAGCAGCAGGCTGGTGCCGGTCATCCAGCGTGCCGTGTCGGCGATCAGGAAGGCGATGGCGTTGGCGACATCCTCGGGCTTGCCGATCCCCATCGGGTAGTGCTTGAGATAGTCCTGGAATTGCGTCTCGCTCATGGTCGAGCGGAAGCGGTCGGCCATCTCCGTATCGACCAGCGCCGGGCAGACGCAATTGACCCTGATCCGGTCGCGCGCCAGCTCGACCGCGAGCGCGCGAGCCGCCGAGACGAGCGCACCCTTGGCGGCGCAATAGACGACGTTGCCGGCCTGGCCGACAAAGGCCGAGGCCGAGGCCACGAACACAAGGCCCGCCCCCTCGACCGCGCAGCCGCGCTGCCGGATCGCGCGAGCGAGCGCCAGGCCGCTCGAGATATTGACCCGGAACATATCGCTCATGAACGCCTCGTCGGCGCTGCGGATCGGTTTCGAGACCTGGATGCCGGCACAATGGGCGAGGCCGGCGAAGGGTTTGCCGGCGGATGCCAGGCCCTTCAGCCAGGCCGGGATTTCGTCGATGGCGCCGAGATCGAAGGGGGCGGCGCGATGCCCCTCGCCTTCCATCCGCTCCAGCGTCTCGGCCAGACGGCCGGCGTCCCGGCCGGTTACGGTCACATGCGCGCCCAACTGCGCCAGGAGCAAGGCGCTGGCCCGCCCGATGCCCGACGAGGCGCCGGTGACCAGCACATGGCGGCCGGTCAGATCCATCGGATTAACGGGCATGGGGCTCAGTCGGTCACACGGCCGCCGAGCAAATTGATCAGGTCGCGGACGCTCTTCGCCTCGGCCAGCTTCTCGCCTTCGAGAATGAGGTCGAACTGCTCGTCGACCAGGGCGATGAAGCTGATCACGGCCAGGCTGTCCCATTCGGGGATATCGCTCAGCTGCTCCGCGCCCGTCAGCGTGCCGGGATCCAGCTCCAGCATGTCGTCCAGGAGGGCGAGGAATTCCTTGGTCTTCATCGTTGGGCTCGATTCATGGTTAAGCGATGGTGACGATCATGATCGATCTAACAGGGAATTATTAACGAAGGCTTTTGAGGCGATTTGTCGCCGCTCTTCCGTCAGGAATGTTTCTGCCGGACGGCACTGTTGAGCGCCGCCCAATCGGGATGGGCGCGCAGGAGCGCCACGCAATCCCGCCAGCCCCAATCGTCCCCGCGCGGCACCAACGCTTCGGCCAGCTTCTCGACCACGCGGAAATCGGACTCCTCATCGACGGTAAGGCGATATTCCGCCCCTTCGCCGCCGCCGATGGCGCTCAGCCGATACCGTTCCGGCCGGCGGTAGATGAAGGGCGTCACATGCTCGCGCTCGACCGGCTCGACCGCCTCGGCGTAAGCCTCGTCGAGCGCTTCGCGCCGGAACGCTTCCGCGTCGAAGCCGCGCGGATAGCTCGATACGTCGACGGAAGCGTAGTCGGCTTCGCCCGACAGCACGCGCTCGATCGCTGCGTCGATCAGGGCGGGATCGAGCAAGGGGCAATCCGAGGTCACGCGCACGACCAGATCGGCCCGCACCATCTCGGCGGCACCGTGAAACCGGGCGAGCACATCGGTTTCGGAGCCCCGGAAGCTCGGGATACCGAGCCGGTCGCAGATCTCGACGATCGGCGCGCTGGCCGGCTCCTCGACGGTGGCGACGACGAGCCCGTCGAGTCGCCGCGCTAGCCCCAGCCGGTGGAGATGGTGCTCCAGCATCGGCCGGCCCAGCAGCTTCTTCATGATCTTGGCCGGCAGCCGGGTCGAGCCCATGCGTGCCTGAGTGATGCCGATGATTCGCATGTCAGGCCGGCCCGACCATGCTCCAGTCGAGCGGTTCGCCGCGCGTGAGCGCGCGCGTCGCCCGGCGGCCCAGGATCTCGTCGATATGCTTGGGCGGCAGGCCGTAGCCTGGGCGGATCGAGCGGATCTGGGCGGCGCCGAGCATCTCGCCTTCGGCCACGTCGGCCACGACATAGAGCGAGCGGCGATAGAACCGTCCGCCGCGCTCGCTCTCCTTGATCGTATAGTCGATCTTGCCGAGTGCGGCCCAGGCGGTGCGGCAAGCATCGGCCATCGCCTTGAACTCGGCCGGCTCCAGCGAGAAGGCGGAATCGACGCCGCCATCGGCGCGCGACAGCATGAAATGCTTCTCGATCGCGACCGCCCCCAGCGCCACGGCCGCGACCGGGGCCGCGATGCCGAGCGTGTGATCGGAGAGGCCGGCCGATACGCCGAAGCATTGGGCCAGATGCGGAATGGTGCGCAGGTCGCAATCCTCGGGCGGGGTCGGATAGCCGCTGGTGCAATGGAGCAGCAGCACCGGCGCCTCGCCCGCCGCCTCGACCGCCTCGCCGATCTCGCCCAGGCTGGCCATGCCGGTGGAAAGGATGATCGGCTTGCCGGCTTGGGCGACGCGTCGGATCAGCGGCAGATCGACCAGCTCGAAGGAGGCGATCTTGAAGGCGGGCGCGCCCAGCCTTTCCAAAAGCTCGACGGCACAGGGATCGAAGGGCGAGCTGAAGAGTGGCAGATCGATTTCGCGCGCATGGCGGAACAGGCTTTCGTGCCAATCCCAGGGCAGCGTGCCTTCCTGGTAGAGATCGTAGAGCGTGCGCCCCTGCCACAACCCGCCTTCGAGCAGGAAGCCCGGCCCGTCATGATCGATGGTCAGCGTATCGGCGGTATAGGTCTGGATCTTGACCGCGTCGGCGCCTGCTTCCTTGGCGGCGTCGAGCATCCGGTGGACGCGGTCGAAATCGCCGCCGTGATTGCCGCTCAGCTCGGCGATGAGATAGGGCGGTTGATCCGGTCCGATCCGGCACCCGGCGATCGCGAATTCGCCAGCCACGTTGCACTCCCACTCGCTATGACTGCGGCGACCATAGGCGTCAAACCGTTACTTAAACCTTTGTGCAAATCCCCAGCAGTGCCTCGACCACCCGCTCGACGCCTCGGCCGTCGACCAGCCCGCGCGCGCGGATCGCCATCTCGGCCCGCCCGGCGGGATCGCGCCACAGCGTCGCCGCTGCCTCCGCGAGGGCGGCGGCATCGGGATCGACGGCGCGGCACCAGCCGTCGGCCGCGGCCGCAGCGGCGCCCAGCCTTTGATTTTCGGCGATGACGGCGATGACCGACGGCACGCCGAGACCGGCCAGCTCGCCGACCGTACCGCCTGCCGCCGAAACGGCGAGCCCGCTGCGCCGCATGAGCGGGCCCAGTTCGAACGGATCGAGATGCACGGAGATATGGGAGCCCAGCGCATCGATCTCGCCGACCAGCGCCTTGGCCCCGACGAGGCCGCCGCCGATCACGACCTCCAGCTTCACCGGCCCCAGCCGCCGGGTCAGTGCAGCTGCGACCGGCAGCGTGAGCCCCGCCGGATCGGTGCCGCCGAAGCTGACTAGGATCGAGGGGCGCGCCTCGATCGGCAGCATGGCCAGCGCCAGCGCCGTCCGCAGTTCGCGGCGCAGCAGGATCGCCTCGCGGCCGCAGATCCAGAGAGCATCGGGCGCCGCCGCGCGTCCGGCCGGATCGGCGCCGTTACCCGGCGGATTGACGATGAGGCCGGCATGAAGCGGCGTCGCATCGGCATGATCCTGAAACGTCAGGACGGGGCGGCCAAGCGATGCTGCCTCGCGCCGAAACGCCGGGGTCAGATGATAGCCGTCGAGGATCAGCGCGGCCGGATCGAGCGCCCGGACCAGCACCGCGAACGCCGCCTCGCCGTCGAGCACATGCCGCGTGATGCCTTCCTTGTCGAGCCGCCTTGCGGCCGCCTCGGTCAGCTCGGCGCAGGCGAAATGGCAGCGATGGCCGCGATCGGCGAGGCCTTCGGCGATCGCCAGGCAGCGCATGACATGGCCGATGCCCATCCGAGGGCTGGCATCGGCGCGGAAAAGGAAGTCGGCCATCGGACCAACCCTACCAAGTCCTTTATCGTTAACGCAAACTTAGCGGCCATCCGATAGCTAGACGGCCGAATTATAGTGGATCCCAGCGATTTGACGGCCATTCCCTCCCCCGCGCGGTCGAGCAGCCCCCGCATCAGGCCCGAGATCCTGCCGATCGGCGGCATCGAGACCGGTCTGCTGCGACTGGGCGACCCGGCCCGGCCGCCGATCCTGCTGGTTCACGGCTTCTGCGGCGACATGCTGACCTGGCAGCTGAACCTTCCGATCCTGGCGCGGGATCATCACGTCGTCGCGATCGATTTGCCCGGGCACGGCCGATCCGGCTCGGCCGCCGGCTGCGCGGACTGGCGGAGCCTGGTCGAATGGCTGGAAGCGGCGATACCGGTGCTCGGCCTCGATCGCCCGCATCTCGTCGGGCATTCACTGGGCGCCAGGCTGCTGCTCGGCCTGGTCGAAAGCGGCCGACTCACGCCGCGGAGCCTGACGCTGATCGCCTGCGCCGGCATCTCGCCTGGCTACGATCATGCCTTCCTGGAGCGGATGACGGAGATCGAGACCAAGGAGGATGCGGAGGCCTGCGCGCGCGGCCTGTTCGGCGGCGCCGCCATCAACACCGACATCTTCGCGCGCGGCCTCCATGCCCGGCTGTCGCAGCCGGCGTTGCGCATCGCCATGGCGCAATTTCTCGCGCGCAACGTGCCCGATGCGCGCCGCCTCGACGCCTCGCCGATCGACTGGTCGCGCATCGCCTGCCCGCTCCAATTCATCTGGGGCCGCGACGATCCGGTGATCGAGCTGCCGCCGGCCGACTGGCTGCCCGCGGGCACCCAGAGCCATGTGCTCGACGCGGTCGGGCATATGCCGCATGTCGCGGCCGCCGACAAGGTCAACCGGCTCATCGCGGAGTTCGTGGCGGCTCAGCCCCAGACGAGAATGGTCGCGGCCCAGGAATAGCCGACGCCGAAGCCCACCAGCATCACGCGCATCCCGGTACGCAGCATCCCCACCTCGACGGCGCGGTGGAGCGCTATCGGGATGGTCGAGCTGACCGTGTTGCCACCATCGAGATCGACGAAGAATTTCTCGCCCGGGATCGCAAGCTTGCGCCGGAGCGCCTCGAGCATCGTCGAATTGGCCTGGTGGAAGACGAAGAGATCGATCTCGTCCATGCCGAGCCCGGCTTTGGCGAGCGTCTCCTGCACCAGTGCCGGCACGGCACCGAGGGTGAAGTTGAACACCTCCGGGCCGTTCATATGCAGCGGCCGGCCCGGCCGGATCTCGCCGGTGCCGATTTCGTAGGAAGCGTCGGCCGTGGGCTCACGCTGGCCGCCGGTCGGCACGATCAGATGCTCGGCCCCCTTGCCGTCGGTGCCGTAGACGAACGGCCCGAGCCCTGTATCCCTTTCGGGCTCCGCAGCGATCAGCGTCGCGGCGGCACCGTCGCCGAAGATGCTGCGAACGCCGAGATCGTCGACATCGATGAATTTGCTGTAGGTGTCGGCGGTGAGCAGCAGCACGCGCGCCGCCTGGCCCGATTGGATCAGCCCTTGGGCGAGCCCCAGCCCGTAGACGAAGCCCGAGCAGCCGAGATTGATATCGAGCGCCCCCGCCCCGGCACGCAGCCCAAGCCGCTGATGGATCAGGCACGCACTCGTCGGCAGCATATAATCTGGTGCCTGGGTGCAGAAGATCAGATAGTCGACATAGGCCCGTTCGGCGCCAGTTTCGGTGAACAGACGCTCGGCTGCGTGCACGGCGAGGTCGGCCGCGGTCTCGCCCGCCGCCGCGATATGGCGCCGGTCGATGCCGGTCTTGGCCTTGAGCTTGTCCGGCTGAAAACGCGGATGGCGGCGCGCCAGCTCGGTATTGTCGAGCACGGCTTCGGGCAGATGATAGGCGATGGCGGCGATTCTGGCGCGCATCTCGGCGGTGATGCTCCGTTGATGGGTGCGGCGATTGTGGTACGGCGGCCGTTAGCGCGAGTTTAACGCGACCTGGTCTGCGCGGCATCGATGCCCCGATCAAAGCTCGCAACAATCATCCGTACAACGCTCCGACACCTCTCTGCTCGCCGGCCGAGAATCGGATCGGGTAAGGTTAACGCTTTCTTTTCTCGTGTCATGCAGCATCGAAAGCTGAGTGGCAATTCGGCTTCAAGATAGCTGTGCCCGATGTGGTAGATCGTTAGGGGCTCTAAATATGGCTTTAGCCGCCAATCTAGCCGATGACCGCGCCAAGAACGCCGGCGTCGGGACACAGCCGGCATCGAAGGTTCGGACGATCGCCGGCCTTGCCGAGATTGCCGAACGTCTTCGGTCGGAAGGGCAAACCGTCGTGCTCGCCCACGGCGTCTTCGACCTCCTGCATCTGGGCCATCTTCGGCATCTGAAAGAGGCCCGGGAGCAGGGCGATGCTCTTATCGTTACACTCACGGCGGACAGCTTCGTCAACAAGGGCCCCGGGCGGCCCGTTTTCGCACAGGCCATGCGCGCCGAAATGTTGGCAGCGCTGGAGATCGTGGACTGGGTAGGGATCAACGCCGCGCCGACATCGCAGAACGTCATCGAAGCGATCAAGCCGGATGTCTACGTCAAAGGGCCGGATTATTCCAATCCGGAGGCGGATTTCACCGGCGGGATTCAGATCGAGCAGCAGGCCGTGGAACGATTCGGCGGGCGCTTGTTCTTGACCGACGACGTGATGTTCAGCTCTTCCTCCCTGATCAACCGCTATCTCGGCGTCCATGATGAGGAACTGGGACGTTACTTGGAGACGGCCCGAGAACTCGACATGCTGCCGACCATCATCGACGCGTTGGATCGAGTCAAGCAATCGCGCGTACTGATGATCGGCGACACGATCATCGACGAATATCGTTATGTCTCTCCGCTTGGAAAGTCGCAAAAGGAAAACATTATCACGACCTTGTTCCGCGAGAGCGAGGCATTTGCCGGCGGGATCATCGCGTCGGCCAATCATGCCGCCGAATTCTGCGGAGAAGTCGAAATCGTGACGTGTCTCGGTCACGACGATCCCTATGAAGAGCTCGTGCGCCGGTCGCTGAAGCCAAACGTCAAGCTGCATATCGTGAGACGGCATGGCAAACCGACGACCTGCAAGACCCGCTTCGTCGATCCCGGCTACATGCGCAAGTTGTTCGAAGTCTACAATATGGACGACGCGCCGCTCGACGACCACGAAAGCGCTGAGGTCAGCGAGCTGGCCTTGTCCCGCATGCAGGATTTCGACGCGGTCGTCGTGAATGATTTCGGCCACGGCCTCATTGGTCCGCAGCTCATAGAAGATATCGAGCGTAGCGCTCCGTTTCTGGCGGTGAACGTCCAGACCAACAGCGGCAACATGGGATATAACCTCGTCACGCGCTATCGGCGTGCCGACTATATCTGCATCGATGCGCCGGAAGCGCGTCTCGCCGTCGGTGACAAATTCAGCGACCTCAAAATCGTCACGCGCGACAAGCTGGCGCGGATGATCGATTGCCCGCGCATGATCGTTACCCACGGCGCCCAGGGATCCCTCACCTACGATCGAGCGGAAGGCATGGGGCGCGTGCCGGCTTTCACCAAGCAGGTCGTCGATACCGTCGGCGCCGGCGATGCATTCTTCGCCGTGACGGCCCCTCTCGCGGCGCTCGGTCTCCCAATGGAGCATCTCGGCTTCATCGGCAACGCCGCGGGCGCAATCAAGGTCGGCATCGTCGGCCATCGCCGCTCGGTCGAGCGAGTGCCGCTCATCAAGTTTGCAACCGCACTCCTTAAGTAGGCTAATAAAAATGGCGGATGATAATTTCTCACGCTATTTCAACACCCTCGCCGAGTTGCCGCGGACCAGCGACGCAACCGACCGTGCTGGCGAGAGCTTGCCGCTCGAAACGGCACTCCGGCGTGCGATGGAAATGGCACGGACGACCCATCGGCGCGGCAACAAGCTCATGTTCATTGGCAACGGCGGCAGTGCAGCGATCGCAAGCCACATGGCGATCGACTATTCCAAGAATGGCGGGATGCGGTCGTTGGCGTTCAACGACCCTGCGGCGCTGACCTGCCTCGGCAATGACCACGGCTATGAGCACGTGTTTGCGAAGCAGCTGGAATTTCATGCCGTGGCCGGCGATTTTCTGATCGCCATCAGCAGTTCCGGCCGGTCCGAGAACATCATCCGCGGTGTCGAGATGGCACGGTCGCTCAGCTGCCAGATCTTGACCCTCACGAGCTTCAATGGGGACAATCCTCTGCGCCGCCTGGGCGATCTCAATATCTATGTCGCGACTTCGGCCTACGGCTTCGCTGAAATCTCACACCTCACACTCTGTCACGCGATCCTGGACCGGGCGGTCGAGCTCTCGGCGAACCGCACCCTGGCGCAGCAACAGGAACTCGTTTGATGATGTCCCCCACCGAACAAGTGGATGCCGGCCCGAGCGGCCGAAAGTTTCGGCGCGTGCTCGTCACCGGCGGCGCCGGCTATGTCGGCAGCATGCTGACCGGAGCACTTCTGGATGCAGGTTACGAGGTCGTGGTTCTCGATCTCTATATCTACGGGCCGGCTTCGCTGGCTTATTGCCGCGACAATCCGCGCCTGAAGGAGATAAAGGGCGATCTGCGCGATGCCGGGGCCGTGGCCGCCGCGCTGGCCGGCGTCGATGCTGTGATTCATCTCGCCTGCATCTCGAACGACCCCTCGTTCGATCTCGATCCACATCTTGGCGAGTCGATCAACTTTACCTGCTTCCGCCCGCTGGTGCGTGCCGCGAAGGAGGCGGGCGCCCGGCGCTTCATCTATGCATCATCGTCGAGCGTCTATGGCGTCAAGGACGAAGAGGAGGTCCACGAAGGGCTGCCGCTCGATCCGCTGACCGACTATTCGAAATACAAGGCGCTCTGCGAAGAGGTGCTGGCGCAGGAACGCGAGCCCGGCTTCGTGTGCGTCACGCTGAGGCCGGCGACTGTATGCGGCTGGAGCACCAGGTTGCGGCTGGATCTCAGCGTCAACATCCTGACCACCAATGCGATCACCAATCGGCGCATCAAGGTGTTCGGCGGCGCTCAACGGCGCCCGAATATCCATATCGCCGATATGGTGGATCTCTATCTCGATTGCCTGGTCCAGCCGGACGCGGCGATCGACGGCAAAATCTTCAATGCCGGTTATGAAAACCATCGCATGATGGAAATTGCCGAGCTGGTCAGAGACCGGGTCGGCGGGGATATCGCGATCGATGTCGTCCCGACCAACGACCTCAGATCCTATCATATCTCTTCGCAGAAGATCCGACAGGAACTCGGCTTCGTGCCGCGCCGGAGCATTTCGGACGCGGTCGGCGATCTCCACGCCGCCTTCGCACGGGGCGATGTGATCGCGCCGCTCACCAACGCCGAATATTACAATATCAAGAAGATGCAGGAGATCGGGCTGGGCTGATGTCTGCTGTTCCGGCATCACGAGCGGCCGAGCGACGCATTTGCATCGGCTTGGACCTCGACAATACGATCATCGATTATCGACGTCTGTTCGTCGAGGTCGGTGCGTCTCTACGCTTGGTCCCTGCCGATTTCCGCGGTGACAAGACGGCACTCCGTTCGGCCGTCAGGGCGCTTTCCGACGGTGAGCGGCTATGGACGGCGCTGCAAGCCGAGGTCTATGGCGCCCGTATCATGGGCGCACGCATGATGCCGGGGGCGCTCGCTTTCATTCGCCGGGCCGTCGCCACGGGTTTGCCCACCTTTATCGTCAGCCACAAGACAAGGCGACCGGCAGCGGACCCTGACGGCGTCGATCTCCATGAGGCGGCGCGCGCCTGGCTCGACCATCACGGCGTCATCGGGCCAGGCGCCCTCCAATCGGACAATGTGTTTTTCGAAGCGACGCGCGCGGAGAAGATCGCACGCATCCGCGCTCTGCGATGCACGACCTTCATCGACGACCTCGTCGAGATGTTCGAGGACGAGCAATTCCCCGAAGACGTGGACAAGCTCCTTCTGGCGGAGGATGGCGCCGGCGCGGGCGCCTATCGGATCATTTCCTCCTGGGCCGAGGCCGAGACGCACCTGTTGACCGGCCTGCACTATGCGCACTGAGTTGATGATTGCGCAGGATCTGCTGGGCGTGCCGCCGGACCGGATCGAGCCGGTGGCGGGCGGCGGCAACAATCGCCTCTTCAGGCTTGTGTCCGGCCCGTCGCAATTCGCCCTCAAGCTCTATGATGCACAGGATCTCACCGCGATCGCCCGGTTCGAGCGAGAGGTCGCGGCCCTCGATTTCCTCGCCGATACGCCGCTTGCCGACCGCATTCCTGGTCTCGTCAGTGCCGATCCGGCACCTCCGGCGGCGCTGATGGAGTGGGTCGAGGGCGTACCCGTGACCGAGCGATCGAGCAATGAAGTACCCCGGCTGCTCGATTTTCTCATCGATCTCGTCGCCGCTGGAATGGCGCCCAGCGCAACGACAATATCGCTGGCTGCCGAATCCTGCCTCACCGTTGCGGAGCTGGTTCGCCAAATCGACCGGCGTCGGGCGCGGCTCGGCGAGATCGATGCGGCCGAGCTTCAACCTTATCTGAAACGCTTCGACCGGCTGTGGCAGACGCTGCGTCGCCGGCTTTCGAACGAGGATAGCCAGGAACTCGCGCCGGGCCTCCGCGTCCTCTCACCCTCCGATTTCGGCTTCCACAATACGCTGCGCCGGCCGGACGGCAGGTTGGCCTTTCTTGATTTCGAATATTTCGGCTGGGACGACCCCGCCAAGCTGGCTTGCGATCTCCTTTGGCACCCCGGAATGCAGCTCGATAGTGGCGAAAGGTCGGCACTGCATAGCGGACTGCTGACGCTCTACAGCGCGCGCGATCCCTGCTTTGCCCGACGTTTCGAGCAGGTACTTCCCGCCTACGGGATGCGCTGGTGCCTCATTCTGTTGAATGTCTTCCTGCCGGAGCGATGGCAGCGCCGGCGCTTTGCCACTCGGGCGGATGGGGACGACTGGGCCGGGGCGAAACAGCGACAGCTCGGCATGGCGGAGACATTCCTGGCGCGTGTCGAGACGGTTCTCGAGGAGAAAGTGTTGTGAGCATCGACCTGTCCGCCGACACATCTATGGTACGATCCGGCCTCGACTGGCGCTCGATCGATCTACGGCAACTCGTCATCGACGCGCTGGAAGGCGGCGGACGGGGCCATGTCGGCTCGACCCTGTCGCTGATCGAGATCATACGGGTCCTCTATGACGACGTGCTGCGCTACCGGGCGTCCGAACCGAACTGGGCCGATCGCGATCGCTTCATCCTGTCCAAAGGGCACGGCTGTCTGGCGCTCTATGTCTTGCTCGCCAACAAGGGTTTCTTTCCGATCGAGGAATTGCGCCGGCAATGCCGAGCGGAAGCCATGCTCGGCGGTCATCCCGAGCGTGGCCATATTCCCGGTGTCGAAGCCTCGACCGGAGCATTGGGACATGGCCTCTCAATTGGGATCGGCATGGCGATCGGCGCACGGCTCAAACGGCAGACTCATCGCGTTTTCGTCGCCATGGGTGACGGCGAGCTCGACGAGGGCTCGGTTTGGGAGGCAGCCCTCTGTGCCGCGAAGCATCGCCTGACCGGGCTCATGGCAATCGTCGACTACAACAAGCTGCAATCCTATGGGCCAAAGAGCGAGGTGCAGAATATCGAGCCGCTGGCCGATAAATGGCGCGCCTTCGGTTGGGAAGTCGAAGAATGCGACGGCCATGACGTGGCGGCGCTGCGCACGGCGCTCGGAACGTCGGGCCGGCAGGCCCCCAAGATCGTGATCTGCCACACGATCAAGGGCAAGGGGCTGGCCTTCGCCGAACAGAACCCATCCTGGCATCACAAGGCTAAGGTCGAAGCGGCCGATGTCGCGCGGATGCGGGCCGCGCTGGAGGAACGCTGATGCGCCAAGCCGCCCTCAAGATGGTGCACGAGCTGGCGCTCGACCATCCAAAAGTTCTGTTCATCGGCTCCGACCTGGGTGCCGGAACGCTCAAGGATCTCCGCGCCGAACGGCCGGAGCAATTCTTCATGGAAGGTGTGTGCGAGGCCAATATCATCGGCATGGCCGCGGGCCTGGCGATGGAAGGCTTCGTGCCGTATTTCAACACGATCGCGACCTTCATCACGCGGCGCTGCCTGGAACAGGTGGCGATCGATATCTGCCTGCACAACCTGCCTGTTCGGCTGCTGGGTAGCGGCGGCGGGCTGGTCTATGCGCCGTTGGGTCCGACGCATCTCGCCTTCGACGACATGGCGCTGCTCCGGACGATGCCGAACATGGCGATCGTGGCGCCGTCGGATGCCGAGGAAATGCGTCGCGCGATAGCGGCGAGCCTGGATTGGCCGGGTCCGCTCTATATGCGCATCGCCAAGGGCAACGACCCCGTCATCTCGCGCCCGGATACGCCGTTCGCGATCGGCCGGGCGATCATGCTCCGCGACGGGAGCGATGTCGGGTTCGTATCGACCGGCATCATGACCGGACGGTGCCTGGCGGCCGCCGACCGGCTCGCCGCCGAGCACGGCATCGAGGCGAGCGTCCTGCACATGCACACCGTGAAGCCGCTCGACGAGGCGGCGCTCCTGGCGCTTGCAAATTCGACCGGCACGCTCGTCACCGTCGAGGAGCACAGCCGCAATGGCGGACTCGGCACGGCCGTGCTCGAAACGATCGGCGATTCCCGCCTGCCCGTGCGCGTGCATCGCCTCGGCTTGCCCGACCGCTTTCCGGAAGGTTACGGATCTCAGGACCATTTGCTGACAAAAGCGGGGCTGGATGCAACCCAGATCGCGGCCGCCGCCGCCACTCTCCTGCGGGAGATCCGATTGTGAGCGCCGGCATCCCCTCAGCATCCCTGCCGTTCCTGCGCCCGGAGGAGGTAGCAACGGCGCAGGCGTTTCTTACCGACGGATATATCCGCGCGTCGGCGGAGAATCGCAACGCCCTCGCACGGATCCGCGACGCGGTGACGGCTGCCGCGTGCCGGCTGCTCGACCTGCCGATCCCCGCCGCCTCGCAGCCCTTTCTCGATAGCATCCACGCGCGCGTCACACCGTCCGCACTGAACAAGTTCCGCCTCGCCGTGTTCGAGGAGATCAACGGGGCGGACTGGCTCCGTCCGGCCTATTTCAGCTTGGCCCGGTCGCTGATCGAAACGTTGGTCGGCAACGAGCTCGCCATGCAGCGCCGGATCAATCTCTCGATCCAGCTTCCGGACGACGACAGCTCTCTGCTGCCGATCCATTCCGACACCTGGTCCGGCGATTCGCCGTTCGAGGTTGTCCTGTGGGTACCGCTGGTCGATTGCTACCGCACCAAGACGATGTTCTTCGCGCCGCCGGCAGCGACGGCCCGGCTGCATGAAAAGATGGCCGGCTTCGAGACGCACGGCGTCGAAGCGCTTTACCGGGCCGTCGAGCCGGATCTGGAATGGCTGGACGTGCCCTATGGCGAGATCCTGCTGTTCAACCAGAACTGCGCCCATGGCAATCGCGTCAATGTCGAGCCCGAGACGCGCTGGACCTTGAACTGTCGCTTCAAAGGCGTCTTCACGCCTTATGCCGACAAGCGCCTGGGCGAATTCTTCGAGCCGATCACGCTCAGACCCGCGAGCCGCATCGGGCTCGATTACGAACTGCCGGGCGGGTGGCAATGAGCGCCGGCGGCTATCGCGGCTATGTCGCGGCGCGCCCGGTGCAGGGCAGCCGCGTGCCCCAGCACGTCCAGAATCTGGTGATCCGCGACTACGCCCAGCGCCACGCGCTCGCCTACAAGCTGAGCGGCACCGAATACGCCATGCCCGGCTGCTACATGATGCTGGCGGATCTGCTCGACGAGCTTCCGGCGCTCGACGGCATCATCGCCTATACCATCTTCATGCTGCCCGAGGCGCGCGAGCGGCGCCGGACGGTCTATCGGCGCGTGATCGAGGCTGGCAAGTCGCTCCACGGCGCGGTCGAAGGGCTGTGCGTGGCGAGCTGGGACGATGCGCAGCGCATTGAGGATATCTGGCTAGTCCAGCAGGCGCTCGATCGCCGGCCCGCGGAGGCGTGAGCATGGCCCGCCTCGATTTCAACCAGGCGCTCCATCGCGCGACCGCGCGCAATTACATCGAGCGGGTGGTGAGCGACGACAAGGCCGAGTGCGCCGAGATCGCCGGCCGCTTCGGTGCCGATTATTGGGACGGCGAGCGGCGCTACGGTTATGGCGGTTACCGCTATGACGGAAGGTGGCGGCCGATCGCCGAGCGCATGGCCGCGCATTACGGCCTGAAAACCGGCGACCGTGTGCTCGATGTCGGCTGCGGCAAGGGCTTTCTGCTCTATGAGTTGACCCAGGCGGTGCCGGGGCTGGCGATCGCCGGGCTCGACATTTCGGATTATGCGATCGCACAGGCCAAGGCGGAGGTCCAACCCTTCATCCGGCTGGGCTCGGCGACGGCCCTGCCCTTTCCGGATGCGAGCTTCGACTTCGTGGTCTCGCTCGGCACCCTGCACAATCTGGAGCTGCCCGACGCGCACGCGGCCTTCGCCGAGATCGAGCGGGTGGCGGCGCCCGGCGGCGGGAAATACGTCATGGTCGAATCCTATCGGAACGAACGGGAGAAGGTGAATCTGCTCTATTGGCAACTCACCTGCCGCTCGTTCCACGACCCCGAAAGCTGGGAATGGCTGGCCGCGCGCGCGGGCTATACCGGCGATATGGGCTTCATCTATTTCGAATGAGCGCGCGTGCGGGAGCGGTGAATGAGCGAGCCTAGAGACCTTCAGAGCTACCTTCGCCGCCGGGTGAGCCCGGCGGAACGGTATGACGATCTGCTGCGCTTCCCGCGCTTCTTCGAGATCGAGACGGTCAATGCCTGCAATGCGCGCTGCCCGATGTGCACGATCGACGAATGGACCCGCCATACGCCGACCATGCGCCCGGATCTGTTCGAGAAGATCGCGGGCGAGATCTGCGAGCGGGCGAGCGAGGTGCGCCGCGTCAGCCTCTATCGCGACGGCGAGCCGCTGCTGGACAAGCGCCTGCCGGACCGGATCGCGCGCCTGAAGGATGGCGGCGTCAAGGAAGTGGCGATCTCGACCAATGTCGGGCTGCTGGACGAGCGCCGCTCACGCGAGATCCTGGAGGCCGGGCTCGACCGCATCATCCTGTCGATCGACAGCCTCGACAAGCAGGTGTTCGAGGCGATCCGCGTGCGTCTCGTGTTCGAGGAGGTGCTGGCGAACGCCAAGCGCTTCATCGCGCTGCGCGACAAGATCAGGCCTGAGACCGTGGTCTGGGTCCGCATGATCCGGCAGGAGAGCAATTATGCCGAATGGCCGACCTTCGAGGCCTATTGGCGCCGGCTGCTGCAGCCGCACGACCGGGTCAATTTCCACAATCTGCACAATTGGGGCGGCCAGCTCGACACTTTCAAGCCGATAGCCCCCAGCTTCGAGCCGTCGCTGCCCTGCGTCGCGCTCTGGTCGCTCATGGTCATCTTCGCCGACGGCAAGGTGCCGCTCTGCAATGTCGATTACAACAATATCTTCCCGACCGGTGACGTCTCGGCCGACACGATCGCCGATGTCTGGCGCAACGGCGTCATGGCCGAGCGCCGCCGGAAGCATCTGGACGGGCGCAAGGGCGAGATCAGCCTGTGCGAGAATTGCAATGTCTGGGACGAGGCGCCGGACCTCCACCATGTCGCCAGCGAGTTTGCCGAGGCGGTCGAGGTGGAGCCGGCGGGGTAGCGGCGGAAGCCACCCGATAGATATCTAAAGATAAGGATGACTCGGGCGTGATCGAGCAGCATGCGAGCGGCCTCTTCTACACGCGGCACCACTGCATGCTGTGTGGCGCACCGCACCCAGCGAAGGTAGTCGATCTGGCGCCGACCTCGATCCTCAATCCGAACACGGGGATCCTGAAAGGCGACGC
Source organism: Aliidongia sp. (assembly GCA_035539155.1). Lineage (GTDB taxonomy): Bacteria > Pseudomonadota > Alphaproteobacteria > ATCC43930 > CGMCC-115725 > JAXDMU01. Next base: position 22,435 of record DATLIZ010000010.1, on the reverse strand, counting down.
CGCACCGCGCGCCGACGATCTGTCGGTGCCGCTCGACCTGCATCTGTGCGAAACCTGCGGCCATCTCCAACTCGTCGCGATCGGCGACCCGAAGATCCAGTATGCGACCTATACCTATCGAACGTCGGTGTCGCGCGGTCTCGCCCAGCACTTCCAGAGCCTGGTCGCCGATCTCTCCGCACGGCTGGGGCCGGTTGCCGATCGCTTCGCGGTCGAGATCGGCTCCAATGACGGCACGGTGCTTCGGCTGCTTCAGCAGGCCGGCTTCCGCACGCTCGGCATCGACCCCGCCGAAGCGATCGCCCGGGAAGCGACGCTGGCCGGCGCGGAGACGATCGTCGGCTTCTTCGACAGCGCCGCAGCCGAGCGGATCAAGGCCGAGCGCGGGCCGGCCGCGATCATCGTCGCGAACAACGTCCTCGCCAATATCGACGATCTGGCCGAGATCATGGCGGGCGTCCGCCTGCTGCTGCAACCGGACGGCATGCTGGTATTCGAGACGCAGTACGGCGCCGACGTGATCGAGCATTGCCTGATCGACACGATCTATCACGAGCATATCTCCTATTTCTTGATCGGCCCGCTCGCACGCTTCCTGGCGGCTCATGGGCTGGAACTGTTCGATGTCGTCCGCATCCCGACCAAAGGAGGCTCGATCCGGTGCTTCGTCCAGCAGCGAGGGGCGCCCCGGCCGGTCGCAGCGGCGGTGGCGGATTTCGTCGCCGCGGAGCACGCGGCGGGGCTCGGCCGCACCGCCGGCTATGTGGCTTTCAATCAGCGCGTCCAACGCCTGTCACGCCGGGTCCACGACGCCGTCGCGGCGACGATCGCCGAAGGCGGCAGGGTTGCCGGCTTCGGCGTCTCGATCGGCACGATGACACTGATGTCTCAATTCAACATCGCCTATCAACTGGCGTTGCTGATCGACGACGACCCGGAGAAGCATGGTGTTCTGAAAGGCGCCGGCTTCGAGATCCCGGTCCGCCCGGCAACCGCGCTGTTGGCGGAGCCGCCGGCCCTGGTCCTGGTCTTCGCCTGGCGGTATCTCGCGTCGGTCCTGGCCGCGACGGAAGCTTACCGGGAGGCGGGCGGCGAGCTGCTCGTGCCTCTCCCGGAGCCGGTTCGGATCGGGGCGGACGGCATCGCCGTGACGCTGGGATAGGCGGGAGCACGGGCATGACCGACGCACCGCTTCGCATCGGCCTGGTCGGTGCCGGCATGGCGAGCCAGCTCTTCCATCTGCCGCATTACGCCGACAATCCGCTTTGCCGGATCGTCGTGATCGCCGATCAGCGGCCGAAACTGGCGTCCGAGGTCGCCGCGCGTTGGCAGATACCCGAGATCGTTTCGCACGAAGAACAACTGTTCGATCGGCCCGACATCGACGCCGTCGTCATCGTCGCGCCACGGCGCGCGATGGCACCCCTCGTGCTGTGCGCCCTGGAGGCTGGCAAGCACGTGCTGTCGGAGAAGCCGATGGCTTATACCGCCGCCGAGGCGCAGCGATTGGTCGATGCGGCCGGCAGCAGAGGGCTGATCTATACCGTCGGCTTCATGAAGCGATACGATTCGGGCGTGGCCAGGACACGGGTGCTCTTGAGCGATCTCGAACGGAATCCGCGCCTCGGGGCGCTGTTGCTCGCGCGGTTCCACAATTTTTCAGCGTCTTATGCCGCCGAGCCAGGACCTTTTATCCGATATGATGAGAAACGGCCCGCTCGGCTGCCCGAATGGTCTGCGGGACCGGCATGGCTGCCCGGAGGCTTATCCGCCACCTACGACAAGTTCCTGAATGTGGCGAGCCACGATATCAACCTGATGCGCTATTTGCTGGGCGACGAGTTGCGCGTCGGATCCGCCCATCTCGGCGGCAACGGCGGCCTCGTCGCCTGCCTGGTCCGGGGCGAGGTGCCGGTGAGTTTCGACCTCGCCGCCGCTTCCACGGGCGAATGGCTCGAAGGTGCCGAGTTTCTGTTCGAGAAGGGACGCGTCCTCCTGGAACTGCCGTCGCCGGTTCTGCGCCGCGGCGCCGCGCGCTTGCGGGTCGAGGGTCCGAACTCGGCCAGCGGAGGGGCCTCTGTCGGACCGGACGACGAGTGCGCCTTTCACTATCAGGCCCGGGCCTTTGTCGAGGATGTACGATCGCATATAACCCCGCGCTCCAGCGGACAGAGCGCGCTCGGCGATCTGGTACTAATCGAAAACATCTGGAAGACGGCAATTCTACGGGATAGGTGAGGCGCTGCCGAACCGCTCAACCGATGCCCGTCACCTCTATAGCTTCGGGTTGCGGAAGCTGAAGATGCCATCGCAGAACTCCAGCGGGCCATAGGGCGTCTCGTTCGCACGGAGATGTGGAAATGCCCAGATGCTTTCCCATCCCCGTGCTTGTAAAGCGGCCAGGATGCGCTTGTCGGCATCATCATTATGAGTGCCGACATGAATCCTTGCGACCTTCCGATCCAACAGGTCCAGCGAATCCTCAATGACGACAGTCTCATGGCCCTGGATATCCAGATCAAGGAGATCGACACGATCGATACCGTTTAGAATCGTCTCCAGGCGCAGCAACGGCACCCGCTGCATGATGCTCACATTGCCGTCCGCCTCAATCTTACGTGTGGTCTCGACCGCTTCCTCACCGAAACGAAGGTAGAGGCCATTCCCGTAACTATGCTCTTGCTTCCCAGGAAATGCCGATTGGTAGGCGGGAAAATAGGCATGACCGTCTCGGTCCGAGGCGCCGGCCATAATGAGCCTCTGTTTGTCGACATCGATTTCGTTGTCGATGAGATTCTGCTTCATCCAGGCAAAACGATCGGAGTTCGCTTCGACCCCGACCAGAAAATAGGGCAAGTTCGATTTGGTCTTATGGCGGCGGATGGCGGTAACCGCATTCGCGATCCAACGGCCGTAGCCGGCCCCCAATTCAACCATGACGAAGCGATCTGTGGCTGCGTCGATTGCCGTCAGCAGATCGATCCATTCGAAATAGTCCTCGCTTGGCCGAGCGGGATGAGTCGGGTCGACTTTCGACGTATAGCTTCGGCCGCTCGTCATGAAGTCAAAATCAATGCCATCAGGAAGTGGGGCATCATATTCGAGTCGAACTTTCGCACCGACGAAGTTGTACTCGAACCACTGATCTGCAAATGTTGCCGTCAGATTGTATTTGTCGAATATGCGATGGTGTTGAATTAAAGGGGAGGGCATAATGCCACATCTTTCTTTGACACTGTTAACTGTTAACGAATTTCATAATGTCGATCGCTAAGCTTCCGAATATCAATCGACACTTCGATACCTGATCTATTTATGCTTAGACCAATATTGTACCGCCATTCGCATTCACCGACCCCATCGAGATTAATGATGGACACTATCAGTTCGACCGAGATCCCCGCCCGCACTCAAGTCCCCAAAATTTACCCAACCAGACTTATAGCGTCCAGGCCGCTCTCCTTCAGCACACTTTTCACTTGGCTGAGAAGAGCCGTGCGACGAGCGCGGTCATTCGCAAACGCGAAACTCTGCAAATGAGCGTGTGCCGTGTCCAACTCCTGCACGGTACCGAGCGACAAGCGCTCGCGCACGAAATAGAGCGAATAGCCGGCCACGAGGATTTCCCGCATCAAATCGATATTCATAGGTCCACCGAGCGAAAACTGCTGCAGGCGGTAAAAGATGAAGCCGTCGATTTTTGGGGGCTTGCGAAAGGTCGTCCGGAGAATCGTTTGCGCTTCGAGCGTCAGGGAATTCTCCGCCGAGTAGAATGTCAGCTCGGCGCCAACCTTCGCCACGGCATCCTTGACGAGAATATGCTGTAGCGCCTGTGGTATTTCCTCGATCAGGGAGAGGTCGAGAAATGCAAAGAGCTGCTTGGTGCTCATCTGCCTCAGGCCTTCGATCGCCGCGCTTCCTCGTCGAATGCGAGGGCGGCGATCGGCGACAGATGCAGAATGCGGAAATAGTCGAGTAGGCCCTTGGCACCATAGGGTGAGAACAGGTTCTTGAAGCGGATATTGAAGGACCACCGGGTCTCGGTCCCGATATTGATCGGCGTGCGGTGATAGAGCCACGTCCAAAACATGAGCGCCTGACCATAGTTGACCGGCACGTAGGTGCCCCCGGGCGCTTCGATATCGAGTTGCTCGAATGCGGCCGGATCACGCGCGACGGCGGCGGCCATGATCTCGGTTTCGGCCTTGTCGTAAACCAGCATGGATTTGGTGCCGCTGCAATCGACCATGGGCGCCCAGACCACAACCTCGAACGGCGAATTGGCGGGCGCATCCTGGTGCAGCGGGCCGACCCCCTCGTCATGCGGACAGGAGATGACGAGATTCGCCGATTTCTGCACCACGATGTCGGGGCCGACCAACTCCATCAGCGCCGGCCGGAACGCCGCGAACACAAGGTCGGCGAAGTTGCAGTTCTCGTTGAAGCGCTTGATTACAGCCATCCGGAAGTCGTTGAGGGCGGCACCGCCGAGGCCGCGCTCGTGGAAGCCGTTGAAAAAAAAGTCGGCGTCCGCCGGGAGCTCACCCAGTATTTCGCCTGCCGCAGCGAGCAAGGCCCGGCGTAGCCCGGCAAGCGCCTCCTGATCCACCGCGTCGACGACCGAGTAACCGTGATCCACGAACCCAGGTAAGGGCATGCTCAATCTTCCGCTGCCAGGCATTTACCCAGATTAAGGATAGCCTCTGTAGGATTGGTTAATGCGAGGGACGAATGAAGATCGATTCGAGCGGACGGCGCGTCCTCGTCAGAGGGCTGGCGAAGAGCTCGGAGGCGATGCGGCCATCGGTTTTGCCAGTGCCGGCGCGCAGGTGACGGCACGGCCCGCCGCCGGGATAGCTACCAGCCCGTAGCCATCGCTTCCCATTAGGTCTTTGTTAAACCTAATCGAACATTAGTTGCCTCGAATTTGGGTCAAATCGGCGACGGCCGCGGCGCCGCGCAGAGGGTGACATGCTCAACATCTTTACGGCGATCTATCACGCCTATCTGGCGCAGGCGGCGATTGTCGCAGTTAAGCTCGGCGTGTTCGAGCATTTGAAGGACGGGCCGAAGTCGCTCGACCAGATCTGCGCGGATACCGATGCTCATCCGACACCGCTTCGCCACATCCTCAAGGTCTTATGCACCTATGAATTCCTTGAGGAAAAGGAAGAATGCTATCATCTGACCAAAAGTTCGGTCCAGTTGATGCGGGCGGAGAACTCCTTCATTCCGGACTATCTCCTCTATGCTGGGGAGCAGATACTCCCGGCCTTCGCGCATCTGGAAGGGGCGGCACGGACCGGTGAATCGGCCTTCGTCCTGGCCCATGGAAAATCGCTCTGGGAATTGTGCAGGAACGATCGGGCGCAGGGCAAGATCTTCGAAGACCATATGAATTCGGCCACGCGCTGGCACGCCGCCTTCGTCGCCAAGGCGCTGGATTGCTCGGGGGTCAAGACGCTCGTCGACATCGGCGGCGGCCATGCCAGCTTGGTTTCAGCGGTCCTGAAGCGGAATCCCCATCTTTCGGCAGTGATGCTCGATCAGCCGCATTTGGCCGACCGCGCCACCGAGCGCCTCCGGGCCGAAGGGCTGCTCGGTCGCTGCGAATTCGTCGGCGGCGATTTCTTCAGGGCAGTGCCGCCAGACGCCGATCTCTACACGATCAAGCATGTGCTGCATGATTGGAAGGACGAAGAGGTGGCAAGGATCCTAACCAACATCCGAGCGGCAATGCGGCCGGACTCCCGGCTCGTGATCGTCGAAGGCGTCATGGACACCGGCGACAAGGATCCGGATTGGATGGGCGCGCGCAATCTGGAGCAATTCGTGACGACCGGCGGTTATCAGCGGACAAGGCGGGAATTCTCCGCCCTGCTGGAAGCCGCGGGCTTGAGGCTCGACCGCATCCAATCGACACCCATCGGTGACTGTTCGCTCATTCACGCGGCCCCGCGCTGATTGGCAGCGACGCCTCACGGGTAGGTCGGGAGCCGCTTACCGTAAGCGTTTCTTAACCATCCTTGCCCACATTTTACAATGATCTGAGCGTTAAAGCGTCGTGGCGAAAGAGCTTGCTCCCGATGGACATACCATGACCGAAATGTCGCTCGGCACCGTCTCGGAAGTGCCGCCGCATTATTATGTCGATCCGGAAATTCTGGCGCGCGAGCAAGAGAGGGTCTTTGCTCGTCATTGGCAGTTCGTGGGATTTACAGACGAGCTTGCGCAGCATAAGGACTTCGTCACGGCGGAAATCGGCGGGCATTCAATCCTGGTGCAAAATTTCGACGGAACCCTTCGCGGCTTTCACAATGTTTGCTCCCATCGGCACGCCCGGATTCACAGCGCCCCCTGTGGCAACGGCTTCCTCCAATGCCCCTATCATGGTTGGACCTACAACGCCGAAGGCGTTCCGGTCGGCATTCCAGGCAATGCCCGGTTCTTCACCTTGGACGATGCGGGCCGCCGGACCTTGGCACTGGCGAGGGTAGCGGTCGCCGCTCATGGCCGTTTCGTTTTTGCCCGCCTCGCCGCCGAAGGACCGGACCTGACTGCAACGTTGGGCGACTATGCCCCAGCGATCGAGGAAATCTCCGAAGCCTTCACCGATCCGGTCGGCGATTGCACCGTGACCTGGACCGCAAACTGGAAGATCGCCGTCGAGACGGCGATGGAAGTCTATCACGCCAGCTTGGTTCATCCCGAAACGGTTGCCCGCGTGACGCCACAGAGCCTGGCCTTTGACTGCGGGTTTTCCGGCCCTCACTCGTTCGGCCACCTCGCCATGGCCGAAGATGGCGTTGCCTGGTGGGAGAGCGTCGGCCGCCGATTGAAGCTGGCGCCGCTGCGGCAATATACTGGCTTCGATCAATACCACCTGTTTCCGAACACAACGATCGCTCTGAGCTGCGGCAGCCTGATGTGCCTGCAGACCTACGAGCCGATCGACGTGAACAGTTGCCGGTTGCGGTACCGCCTGCGAATGGCGCGCGCCGACGGGCCGCAAAACCCCGCAGTGCGCAAGGCGGTCGTCGACACGCTCCGTGCTTTCAATCGCCGGGTGGTCGAAGAGGATGTGGCGATCACGACCACCGTCCAACAGGGTGTCGCCCAGGCGACGAGGCCCGCTTTGCTCGGCCATAACGAACAGCGGCTCGCCCATTTCCAAAGGCATTACCTTGCCGAGATAGCCGATTGATGCCCTTCACCTTCCGTCGCCCGACGCTCGCGGATGCTGAGATGCTGCTCGATTGGCGCACGCGCCCCGAGATCACCCGCTTCATGCTGACCGACATCGAGAACGATATCGAGCAGCAGCGACGCTGGCTCGCCACCTGCGAGACCAGGCGTGACTACGAGCATTTTATCGTGCTGCGCGCGGAGCTGCCGATCGGCTATGTATCCTATGCTCAGATCGACCGCGTCAGCCGCCATTGCGTGCCGGGTACCTACATGGTCCTGGAACCGGCGGAACGGCATCTGGCCAGTTACACCAATACTTTCATCCTCGATTACTGCTTCTATCGAATGGACATGAACAAGGCCATCTTTACCATCATGGCCGAAAATGAGCGTTTCATCCGTGCAAAGCATATGGCTGGCGTGCGCTTGGTCGGCATCCTCAAAGACCATGTCTGGAAATATGGGCAGTTCCACGACCTGCACATGTTCGAGCAGACGCGGGGGGAATGGGAAGCGACCAAGCGGATATTTCGACGCGAACATACCCTTGCCGCCTTTCCGTCCTAGAGCCAAAATGGGTGGGAACTATCCAATTCCACGAATCCAACTCTGTTCAACTCGTTAGAGCGCCAAGCTTTTGTTGTTCATTCCAATGAGGCGTGCGCAAGAGACCGTTTGTAAACAGGCCCCAACCCCGATCGGCGAACGCGAGTGATCGAATGAAGATCGATTTGAATGGCCGCCACGCCCTCGTCACGGGTGCCAGCCAGGGGCTTGGGGCCGATGCGGCCATAGGTTTCGCTAGGGCCGGCGCGCAGGTGACCATCACTGCCCGCCGCTCGAACGCGCTCGACTCCGTGATAACGCGCCTTGAGGGGGCGGGCCACGGCACGATCGCCGCTGACCTGCTCGTGCCTGGGGAGGCGGCGCGGGTCGCCGCCGAGGCGGAGCGCCGGGCGCCGGTTGATATCGTGGTCCATGCCGCCGGCGGCAATATGGACGCGCGCGACGTATTTGGTCCGAGCGAAGCTTGGCAGCGCGTCTGGCAGCTCAATGTCGGAGCGGTTATCGATCTCAACAATGTGTTGGTACCGGGCATGCGCGCGCGGCACTGGGGACGAATCCTGCATTTCTCCTCGCGCTCGACCGTCAGCCTCGGCGGCGCCCCGGCCTATGCCGCCGCCAAGACCTATCTCAACGCCTATACCATCATCCTGGCGCGCGCCGTGGCGGCAGACGGGGTGGTAGTAAGCGCGGTCGCCCCCGGCGCCGTCGTGGCGCCGGGCAACAATTGGGAGAAGGCCGAGCGGCAATGGCCCGAGAATGTCGCCAAATATGTGGCCGAGCACCAGGCGATCGGGCGTCTCGGCCGGCCGGGCGACATCACCCCGTTCCTGATCTTCCTGGCCTCGGACGAGGCGCGCTTCGCCGCCGGCTCGATCGTGCCGATCGATGGCGGCAGCATGTAGCCATTTCTATGCCGACGATCCGCGCGTGGACGCCTTTTGGCAGAGCTCTGTCAGGCGCCGCTGCTTCCGGCGATTGCTCCGCTGCATGAACCGGCACAATTTGTCGACGCCGCGGCGCAGTTCGGCAATATCGGCCTCGGCCAGACGGTCGGGCAGGCTCGCCAGCTCATCGAAGCGAAGCGTGATTCCGGCCTTGAAATGCCGGATGAGGAAGGCGGAAAATACGTCATTGTCGCTGGAGATAGTCGGCAACCCCCCTGCCACATAACTCATGAAACGATTGCCGAGCGCGGAGATGTCCATGAATCTGACGGCCTGCAAGCCGGTCGTCACGAAAATCTGAGCGAAGTCGAAATTCTGCAAGGTCCTTTCGACATCGGCGAGAGGGATCGCCGGATGATAATGCAATGGCGGCGCCGTATATTTGGACCGGTATTCGGCAAAAAGCTGCTCTCCGGCCGGCGGCAGATCCATGCCGTTGTAGATATCCAGCGTAATGCGGCCGCTAGCGACCAGATCCTCGGCCGCGCCGATGAAATGCTTCACGGGACAATATTCATGCGTGACGGCGGGCGCGTGGAGGCCGCCTGCATGGACGACACGGATCGGTGTTCCCGGCGTTCTGGGTTGTGGCATCGGCTTGGAATGGCTACCCTCAATCGCACCGACCGCCGGAAATAAAAATACCGACTTGTCCCGAAAATACTTAGTAAATCGGCGCCAGTAGCTGCCACCCCATTTATCGATTACGATATCTGCGGCCGCGACCGAGATCATTTCCGCCCGTCGCATAGAGTCCACATCCGCAGGATCGGCGAGATACTGGCTGATCAATTGCTCCTCGGGAACGCCGAACATCCAATCATAGATTTCTAGGATGAGGAAACTGTTCGGGAAGCGCCACCGCAACCAGGCCGGCCACGGAGTCGGCGCCGCCTGAAACGCGGTCCGGATGATAATTCGGGCGGGCTGCAGCCGCTCGATCGCTTGGGCGAGCCACTGGCCGGATTCATAGAGGTTGACGACCGGAAAGAGCGGCGACGGCTTGAACGTCGCCGGCGTCCCCATGCTCAGCCGAATGATCGGGCCATCCGGGAAAAGCTCGATCACCTCGGCATCGGTCAGAATCTGATTCTGCGGTAGGGTGAAGGTGACGATAACCGTATCCGCTCGCTCAGGCAGCGCGACCTCGTCGAACGCGGCACTGGCGAAGGCGAGATAGTCGGGGTTCGCATAGATCGGCCAGACCTTGCCAGCGGGCACGCCGGCCTGATCCAGCGCATGCCGCATCTGCGCTTCGAAGCGCGGATGCGACAGCAGGACATAGTCGAACTCTTGCGCAACGGCCTCCTTTGCCGTGATCAGCGGCAGGCCGAACCGTTCGGCACCGGCGACGGTGGCCTTGTCGATGATGCCCAGCAGCTCGATATCGCTGCGGGCGCGCAGCGTGTCGAGGATCGCTTCCGTATGAGTGCCGGCCGCATGGATGAAGATCCGTCCGGGCGGCAAGGTTGCGGCGAGGAAGCGCCGCACCAGCTCGATATCACGCGGCGCGAGCCAATGCCGATCGATCTCGCCGGCGATCTCGGCGATATCCGCCGATGTGGCGCGTGAAATCATGGAGCCGTACCGGTCGGCATGGTCTCTCGTATAGGCCTCGATCTCCGCGCGGGTATGATTGCCCTGCCGCCGCATTACCTCGGATGACGACGTGGGCGACGCGATGGAGATAGCCATGAAAATTGTCCTCGAAATCAGAGCTGCTTCGGCCGGCCCAGATATTTGAACCAGTCCGCCGTCGCTGTCGCGATCGCGGCCTCGGTCCATACCGGCGCGTCGCGCCAATAATCGATCTGCTCGAGGATGGCGGCGACGCCGGCTTCGATCGGCACCAGGGGCGCCCAGCCGAGCCGGTCGCGGATGCGCGTGATGTCCGCGAAGGTGATGTCGGGCTCGCCGGGGCGCTTGGGAATATGGACGACATCCTTCGCCCCCAGCAACTCGACCAGCCGATTGATCGAGACGGCGGCACCGCTGCCGACGTTCATGACCTCGCCGACGCGCTCGCTTTCGGCCGCGGCGACCAGAGCGGAGACGATGTCGGTCACGAAGGTGAAGTCGCGCCGCTGGGTCCCGTCACCGACCACCGTCAGCGGCTTGCCGGCCAGGAGCTGGGCCAGGAACACCCCGAACACGGCGCCGTACGTTCCTGCGGTACGTGCACGCGGGCCGTAGACATTGAAGAAACGCAGGGCGAGAGCGGGCAGCCGATAGATGTCGGCCCAATGGAGCACGATCTGCTCGCCCAGATTCTTAGTCAACGCGTAGGGATAGCGCGGATCGATCGGCGCGGTCTCCAGTGTCGGCGTCGGCGGCGCGTCGCCATAGCAGGACGAGGAAGCGGCGTAGACGAGCCGACGCACGCCGGCGGCCCGTGCCGCCTCGCAAACGACGAAGGTGCCTTCCACGTTCGAGCGGTAGTAATCGTCGGGCGCCACAATCGACGGCACGATGTCGGCGCGGGCGGCGAGATGGAATACCCGGTCGGCGCCCTGAATGAGGTCACGCATGGCGGCACGATCCGAGACATCGGCGATCTCGACGCGGAGGTCCGGATTATCGCAATGCTGCGCCAGATTTGCGGGCCGTCCGACTACCATACTGTCGATTACTAGAACTTTGCGCCGATCGGCGAGCAGGCGATCGACGAGGTGGCTGCCAATGAACCCGGCGCCGCCGGTCACAACATCGTATCCGGTGTAGCCGGCTGGCGGCATGCTGCGGTGTCCCTCGGGCGAGTTTTCGCTCATGCTGCAATCATCGGGACAAGCTCTTTCGAAGTGAAAGTGCAACGTGTCAGGAAAGCTAAAATATCGATAAAGTTAATTAAGAAACGCTTATGGAACGACAAATGCCGGCCGTCCCGTTCTCAATGACAATAGAGATTGGTGTCATAGAGCCAGGGCGTAAACTGGCGGAGGGACAGCTTGTAGTCGGGATGGACCGCGCGAAGCTGCGCCGGCAGGGCGAAGAGATCGTCGCACTGATGATAGGCTGAAACGCACAAGCCCGGACGATTGGCGGCGATCTGTCCGACGGCGCCTTGGAGGGCCGCCGCCTCCGAGCCCTCGACATCCAGCTTGATCGCGGTCACCGGACGATCGACGGCCTGGTCGATGGCGGCCACCTCGATGACGATCTCGCCAGCCTCGCTCACATAGCTTCCTTGATCGTTACCGGCGGCAAAGCGCAGCGTCCGCCGATCGGAATAAAGCCCCTGCTGAAAACGCTGAATCCGCGGCAGATCCCGCGTCCTCTCTTCGAGCAGGGCGAAATTGCCGGCATCCGGCTCGAATGCATAGATCTGCTCGTATGAAGTCCCGTTCTTCTCGATGAACCGGAGAACCGTATCGCCGTCATAGGCGCCGCCATCGACATAGACCTGCGGAATGTCGCCCCTGAGCCATGACGGTTCGCCGGCCAAACCACTCGCCGAATTGGCGGCCTCCAGATAGCGTCTCTCGCCGGTCAGGCGAAACAGTAGAACGCTGTGGAAGACACTGCGGCTCAACGCATCATCGAGCGACGCAGCCACGCTCTGCCATTGATCGCGCCGGCACCATGCCGAGTCGAACAATCCCTCGTAGAATTTTGCCTGCACGGCCGGAAAGGCGAACCCGGACCGCCGATAGGCATGGATCAGACCCAGCCACTCGATCCCCTGGACTTCGCAATAAGCGCTGAAATGCGCGGCCGCACCCTTGCTCTCCACCATCAGCAACGCGAGCAACCGTGGGTAACGGCGCTTGAGCCCGGCGAGTTCGCCTTCCGGCACGATGTCGAAGCGGTCGAGCTTGCAGCCGGCGGCAGCATTGTCGCAAGCAACGACGATATCGAGCGCCCCGCCCTGGCGAGCGAACGCCTGCGCATAGGGCGTGGCGCCGATCAGCACCAAGGGCCGGCCGCAGAACTCGAGCTCGGCGGTACGATCGGCTTCGAACAGCCTGGAGGACGGGTTGGCCGACCGATCCCAGCGGTCGGCCAACCGGTCCAGCTCGCGGCACAGCGCCTCGTCGTTCAACATGATCTTCCTCCTGCCGACACAGCCGAAAGCGGCATTTCCTTTCCCGCCTCGCGGGGCCAGCCGGGTCAATAGGACAACAAGACGTTTACCTAAAAATTAACCCTTTTCCGCGATTTAAGGATTTGTCCCAACGGCCGGACAGATTCCGCCACCATGATCCGATCAGGCATGCCGACCCAGAATTCCCTCGCAGATCTCGTTTCGCAGGCGATATCAGCGCTCGCCGTGAACGATATCGCGACGGCGCTGCCGCTGATCGCCGCGATTCAAGGCGAGCAGCCCGACAGCGCACTCGCCTATCACCTGGTCGGCCTCGCCTCGCTCAGGCTGAACGAACCGGGCAAGTCGGTCGAGGCGCTCGAGCAGGCGCATCGTATCGCTCCCTCGGCCCGCGAGCCGGTGGAAGTCCTGTCCGTGTTGTTCAGCAAGCTGGGCCGCGTCGTCGACTCGCTCTACTACAAGAAGCTGGGCATCGCCGCGACCGAGACGATCGGCTTTCCCGAGCTGGTGCCGAGCTGGATCGGCAATTTCGACGAGGCCTTCTTCAGCATCGAGGAGCAGCCGCTGCTGCGTGAGGCTGAAAAGCATGCGGCTGCGGGCAATTTCGCCGGTGCCGCCACCGCCTATCGCAAGGAGATCGAAGCCGATCACCACTCGGTCGAAGGACGGCGCGGCCTCGCGCGCATGAATTTGCAGCTCGGCCAGCCCTATGCCGGCCTCGCCGCCATGGCCGAGTTGCGCGAGCTGGACCGCGGCGAGCCGGCAGACTTGGCACTCTATGGCGAGTTGCTGGCTCAGGCCGGCCGCTTCGACGAAGCACAGGCAATGCAGCAGACCGCCGCCAGGCAGGTCCCGGATGATGCCCGGCTCGGCTGGGGCATGGTTCGCACGCTCGCCCGCTGGCCGGACTATCCACGCCAAGCCGTCGGCACCGCCATGGCCGCTTGGGCCGATATGCATCCGCCGATGCTCGGCCGCCCGGAAAAGGCCGCCGCGGAGGCATTCGACGGCCGGCATCTGCGCCTCGGCATTCTTTCGACCAGCTGGGCCAATGGCGGCGGCCTCGACCTGCTCGTGCCGACGCTCGAACGGCTCGACCGGCGCCTGATCAAGCTGCACGCCTATGCGAGCGGCGTCGTCAATGCGCCCCTCGCCCGCCGGATTCGCGCCCGGGCCGATGACTGGCAGGATCTGAGCGAGCTCGACGACGACACCGCCAGCCTGATCCTTCGCAATGACGAGCTCGACATCCTGATCGATCTCGACGGGCCGACGCGGACGGAGCGGCCCGGCCTGATCGCCGGCGGCCCGGCGGGGCTCGTCCTCTCGCTCTACGGTTCGCCTGAGGGCAGTCGAGCGCTTGGTTGCGACGGCGTCCTGGGCTGCGAGCACGCCTATCCGCCGGATGCGCCGCATGTGCTGCGCGTCGCGGGCGGCCTTGCCACGCTGCCGGTCGACCTGCCTGCCGTCAAGCGAGCCCGGCCGGCCGGATCGCCCTGCTGCTTTGGCACCATCGCAGCGCGCTGGCAGATCGGGCCGGCGACGATCGCGGCCTGGGCCGAAATTCTGCACGCCTGCCCGGACAGCCATCTGGTGCTCGATCTCGATCTGCTCGGCGGCCCGGCCGGGGCGGATGAGTTCAGCCGGATGCTGCAGCCTTATCTGCCGGTGGATCGGGTGCTGCTGAAGACCGGCCAGAGCCGGCTCGCCGATTACCTCGACGAGATCGATGTGCTGCTCGACCCGCTCGACAATCCGCATCCGGACGATGCGGTCGCGGCATTGGCGCTGGGCCTGCCGGTCGTGACCTGCCGGAGTGAGACGCCGCGCGCCGCGATCCTGGCCGGCTGGCTTAGCCGGCTCGGCCTCGATCGCCTCGTGGCAGCCGACGAGCACGCCTATGTCGCCGCAGCCGTCGTCCTCGCCGACGCGGATGTCAGGAACGCCCAGATCGAGGCGATGTCCGAGGCCGTCGCCGGCGAGCAGCGCGACGGCGCCGCCAGCCGCGCGGCAAATCTGGCGAGGACCCTTATCGGCGCTGCGAGATCGGGCATCCTCGCATGATCGACGATGACGATCCGAGCGCGTTCCAGCGTAATCTCGAAGCGCTGAAATCCAAATATCCGCTGATCTATCTCCGCCTGGCGGCGATCGCGGAGCCGGAATCGCGCCTGACCGGCTCGATCGAGGATGGCGACCTCAACCTCGATCTCGGCCACACCAAATTCTATGGCACCGATGCCGTCTCCTTCACCGAGAAGCAGCTCGCGGATTTCCGCCGCGCGCCGAGCCGGTTCTATATGGACCCGCCGCCGCTGCACGAAGAGCCCTCCCAGCAGCAGCATTACGTGTCGCTGGCGCTCTACCGGCATTTCAGCGCACGCAAGATCCCGGCCCTCCCGATCGACGCGACACCAGACGGCGGCTTCTTGCTGGTCTATGGCATCGGCCTCGGGTTCCATCTGCCCGAACTGTTCGAGCTGCCGGTGCGCGGCATCATCCTGATCGAGGAGCATCTCGAATTCCTCTGGCACTCGCTGCATCTACATGATTGGGCCGGCATGCTGGCCCGGATCGACGAGCGCGGGCAGCATCTCCGCTTCGTGATCGGGCCGGAGCCGGACGTGGTCGCGGCCCAGGTTCATTGGTACATGCGCGGCCAAGGGTTCGGGCTGCTCGACGGCTCCTATATCTTTCGCCACTACAGCTCGATGCTGCTCGACAAGGCATACGAGGATTTCCGCGAGAAGCTGCCGCTGCTACCGATCTCGATCGGTTATGTCGAGGATGAGGAGCAGATGATCTGGTCGGGGACGATGAACCTGATCGGTCACGATTTCCTGCTGATGGACGAGCGCCCGCGGACGGTGAAAGACATCCCCGTCGCCATCGTCGGCTCCGGCCCCTCCTTTGACCGCTCGGTCGAGGTGCTGAAGCGCATCCGCGACCAGATCGTCATCTTCTCCTGCGGCACCGGCATCCGGCCGCTGCTCGCCGCCGGCATCCGGCCCGACTTCCATTGCGAGCTCGAGAATTCCTACTCGACCTACATCCAGCTCAAGGCCGCCAGCGAGCAGTTCGGCGGCCTCGAGGGCATCACGCTCATCGGCGCCACCACGATCTATCCGCTGGTCGCCCATATGTTCCGGGAGAACGTGCTCTATTTCCGCGATTCGGTCAGCTCGACCGGCCTGTGGTGCCCGGATCGGACCGGCATTTACGGGACGGCGCCCACCTGCACCAACCTGGCGCTGCGCGCATCGGAAATCCTGGGTTTTCGTGAGATCTATCTGTTCGGCGTCGATCTCGGCACGCGCGATGCGAGCCAGCATCACGCCTCCGCCTCGATCTACCACCATGACGAGGGCTTCAGGATCGGCCAGGAGACCGACCCGAACAAGCGCATGGAGATCGAGCTGCCGGCCAATTTCGGCGGCAAGGCCTATACCAACGTCATCCTGCATTGGGCCAAGATGATGATGGCCCATAGCATCGAGAATTTCTCCTTCGCCAAGATCTTCAATTGCAGCGACGGCATCCGCATTCCAGGCACCTTGCCCAAGCTGCCGCAAGCCGTGCGACTTCACGTGCCCCCCGGGCGCAAATCCGCCATTCTCGCCCGGACGAAATCGGAGCTGCGGCCCAAGCGGGCCGGCGAGATGGCCCCGGTCGCGGAGACGGAGGCGGTCCGCGACGGCTTCGGCGATTACTACGAACGGCTGCAGACCCTAATCGCCGACAGCATCGAGAACGGCATCGGCTTCACGGAATTCTACGACGCCGTATCTCCGTTCCTGAAGGAAACCGGCGAAAGCCGGTTCCAGACCGTGTATCGGTCGGTGAACATCGGCACGCTTATGATGTGCTTCCAGATCGGCTATTACTTCTATCGGCGCGTGCCCGACTCCGAGCGCGGCGAAGCGATGACGGTGTTCCTGACCGCCCTGTCGCGCGCGCTGGCGACGACGAGCGGGGCGATCGATTCGCTTCTCGCCCGGATGGTCGAGGCGACGCACCGGCTGGCCGAAGATCATTCGCCCGAGCGGCTGATCTCACTGGTTACCGCTGGCGTCGATTAGCCAATCGACCACGGCATTGAGTGCCTCGCCATGGTCGCGTCCTTCGGCCAGGGCGGCCTGGTAGACCCGTAGCTGGTTGTGCGCGCTCGTCCCGCGCTTGAGGATCGTCCTGGCGTGGGCGAGTTCGGCCGTGCAGCCGAAATGCTGGGCATCCTCATGCACCAGAGCCAGCATCTCGTCGAGCAGCTGCGGATAGGGCACCAGCTCGGCCCGGCCGAAATCGACCAACCCCTCGTCGGTGCCGTAACGTTGCGCGCGCCAACGGTTTTCGTCGATCAGCATGCGTAGATAGAGGCGCCAGCGCTGGTTGGCGATGCGAAGCCGCCACAGCATGCGCAAGAGGCAGCGATAAAGGCAGGCGATGGCGATGCCGTCATCGAGAATGGTGCAGACATCGGCGATCCGCATCTCCAGCGTCGGGAAGCGGCTCGACGGGCGGATGTCCCACCAGAGCTTGCTGGTCTCGTCGATGATACCGAGCTTCACCAGCGTGCTGGTATGGCGGTTATATTCGCCCCAGCTTTCGAAACGCTCGGGAATGCCGGTGCGCGGCATCTCGTCGAAGACCGCGATCCGATAGGATTTGAGCCCGGTATCCTCGCCCTGCCAGAACGGCGAGGACGTCGACAGCGCCAGGAGATGCGGCAGGAAGTAGCTGACCTGGTTCATCAGGTCGATCTTCAGCTCGTCATCCTCGATGCCGACATGAACATGCATGCCGCAGATCACCAGCCGGCGCGCCACCCCCTGCAGATCCTCGTGCAGCGCGTGATAGCGCTCCTTGTCGGTGCGCTGCTGGGTGATGTGGCTGGCGAGCGGGTGGGTGGCGGCGGCGATCGGCGCCATGCCGAACTTGGTCGCGACCTCCGCCACGGTCCGCCTGAGCTCGGCGAGCTCGGCGCGAGCGACGGCGGCGCTGGCGCACACGCCGGTCTGGACCTCGATCTGCGAGCGCAGGAATTCCGGGCTGACGCGGTTGCCGAGCTGCTTCTCGCATTCGGCCAGCAGCGCCGCCGGCGGATCGAGCACCAGATCGCGGCTCGCGCGGTCGACCAGCAGATATTCCTCCTCGATACCGAGGGTAAAGGCGGGCTCCGGAATCATAGATAGATCGCCGGGCGATAAAGCTCGGGATCGGCCAAGATCGGCGACAGGACTTTCAGCAGATAAGCGGCATAGCGTTCCGCCCCCGCCGCGTCGGCGATCTCGTCCTGGCGCAGTTCGATCAGCACATGCGGCAGACCGCGCCGCACGGCATGATGGCGGAGCGTGAAGCCCTCCGGATCGCGCGCCGAATAGGGCTGGTTATCGCCGATCACGAGCCCGTCGATCGTGGCGAGCCCGGCCAGCAACGGCATCGGCAGCCGCGGATCCTTGTCCCACAGGATGCCGATATGCCAAGGCCGGTCGAACTCGTTCATGGTCGGGGTGAAGCTGTG
Source organism: Aliidongia sp. (assembly GCA_035539155.1). Taxonomy (GTDB): domain Bacteria; phylum Pseudomonadota; class Alphaproteobacteria; order ATCC43930; family CGMCC-115725; genus JAXDMU01. The sequence goes on along the minus strand of DATLIZ010000010.1, from coordinate 4,176 downwards.
GATCGAGATGATCGCCGGCGCCACCTGCGCCGCCGCGAACCGATCGAGCCGCGCCTCGATCGCCCGGTGGTAGGGCCAATAGAAGGAATCGGCGCGCATCGCCTTGTCGTTCCCGCTCAGTTCCTGATTGCCGGGAATCGGCAGCCGGTCGCTCACGGTCGGGAATGCCGTCGGATCGTCCAGCGCGCGATTGCAATCGATGACCAGACGCGAATAACCCGACAGCACGGCCGGTGCGTCGAGCTGTCGCGCCAGCGATCCGGTCACGGCGGCCGCGCCGATATCCCAGCCGATATGGCGCGAAAGCTCCGCTTCGGTAAGGCCGAGGCTGCCCATCTCGGCAGGCACGATATTGGCCGCATGATCGCACAGCAGCAGCGTCCGGGCGGCACCGTCCGGATTGATCAGCTCGAAGGCTGGCGGGATCACGTCGCCGATCCCTTCACGCTGCCCGCGTCAGCGGAACTCATCCGATCCCCCTCCCGGTCAACCTAGCGCAAGGCATTGTTTGAGCGTATTTCCTATCGACAGTGAAATTGTTCCTCGGTTGCGCCGATTTGTCGACTGTCATGAGCCCTCCCGACCCTCGCCCCTTCCTCACCTCGCTGTTCCGCGCGGCCTGCAGCGCCGCCGACCCGGCGCTGGTGCTGGCCCCTTTCCTGCCGCCGCCGCCCAAGGGCAGGACCATCGTGGTCGGCGCCGGCAAGGCGGCGAGCGCCATGGCGCTCGCGGTCGAGGCGCATTGGCCGGGGCCGCTCGAGGGGCTGGTAGTGACGCGGCGCGGCCAGGCCCTGCCGACCAAACGCATCGAGATCATCGAGGCCGCCCATCCGGTACCGGACGATCTGGCCAAGGAGGCGGCGCGGCGCATCCTGGAGCGGGTCCAGGGGCTGGGACCGGACGATCTGGTGCTGTGCCTGATCTCGGGCGGCGGCTCGGCGCTCATGACCTTGCCGGCCGAGGGATTGACGCTCGACGACAAGCAGGCGGTGACGCGCGCGCTGCTGCGCTCCGGCGCTCCGATCCAGGAGATGAATGCGGTGCGCAAGCACCTCTCGGGCATCAAGGGCGGCCGGCTCGCCGCCGCGGCATATCCGGCCAAGGTCGTGACACTCGCGATCTCCGACGTGCCCGGCGACGATCCGGCGGTGATCGCGTCCGGCCCGACCGTAGCCGATCCGACCCGTTTCGCCGAGGCGAAGGCGATTCTCGACCGCTACGGCATCGTGCCGCCCGATCCGATCAGGGAGCGCCTCGAGGCTGCGCGCGACGAGACGCCGAAGCCCGGCGATCCCCGACTCGCCCGGACCGAATACCGCCTGATCGCCACGCCGAAGATGGCGCTCGAAGCGGCGGCCGCCCTTGCCGCCGAGGCCGGGTTCAACCCGCTCATCCTGGGCGATGCGCTCGAAGGCGAAGCGCGCGAGGTCGGACGAGTCCATGCCGGCATCGCCCGCTCGATCGCGCTCCACGGCTATCCGGTGAAGGCGCCGGCGGTGCTGCTCTCGGGCGGTGAAACCACGGTCACGGTGCGCGGCCAGGGAAGGGGCGGCCGCAATGTCGAGTTTCTGCTGGCGCTCGCGATCGCGCTCGAAGACCATCCCGGCATCTATGCCATCGCCGGCGACACGGACGGCATCGACGGCACCGAGGATAATGCCGGCGCGCTCATCGACCCGACCACGCTCGCCCGCGCCGCCGCGCGCGGCATGGTGCCGCGCGCCTATCTCGAGAACAACGATGCCTATAGCTTCTTCCGTGAGCTGGGCGACCTCGTCGTCACCGGGCCGACCCACACCAATGTGAATGACTTCCGCGCCATCCTGGTGCAATGACGGGCGCAAGCTCCTCCCTTTCGAGGAAAATCATCATGATTTCCTGCCGTCACCGGCCCTCTCGGGCCGCCTCTCCCGCGCCGGACGCGATGCCGTCATGGTGAAGGAGACCATCCATCGCCGGCGCAGCACCAAGATCGTCGCCACGCTCGGCCCCGCGAGCTCGACCGACGAGGTCATCGAACGGCTGTTCCTCACCGGCGTCGATCTGTTCCGGCTGAATTTCAGCCATGGCAGCCAGGACGATCACCGCGCCAATGTCGACCGCATCCGCCTGATCGAAAAGCGCTACACCCACCCGATCGGCATCATGATGGATCTGCAGGGCCCGAAGCTCAGGCTCGGTACCTTCACCGACGGCCAGGTGCGCCTCGCCAATGGCCATCGCTTCCGCCTCGATCTCGACCCGACGCCGGGCGACGAGAGCCGGGCGCCCCTGCCGCATCCCGAGATCTTCCAGGCGATCGAGGCCGGCACCGACCTGCTGGTCGATGACGGCAAGGTCCGGCTGCGCGTCGATATCGCCGGCAGCGATTTCGCCGAGGTCACGGTCGTGACCGGCGGCGTGCTGTCGAACCGCAAGGGCGTCAACGTGCCGAACGCGGTGCTGCCGATCTCGGCGCTGACGCCCAAGGACCGCAACGACCTCGCCTTCGGACTTGGGCTCGGCGTCGACTGGGTCGCCATGTCCTTCGTGCAGCGGCCGGAAGACGTGGCGGAGGGCCGCAAGCTGATCGGCGGCAAGGCGGCGCTGCTGAGCAAGCTCGAAAAACCGCAGGCGCTCGACCGGCTGGACGAGATCGTCGAGCTGTCGGACGGCATCATGGTGGCGCGCGGCGATCTCGGTGTCGAAACCCCGCCCGAGGATGTGCCGATCATCCAGCGCCGGCTCATCCATGTCTGCCGCCAGGCCGGCAAGCCGGTGATCGTGGCGACGCAGATGCTCGACAGCATGGTGAAGTCGCCGACGCCGACCCGCGCCGAGGCGTCCGACGTAGCCAATGCCGTCTATGAAGGCGCCGACGCGGTCATGCTGTCGGCCGAGACGGCGGCGGGGGATTTCCCGCTCGAAGCCGTCGCCATGATGGATCGCATCCTGCGCCGCGTGCAGGTCGACGAGCTCTATCGCCAGAGCCTGGAAGCCGAGCATCCGGCCCTGCGCGAGACCGCATCGGACGCGATCACGGCCGCGGCGAAGCAAGTGGCGGCGACGGTCAAGGCCAAGGCGATCGTGACCTTCACCAGCTCGGGCTCGACCACGCTCAGGGCCGCACGCGAGCGGCCGAACGTGCCGATCCTGTGCCTCACTCCCCATATCGGCACCGCCCGGCGCATGACCATGGCCTGGGGCGTCCACACCGTCCATACCAAGGACATCGCCAATTTCGCCGACATGGTGCAGCGCGCCTGCCGGGTGTCGCTGGCCCAGGGCTTCGCGGCGAAGGGCGAGCGCATCGTCATCACCGCCGGCGTGCCGTTCGGGACGCCCGGCGCCACCAACATCCTGCGCATCGCCTGGGTGCAATGAGCGACGCATCCGAGATCTGTCCCGACTGCCAGAAACCATCGGCGCTCTGCGTCTGCGCCGGCATCGAACCCTTCGCCAACAAGGTCGAGCTCGTCATCCTGCAGCATCCGCAGGAACAGGATCGCGAGCTCGGCACGGCCCGCCTCGCCATCCGGCATTTTCGCACGGCCCGGCTCGCGATCGGCCTGAGCTGGCCCAATCTCGCCAAGCTCGTCGGCCGCCCGGTCCAGCCGCAGCGCTGGGGCGTGCTCTATCTCGGCCCCGCCCACCTCTCGGCCGAGGCGACTGAGCGCGAGATCCTGGTGCTCGACCGCAAGGGCGTGCCGCTGCCGGAGCAGGATCGGATCCTGGGCGAGCTCGAAGGCGTGATCCTGCTCGATGGCTCCTGGAGCCAGGCCAAGGCGCTGTGGTGGCGCAACCCTTGGCTGCTCAAGACCCGGCGGATCGTGCTCAATCCCCGCCGCCCGTCGCGTTATGGCCGGTTGCGCAAGGAGCCGCGCCGCGACAGCGTCTCGACGCTGGAAGCCGCCGCCATGATCCTGGCCAGGCTGGAGGGCAAGCCCGAGATCGAGGCGCGCATGGTCGCCAGCTTCGAGCGGATGCTGGATCGCTATCGTGAAACGCAGAAACAGCCGATCCGAGAGCCGTAGTGTTGCCAATGCATGACGGCGCTCTAGGGCCTGTTGAGATTCATCGTGAGTTAATGACAGCGGCGGCGAGATGGATGATGGCGGAGAAGCTCAGGTCTGTTTTGTCGCTTCGCATGGCGATGCGTTTGAACTCTTTGAGTTTGCAGAAGAAGTTCTCGATCAG
>DATLIZ010000009.1:0-44542 GCA_035539155.1 Aliidongia sp. | reverse complement strand
CTCCAGCCGGCGGGCGATGATATAGGCGTGCGGCGCCTCGCCCAGGCTGCGCTTGAAGGCGCGGGAGAAATGGGTCGGGCTCAGCCGCGCGATCGCGCTCAGATCCTCGACCCGGATCGCTTCGTCGAGATGCTCGGCCACATATTTCTTCACGCGGTGGATCTGCCAGGGTGCCAGGCCTCCAGTGGCGGCGCCGGCTTCGGTCTCGACGATGCCGCGCTCGATCTCGATCTGCAGCAGCGAGGAGGCCTTGGCGATGAGGGCGCGGGCGACTTCGAGCTCGGTTTCTTCCCGGGCGCTGTCGAGCAGCTTGAGGACGCTGGCGGCCAGCTCGCCGCCGAAGCGGGAAGGGGCGGTCGCCGAAATCATCACGGTCTGCATTTTTACCTCGTCGGAAATTCGCATCGCGGCGCCGAGCGGCAACCTCACGGCACGAAAGTTACGTCATCGGCCGGGCACGGGTTGATGGCCGGGGGTGCCGCGGCACAACCAGATCAAAGGGACGAGCCGGCCGATTGCGGCGTGGGCAGCTGCGGCCTGGAGCTTTGATATGTCGCCTGTTCCGGAAAGCCGCAGTGTCGGCTTCGCATGCGGCCACCATGGGGGTCCCGACCGGCCTCCACCCCGATTTCGGCCCCCAACCTCATGCTTCCCTCATAGTGGAGGCGAAGCGCTTTGACGGCCCGATGGACAGCGACTTTTAGGGCAGCGATCGATCTGCCGGTCTGGACCGAGGCCTCGGCCAGCGATACCTCCCGCAATTTCACCAATTCGAGGGCCGTCCGCTGAGACGAAGGCAGGGTCGCAATCGCCCTGTTCAGCTCTTCCCCGATTTGCCGAACCTCCAAGGTTTTGCTGGCCAGGGGGTCCGGAAAGCTTGCATAGATGGTATCGTCGGAGACCTCGGAGCGCTCGATCCGAATCCTGCGCCTGAGCGCATCGATCGACCGGTGCCGTGCGATCGCCGCCAGCCAATGGCTGAACGGGAGCGAAGCGTTATAGGTGTGCCGGACGCGGTGAACGGCGAGAAGCACGTCCTGTACGACGTCATCGGCGCGGTCGGCATTTCGGTGGCTGGGCACCACGATTCGCCGAATCAACGGCTGAATCTGGCCCAATAGGGATTCATAAGCCTTGGCGTCGCCATCCTGAGCCGCCGCCATGAGCCGCGACCATTCCAGGTCCCGCCATTTCATCTCGGTCGTCGCCGCTGCGTATGCCATTTTAAACCCTCGAATGAGATTGTCTTTCCCCGGCCGTCGATCTCTTCCCGTCGAGATCGACAAGCCCGGGGGCCTTCAGAACGTGCTCGCCGGTATCAGAGCTGGATGTAAGTGCCGATGTCGGCGCGGACCTCGCCGCCGACGCGCACGACGCCTTGCGGGTACATCGTCAGCGTGTCGCAAAAAAAGACGCGCGAACCGATGCCGATCTCGAGCAGGCCGCCATCCTCGACCACGACGTCCGCGAACAGAAAGACCGGCACCGGAACCAGGTCCTGGAACGGGTCGTCCAGACCGCACAGCCGTGCGTCGAGCAGCGCCTCGAACGCCCGGACGGCGCGCGAATTGCCATGGATGAACTCGCGCGCTATTGCGCTCAATTGCGAGGGATCGGGCACCGGGCCGAAGCGCGGCGTATCGCCGGCGAAGGCGGCGTCCGGAGCGCCGATCCAACGCTTGAGCTCACGCACCGAATTCGGCTGGAGCAGCACGAAGTGGCGTGGGTCGCTATTGGAGCGACAGTCCAGCCTAACCCGTTCGCCCGCCCGTACGGTCAAGGGGCGGAGCCGATCGAGCGGGAGCCCATAGAGCGCCAAACGTTGCTCCAAGGTTGGCTCAACAAAGCAATGGGGGTCGAGGCGGAGCCGAATCCGGACTGATGTTCCGGGCTCTAGCCGCACCGCCTCGCGCATCACGCCATAATGCTCGGCCAGGATTTGCGCTGTATAGCAGCCGGCAGGGAAGCAGCCGCCGACCTCGCCGGCGCCGGATCGCGCCTTTACCCGGTACTGCCGGCCGAAGCGCGGCACGTTCTCGCTGAGCAGGAGGTGCAGTGCCGGGGCCGGGGGACGACCGAACTCGTCCTCGACCTCGAACGCCAGCAGACCGCTTTCCACAGTACCGCTCATCGGCTCCGCTCCATCGAGCTGAAAGCCGGCAGCATCGGGAGCGTGCCGACGAAGACGATCATCCGGCCCTCGCCGCAGATCCTTTCCCCACAATCGAAATTGACCGATCTTGCAAGAGCGATCGCGGTAGAGGGGGTCGGCAAGAAGAGGTCGAAGCTGTTGGCCGCTCCGCCGTCGCTGTAGACGGTCACGTCGATGACGCCACGGAGCCTATTGGCAACCAAAGTGAAATTGCTCGGCGTATCGCCGCCCGCAGACGGATCGGTTCCTTCGATGGCGAACGGCATGCCCAATACTCCTTCCCGTCTTGACCCGACCGGCCGTTGGGGTACGGCCGCATGATCATCAGGGTAGGAAACGATGGGCACGACCGTCCTTAAGCCGTGGGCTGAAAGATGCTAATCTTTGCTAAGACCCTTCGATTAGGCGTCATGGCTCGATTCTAGCGGCGGCGAGATCGAGCAAAGATTTGCCGATCTGTGACAGGTGGCGTTGCGCCCCCAGGCACTCGATCCGGCCGAACATGCGCCCGGCGCGGCCGCAGCCTTTATGGCTCTGAAAATCATAGCGATCGACCCCTGCCGGTTCAATTTGGGCAGGACGAACATGCCAGGCGAACCAGGCTGGCGGAACGCAAAGACCATAATTGAAAGGCATTGAATCGATTGAAGAATTATATTGGAGCGCGGCGCCGAAAAAGTCGATCATACTAGGGTATAACGCGTACCCATGTAGGGATTTCGTCATAAAAGCCGGACTGGTCCCGGCACACAGCTGGAAAAGCTTCGAATTGCCGACTGTGCGGCGCTCTCATCCTGGTTCAGGATCACATCTGAACCCAATTTATTATTTTATCTGACACCTGAAACTCTGATTACGACTTTCGCCTGCATGCACATTGCATTGTGATCACTGCTGGAGCGCCGGCAACTGGGTCGCGGCGCCCGGCAGAGGAGCTCAGGCACTGGATGAATGGAGGCGAGTCAGTGGGGCAGGACTACCTGTTCGGAACTTTTCGATTGCTGCCGGAGCGGCGGCGGCTGCTGTGCGACGAAATTCCGGTCCAGCTCAGCCCGCGAGCCATCAGCATTCTGATTGCCCTGGTCGAGCGTCACGACAGGGTGGTTACCAAGGATGAGATCTTCGCTGAAGTCTGGCCCGGCACTTTTGTCGAGGAAAACAACCTGACTGTTCACGTCTCGGCGCTGCGCAAGGTGCTGGGACCGGGAGCGATCACGACCATCCCAGGCCGCGGCTACCGCTTCACGGCCGAATTGGCAGCGGCGGCCGAGCTGGCCCCCCGCCCCAAAAGGTCGGTGCGGCAAGCCGCTCCGCCGCGCGCGACAAACTTGCCGCAGCGCCTGGCCGCGCTGGTCGGCCGCGAGATCGAGCTGGACGAATTGCCCGGACGCCTCGCCCAGGATCGGCTGGTGACGCTGACCGGGCCCAGCGGCATCGGCAAGACCCGCCTCGCGATCGAGCTCGGCTGGCGGTTGATGGACAGCTTTCCCGACGGGGTTTGGCTGGTCGGCCTGGCAGAGGTCTCCGATCCCGCTGCTGTGACCGGCGTCACGGCGACCGTTTTAGGTGTGGGGCTTCTTGAAGGCCAAGCGCCGGTCGAGACGCTCGCCGCCGCGCTGGGCGGAAAGCTGCTGCTGCTGATCTTCGACAATTGCGAGCATCTGATCGGCCCTGCCGCCAATTTGATCGAGGCGTTGACCGACCGTGTTCCAGGCCTCGCCGTGCTCGCCACCAGCCAGGAGACGCTGCGTCTCGCGGGTGAACAGGTCTACCGCCTCGATCCGCTCGCCCTACCGCCGCCGGCAGCGACCAAGATCTCAGAATTTGGCGCGGTAGCTCTGTTCGTCGACCGGGCGCGTGCCGCCGACCGGTATTTCAAGCTCGACGAAGATTCGGGGCCAAGCGTCGTCGAGATCTGCCGCCATCTGGATGGGATTCCGCTCGCGCTCGAAATGGCGGCGGCCCGGCTGCCGCTGCTCGGGCTCGATGGCCTGCGTGCCGGCCTCGACGAGCGGTTCCTCATGTTAAGCAGCTGCCCGCGTACTGCCGAGGGACGCCACCGGACACTGCGCGATACGGTCGCATGGAGCTATTCACTACTCGACGCTGCTGACCAATGCATTTTCCGACGTCTCTCCGCCTTTCGCGGAAGTTTCTCGCTCGACGCTGCGATAGCCGTGGCGGGCGAGGTCGCGGACCGCTGGGAGACGGTCGATGCGATCGGACGACTCGTCGACAAATCGCTGGTCACCGCCGAGGGCGGCGAGCAGCCACGCTATCGCCTGTTGGAAACGCTGCGCCTCTATGCATCCGAGCGCCTGGCTGAGGCCGGCCAGACCGGGAGGGTCGCCGAACGCCATGCGCAGTTTTTCGCGGATCTCTTCGACCGGGCCTACGAGGTCCGGGAAACCACTCCGGATACAGCATGGCTGAAGCTCTACCGGCCTGAGCTCGACAATGTCCGCTCGGCGTTGGATTGGGCACTTGCCGATGTGGCGCGGGCGGAGATTGCGATCGCGCTTGCCGGATCTGCAGCGCAGCTGTGGTACAGGCTCTCCCTCTTTCCTGAGGGCAGGCGCTATGCGGATGCGGCTGCAATGCTGGTTCCCATTGATCAACCGTCTTCAATCTATGCGAGACTACTTCGGGAGGTCGGCAGGCTGTGGTATACTTCGGATCGGTGGCGAGGGATAATTTCGTATCAGCGCTCAGCCGAGATTTACCGCCAGCTTGGGGATGCGGCGAATCAAGCAACGATGCTTTGCAGGGTCGGAGATTTACTTGTCGCCCTCGGCAGACATGCCGAAGCGGAAACGACCTTGTTGGAAGCACAGAAGATAATGGAGTCTGCAAGTGAGAAGAGTTCTCCATTAGAGTTTTATATCGTTCTAGGATTTTATTACCATAACGCCGGCACCCCCCTCAAGGCGCGTGACTTTTTTCTGCGGGCACTGGAGTTGACTAAAAGAGGCGGCAGCTTTCTTTGGCGGCTGAGAGTGCTTTCGAATTTGGCAGAAGTCGAATTGAGCCTCGGCAATATAGAAAGAGCCGTCGAACTCGGGCAAGAGGTCGTCAGCAGTGTCCGGGCCATGGATAGGCCGCTTCGACTCGGGATATGCCTCATCAATCTGGCCTCTTATTTGGTTGGGCATCACAGGCCCCTTGAAGCACGACAGGCGGCGCGAGAAGGATTTCTGCTCGTCCGGGAAGAAGGCGGCCCTCCGCTCTCGGCCTGTTTGCAGCTTTGGGCGCTTCTTATCGCGATTGCCGGTCGCGGGCGCGAAGCCGCGAAGATCGGCGGCTTCGTCGATAAAGACTACCTTGCAACGGGCGAATGGCGGCAACCGACGGAACGGATGATATATGAGCGCCTGATGGATCGGTTGAACAGCACGCTCAGCGCCGCGGACCTCGCAGAATGCGTCGACGAGGGCGCGTCATGGAGCGAAGAAGAGGCTGTTGCATTTGTTCAGCGTGAAATCTGAGCAGCAACCCCACCGAAAGACGCCCGAACAGGTCATTGCAGCATGAAGCAGTTGGCTGAAACCAAGCTTTGGTTCGCAGGCGATCTCGACGCCGAGTTGCTGCGCGCTCGGTTTGGCGGCTTCTCTTATGATGTGCATACACGACACCGCATGCCTTGCGCTCATTACCGGCGGGGCGAGCCGCATGCAGGGTGATCCACTTATGTTACCCGCCGCCGTCGCCGCTGCAATCGGGCGCGAACCGACCTCCTGCGACCCGCTTGGCGGAGCGGATGGGATCCCAGAAGACCGGAACATGCTGCTAGTACTCGACCGCTGCCAGCACCTCATTGGAGCCGTCGCCACCTTCGCGGCCACGCTTCTCGCACGCGCGCCGGGAATTCAGATTCTGGCCATTAGCCGTTGAAGCGCACCGGATTTGGGCGGCCACGGGGCCGGCTCGGCCCTTTACTATCCCTGATTTCCTGACGCAACCTCCTTCCTCCCCGCCGCCTGTACCGGTCCATGCCCCGTCACTTGCGGCCGTCGACCTCGACGCCGGCCCATTGCTCGACGAGTTGGACCATCCGAGTGAAATCCGAGGTGGGGCCGAAGGTGGCGTTGGTCATGGCCAGGAATTGCCGCACGGCGCTGCCGACCACCATCGGGACACCGAGCGCCTCCGCCTCGTCGATGCAGAGCCGCACATCCTTGTAGGACAGGCCGGTGGCAAAGCCGAAATCGAAGGTGCGCGGCAGGATGGCGCGCGGAAACTTGTCCTGGATGGCGCTGTTGCGGCCGCTGCTGACATTGATGACATCGATCATGATCTGCGGATCGAGGCCGGCCTTCACCCCCATCACCATGGCTTCCGACGACACGGCGAGGGCTGCGGCGGCGAGCAGATTGTTCGCAAGTTTCAGCGTCTGCCCCAGCCCCGGCTTCTCGCCGACGAAGAACAGCTTGCCCAGATGCTTCAAGATCGGCGCCACCTCCTCATAGACCGGCTTTGGGCATGACACCATCATCGCCAGCGTGCCTTTCTCGGCACCGGCGACACCGCCGCTGACCGGGGAGTCGACGAGTGTGATGCGGCCTGCCGCCGACAGCGTCTCGGCGATGGCACCGGCCATGCGCGGCCCGGTGGTGGAAAGGTCGATGACGATGCGTGCCCGCCCGCCCTGGACGATGCCGTCCTTCTCGCCCAGCACGACCTTCTGAACCACGTCGGGCGTAGGCAGGCTCACCAGCACGATATCGGCGGCCGACGCGACCTCGGCCGGGCTCCTCGCCGGCTTGGCGCCGCGCTGGACGGCGACGGCCATGGCCTTCTCGTCTGGGTCATAGACATGCACGCTGTGCCCCGCCTCCAACAGGCGAACGAGCATGGGATTGCCCATGCGGCCGAGCCCGAGAAATCCCAGTTCCAGATCAGTCATGCGTTTGCTCCCTTCAGCCTTTTACGTTCTAAATCAACCGCACCACTAGCTAGCGAGCCAGCCGCCCTCGACCGGCAGGACGGCACCGGTGATATCCTGTCCGGCCGGGCCGCACAGGAACACCACCATCGCCGCGACGCTCTCGGCCGCGACGAACCGTCCGCTCGGCTGCTTGCCGGCGAGGAAGCGGCGCACGGCCTCCTCGCGTTCGAGCCCTTCCTCTTCGATGAGCCGTTCGACCCGCGCCTCCGTGCCCGGGGTCGAGACCGAGCCGGGGCAGACGGCATTGCAGGTGATCGGCTGGTCCGCCGTCTCGACGGCGACCGCGCGGGTCAGGCCGATGATCGCGGCCTTGGTCGTCACGTAGTCGACCCGGCCGGCCGTGCCGCGCTGACCATAAACGGAGGCCATGTTGACGATGCGTCCCCACTGCCGCACGCGCATGCCGGGCAGGGCGAGGCGCACGGCATGGAACGCGGCCGAGATATTGACCGCGAGCGCCATGTCCCAGCGCTCGGTCGGAAACGCCTCGATCGGCGCGAAATGCCGGACGACGGCATTGTTGACGAGGATATCGAGCGTGCCGAACCGTCTTGACGTCTCGTCGACCATCGCCTGCACGCCGGCGGGCTGCGCGAGATCGGCCTCGATATAGGCAACCTCCCGGCCCGAAGCGGCCTGCAGCGCGGCACGCCGCTCTTCCATGGCGGCGGCCGCTTCCAGCCCGTGCAGCATGATTTGGCAGCCGGCCTCGGCGAGCGCGCCGGCGATGGCGAGGCCGAGCCCGCCGGTCGAGCCGGTGACGAGGGCGGTACGCCCCGTGAGTGATCCGGCCATCAATGGGCTACCCTGCGGCGGGAGGATGCGGCCTCGACAGGCTTGGCGCCGGACTCCGTCTCCCGTTGCCGCAGCACGCGCAAGGCCGCCGAAAGGGCGGCGCGCACATGGCCGCGGCAAGCCTCGGCGGCGCCCTCGCCGTCGCGCCGTTCGATCGCTTCGACGATACGCCCGAGCTCGCGGATCGTGTTCGGCAGCCGGCCCGGATCGGAGAGTGAGGTGGCGCGCAGCTGCATGTTGCGATTGAGCAATTGACCGAGCAGCCGGTCGATATAGATGTTCCGACAACCGCGCAGCAGCACGACATAGAAAGCGCGCTTTATTTCCAGCAGCGCATCCCGGCCCATCGTCGCATCGGCGCCGGCCAGTTGCTCGAACACTTGGCGCAGTTCGGCCCGTTCCTCGTCCGAAGCGCGCTCGGCGAAGCCCTGGCCGGCAAGCGCCTCGAGCGCGCCGCGCACCTCGTAGATCTGCACCGCCTCGGCGATCGAGAGGAACGACACGAAGGGGCCGCGATAAGGTACCAGCGTCACCAACCCTTCGGCCTCCAGCAACCGGATCGCCTCGCGCACGACACTGCGGCTGGCGCCGAAACGCTCGCACAGCAGGCGGTCGGCCAGATGCGAGCCGGGTGGGAACTCACCGCCCATGATCGCCTTCCGCAACCCGTCCTCAACCAGGCCGCGGACGGATTCGGGTATGATCTTCGAGATCGCCGCAGGGATTTCGTCTGACAATCTTCCCCCACTTGCTCGGCGCGTTCACCTCGTAAAATGAGATATTCAGCCGATTGCGTCGGCCATATGAGCACAAGCCTCGGAAAACGCCAAGCCGGATGTTATCATATTGACTGGCAATCGTAGCTCGGCATAGGCTGCATCAATAAATAGAATTCGGGGAGCGAGAGATGTCCGACGAAGCCTTGTTCGACAAAGGCATGCCCATCCGCCGCGCGGTGCTGGGCGCCGAGTATGTCGATGCCTCGATGGCGAAGGCCGACGATTTCATGATGGCGTTCCAGCGCGCCACGACCTCGTGGGCCTGGGGCTGGGCCTGGGGCGACCCGACGCTCGACCGCAAGACCAGGAGCCTGGTCAATCTCGCCATGCTGACGGCGCTCGGCAAATCGCCCGAGATCAAGCTGCATGTCAAAGGCGCGCTCAACAACGGCGTCTCGGTCGACGAGATCAAGGCCGTCCTGCTCCACGCCACCGCCTATTGCGGCATCCCCGCCGGCCTCGACGCCTTCAAGGCCGCCCATGAGACGCTCGTACAGGAAGGCGCACTGCCGAAGCAGGGCTGATCCGGGCCGGCGCGCCCCGCCCGTCCGATAAAGGCCGTCCGCAGGCCGATAAGATTCGACGCAAAGTCGGCATCGAGGGAGGATATGATGATCAAGACCAGCCGGCGCAGCCTGTTGGCGACCGCGCTCGCCGCTCCCGCCATCCTGAGCTGGCCCGCCCGGGCCCAGGCCCGCACGATTAAGATCGCGCTGCTGACCCCGCTCTCCGGACCGCTCGCGCGGTCGGGCGAGCTCGAACGGACAGGGGCGACGCTGGCGGTCGAGGATGTCAATGCCGCGGGCGGCATCAAGGCAATGGGCGGCGCCAAGCTGGAGCTTACCGTCGCCGACGCCGGCGCCTCGGTCGAGCAGGTCACGGCGGCAGCGCAACGGCTGGTCGCGGATCAGGATCTGGTCGCGGGCATGGGTGCCTGGGCCTCCTCCTTCACACTGGCCGCCACCGAGGTGAGCGAGCGGGCGAAGCTGCCCTGGGTCACGCTCTCCTGGGCCGACAGCATCACCAATCGCGGCTTCCGCTATCTTATCGCGACCTCGCCGCCTTCAAGCCAGATCCTGCTGGCGGCCTTGCAGCCACTGCTGGCGCTCGCGGGAAAATCGGCCGGGCGCATGCCGTCGACGATCGCCATGATCAATGACGACACGGCGGTGAATCAGTCGAACATGGTGCCGCTGCGCAATGGCGGGCTGGAGAAGCTCAATCTCAAATCGGTGATGGACGAGAATTTCACCCCGCCGCTTTCGGATGCGACGCCGCTGATCCAGCGCCTGCGCCGGGCGAAGCCGGATCTTGTGCTGCTCGGCACCACCGCCACCTCGGACTCCCGCCTGCTGCTGCAGACCCTGACCGAGTTCGGCATGGGCCAGGGCAAGGTGCCGGTGCTGGCGCCGAGCGCCAATTGGGGCACGCCCGAGATCCTGAAGAACCTGGGCGCCAACAATCTCGAAGGCGTCATCGGCGTCGCCGGCAATTGGGGCTCGAAGCAGCAGAAGCCGCTGATCGACAATCTGTGCCATCGCTCGGGCGAGCCCTGGCTGGTGCAGGATACGCTGTCCAACTACGGCCATGTGCTGCTGATCGCCGACGCGCTGGAGCGGGCCGGCAGTGCCGACCGCGACAAGCTGATGGAGGCGCTGCTCGCCACCGACACGAAAGAAGGGCCGGCCAAGCTGTTCCTGGGCGGCCATCTGAGCTTCGAGAAGAACGGCCGCCGCGCCAATCCCGTGGCCGGCGTGTTTCAATGGAAGAACGGCGTGCCGCAGACCGTGCTGCCGGAAGCCGATGCCTTCGCCGAGCTGACCTGGCCGCGGCCGGCCTGATGGCTGCCCGCTGCGACGGCCGGAGCCCAGCATGAGCTTCGCCGATCATCTGGAATCCCTGCTGCAGATCCTGTCGGCCGGGCTGCTGCTCGGCTGCCTCTACGGCCTTATGTGCGCGGGGCTGGGCCTGATCTTCGGCATCATGCGCGTCATCAATTTCGCCCAAGGCGAGTTCATGATGCTGGCGATGTATGCCGGGCTCAACGGCGTCGCATTCCTGGCACCCGGCCGTGCCTGGGCCTTTCCGGTAGCGATGGCGGTGGCCCTGGCCGTGGCACTGCTGTTCTACGGCATCGGTGCCGCGACGCATTTCCTGCTGGTCAGCCGCGTCTCCGGCTCGCGCGTGGTCGGGTCAGAGGATGGCGGCCATACCGGCCAGCTCATCCTGACCCTCGGCCTCTCGCTCGTCTTGCAGAATGGCGGGCTGATGCTGTTCGGCTCCTCGCCGACCTCGATCGGCAATGCCGCCGCCGACAATTCCTGGACCGTCGGGCCGCTCTGGGGCGAGGACGTCATGATTTTCGTCAACCAGGCCCGCGCCTGGTCGGCGATCCTGGCGCTCGTCGCCGTCGGCCTCACCATCCTGATGATGAACCGCACCGGCGTCGGCCGGCGGCTGCGCGCCGTCGCCAGCAACCCGGTGGCCGCGGTCTATATGGGCGTCGATGTCGAGCGCGCCTTCCGCACCGCCTTCGGCATCGGGCTGGCGCTGACCGCGATCGCCGGTGTCTGCGTCGCGACATTCTACCCGTTCCAGCCCTATACCGGCTTCGACTTCGTCATCATCATGTATGCGGGCGTGGTGCTGGGCGGCATGGGCAGCGTCGGCGGCGCCTTCCTCGGCGGGCTGGTGATCGGGCTGGTCCAGCAGCTTTCGACCCTGGTGCTGGCGCCGCAACTGCAGAACACCGCCGTCTTCGTCGTCTTCCTGGCGGTGCTGCTCGTGCGGCCGCAAGGCCTGTTCGGCCGCGGCGTGGAGCGCGCCTGATGCAGTTCCTGGCCCCGCCGCGGCGGCAGCTCCTGATCCTGGCCATCCTCACCGTCTGCGGCATCGCCGGCGTGACCGTGCTCAGCGCCTATCAGCTGCTGATCTTCTCGCTGGTCGGGGTCTGGGCCGTGCTCGGCCTGTCCTGGAACATCCTCGGCGGCTATGGCGGTCTGATCAGCTTCGGCCACGCCGCCTTCTTCGGCGGCGGCGCCTATACCGTCGCCATCCTGTTCCATGATTACGGCGTCTCGCCCTGGATCGGCTGCGTGCTGGGCGGGCTCGTCGGCAGCGCACTCGCGGTCCTGGTCGGCGCCGTCACCTTCCGCCTCAAGGGGCATTATTTCAGCCTGGCGATGCTGGCCTATCCGCTGGCGCTCATCCCCGTCTTCACCTGGGCCGGCTGGACCGAGGTATCGTTCCCGCTGCAGCGGACATCGCCGCTCGCCTATATGCAGTTCGCCGATCCGCACATCATGCCGCTGATCGTGCTGGCGTTGCTGGCGCTCAGCATCCTCGCCTGCCTGCGCATCGAGCGCACGCGGCTGGGGCTGAAGCTCTACGCCATCCGCCAGAACGAGCTGGCCGCCCAATGCGCCGGCATCGCCACGCTGCGTACCAAGCTCGTCGCCAGCGCCATTTCCGGCGGCATGGCCGGCCTCGCCGGCGCGCTCTACGGCGTGATCCTGCTGGTGGTCACGCCGAGCTCGGTCTTCGGCATGCTGGTCTCGGCCCAGGCCCTCATCGTCAGCATGTTCGGCGGGCTCGGCACCGTCTGGGGACCGCTCATCGGCGCTGCCGTGCTGGTGCCGCTGGCCGAAGCGCTGAACACCAGCCTGGGCGCGCGCCTGCCGGGCATCCAGGGTGTGGTCTTCGGCCTCGCCATCATGGCCGTGATCCTGTGGCGGCCGCAGGGCATCTTCTGGGCCGTACGCGACCATTTCGCCGGCCGCGCCGCAGCTCCGCAGGCCTTGCCCGACGACGCGGCCCCGATCGCCGCCGCCCCTGCCGGCACGCCGGCGGCCGAAGGCGGCGCGCTGCTGCAGGTGAACGGCATCACCATGCATTTCGGCGGCCTCCACGCGCTGACCGACGTGACGCTGGAGGTCCGACGCGGCGAGATCCTCGGCATTATCGGGCCGAACGGCGCCGGCAAGACCACGCTTTTCAACGTGCTGAACGGCATCATCCGTCCGACCGCCGGCTCCGCCCGGCTCGAGGGGGCGGAGATGATCGGAAACCGGCCTCAGCAGGTGAGCGCCCTCGGCGTCGCCCGCACCTTCCAGACCGTGCGCGCCTTTCCCCGGCTGACGCTGATCGAGAATGTCGTGGTCGGCGCGTTCGGCGCCCATGCCGGCGATCGCGAGGCCCTGGCGGCGGCACGCGCGGTCGTGGCGCGGGTCGGCCTGTCCGATCGCGGCCTGACGCGCGCATCGCAGCTCACCAATCGCGAGCTCCGGCTCATGGAGCTGGCGCGGGCCCTCGCCGCCAATCCGAAGCTCATCCTGATGGATGAATGCTTCGCCGGCCTCTCGAGCGCCGATGTCGAGGCGATGTCGGCGCAGATCCGCCGGCTCGCCGCCGAGGGCATGACCATCGCCATCATCGAGCACACGATGCAGGCGATGGTGCGTCTGGCCGACCGGTTCGTCGTGCTGGATCGCGGCCGCGTCCTCGCCACCGGCCTGCCGCAGCAGGTCGTGCGCGATCCCGAGGTGGTCTCCGCCTATCTCGGCAAAAGGTGGCTCGATCATGCTGGCGCTTGAGGATATCGAGGTCCGCTATGGCGGGCTCGTGGCCCTGCGCCAAGTCTCGCTCAGCGTCGAGGCGGGCGAGTTCGTCGCCGTGATCGGCCCGAACGGCGCCGGCAAGACCACGCTCTTCAAGGCGATTTCCGGCGTGGTGCCGCTCGCCGCCGGCGCCATCCGCTTCGGCGGCGAGCGCATCGACACGCTGAAGCCGTCCGCGCGGCCGCACCAAGGCATCGCGCATGTGCCCGAAGGCCGACAGATGTTCGGCGATCTCACGGTCGAGGAGAATCTGCTGCTCGGCACCGAGGCATTGCGCGAGCGGCGCGACGGACCGCGCAATATCGAGCGGATCTACACGCTGTTCCCGATCCTGGCCGAGCGGCGGCGCCAGCAGGCGGGCGCCTTGTCCGGCGGCCAGCAGCAGATGCTGGCGATCGGCCGCGGCCTTGCCTCGAGCCCGCGCCTGCTCATGCTCGACGAGCCCTCGATGGGCCTGGCGCCCGCGATCGTCGATACGATCTTCGAAGCGGTGCACCGGCTCAATCGCGACGAGGGGCTGACGATCCTGATCGTCGAGCAGCGCGCCATCGAGGCGATCGAGATCTGCGATCGGGGCTACGTGCTCTCCACGGGCGAGGTGGTGGTGCGCGGGACGAGGGACGAGCTGCTCGCCGACAAGGGGATCCGGGAAGCCTATCTCGGCGCATGAGGGAGGACGGCATGGACACGGCACTGCCAACCTACGAGGTCTTCGCGCTCCGCTATGCGATGCGCGACGCGCGGCGATCGGATCACTTCATCGGCGGCGATCCGCATGACGGGCCGATGCCCATGGATTATTTCCTGTGGCTGATCCGCGGCGCCGGCCGCACCATCGTCGTCGATTGCGGCTTCACGGCCGAGGTCGCGGCCCAGCGCGGCCGCACCTTCCTGCGCAGCCCGGTCGAGGCGCTCGCCCTGATGGGCGTCGATGCCGAGACGGTCGAGCATGTCGTGCTGACCCATCTCCACTACGACCATGTCGGCAATTTCCATCGCTTCCCGAAGGCGGAGTTCCATCTCCAGGAGCCGGACCTGCATTTCGCCGTCGGCCGGCACATGCGCTATCGCCACGTCGCCCATTCCTACGAGGTCGAGGATATCGTCGGCATCGTCCGGCTGAATTTCGGCGGTCGCGTACGGCTCCATAACGGCGTGGTCGAGTTCGCCCCCGGCATCTCGTTCCATCCGGCGCCCGGCCACTCCGCCGGCCTGCAATTCGTGCGCGTAAACACCGCGCGCGGGCCGGTCGTGCTCGCCTCGGACGTCACGCATTTCTACGAGAATATCGAGCAGGAGCGGCCCTTTCCGGTCTGCGTCAGCGTCGCCGACATGCTCGAAAGCTACGAGCGCGTGCGCGCCGCAGCACCCTCGCCCGCCCATATCGTGCCGGGTCACGACCCGCTGGTGATGCGGCGCTATCCGGCGCCGAGCCCGGAACTCGAAGGCATCGCGGTCCGGCTCGACGTGATGCCCAGGGAATGAATTTCAAACAGGAGGACAGATCATGGCCATCCCGACTTCCGCCCAGCGCGATCGCGTGCGCAAGAGCGTGCCGGCGCTTGTCGAATATACCGAGAAGCTGATCTATGGCGATGTGTGGGAACGCCCCGCGCTGTCGAAGCGCGACCGCAGCCTGGTCACCATCGCCGCTCTCATCGCCACATACCGGCCTGAGCAGCTCTCCGTCCATATCGGCCGCGCCCTCGACAATGGCGTGACCCAGGAGGAGGTGGCCGAGGTGTTGACCCATCTCGCCTTCTATGCCGGGTGGCCGGCCGCCATGTCCGGCGCGCAGGTCGCGACGGAGGTGTTCGAGGCGCGGCAGAAATGAGCGGTGCCGCGCTGCCGCCGCGCAAGGCTGTCGTCACCGGTGCCGGCAGCGGTATCGGTGCCGCCACCGCCCGGCTGCTGATCCGTTCGGGCTGGCAGGTCGCCTGCCTCGACCGCAACGAAACGGCGGCACGCGCGGTCGCGGGCGATCAGCCCGTCTTCGCCGTCGATGTCGCCGACGAGGCGGCGGTGATCCGCAGTGTCGCCGCGGCACACGACACGCTGGGCGGGCTCGACGCGCTCGCCACCTGCGCCGGCATCTACGACATGACCGGTTTCTTCGAATGCACGGCCGAAACCTTCCGCCGGGTCCACGACGTCAATGTCGTCGGCACCTTTCTGTGCATCCGGGAGGCGGCCAAGCGGATGCGGAGCGGCGGGCGCATCTGCACGGTCGGCAGCGTCGCCGGCATTCGCGGCGGCGGCCTCGCCGGGACCGTGTCCTATGCCGCCAGCAAGGGTGCCGTCATCACCATGACCAAGAGTGCCGCGCGCGAGCTCGGCCCGCGCGGCATCGCGGTCAATACGGTGGCGCCGGGCATGATCGAGACGCCGTTCGTCACCGCGCCGCTGGCCAATCCGGACATACGGGCGCGGATCGAGGGAATGACCAGCTTCGGCCGGCTCGGCCAGCCGGAGGAGATCGCCGAGGCCATCGCCTGGCTGCTGTCGCCGGCCGCGTCTTATTTCCACGGCGCCACCTTGGTCGCCGATGGCGGCATGGTGATGTACTGATCATGGCCGGCGAGCTGGGACGGCGGCTGGCGCACGAGATCCTGGAGCAGGCGCCGCCGGCCGCGGCGATTCCGGCGCTGAAGCTGTGCCTGCTCGATTTTCTCGGCAACGCCTTCGAGGCCCATAGCCTGTCCTGGAGCCGGCTCGCTGCCGCCATGGCCGTCGCTCAGGGCGGCAGCGAAGCCAGCATCGTCGGCGCCGGCCGGTCGGGCATGCAGATGGCCGCCTTCGCCAATGCCGTGGCCGGGCATGGGCTGGTGCGGGAGGATATGCATGCCGGGGCGGTAAGCCATCTCGGCGTGGTCGTCCTGCCGGCCCTGCTTGCCTTGTCGCAACGGCGCAAAACCAGCGGTGCGGCCTTCATTACCGCCGGCATCATCGGCTACGAGCTCGGCGCCCGTCTCGGCCGGGCGCTGGTCAATCCCGATTTCAGCCGCCGCTGGCGGCCGACCGGCTTCACCGGACCGCTGGCCGCCGCGGCGGCGGCGGCGCGGCTGCTCCACCTGTCCCACCATGCGACGGCGAGCGCGCTGTCGCTCGCCGCCAATACCGTCTCGGGCCTCAATGAATGGCCGCGCGACGGCGGCGAAGAGATGTTCTTTCATCCGGGCTTCGCCGCCCGCAACGCGCTGACCGCGACCGAGCTCGCGGCACACGGCGCCTATGGCTCGGCCGGCGCGCTCGACGGGCCGGCCGGCCTCTTCGCCGCGGCCGGCACCGCCGTTCCGGCCGACCTCGCCTTGTTCGCGGACGGCAGGGCCGAGATCCTCTCCGTCTTCCACAAGGCCCTGCCGCTCTGCAATTTCGCCCAGACGCCGACGCAAGCGGCGCTGTGGCTGGCGCCCGTGCCGATCGAGGCCATCGACCATGTCACGGTCTTCGCCTCCGAAGCGGCGGTGCGCTATCCGGGCTGCGATCATCAGGGACCGTTCGAACGGGTGCTGCAGGCGAAGATGAGCATCCAATTCTGCGTCGCCGCCGCCTTGCTGGACGGCACCGTGACCGAAGGCAGCTTCGCCATCCTCGACCGGCCGGCACTGCTGCAACTCGCCGCCGTCACCTCGCTTTCGGCGCGGGCCGATTTCACCGGCGCGTTTCCCGCGCGGCAAGGTGCGGAAATCGTCGTCGCCTTGCGCGACGGCAGCGAGCGCCGGGCGGCAATGGCCGATTTGGAAGCGGCGACGCCGGCGGCGGTGCGAGCGCGTTTCGCCGCCGGCGCCGCGGCAACGGTGGGTGCGCCGCGCGCGGAAGCGATCGCGAAGGCGATCGACGCGCTCGAAGCGGCGGAGGATGTCGGCGCGCTGATGCGTCTGACCGAGGCCAGAACCGACGAGGAGGGCAACGCATGAACAGTGCCGACGACATCGGCCGGCGGCTCGACCGCCTCGCCATCTCACGCGCCCATATCAAGCTGATCTCCCTGATCGCCGCGGGCATGTTCTTCGATTCCTTCGACATTTACATCGCTTCCGGCGTGCTTGGCGCCATGGTGAAGTCGGGGGAATCGACGCTGTCGCTGAATGCGACGTTCCTCTCCGTCACCTTCATCGGCATGATGCTCGGCGCCTGGTTCTCCGGAATCCTGGGGGACCGTTTCGGCCGCCGCTTCTGCTATCAGTTCAACTTGGCCCTCTATGGCGGCGCCTCGATCGCCGGCGCGCTCGCGCCGAGCATGAGCTGGCTGATCTTCTTCCGCTTCTTCATGGGGTTGGGCATGGGGGCAGAGATCGTCGTCGGCTACGGCACGCTGAGCGAGTTCATTCCCGCCCGCAACCGCGGCCGGTTCGGCGCGATCCTCAACCTCATCATCAATTGCTCGCTGTTCCTATCGACCTTCCTCGGCTGGCTGATCATTCCCGCCTATGGCTGGCGCTGGATGTTCGCGATCGCCGGCGCCGGTGCGGGCCTCGTCTGGTTCCTGCGCAAGTCCATGCCGGAATCGCCGCGCTGGCTCGCCGCCCATGGCCGCATCGCGGAGGCCGAGCGGATCGTGCGCGATATCGAGGCGCAATCGACCGCCGTCCCGCCATCGACGCCGGCCGAGCCCGTCCAGGACATCGCCGCCAGCCCGGGCCGGTTCGGCGAGCTGTTCTCGCGTCCGCTGCTGAAGCGCACCATCACCGGCATCACCGTGCTGATCGCGCTGTTCACCGTGAACTACGCCTATGTGAGCTGGATCCCGACCTTCCTGGTCCAGCAAGGGCACAGCGTCTCCAGCTCGCTGGGACTCACCACCTTCATGTTCGCGGGCGGGCCGCTCGGCTCCCTGATCGCGATGGCGCTGAGCGAAAGGCTCGGACGCAAATGGGGGCTGGTGCTGTTCTCGTTCGTCGGCATCGTGCTCGGCATCGTCTACGCCTTCGCGACGACGCCGGTGATGCTGGTCGCGGCCGGCTTCTCCGTCACCGCCTGCATCTATGTGCTGTCCTCGCTCAGCGTGGCGACCTATGTGCCGGAACTGTTCCCGACGCGGCTCAGGCTGCGCGGCGCGGGCTTGAGCAACGCGGTCGGGCGCGGTGTCAATATCCTGATGCCCTATGCCGTCGCCGCGATCTTCGGCGCGTTCGGCATCACCGGCGTGGTCACGCTCACCGGGGGCATCCTGCTGCTGCAGGCGGTGATCGTAGGATTGATCGGGGCGGAGACGCGGCAGCGCTCGCTCGAAGATCTGGCGGTCGAACCATCCGAGCCGGCGGGGCTGGTCGCCAAGGAGCTGTCGTGATGACTTCCCCTTATATCGGCGAGGTCCTGGGCCATTTCGTCGCCCAATCGCGTTGGGAGGAAATCGCGCCGGCGCTCCGGCACGAAGGCAGGCGGTCGCTCCTCAATTTCTTCAGCGGTCCCCTCGGCGTCGTACGCAACCCGGCGGTCGAGACCGCGATCGAGGTGATGCGGCCGTTCAGCGGGCCGGAGAAAGTGACCGTGATCGGCCGGCCAGAGCGGCTGGATGCGATGGGTGCCGCCTTCGTCAACGCGATCGCCGCCAATTTGCTGGATTACGACGACACTCATCTGAGGACGATCATCCATCCGACCGCGCCGGTGGCGCCGCCGATCCTGGCGCTTGCCGAACAATATGAGCTCTCGGGCGCCGCCGTGCTGCACGCCTTCCTTCTGGGAGCCGAGATCGAGTGCCGGATCGGCAACGCCGTCTCGCCCGGCCATTATGCGCGCGGCTGGCACATCACCTCGACCTGCGGCGTGTTCGGTGCGGCCGCCGCCTGCGGCAAATTGCTGGGGCTGACGGCCGAGGAGATCTGGTCGGCGCTCGGCATCGCGGCCAGCCAATCGGCCGGCCTCGTGGAGAATCTGGCGAGTGCGGCCAAGAATGTCGGCATGGGCAATGCCGCGCGGAACGGACTGTTGGCAGCCCTGCTGGCGCGTGCCGGCTATGGCGCAGCCCCGGCGGCGTTGGAGGGACCGCTCGGCTGGGCTCGTGCGATGGGCGATGTGCCGAAGCTGGAGGCGATCCTTGGCCGCCTGGGCGAATCCTGGGAGATCGCCGCCAATACCTATAAGCCCTATCCGAGCGGCATCGTGTTCCATTCGGTCATCGATGCCTGCCTCGATCTACGCGCCCGGCTCGGCGGGGCGGTCTCGGATATCGCCACCGTGACGGTACGTGGCGATCGGCTGCTGCTCGATCGCGGCGACCGGCCGGTGAGGAACGAGCGCGATGCGCGGGTGAGCATCCATCACAGCGCAGCGATCGCCTTCGTCCGCGGCCGCGCCGGCGTGCCCGAGTTCGAGGCCGATGCAGTGACCGATCCGGGGATCGCGGCTTTCAGGGGCAAAGTACGGGCCGAGTGCGATCCCGCCATGCCGACCGGCGCTGCCTCGGTGACGGTCGAAACCAAGGGCGGACGGGTCGAGACTTTGCGGGTCGATCACGCGCGCGGCAGCGCCGAGCGGCCGCTGTCCGATGCCGAGCTGGAGGCGAAATTCCGGGCCAACGCCGAGCTCGGCGGCAGTGTCGCGCTGGCCGATGAGCGCATCGAGCGGATCTGGCGCCTCGACGAGGAGACAAGCCTGCGTCCGCTCATGCGATCAATGGCAGGTGCTTGAGCAAGAAAGCCGAAAAGCTACCTTCAACGGCGGGCTCGAACTGTCGAACGGGAATAAGGCCCGGCCCGGTCGACGGTTGCGCAAACAGGCATGAATGCCGCATTAACGGCTAATCAATCAGATTAGCGAAAACTCCCGCCATGATTGTGCGCATCGACATATCCATCGCCGAAATGCTCGACCGGATCACCATCTGCGAGGTCAAGCTCGATCATATGGGCGATCCGGAGAAGCGGCGTAATACGCGGACCGAGCTCGACCTCTTGAAAGGGCATCTGGCCAGCCTCTCGCTGCCGGCCGAAGTGCAAGAGCTGGTGCCGGCGCTGCGCCGCTCGAACGACGAGAATTTCCGGCAGATCGATCGGGTTTTCGCCTGCGAGGCGGCCGGCGACTTCGGCAGCGCCTATGTAACGGCGGCGCGCGCTGCCTTCCGCGCCAATGCCGAGCGCGCCCGCCTCAAACGGCAGATCAATCTGCTGCTCGATTCCGAGATCATCGAGGAGAAGACCTATTAGCGCTGCCCTGGCCCGCCGCGCGACCGTCGTCACCTCGATCAATCCGCCGAACGCGGTGATGCGGGCGCTCGCCGCCGGATCGGCGCCCGATCGCCGGCCGGTCATCATCATCGGCGACACGAAATCGCCTGCGGATTTCGAGCTGCCGGGCGTGCGCTTCGTCAGCATCGAGGAACAGCTTTCGAGCGGCCTCGCCGTGGCCGAGCTGTGTCCGACGCGGCACTATGCGCGGAAGAATATCGGCTATCTGCTGGCGATCCGCGGCGGCGCCGAGATCATCCAGGAAACCGACGACGACAATCTCCCCGAGCCGGACTTCTTCGCGCCCGCGGCCTCCAGCAACGCGGCGCCGCTGCTGAGCGGCCAGGGCTGGACCAATGTCTATCGCTATTTCTCGGACGCGATGATTTGGCCTCGAGGCTTGCCGCTCGAGGCGATGCATGATCCTCTGCCCGACTTCGACAGCCTGCCGCGTCTCGAGACGACGAGCCCGATCCAGCAGGGACTGGCCGACGGCAATCCCGATGTCGACGCGATCTTCCGCCTGGTCTCGCCGATGGATATCCGCTTCCGGCGCGATCGCCGCGTGGCGCTGGGACGAGGCTCCTGGTGCCCCTTCAACAGCCAGAATACGATCTGGTTCGCGGCCGCTTTCCCGCTGCTCTATCTGCCCGCCTATTGCAGCTTCCGCATGACCGACATCTGGCGCAGCTTCATCGCCCAGCGGATCGCCTGGGAGAATGGCTGGACGATCCTGTTCCACCGCCCGACCGTGCAGCAGGAGCGCAATCCGCATGTGCTGATGAAGGATTTCGCCGACGAAATCCCGGGGTACCTCAACAATACGCGGATCGCCTCGGCGCTCGACGGGCTGACACTGCTGCCCGGACCGGAGGCGATCCCGGAGAACCTCATCCGGTGCTATCGGGCGCTGATCGATCTCGGCCTGATGGAGCATGCGGAGCTGCCGTTGCTGCGCGCCTGGCTTGAGGATCTAGACCGGATCGGGGCTCAGCCGCAGAGAAAATTCCGGACATCGGCGGAGAGCTCGTCCGAGGTGCCGGACCTGGTATCGCCCGGAATGCGGGTCGCCTGAGCCAACAGTGCTTCGATCTGCGGCTCGATCGGCCGCTCATAGTCGATGAGCGCCAGACGCGGCTCGAAACCGGCGAGCGCATCGAAATGGCCCGAATAGGCCGAACCTTCGAGCAGCGTCGGCACGCGCAGCCAGGCCATGAGGTCGGCCCAGCCGCTGTCCGGCGCGAACATAAGCGCGCAGGCGCTCAGCCATTGCAGCTCCTTCGATAGCAGATCTATTCCGGGCTCGTGGGTTCGCTCGTAACCCTTCGGCAAGACGTTCCCTTCCGGTCTCCCATAGATGAGCAGCGGCAGGCCGAGCTTGGCTGCGGCGCGCTCCGCCAGCGGCAGGATGATCGCGGGATCGCTGTCGCGATTCGGGCCGGGCGAGGGATGTTTGCCGGTCTTGGCGAGCGCCCGCAATTGCACGCCGATATGGGGCTGAACGGGGAGGGCCGGCGTCAGAAAGGGCTGTGGTCGGTATGACGGGAGCAGCATCGGCGCGCTCTCGATCGTGATATCGGCCAGCCGCGCGCATTGGCAGGAGAGGAGCTTGAGATCGAGATCGATAACGCCACGCTGGGCGAGATCGCATTGACTGTAGAACAGATCGCGCAGTTCCAGCTCGAAACCGCTCTCTCGGATGAGAATGTCCGGTTTCTCGTAGCGCATTTGCAAAGCGACCTGATCGAGATCGCACCGCGTTAGCTGGACGTGAAAATTATGATCGAGACGCTGCTCGGGTGATCGCAACCCGATGGAGGCCGGATGCAGCTGGTATTTCGTGACGAGTTGGTCGAGCTTGGCGAAATAGGCTGGATCGTAGAAGGCCGTGCCGTCCGGATAAAGCGCAGGACGCCGGGCGAGAATGCGCCAGCCATTGCGTAGATAAGGTTCGGCGCGCGCAAGAAAGTAGATGATCTCCAATCCCATCTCGCCGTTATAGGAAGGCAAGAGCTTGACCGGAAGGCCGGCGAGATTGCTTTTATAAGTGGGCTTTAGCTCTCGACGCAAATTGGCGCGCGCAACATAGGCCGCAACCCGCTCGATTTCTGAACGCATCCAATGCCTCGTGCAAAAGTTAACCTATGCATCCTATGTACGTGCATCATAAACTCGGCGCTTTGTCTGCGAGATCTCTTTCACAAAATCGACAAACCCGCTTTTATACGGCTCTTCATCTAATGGCCTTCGTTCATTGTCAGCCCACTTGCGCCACAACGTGCGGGCCCCCGGCAGCTTAAGGGTAGGATATCATGGACAGTTAGCGCGATCTAACAGCCAAAGTCGGTCCGCCGGGAATCGGAGCCTTACCCCGGTGCGGGAGCGCTTCCCGCCATCAAGTCGGATGCCGGCCCAGGTCCGTCGCTCGATAGAGCTGGCGGTAGGCGCTGACCAACTGATCGAGATCGAACGCCCGATTTCGTCCGCTGGGATTGGGCAGAACCCACACCGCGGCGGCGCCGAGGGCGGCCGGCTGAGGTCCCCAGGCGATTTCTCGCCGACCGGACAATGCGGCATAGGCCGCCTTGCCGAGAAAAGCGACGAAGCGTGGCGCATAGTGGGTAATCTTTTGCTCGAACCGCGCGGCGGCGGCTAGGAATTCTTCTGCCGACACCTGCTCCGCCCGCGCTGTCGGCCGTTCGACCACCGTCGTCAGGCCGCATCGATGCTGCAGGATCGTGCGATCGTTCTCGGGCCGGATTTCCGCCGGTGTGAAGCCGGCCAAATGGATCACGCGCCAGAAGCGATTGCTTCTTCCGACGAAATGATGCCCCGCCTCGGCCGCCGACATTCCTGGATTTATTCCGCAGAAGACCACGGCAAGGCGCATGGCGATGATATCCGGAAGCGGATTGGTCATGATGTCCTTATAAGCAAAAGTGGGGATAGAGCTTCCGGTGCTCATGGGCCCCGTGTCCGACCCTCATCCGCAGATTACCCCGACCGCCTTGCGTGCGAGCTCCCTGAGTTCGGCGCGGGACGCGCCCGCGCGGGCGCGGATGGCGATGGTGTGCATCGTCGCTGTCGCGAGCACCGCGAGCGCTGCGGGATCGGCATCGGCCTTCAATTCACCCTTCTCGAGCGCTGTTCGTAGACGCGCTTCGAAATCTTTATCGAAGGTATGGAATCCTGCCATCAGGCTGTTCTGGATATCAGGGTCGTCGATGGCTTCGGTTACCGCGGTACCGATGACGAAGCAGCCGCGCGGGCGGCCGTCACCCGAAAAGTAAATCGACAGGGCGCCGTCATAGACGCACATTAGTGCTTGGTCCAAGGCCCGGTCGTCGGCCAGAGCCTCGCGCATCGAGGCGAAGCTGAGCTGCCAATAATGCGCGAGCCCTTCGAGATAGAGCGCGTGCTTGTCGCCGAATGCCGCATAGAGGCTCGGCCGGTTCATGCCGGTCGCGGCAGAGATTTCGTCGAGCGAGGTGCCGGAGTAGCCGGTCCTCCAGAAGGCATCCGTGGCCCGCTGCAGCGCTGCCTGCGGATCATAGGCGCGGGGCCGGCCTCGACGTTTCGGCTCCGTGCCGCTCTTTTTTTGTACCATGCCGCATAAAACCTTGACCGCGAGTTCTGCAGGACATATTTGTTCGGGGCGGTACAAAATTCAATAGGGACGGAGACCCGCGATGCAAATCAAATTCCCGGTGCTCTCCCGCTGGATGGACTGCTGCAGCGCGCTCTATGAGGCG
The DNA here is from genome assembly GCA_035539155.1 of Aliidongia sp. Taxonomy (GTDB): domain Bacteria; phylum Pseudomonadota; class Alphaproteobacteria; order ATCC43930; family CGMCC-115725; genus JAXDMU01. The sequence continues at coordinate 20,334 of DATLIZ010000009.1, read as the reverse complement.
GATGTGCCGACATGCGGCCGACATTCGCGGATATCGGCGTAATTCCCACTGTTACGGCAGGTCGTAAGATGGATACGCAATTCGGTGGAACGCTTGTTCAGCCTACATCCAACCGGTCCGCTGCGGTGCCCAAAAGGTCGCTCAGAGAGCGGCTGCGGCTGCCATTGATGGCCTTGTTCCCGATCGCGCTGGCTGTGGTCGGCGCCGCCGCCTACCTTGCCGAAGAGCCGTATGTCTCGACCGACGACGCTTTCGTCCGGGCGGCGAAGGAATCCATCAATGCCCGGGTTTCCGGCCAGGTGGTCGAAATCGCCGTCGAGGACAATCAGCGCGTCCGGAAGGGCCAGTTGCTGTTCCGGATCGATTCGGCGCCCTACCAGATCGCCATCGATCAGGCGGAGGCGGACTTGGGCACTGCGCGCCTGCAAATCGAGGCGCTGAAGACGAAATATCGCCAACAATTGGCCGAGCTGCAGTCGGCCAAGGATTCGGCCACCTTCGACGAGCACGAGTACGATCGCAAGAAGGTCCTGGTCGCCTCCGAGTTCACCTCGAAAGCGGCCTATGAGCGGGCCGAAACCGACCTCAAGGTCGCCCGCCAGGCCATCGCGTCCATGGAACAGCAGATCGCCAGCACTGTTGTCGCGCTCAACGGCGATCCGAATATCGAGGTCGGACGCCATCCGACCGTGCGCGCCGCCAAGGCTCGGCTCGACCGGGCGCAACTCGATCTCTCCTATGCGGCGGTGCTGGCGCCCGACGACGGCATCGTGACCAAGGTGGATGATCTGCAGGTCGGCGACTACGTCAATCCGGGTGCGGCCATGTTCTCGCTGCTGTCGAGCCGGCACGTCTGGATCGAAGCGAATTTCCGCGAAACCGGCCTGACCCACATGCGGCCGGGCCAGGCGGCGACGGTCGATGTCGACGCCTATCCGGGGAGCACCTTCAAGGCGCATATCGTGAGCATGAGCCCGGGAACCGGGTCGGACTTCGCGGTCCTGCCGCCAGAGAATGCCACCGGCAATTGGGTGAAGGTCGTCCAACGTCTGCCGGTACGGCTCGAGCTCGACGGGCTCGATCCGAACCGGCCGCTATTCTCCGGAATCAGCGTCACGGTGCAGATCGATACCGGCTATCGCCGCACGCTGCGGCACCCGCTCCACGCCGTCCTGGCGGCGGGGGCGGACCAATGACCGCCGCCGTCGCGGCCGGTGCCAGGCCCGATAGCCATCGTGCGGTCACGGCGGTAATCCTGTTGGCGACCTTTATGCAGGCGGCCAACATCTCTCTTCCCAATGCGGCCTTGCTCCACATTCAGGGCGCGCTGTCGATGGCGGACGACGAGGTCGGCTGGGTCTTTTCCGCATACATCGCGGCGAGTGCCATCACCATGCCGATGACGCGCTGGCTCGCCGGGCGCTATGGCCGGAAGCTGCTCTACCAGCTCGCGATCGCCGTCTTCGCCCTCGGACTCGTGCTCGCCACCCGCGCCGGAACGCCGATGCAGTTCATTACCGCCCGCATCATTCAAGGGGCCGCGAGCGGCCCGCTCGCCCCGCTGTCGTTGGCGATCGCGCTCGATCTGCTCCCGCCTGCGCGCCATGGCCGCATCAGCCTCATTTGGACCGTTGCCCTGATACTGGGCATCGTCAGCGGTCCGAGCATAGGCGGCTGGCTTGCCGAGTATCACGGCTGGCGCTCGATCTTCTATCTGAGCGTGCCGATCGCCGGGTTCATCTTCCTCGTGACCGCGCTCTCGCTCCCCGAGAAGAAAGCCGAGCAGAATCCGCCCTTCGACATCTTCGGCGTCGCAACCTTCACGCTCGGCATGATCGGGTTGCAGATGGCGCTCGACCGCGGTGAGCGGCTCGAATGGCTCGCCTCGCCCGAGATCTGGGCGGAGGCCGTCGCCTCGGTGCTGGGTTTCTATCTCTTCATCGTGCATGTCCTGACCACGCAGACGCATTTCCTCAACAAGTCGCTGCTCAAGGATCGCAACTTCGTCCTTTCGACCGTCATGTTCTTCGCGCTCGGTTTCGTGTTGCTGCCGACCATGGCGCTGACCTCGCCGATGCTGGACGAATTGCTCAACTACCCGGCCGACACCACCGGCTATGTGGCGATCCCACGCAGCATCGCGCTCCTGGCGGCCCTGATCCTGGTGAGCTACGTTCCGGCGCGGGTCGACAATCGGCTGCTCGTCGCCGGCGGCACGGCGCTCGTGGTCTATGCGAATTGGCGGATGCTCGGCTATTCGCCGGCGATGGATTGGCGGCCGGTGATCACGGCAGGCGTGCTCCAAGGGGCCGGTCTCGGTATCCTGATGCCGGTGCTCGCCAAGACCGCGTTCAGCACGCTCGATCCGAAGCTCCGGCCCGAGGGCACTGTGCTTTTCAACCTGTCGCGTCTCTACGGCAGCACAATCGGCATCGCCGTGGTCCAGACCTTCTTCTATGGCAATACCCAGGCCATGCATCTGGCGCTCGCCGAGAATATTACGCCCTATCGTGCCGCCGCCCATGCCGCGACCGCCCTTTCCAGGCAGGGGCTCGCCCAGCTCAATGAAATGATCACCGGGCAGGCGGCGGTCGTCGCGGTCATCGGTCAGTTCAAGATTCTGATGATCGCGATGCTGGTCGTCAGTCCGCTCGTCCTGCTTCTCCGCAAGCCACGTCCGATCGACTAGTTTTCGTCAAGGTCCCTTCCCAGAGGGTTCCGATGTCTCACCGGGCCCAGACAAGGAGCATAAGCATGGCAACCCCAGACACGCTTCGCTACAGGACCATACCTCTCGTCCATGGATCGGGCGCCATGCCGGCCCTCGGGTTCGGCACGCTGATCCCGGATCCTCTTGTGACCAAGCAGGCGACCAAGGCCGCATTGGAAGCGGGATTTCGACATCTCGATTGTTCGGAGCGCTACCGCAACGAAGGCGCCGTCGGCGAGGCGATGCAGGAGGTGTTCAAAGCAGGGAAGATCCGGCGAGAGGATCTCTTCGTCACCACGAAGCTATGGAACAACAACCATCGTCCTGAACGAGTCCAGCCTGCCCTCGAGGCAAGTCTTCGGCGACTGCAGCTCGACTATGTCGACTGCTATCTCATCCACACCCCGTTCGCCTTCCAGCCCGGCGACGAGCAGGATCCGAGGGACGAGCATGGCCGGGTCATCTATGATCCCGGCGTAACATTGGCGGAGACCTGGCGCGCGCTCGAGCGCCTTGTGGATGACGGCAGGTGCAAGTCGATCGGCCTATCGGATATCGGCTTGGGGCAACTGCAAGAGATCGTTGCCGTCGCACGGATCAAGCCGGCCGTGGTGCAGATCGAATCCCATCCGTATCTCCCCGAGTGGGAATTGCTCGATTTTTGCCGGCAGCACGGGATCGTCGTGCTTGCCTTTGCCGCGCTGGGACATTCGATAGAGCCGAGAGTGACCGAAGATCCGGTCATCGCGGCCGTTGCGCGGCGCGTCCACAAGACCCCGGCGCAAGTTGCGCTGGCCTGGGCCGTGCAGCGCGGTACCGCTCTCCTGACCACTTCGACATCCCCTGGCCATATCCAAGAGAATTTCGAGATCTCGGCCTTGCCTGACGACGCCATGCAGGAGATCCGAGACGGTGTCACGGCGAGGGTCCGCTTCAACGCTGTGGTTAATAGCGGTGTGCCTGGATTCATTCCCCCGACCAATCGACCCGGTTGATGTTTCGGGCAGGCACACGATCGGCGAGGTGCTCGATCAAATGGGCGGCCTCGGCTTCGGCCGCTATTTCACCGCGGGCACGCCGGCCGCCGTCGCGGACACGATCGAAAAATGGCTCGATGAGGATGACATCGACGGCACCAACCTCACGCAATTCCTGAGCTTCGCGACGGCTCGCGACTTTATCGAGCTGGTCGTGCCCGAGTTGCGCCGGCGCGGCCGATTCCGCGAGCGGTACGAGCCCGGCGAGGCGCTGCGCGAGCGCCTGCTGGGCACCGGGCGGACCGGCCGGCCGAGATCTTGTCCAATCACGAATTCCGGGAGCGCGCCCAAGCCGTTTCCTGAGCGCGCTCGCATCGGCTATCCTCGTCCCAGCCGAGGCGACGGCCCTGACCGCGGGGGGAGGCCAGCGTCAGCCGCGTCGGTCCCCAACCGTCGAGGTCATTCATGACGAAACAGCTTCACCTGGGCGCCTTTATGCGTCCGGTCGGTATCCACACAGGCTGGTGGCGCTATCCCGGCGCCTATCCGGATGCGAACTTCAACCTTCGCCATCTCATCGGCTTCATCCAGACGCTGGAGCGCGGATGCTTCGACGCCTTCTTCATGGCCGATCATCTGGCCGTGCTGAACATGCCGATGGAAGCCCTGCGGCGGAGCGCCACCGCCACCTCGTTCGAGCCGCTGACGCTTCTCTCCGCGCTCGCCATGAAGACGGAGCGCATCGGCCTCATCGCCACGGCGTCCACCACCTTCGACGAGCCCTATCACATCGCCCGCCGCTTCGCCTCCCTCGACCATATCAGCGACGGCCGGGCCGGCTGGAACATCGTCACCACGTCCAATCCCGACGCCGCCCTCAATTTCGGGCTGAACGACCATGTCGAGCATGACGAGCGCTATCGGCGTGCGCGCGAGTTTTTCTCTGTCGTCACCGGCCTTTGGGATAGCTGGGCTGACGATGCCTGGCTGCGCGACCAGGCGAGCGGCATTTTCTTCGATCCGGAAAAGCTGCATGTGCTCGACCACAGGGGCGAGCATCTGTCGGTGCGGGGGCCGCTCAACATCGCCCGGCCGGTCCAGGGCTGGCCGGTGATCGTCCAGGCCGGTGCCTCGGATGCCGGCCGCCAACTCGCCGCCGAGACCGCCGAGGTGATCTTCGGCAGCAGCCGCACGATCGAGGACGGCAAAGGCTTCTACAAGGATGTGAAGAGCCGCATGAGGGCGCTCGGCCGGTCTCCCGACGCGCTCAAGATCCTGCCCGGCGCCCTCATCTTCGTCGGCCGGACCACCGAAGAGGCAGAAAAGAAGAAGGTGCTGCTGGACAGCCTCGTCCATGCCGAAAGCGGCCTGCCCAATCTGTCGATGCGGCTGGGAGTGGATGCCTCGCGCTTCGAGCTCGACGCGCCGCTGCCCGAGATCCCCGAGACCAATGCCAGCCAGAGCGGCCGCGAGACGCTGGTGAAGCTGGCGCGGCGGGACAATCTGACGGTCCGGCAGCTCGCCCAACTGGTCGGCGGCTATGGCGGCCTGCAGATGGTCGGAACCCCGACGGAGATCGCCGATACCATGCAGGCCTGGCTCGAAGAGGAGGCCTCCGACGGGTTCAACATCATGTTCCCGACCGTCCCGGCCGGTCTCGATGATTTCGTCGAGCTCGTCGTGCCGGAGCTGCAACGCCGCGGCATCTTCCGCCGGCACTATGAGGGCAAGACCTTGCGCGACCATCTCGGGCTCGCGCGACCGGCGAACCAGTTCTTCCCGGAACGGCAGGCGCCAGTTTAACCAATATGAAAGAGGTTCATCCTATATATTGACTCTCGCGGCGAGCCTGACCTAGGCTCCATCCGTCAATCGCGGCAATTTGAAGGGCAGCTTGCGCCGCGTCACAAAACGCTAAAGCGCCACAGGGTTTTCCGCTCTGTGGGCCCGAACCGAGCAGGCACGAGCCCCATGACGCCTTTCCCGTCTCCGCAAAGACCTCTTCGACACGCCATTCTCCGCCGTCGCGCCGCATAGCCTTGGCAGGCGACATGAACGGGCGGCGTTGGGAGTGGCCGACGATTTCGATCGCGGTGCTCCTCTATGGCGGCTTCTGCCTGCTGACCTGGCATTGGCAGGCGATGCCGGTCTGGCTGGCCGCTCCGCTGTGCGGCTTGCTGCTGGCTTGGCACAGCTCGCTGCAGCATGAGACGATCCACGGCCATCCGACATCGTCCGAACGGCTGAACGAGCTCATCGGCATACCGCCGCTCTCGCTTTGGCTGCCTTACGCGGTCTATCGGGAGCTCCATCTGGCGCATCACGCCAATGGCGGACGCGATCTGACCGATCCGCAGGCCGATCCCGAATCCCATTACCGCCGGCCGGGCACCCTTGCCGCAGCCGGCCGCCTCGAACGGCAGGCGCTGCGATGGCACGCCACGCTTGCCGGCCGGCTGCTGCTCGGACCGGCGCTGCTGGTCATGCGCTGTTGGAAGACGGAAGTGTTGCGCCTAGCCTATGATCGGCGACGCCGCGGGATCTGGCTTCGGCATGCCTTGGCGGTCATTCCGCTCTTGGTCTGGGTCGTCTGGATTTGCCGCATTCCGATCGAAACCTATCTCCTGTTGGCGGTCTATCCGTCGATCTCGCTCAGCCTGCTGCGCTCCTACACGGAGCATCGGGCGGCGCCGGACTCGCGGCACCGGACGGCCGTGGTCGAAGCAGGGTCATTCTGGAGCCTGCTCTTCCTCAACAACAATCTGCATGTGGTGCATCACCGTCATCCGGAACTCCCCTGGTACCGCCTGCCCGCCGTTTGGCGCGAGCTTCGACCGACGCTCGAGCCCGGCCCCGGCATGCTGTATGGCGGCGGCTATGCCGAGATCGCCGCCCGCCATCTCTTCGCGGCTGCCGCGCCGGTCGAGCATCCGGGCTTCGAACGCCGATGACCGACCGGTTGGCCGCGCTTCCGATGTATGATCTGGCAGAGCTGACGGCTGCGAACGACGCCTTCTGGCAGGTAATCAGGCGTTCCTTGGAAAAAGCCGGCTTGTCCCATGTTCCCACCGCGCTCGAACGAGCCATGCCGGTCGAGGCGCTCTGGGATCATCCGCGGCTGCTGCTGGCGCAAAGCTGCGGCTACCCGCTGAGGACCTCGCTGTGCGGGCATGTGCGGCTGGTGGCGACACCGCGATATCGGGCAGCCGGCTGTTCGGGTGCGCGACACCGCAGTGCTCTCATCGTCCGCGCCGGCGACAACCGCCGAAACCTCGAAGCATTGCGCGGCAGCCGTTGCGTCGCCAACCAGCCCACCTCGAATACCGGCATGAATCTGCTCCGCGCGGCCATTGCCCCCTTGGCAGGCGGCCGTCCCTTCTTCGACGGTGTGGCCTGGAGCGGATCGCATCGGAACAGCATCACGATGGTGGCCGAGGATGAAGCCGATCTGGCCGCCATCGATGCGGTCACACTGGCGCTGCTGAAGCGGCACGAGCCCGATCTCGTCGCCCGCGTCCGCATCCTTGGCTGGACGGCCTCGACGGCGGGCCTGCCCTTCATCGCTGCCGGTGCTACCGACGATGCAACGCTTCGGCTTCTGAGAGAAACCCTTTTGGAGGTCTCGACCGCGCCGGAGGCGGTGTCGCTCCGAGACGAACTGCTGCTGGATGGATTCGAGATCCTGTCCGAACAGGCCTATGAGGAAATTCTCGGCATCGAGCGACAGGCGGCAGAGCTGGGATACCCGACGCTGCAGTGATCCGGTTGGTCTCGTACCCGCCATGGACATTGCTTGACGGCGATCCGGCATAACGCACACACTCCCCCACGTTTTTGCCGAAACGGTCGATATGCCACCCCAAGAGATGAAGGTTACCGAAGCCGGCCGGCACCGTCAGCCAGCTCGTCGCAGCCTCGAGACGGACCCGAAAACCGTGACCGAAAGCTCGCTTCCGACCTCATCCGCGACGCCGCAAGAAGCAGAGACTAAGGCCGATCCGGCCGCCGATCTCGCCGCCACGGTGGGACGCAATTTGCGCCGTTTGCGGACTCGCCGCGGGTTGTCGCTGGAAGGGCTGGCGAAGATGTCGGGTGTCAGCCGCGGCATGCTCGGTCAGATCGAGCTGGGCCGCAGCGCCCCCACGATCGGCCTGCTGTGGAAGATCGCCACGGCGCTCGACGTGACCTTCGCCACACTGACCTCGGCCGGTGCCGATACCGGCACGGCCGTATTTCGGCGCGGCAAAGCGAAGATCCTGTCCTCGAGCGACGGCAAGTTTACGTCTCGGGCACTGTTCCCTTTCGACACGGAGCGGCGCGTCGAATTCTACGAGCTGCGCATTGCCCCGGGCCATATCGAGAGGGCGGACGCCCACGCTGCGGGAACGTTGGAAAACCTCACTGTCGCGCAAGGCGAGCTCGAACTCTTCGACGGCCAGGATTCCCATCAGTTGATGGAAGGCGACGCAATCCTATTCGAAGCCGGCGTCCCGCACAGCTACCGGAACGCCGGGGATCGGGAGGCCGTCGTCTATCTGGTCATGACCTATGTCGAGAGCGTCGGCTGACGATCCTGTTCGTCAGCCTGGACCGCGCTATTACCATGCTATTCCGCCCGGCCCTAAGCTGATTGGCTTCCGAGGCGACAAGTCCCCGATCGCCCGCTCGGCCGCGCCGATCGTCTTAAACAACTGGCCGTCGAGACGGCCGAAGCGCTGGGAAGCGGCGAAGAAGCGGAAGCCTGCCCGCTCACGGATCACGATCCCGGCGCTGGTATCAGCAGCTTCGATGACATAGGCATCAGACATGGCGCACCCTTCCGACCGGCCTCGGAAGGCCGGCGCATCTCTTGCGATTTAAGAAAGCGAAGCAAGATCGCGAGCGGGCACTTAGGCCCCGGCGACCTCAGGAAGAGCGACGACAGCGATGGAACATGGTTGAACTCCCGGCCAACGAACGGGCCCACGGGAGTTACCCCGTGGCGCTTTAGCACTTGGTATCGCGGCGCAAGCTGCCCCTCAAATTCCCGCGACCCTCCCGAAGGAGGATGAAGCACCTTAGTCCGCCCTTGCGCCTGAAGTCAATATATTGCCGACCCAGACAATATATTGTTCACCCTAGCCAGTGGCGACGTTTAGGGCCTGGGCAAGGTCAGCCAGGATGTCGTCGATATGTTCAAGGCCGACCGACAGGCGCACATAGCCGGGCGAGACGCCGGTTGAGAGCTGGTCTTCCGCCGAAAGCTGCGAATGGGTCGTGGTCGCCGGATGGATGGCGAGGCTGCGCGCATCGCCGATATTGGCGACATGATAGAAGAGCTTGAGCCTGTCGATGAAGCGGCGCCCAGCCTCGGCACCGCCTGCCAGCTCGAATCCCACCAGGCCGCCCAAGCCGCCCTTGAGATAGCGCTGGGCTCGCTCCCGACCGACGCCCGCCTGCTTCGACGGATAGATGACGCGCTCGACTCCCGGCAATGACGACAGGAAATCGGCGACCGCCGCGGCATTCTCCGAGTGGCGGGCGATGCGCAGCGGCAGGGTCTCGAGGCCTTGAAGCGTCTGGAAGGCGTTGAAAGGTGAAAGGGCCGATCCGAGATCACGCAACAGCACGACGCGGGCACGGATGATATAGGCGATCGGCCCCAGCGGCTTCACCGCTTCGACCCAGACGGCACCGTGATAGCTGGGATCAGGCGTGTTCAAGAGCGGCTGGCGCTCCGGAAAACGCGCCCAATCGAAATTGCCGCCATCGACGATAACGCCGCCGATCGAAGTGCCGTGCCCGCCGATATATTTCGTCGTGGAGTAAACGACGATGGCGGCGCCGTGATCGAAAGGCCGGCACAAGATCGGCGTCGCGGTATTGTCGACGATGAGCGGAATGCCGAACTCGCGGCCGATGGCGGCCACCTCGGCGATCGGAAACACCGTCAGCTTCGGATTGGGCAGGGTTTCGGCGTAATAGGCGCGGGTCCGGTCGTCGGTCGCGCGCCGGAACGCCTCGGGATCGGCCGGATCGACGAAGCGCACCTCGATACCCTGATCCCTCAGGGTATTGGCAAACAGGTTCCAGGTGCCGCCATAGAGATCTGTCGAACTGACCACATTGTCGCCGGCGCGCGCCAGCGTCTGGAGCGAGAAGGCCGAGGCCGCCTGACCCGAAGCGAGTGCCAGTGCCGCGGCCCCGCCTTCGAGTGCCGCGATGCGCTGCTCCAATATGTCGGTGGTGGGGTTGCCGATCCGCGTGTAGATCGCCCCCAGCTCCTTCAGCGCGAACAGGTTCGCCGCATGCTCGGTATCGCGGAACTGGAACGACGTCGTCTGGTAGATCGGCGGCGCCACGGCGCCCGTCGTCGGATCGGCCCGCCAGCCGGCATGAAGGACAATGGTTTCCGGATGCAGTTTATCGGTCGGCATGGCGTTTCCTTGATCCCTATTGAACGATGTGATCGGCTCTTGCCGTTTTGCGTTCAAAGCTGCGCCAAATGATCGGCGACGGTAACCGGCTCCGGCAGAACCTTGCGCGCCACGAGCCAGTCCGCCGCCTTTTGGAATTCACCGAGAAAAGCCTGATCATCGACCGAGTGAAGCAGATATTGACGCTTCAAGGCAATGAACTGGTCGCGGACCCGATCGCTGTAGCCGGCCTTCTTCTGAGCGATGAGCTCGGCTTCAGGCGTGTGAGCGGAAATCCATTGCGCCTCGGCAAGCAGGGCCACGTTCACCGCGGCACCAGATCGGGATCGTCCTGGGCAAACCGGCGCGTGGCGAGATCGGAGGTGAAGTCGATCTGGAATTCGAGATCCCGCTCCTCGAGAAAAGATCATGTGCCTTGTAGTCGGCCCGGGCGATATCGACGCCGGGGCTCCACATCGACCAGGCGTCGACCTTGCCGGAGGCCAGAGCCTGCTAGTGCGGAAGGTTAAGGCACGAGCACGGCAGCGCCGTCAAACCGGCCGGCTCGGAGATCCGCGAGGGCCTCGTTCGCGCGCTTGAGCGGATAAGTCGTCGTCTTGGTCATGATGCCGATCTCAGGCACCAGGCGAAGGAAATCGATGCCATCCTGCCGCGTGAGATTGGCGACCGACACGAGTTGCCGCTCTTCCCAGAGCAGCCGGTAGGGAAAGCTCGGGATGTCGCTCATATGGATGCCGGCGCAAACGACCCGGCCGCCCTTGTGGACTGCCTGCAGAGCAAGCGGCACGAGCTCACCGGGTGTCGCAAAGATGATCGCGGCATCGAGGCTGGCCGGCGGCATTTCGTCGGATCCGCCCGCCCAGGTCACCCCCAGGGTCAGGGCGAAGGCCTGGGTGGCGACATCTCCCGGCCGCGTGAAGGCGAAGACCGACCGCCCCTGCCACTTCGCGATCTGGGCAACGATATGGGCCGCGGCGCCGAAGCCGTAGAGGCCAAGGTTCCTTGCGCCGCCGGCGATCACCAGCGAGCGCCAGCCGATCAGGCCGGCGCAGAGCAGAGGGGCAAGCGCAACATCGTCGCCGGCCTCGCCGAGCGGGAAAGCAAAGCGCGCATCGGCGATGGTCTCGGTCGCAAAGCCGCCGTCACGTGTGTACCCAGTGAAGATCGGATGATCGCACAGATTCTCGTGCTGCCCCGTACAATAAGGGCAGACGCCGCAAGTATGGCCGAGCCACGGAATTCCGACGCGCTCGCCGAGGCGGAGCCCCTCGACATCGGCCCCGATCGCATCGACCCGGCCGACGATCTCGTGGCCGGGGATGATCGGCACGATCTGCGCGGGCAACTCGCCGTCGACGACATGCAAATCGGTGCGGCAGACGCCGCAGGCGGCCACCCTCACGCGAATTTGGCCTGGCCCCGGCTGCCGATCGGGGAGTTCCGTCCATTCGAGAGCCGCCCCAATACCGTTTAGCACCATCGCCTGCATGGCGTTCTCCGTCACTGCACGAGGCCGGCCCACCGGATCCAGAGCCGGGACGCGCAGCCTATCACGGACGCAACGCCTGCTGGGCCAGATCGAGGAGTTGGGCCGGTGTTTCGCTCGAGAGGTCGGCGACGATTTCGCGGACGATCCGCCGATAGGTCTCGCCATGGTGTTTGTGGAGGTATTCGATCAGATGATGCGCAACGTTGCTCTTGCCGCTGCCATGGCCAACCACGACGATTCTGCCGCCTGCGGCGAGGGCGGCGGCGATTTGAGCGTAATACCCGTGGTCCTCCGACGCCCGTTGCCCCCGCTCTCGGGACTGATCCTTGTGCGTAGGGTGATGCAGGAAGTGATGCGGATCGTAGGGCCGGATCGCCAGTTCCCGGCCGTCACGGGAGAGGGGCTCTACATGGTAGATCCTTGCCTGGTGATGGTCCATGACGACCATGAGATCCAGCGTCTCCGCCGATGGATCGAGGGCGGGCGAGGGCGCGGGTCCCGCGGGCCATCCGGCGCTCGCGAGGAAATGGCGCAGTCCGGTCACGTCTGCAGCCGTGAGGTCCTTCGTGTTCGGCTTGTGCATGAGGTGGTGCGCACCGCCGACCCGAAGCGAGAACTCGCCGCTGGACCGTTCCTCGACCTCGCCGATGGTCTCCAGCAGGGCAACGACGTCGCTCCAACCAAGATTATGGGACACAGGATGTCGAAATATCGCGTCGAGCGTTCGACGGTTCGAGCCGGTTACCGACGGCGGGTCCTTGGCTGACGTCGGCTCCTGGCCGTTGCGCTGATCTACGGTCATGCTGCTTTCCTTGATTGAGTGAATGGCGGCTTGAAGTCTCGACTGCGCGTATCGGGCAGCCCCTTCATCGGGTCAGCAGCCGGCGAAATCGAGCACCACGCGCGACGGAACATCGCCATGCTGTAGCCGGTCGAAGATCCGGTTGATCGCCGAGAGCGGTTGCAGCTCGATATCGGCCTTGACCTTGCCCTCAGCGGCAAAGCCGAGCGCTTCGGCCATATCCCCGCGCGTGCCGACGAAGGAACCGCGGATGGTGATGCAATCGGCCACGAGATCGAACAGCGGCACCGGAAACTCGCCCGGCGGCAAGCCGACCAGGACGCAGGTCCCGCGCTTGCGGGTCATGCCGACGCCCTGCCTGAAGGCGCTGAGCGAGGGCGCGGTGATCAGCACGCCATGGGCGCCGCCATTGGTGCCCTTCTTGACGGCAGCGGCCGGATCGCCGGTCTCGGCGTTGACGGTGAGATCGGCGCCCAGGCTTTTGGCGTGGGCGAGCTTGCCGTCGTCGATATCGACGGCGCAGACCTGCAGGCCCATGATTTTGGCATATTGGATCGCGAGATGCCCGAGGCCGCCGGCGCCGGAGATGGCGATCCATTCACCCGGCCGGGCGCCGGTCTCCTTGATGCCCTTATAGGTCGTGATGCCCGCGCAGATGATCGGCGCCGCTTCCTTGGCGCCCAGGCCGGCGGGGATATGCGCGACGTAATTCGGATCGGCGATGATATATTCGGCAAAGCCGCCATTCCTGGTATAGCCGCCGAACTGGGCCTCGCCGCACACCGGCTCCTGGGCCTTCAGGCAATATTCGCAATGGCCGCAAGCCGAATAGAGCCACGGCACGCCGACCCGGTCGCCTTCCTTGACGATGGTCACGCCCGTGCCGACCGCGGCGACGCGGCCGATGCCTTCATGGCCGGGAATGAAGGGGAGTGTGGGCTTCAGAGGCCAATCGCCGCGAGCGGCATGGAGATCGGTGTGGCAGACACCACAGGCCTCGGTCTTGACCAGGATCTGGCCAGGCTCCGGCGTGGGGATGTCCCATTCCTGGAGCATGAGTAGCTTGCCGAACTGCTCGACGACGGCGGCTTGCATCTTGCGGGCCATGAGGGAACTCCTTCGGTGAGCTGGGATCCGTCGAGATCGGCGAAAAGCGTCTACTTAAGCTGCGGCAGCATCGGCTGCTCCAGTCTTCGACAAGCGATTTCGAGACATCTCGGGGGTAAACGCGATGAAAGCGGTCGAACCGCACCGCGGCGTGCCGCCTCACCGTGCCTTGCCCGTCGTGAGGCACTGCTATACGGGCGCGTCGGCCGAGGACAGGCGAACGAGCTTCTTGTTGACGAATTGCTGGATGCCCATGTCGCCGAGCTCGCGGCCATAGCCGGAATCCTTGATGCCGCCGAAGGGCAGCTCGGCATCGGACCAATCGATGTTGTTGATGAACATCATGCCGGTTTCGACCCGGCTCGCGACGCGCCGGCCGCGGGCGATGTCCTTGGTGAAGACCGACCCGCCCAAGCCGAAATCGGAATCATTGGCGAGAGCGACGGCGGCGTCTTCATCCCTGACCCGGAAGAACAAGGCGACCGGTCCGAAGAACTCCTCTCGGAAGGCCGGATTGTCCGGCTTGATGTCGGTCAGGATTGTCGGCTCCATATAGGCGCCGGCACGATCGTAGCGCTTGCCGCCCAGCAGCAGCTTCGCACCTGTGGCGATGGCGTGATCGACCTGCTTCAAAAGTTGCACCAGCGCGGATTCGGTCGAAAGCGGGCCCAGCGTCGTCTTCTCGTCGAGCGGATCGCCAGGCTTGAGCGCCGCCAATGCCGTCTTGAACTTGGCGAGGAACTTGTCGGCGACCTCTTCGACCACGATGAATCGCTTCGCGGCACAGCAGGTCTGGCCAGTATTGTACATCCGGCCCCAGACAGCCCATTTGACCGCATGGTCGAGATCGGCGTCATCCAGGACGATGAAGGCGTCACTGCCGCCGAGCTCCATCGAAGAAACTTTGAGGTTCTTGCCGGCCCTGGCCGCAATGCTGCGGCCCGCCTCGACACTGCCGGTCAAGGCAACGCCCTTGATGCGCGGGTCATCGACGACGCGGTCGGACTGCGCATGCGAGATCAGCAGATTGGTATAGAGGCCGACCGGCGCACCGGCGTCGATCAGCAGCTGCTCGAAAGCGATCGCGCATTGCGGCACGATGCCGGCGTGCTTCACCACCAGGGTGTTGCCGGCCATCAGATGGGGCCCGGCAATCCGGGCCAGCTGGTAGTAGGGAAAGTTCCAAGGCTCGACGCAGAAGACCACGCCGATCGGGCTGCTCTCCATATGCGCTTCGCCATGTGTGGGATGGAGCTTCACAGGTGCCAGGAAGCGCTCCGCGTTCTTGGCGTAATAGCTCAAGATCCGCGCGCTGAACTCGACTTCGCCGCGGGCCTCGCCGATCCGCTTGCCCATTTCGAGCGTCATGGTGCGTGCGAACTCGCCGGCCTTGGCGTGCAGGATCTCGGCCGCACTCGATAGGATCTTCGCCCGCTTGGCATAGGTCTCGTGCCGCCAGCTCTGATAGCAGATCGCGGCAGCCGCGAGCTTGGTCTCGAGCAGCGAGTCGGACAGCTCCTCAAATTTCATCAGGAGTTTGCCGTCAGCGGGGTTCACGCTTTGATAGGCCATCGTTTCGTCCTTCTGGTGTGAGCCGTGCGGCCGCCGGCTGGTGTCCTTGCGACTGCGCTAATCCATGACGATCAGCCCGGGCGGGTCGAGGCTTGCCACCCCTGTAAATATGCCTTGAATTGACTATAGGTTGCCGGCCAGCGCATCGCTGGGCGATACCTAGTTAAGCAATAATCGGGGCGTCTGTTTGACGCTGTGTACTGTGGCCTTTTCGGCGCTAATCTTAAAGGTACGGAAAATACTCAGGTTATCGAGGCTATGCGAGGCGGGGCTATGCGCGGATCCGGCTTGGCTGGTCCATGCCTTTCAGTCAGTTCTCCGCTCCAGCGTGACCTTATCGTCGGCCCCCGCGCTCGGCGTCACTCGTAGCGCAGCGCCTCGATGGGATCGAGGCGTGCCGCCTTCCGCGCCGGGTAGTAGCCGAAGAAGATCCCAACGGCGGCCGAAAAGGCGAAGCCGCCGAGGATGGCGGTCGGCGAGATCGGCGTCGGCCATCCGGCGACGATCGAGATCGTCTCCGACACAGCGACACCGAAGACGATGCCCGCGACGCCCCCGACGAGGCTCAGCAGCACAGCTTCGACCAGGAACTGCAGCAGGACATGCACGCGGCGCGCGCCGATCGCCATGCGCAGACCGATCTCGCGCGTCCGCTCGGTCACCGACACCAGCAGGATGTTCATGATGCCGATGCCGCCGACGAGCAGCGAGATCGAGGCCACGGCGGCGAGCAGCAACGCCATGACCGCGCTGCTGCCCTCGGCGGCACTGGCGATCTGGCTAAGGTTGCGGACGGCGAAGTCGTTGGGATCGCCTGATCTTATATGGTGACGGCGTGCCAAGGTCGATGTCACCTGCGCGATCGCGGCCTGGACCTCGGTCGGACTCCGGGCCTGCACGTAGATCTGGTTCACGAAGCCGGTCAGGCGCGGCTGGATGTTGTACGGATTGGGCTGCGGCAGGAAGATGGCGCTCGTCGCCGCCGCCTGCGTCGGCGCCGCGACGCCGAGCACCTTGGTCTCGGCCGTGCTGAACGGCACCATGACAAGATCGTCCTGGTCCTGGCCGTAGGTCGATTGGCCCTTGGCCATCAACGTGCCGATGACGCGCAGCGGCACGCCCTTGACCAGGATGACCGCGCCGAGCGGATTGTCCGAAGGCGCGAAGAGCTGATGGAGGACGGTCTGGCCGATCACGGCGACGAGGGCGGCGCTGCTCTGGTCGTCGGGGCCGATCGGGCGGCCGGCGGCGATCTGCCAATTGGTGATGGGTGGGTAATTGGGGGTGACTCCTTGAATAGTGGTCATCCAGTTCTGGCTGGCATATTCCGTCTGGCCGCCCTGCCGGATCAGATAGGCGACCTCGCCGACCGCCTGGTCTTCGCGGCGGATCGTCTGGGCGTCGGTCACGGTCAAGGTCGAGGCGCTGCCGGAGCCGCCCCGCGCGCCCTGGCTCGTCACCGCGCCCGGCACGACGACGACCAGATTAGTCCCGAGGCTTTCGAGTTGCTTGCGCACGGCATCGTTGGCGCCTTGCCCGATCGCCACCATCGCGATCAAGGCGGCGACACCGATGAACACGCCGAGCATGGTCAATGCCGAGCGCATCTTGTTGCGCGCGAGCGCCTGCACCGCCGCGGCCAGGATCATCATGCCGAAGGCCCAGGACAGCGGCGGACCGCTCGCCATTTCTGCCGGGGCGTGGGGGCGGAAGATCGACAGATCCGCCGCCGTCGCCGGCGTCTCGGGGATGCTCGACTTCTTGCGCTCGTCGGTGAGGACACGGCCGTCGCGCATCGTCACGACACGATCGGCATAGGCGGCGATGTCCGGCTCATGCGTCACCAGCACGATGGTGACGAGTTCCTCGTGATTGAGCTGCGTCAGCGTCTGCATGATCTCATGCGAAGTGCGCGTGTCGAGATTTCCGGTCGGCTCATCGGCAAGGAGCAGACTCGGCGAGTTGATCAGGGCGCGCGCGATCGCGACCCGCTGCTGCTGGCCGCCGGATAGCTGGCTGGGGGTGTTTCCCGCGCGATCGCCGAGACCGAGACGGGCCAGCGCCTCCTGCGCCCGGACGAACCGCGCCGAGGTCCCGGATTTTCCCGCCTCCGAATAGAGCAGCGGCAGGGCCACATTCTCGACGGCGCTGGTGCGCGACAGCAGGTTGAAGCTCTGGAAGACGAAGCCCAACCGCTCGCTGCGGATGCGGGCCAGATCGGGCTCCGGCAGGCTCGCCACATCGATGCCGTCGAGCAGATAGCGGCCGGTCGACGGGCGGTCGAGGCATCCGAGGATCGACATGAGGGTCGATTTGCCGGAGCCCGACGATCCCATGATGGCCACGAACTCGCCGCGCATGACCGTGAGGTCGACGCCGGCGAGCGCATGAACTTCGATGTCGCCGACGCGATAGGTCCGGGTCACGTCTTGGATCTGGATGACCGCGTCGGGCAGCTGCGCCGCGGTCACGCTACAGCCGCGGCAGCGGAACGGCAGTTTGGCCGCTTCCGCCTCGTTGTTCGGACAGGATGACCAGATCCCCGGCCTTGAGATCTCCGCCGGTGATTTCGGTAAAGCTGTCGTCGTCGAGCCCGAGCGCCACGGCGACGCGCATGGGCTTGCCATCGGTCAGGACCCAGACCTGCCCCTGCCGTGTCGAGGCCCCCGCGGTCGGCGCTGGAGCTGCGGCCGGCGCAGCGGCAGGTATGTACCGCAGCGCCTGATCGGGCACGCGAAGGACGTTGTCGCGCGCGTTCGTGATGATCCTCGTCGTGGCCGTCATCCCCGGCATCAGTGCCAGATCGGGGTTGGCGACGGCGACCACGACATCGAAGGTGACGACGTTCTGCAGCGTTTGCGGTGCTTGCCGGACCTGAACGACGCTGCCTTCGAACGGGCGGTCGGGATAAGCCTCGACCGTGAAGCTGGCGGGGTTCTTTTCCTTGACGCTGCCGATGTCGCTTTCGCTGACGTTGGTGTCGACCTCCATCTTGGTGAGATCGGTGGCGATCAGGAACAATGTCGGCGTCTGCAGGCTGGCCGCGACCGTCTGCCCTTGCGTCACGTTGCGCGACACGACGGTGCCGTCCACCGGCGAAACGATATCGGTATAGCCGAGACTGACCTCAGCGCCCGCGAGCTGGGCCTCCCATTGCCGGATCGCCGCCTGGTCGAGCAGGATCTGCGCCTGCCCCTGGCGGTAGCTGCTGCGCGACTGGTCGGCAGCATCCTGAGCGATCGAATCCTGTCTCGCCAGCAAGGCAGTGCGTCCCGAATTGGCCTTGGTGTATTCGAGCGTCGCCTGGTCCTTCTCGAGCTGAGCCTTGGCGACCGCCAGATTGGCCTTGTCCTGGTCGAACACGGCCTGGTAGGGGCGGGGATCGATCTTGGCGCAGACTTGGCCCTTCTTGACTTGGGTGTTGTAGTCGCATTGCAGCGACTGGATGACGCCGGATACATAGCTGCCGACGATGATTGTCAGTACTGGATTGATCGTTCCGGTCGCCGTCACGGTCCGCGCGACCTTGCCGGTCGTGACGGGTGTCGTCGTGTAGTGCAGTGTCGCCGCACGGCCGGCAAACCACCACCACCCCGCCCCGGCGAGAGCGAGCAGCACCAACAGGATCGACAATGTCAGGTAACGACGGCGATGCGATCGGATTTTCGGCACCGGGAGCGGCGACGGCTTCCCGGGCTGAAGATCGGCGGTACCCCTCATCGCTGTGTCAGCCATCGCCTCGATCCTGCGAATTTGCGCAACGGCAGCATGTCCGCGGCGGGCGGGATCGCGTAGACGACTGTAACGTCCCGCCCTGCACGCCTTGCCGAGGACGAGCTCACTTTGCGGAGGGCCGGAGCCGGCAACCTTGATTTAGGTCAACCAGGTGCTCACCGAACGCTTCGCGCCAGAGCCGATGCGCGGCAAGCACCGCTGCTGATCGTGAGTGTCAGCACCTCCTCGATCCCCCGGAACGAGATCGGCGCCGTTCCAGATCGGCGCCCATCCGCCTGGACGATTCACGCCGCCGCGCGCTCTGCCGCGGTGCCGATCGATGCAAATCCAGGAACGGTCCACCAGGCGTGCAGCGCGGCCTGACCGTCGGCTGCCGCCTCGCCGAGCAGTGACCAGCAGCTCGGCCAGGGCGGGGAGATGTCGACCTCGGCCGCGCCATCGACATAGCGCAGTGCGCCGCCGAGCTTGCGCGCGATCTTCTGCATTCGCGTGTTGTCGATGAGGCAGGCGAGATGGAGGATCTTGATCGAACGGTTGCATGCGATCTCGACGAGCCTTCGAAGCATTTCAGTGCCGATGCCTCGGTGTTGGAACTCCCGTTCGACGGTGATCGCAAGCTCCGCGGCCTGACTCCACCGGGCTCCCTGACGTCGGAGCTCGCCGATCGCACACAACTTTCCGTTCTCGAAGTAGCCGAGGATGATGCCACCCGTCGAGAAAATGGTTTCGCTATACGAAGCAATATAGCTCTCGCCGACCGTGCCGAAAAATCGAAGGCGAAGGTTCTCCGGCTCGAGGCGGAGAAGATGATTGCATACCTTCTCGCGCTCAAAAGCGAAGAGCTTTCGGATTTTTGCTCCGACGAAGAGCGCTTGGTTCGGTTTGGTCATCCCGTGATCCTAGTGGACGCGCGTCGCTGTACGATCGGCGCCCGCTGCCTCAAGCCAGCCCACATCGCGGGTATGCCGGCGGCATGGCGATCGGCTTGAAGACGTGCGGCTGTTATTCACAGGTAAGTCCTCGGTTCGCTCGGCCGTCGCATAACCGCCCTGGCCGCGGGGACAGAAAGCGCGCACCACCGACGACTGCCGCACAGAATACCGAAGCGGACCTTGGCGCGATAGAGTCGGAAAATACTTAGCGGCGCGATGCTGACGGATGGTTCCCGCTAACTGAATCGCTCCACAATTTTAATTGTCTGGCTTGATGCCCTGACTGTCGTGGGGCTTGTCAACGGCTGACGGTTTCGCGTCCTCGCCCGGTTCGGGCGAACGCACCGAAGGGGCAAGGTCAGCGTCGGCTGGGACGTTTGCCGGATCCGACGAGGGTGAGACTCGATCCCGGAATCAGCGGGCCCGCCATCTCGATGAGATAGCGGGCTAATTTGGTTGCGGGGGCAGGATTTGAACCTGCGGCCTTCAGGTTATGAGCCTGACGAGCTACCGGGCTGCTCCACCCCGCGGGGGTGGTGTGGTTGTGAGGGCTTGGAAGGCCTGGCGGCGACCTACTCTCCCGCGCCTTGAGAC
>DATLIZ010000008.1:0-123688 GCA_035539155.1 Aliidongia sp. | reverse complement strand
CGCTTCCAGGGCGAGTCCTGGATCAATTCGGAGACCTCGGCCGGCACCAATATCGAGCTCGAGATCCGTCCGAACAGCTCGTCCAACACCGCGCTCACCAGCGACAGCTCGAACTCGGTGACGAACTTCACCGGCGGCGTGGCTGGTGTCGGCTCGACCACCGGCGCTCCCTCCAGCAACACCACCGGCACGCCGACGGTGCGCTGGGCGGAAGCCTTCATCACCAATAAGGAATGGGGTGCCTTGCATCTCGGCTTCGGCGGCACCTCGGGCTACCTCACCAACCAGATGGACCTATCCGGTACTTTCTATGCCGGCTACGTGAATGTCGCCGACACCGATGGCGGCTTCGCCTTCCGTCAGCGCGGCAATGCCGTGCATCTGGCCGGTGCCGCCAACGCGCAGACCGGTGTCCCGGCCGGCGCCGGCAATACCTTCATCACCTCGCCGAATGGCGCCTTCGGCCCAGCGGTCGGCAGCGTGTTTTATTACATGGACGGCAAGGTCCGCGACGATCGTCTGCGCTACGACTCGCCGATGTGGAACGGCTTCCAGTTCTCGACCTCGGCCATCGATGGCGGCGCCTACGACTTCGCGCTCCGTTACGGCGGCAATTGGTGGGGCACCATCGTCCAGGCCGGTGCCGCGGTCACGCTCGCGACCAGCCTCAACCACGCGGCGCCCAACGCCTACGCCTATTCCGGCGGCGTGCCGACGGCGGCGAATTCGATCGTCGGTCAGGGCGGCACGCCGCCGATCATTACCGGCCCGTCGGCCAACGGCTCGACCCAGTATAACGGCTCGGTCTCGATCCTCCATCCCACCGGCCTCACCCTGACAGTCGCCGGCGGCTACCAGGACGTGATCTATCAGGACCCGCTGCATCGGAAGATCAACCCGGATCTCTTCTATGTGAAGGCGGGCTGGAAGACGCCGATCCCCTGGTTCAGCCTCGGCCCGACGGCCTTCGCAGTCAGCTTCGCCGAGAATGACGAGCTGCTCTATGCCGGCGACCACGCCAAGGATTACGGCGTGCTGTTCGAGCAGGAAATCAATCCGGCCTCGGCCTCGCTTTTCGTCAGCTATCATCACCAGACCCTCGACCGCGATTTCGGCACCTTCGCGCCGATCGATCTGGTCACGGCCGGCGGCATCGTCCGGTTCTGAGAAGGCGAGGCAGCTCGCTGAGCAGTTCAACATGCTTCGAGCACATTGATCTCAACCGCTCGCCGCCTGGCGCGGCGTATCGCTGCGGAACTCCGGCACCAGCCGGCCGAGGATGCCGAGCACCCGATCGGCGCGCCTTGCGCGCGCCGCCTCTTCGAGCTCGTCGAGCGCGCGGGCGAGCATGGCGTAGTCGGCGGTGCGGGGGCGGGCCAACAGAATGCCGTCGCCCTGGGTCGGCACCGGCAGCTCGCCTTCGTGGAACAGCTCTTCATAGAGCTTCTCGCCGGGGCGCAGGCCGACATATTCGATCTTGATGTCCTTGTCCGGCACCAGGCCGGCAAGCCGGATCATCTGACGGGCGAGGTCGTCGATCTTCACCGGATCGCCCATCTCCAGCACGAAGATGCCGCCTTCGTCGAGGCCGGGCGGCGGCTCGGCCGAGGTCGCGATGGCCGAGGCTTGCAGCACCAGTTCGACCGCTTCGCGCACGGTCATGAAGAAGCGCTGGATCTCGGGGTCGGTCACGGTCAGCGGCCCGCCGGCCTCGAGCTGGCGGCGGAAGAGCGGTACGACCGAGCCGGTCGAGCCCAGGACATTGCCGAAACGGACGGTGATGAAGCGCGTGCCGCCGGCGCCTTCGCGCCTCGTCTGAACGTCGAGCGCCTGGCAGACATTTTCGGCCAGGCGCTTGGACGCGCCCATGACATTGGTCGGATGGACCGCCTTGTCGGTCGAGATCATGACCATGGCGTCGACCCCGGCGGCGCGGCAGGCCTCGGCGAGGTTGCGCGTGCCGATGGCGTTGGTGAGGATTCCTTCGGTCGGATTTGCCTCGATCATCGGCACATGCTTGTACGCGGCGGCGTGGAACACCAGCTCCGGCCGCGCCTCGGCCAGGATCTCATCGAGCCGGCGCCGGTCGCGCACATCGCCGAGCTTGGCGCTGCGCGGCAGCTCGGCGAAACGCTCGGCCAGATCGAGATCGATGCCGTAAAGCTGGAACTCGCCATTATCGACGAGGGTCAGATGGGCGGGCCCGGCCGCCGCGATCTGGCGCACCAGCTCCGAGCCGATGGTGCCGCCGGCGCCGGTCACCAGCACGCGCCGGCCGCGGATGAGGCGCGCCATGGCCTCGCGGTCGAGCACGCGCTGCGGCCGGCCGAGCAGATCCTCGATCGCGACCGGACGGATCTGCAACTCGTCGCCCACGCCCGAGCGCAGCTCGGTCACGCGGGGCATGCGGGCGAGGCTCAGGCCGAGCGCGCTCGCGTGATCAGCGATCTTGCGGACGATGGCGCCTTCGGTGTTGGGGGCGGTCAGGATCAGTCGCTGGGGGGCGCGGTCGCGCTCGGTCAGCCTCGCCACGATCCCGGGCAAGGCATCGATCGTGCCCAGGACCGGGACGCGATGAATGCTGCGGCCGACCCGGCCGGTGCCGAAATCGACGATGCCGATCGCTTCGTAATTGGAATGCCGGTCGCGCCGCATCTCATTGATGAAAAGCTCGGCGCCGTCGCTGGCGCCTATCAGCAGCACCGGGATGCGCCGATGGCTGTCGCGCTCGAAGATGCGATCGACTCTGCCGTCCTTGAACAGGCGATAGAGGATGCGTGGCCCGGAGAGCAGCGCGATCAGGACGAACCAATTGATGATGAGGGTCGAGCGCGGCTGGCCTTCGAGGCGGGTCAGCAGGAACAGGCTGGCCGTATAGCACAGGATCGAGAACGTCGCCGCCCGGCTGATCGCGAACAGGTCGTTGAGCGAGGCGTAACGCCAGATGCCGCGATAGAGCCCGGTGAGCCGGAGGAAGAGCAGAACGATGAGCGCGAACAACAGGACGTTCTGGGCGAGCGAGCCCGGATCGATCTTCCAGAGATCGTCGCCGATCCTCAGCTCCAGCGACAGCAGCAAGGACAGCGCCGCCATGAGCCCGTCATGGATCATCGCCAGCCAAGTTCGATCCAACCGCCGTAACGCCAAGCCTTTTCTCCTTCGCGCGCGACCATAACAAAAGCCGGTCCGGGAAACACCCCGGATCGCGACGCGGCTATTTCACGGCCCGGCCCGGCCCGCTATTGTGCGCGCGCAGATGACCCCGAACGCGCGCAAGACCCTCATCTATATCGTCACCGAGGATTGGTATTTCTGGTCGCACCGGCTGGCGCTGGCGCGGGCGGCGCGCGCTGCCGGCTGGGACGTCGTCGTCGCGACCCGCGTGCAGGCGCATGGCGAACGGATCGTGGCCGAAGGCTTCCGGCTGGTGCCTCTGCCCTGGCGGCGGGGCGGGGGCGGGACATGGCGCGAGTTGCTGACGCTCGTGCGGATCTATCGCCTGTTTCGGCGCGAGCGGCCGGCGCTCGTGCACCTGATCGCGCTCAAGGGCATCGTCTATGGCGGCCTGGCGGCCAGGCTGGCCCGTTGCCGGGCTCGCGTCTCAACCGTCGCGGGCCTGGGCTATGTCTTCACCTCGAAAAGCTGGCGCGCGCGGCTGATGCGGCCGGTGCTGCTGCGGGCACTCGCCTGGGCGATGGGCGGCCGCGGCAGCCTCGTCACCGTGCAGAATCCCGACGATCGGCGCCTCTTGGCGGAAACCGGCACCGTCGCCGCCGCGCGGATGACGCTCATCTGCGGATCGGGCGTCGATGTCGACCGCTTCGCGCCGGCGCCGGAGCCCGATGGCCTGCCGGTCGTCGGCGTCGCCTGCCGCATGGTGCGCGACAAGGGCGTCGATTGCGTGGTCGAGGCGGCGCGGCTGCTGCGGGCCGCCGGAGTGGCCATCCGTTTTCATTTCGCCGGCGCTCTCGATCCGGAAAATCGCGACGCCCACAGCCGCGCCGAGGTCGAAAGCTGGGTCGCAGAAGGGCTGATCGAATGGAACGGGCCGGTGCAGGACGTGCCGGGCTTCTGGCGCGCCTGCCACATCGCGGCATATCCCTCGATCTATGGCGAAGGCGTGCCGAAAACCGCGCTGGAGGCGGCGGCCTGCGGCAAGCCGCTGGTGACGACCGACATGCCCGGTTGCCGCGAGACGGTGACGGACGGCGTCAGCGGCTTTCTGGTGCCGCCATCCGATCCCCGGGCCGTCGCCGACAAGCTGCGGCTGCTGGCCGAGGATGTGCCGCTGCGCCGGCGGATGGGCGTCGCGGCCCGGGCCAAGGCGCTCGCCGAATTCGCCGACGCCCGGATCGTCGCCGAGACGCTCGCCGTCTATGAGCGCGCGCTCAATTATCCTCTTTAGGCGGTGCGATCTGCGGCTGGGGCGAGGTGGGGGCGACATGGGCGCGGGGCGGCATGCCGGCCGCGGCCAGGCATTGATCGACCGCCCCGTCGCGTTTCTGCAGCGATACGAGGTCGCGATCGGGGAATTTCAGCGTCGCGTCGGCCACGCATTTGTCCTGGATGCGCCAGCGACCGAATGCCTGACCCTGCACCGTGTTGGGATTGCTCTGGGCGAGGGCGCTGCCGGCGAGCAGGCTGAGAGCCGCAATGGCGATAAGGCGGCGCATGGTCAGTCGACCTCGGCCATGAGCAGGCGTCGGCCCGTCAAGAGCGGACCATAGGCCTCGCGCAGCTTGGGCAGGCGCGGCGAGCTCTCGTGCACGGCGACGGCGGCGCGATCGGCATAAAGCTCGCTGACGGCAAGCTTGTCGGCTATCGCGCGGCCGTCGCGCTCGACCGGGCGCAGCACCTCGAAGCGCAGGCAGCCGCTTTCCTCCGCGAGGGTCTTGGCGGCATGCTCGCGCAGCAGTGCCTCGACCTCGCTCAGGCGGCCGGAAACGGTGTCGAACTCGACGATGATGGCGATCTTGGGCATGAAGGGTTCCTCGCAGAAATCGCTTAGTCGGCGGCGGCGACCGGCTCGGCCGCTTCGCCCGCCTGCCAGGTGCGGGGCAGCGTCACCGTCACCGTCGTATGGTCGTTGAGCCGGCTGTCGATGGCCAGGCTGCCGTGATGCTGGTGCACGATGATGTCATAACTTAGGCTGAGGCCGAGGCCGGTGCCTTCGCCGGTCGGCTTGGTCGTGAAGAATGGCGTGAACAGCTTGGCCCGAACCTCCTCGCTCATCCCGGTGCCATTGTCCGAGACCTCGACCTCGATCGCGCCATCGCGCTCCCGTGACGAAATGCTGATCATAGGCCGATAGGCCGCCCCCTCCGCGATGCGGCGTTTCGTCATCGCATAGAAGGCGTTCGAGAACAGGTTCAGAAACACGCGCATGACATCCTGCGGCACGACCTCGATCGTGCCGAGCGCCGGGTCGAGATGCCGCTCGAAGCGAATATCGAGCCCCGAGCTCTGCGCCTTGGCCCCATGGAAGGCGAGGTTCAGCGCTTCCTCGACGAGGCCGTTGATCTCGACCGGCTCGCGCAGATTGTCGCCGCCGCGCGAATGCAGCAGCATGCTGCGCACGATACCGTCCGCGCGCCTGCCGTGATCGCGGATCTTGCCGAGATTGCGGGCGACCAAGCCGGCCAGCTCCGTGACGCCGGCCCGGTCGCCCGCTTCCATGGCCTCTTCGAGCTCGTCGAACAGCTCCAGCGACAGCGAGGCGAAATTATTGACGAAATTGAGCGGGTTCTTGATCTCGTGCGCGATGCCCGCGGTGAGCTGACCGAGCGAGGCCAGCTTCTCGGCATGAATCAGGCTCGTTTGTGCCGCCTTGAGCTCGACCAGCGCCTGTTCCGCCTGGGCTTTCGCGACACGCAGCGCCTCCTGCGCCAGGAACTGCTCGGTGATGTCGATGAGCGTGCTCTGCACTGCGGGGGCGCCGATCCATTCGACGACGCGGTCCGACAGGCTGAGCCAGATCCGTCCGCCATCGATGCGGCGGGCGACGACTTGCCGGGGCGAGTGGACGCCGCCGCTTTCGAGGAGCGCTTGGTAGGACAGCGCAAGGGCCTCGGTCTCGTCCTCCTCGCCGGAGCCGAGGATGGCGCCAAGGCTCGTGACGGTGCGCGGCGTGGGCGCGCCGACGATCTCGGCGAACGCCTCGTTGGCGAACAGCACGGTGAGGCCGCGGTGAATGACGATGCCTTGCAGCGAGCCTTCGACCAGCGCGCGGAAGCGACTCTCGCTCTCGCGCAGATCGGCCTCGCGCTCCGAGATGGTGCGGACGAAGAAATCGAGCGCTCGGGCGATGTCGCCGATCTCGTCGCGGCCGCGCGTGTCGATCGGCGCGTCGAGACCCTTGATATGGGCCTGCATGCTGCTCTGCAGCCGACGGAGCCGGCGGATCACGCTGCGGCTGATATAGAGCAGGATCAGCCCCGCCAGCAGCACGCAGAACGCCACGATCGCGATCAGGCGGGTCACCGCATGCTCGGCATGGTCGCTCGCTTGGCGGCTGAGCTCGAGCGCTCCGGCGGTAATCTTCTGCTGTGGCCCGGTCACGGCGCTGACCAGCCGGTCGGCGAGGAGCCGATTACTCGATAGCGCGATCTGCTCGATCCGAGCGGTGTCGAGCTGAGCGGCACAGACGCCCAGCAGCCCGTCCTTGTCGAGCGCCAGAATCTTGAGCTGCGCCACAATGCTGTCGGCACTGGTCTGTTCCTGGCCGCTCATGTGTCCGCCCAGGGGCGAGATCCGCTCGAACAGAGCGAGCAGTTGCTGGCGAATCGAATCGAGCGCCGCCTTGTTCTGCGCGTCGGACGCGGTCAGCAGCAGGGTCAGGATCTCGTCGGTGAGGGTAAGCCAGCTATGGAGCGACAGCTCGTCATCCCAAAGCGCGGCGGCGTCCGCGCTGCGCGCAGCGCGCTCCGCCAGAAGCGCTCTCAGGCGGTCGGGGCCGCCGGCGGCCTTGTGCCCCGCTTCGAGCGCGTGGACGCGGGCCCGGACCTGCCGCATCTCCTGATTCAGATCCTGCAGCCGATGTTCCTGGTCGATACGCTGCTCGACGGCCTGATCGAGCTGATGGAGGCCGCTCACGAGATTGGCCGCGATCTGGCTGATCGCATCCGCCTCGTCGACGCTCAGACCGAATTTGCGGAGCTGATCGACCTCCTCGCCGATGGCGGCAGTTTGCCCTGAGATGCGAAGCACCAGGCTCCGCCGCTCATATTGCGTGTCGGCCAACATGAGGGCAGGGGCCGTCGCTACCAGCTTCTGGGTTTGCTGCACGAGGGCAGCGCTCGAAACCAGCGCCGGCAGATCCTGGTTGCCGATATCGTCGAGCGCATGGCGAAAGGTTCGAAATGCCAAGAACGAGACGCCGCTTGCGCCCGCCGTCAGCAGAACGAGGCTGGTCAGACCGGCCAAAAGCCGGAACGCGATGCCGAACCGGAATCGATTCATCGGCCATCCGCAAGATGCATGTCGAAGGTAATGTCGCCACCGATCGAAGCCTGGTGCCGGATGCAGGATTCGAACCCGCGACCTTCGGTTTACAAAACCGCTGCACTACCACTGTGCTAATCCGGCTTTAAGCCACGAATCAATTACTTATATATTTGCACTCGGCCATTCAGCGGAAGATATGGCGTTTGCCTGAAACATTCAATCGCCTTGCTTATCGGGAAATAGCACCGTTCTACGCGCGTGAAGGAGGAGCGCGCAGAGGTCCCAGGGGGCGATACGTGCCAAAGCACAGGCCTCGGCGATCGTGAAGAGACCCTTGCCGGCGCCCTCGGTCTGGACCATGAAGTCGAGTTCGGCAAGCTGGAACGGCACCGCGAAGAAATGCATGCGATACGGAGCGAGCGCCGGGGCCACGGCGTGAATCGAGACGGCCAGCGGCTCGATCGGGCCCGCGGTAAAATCCAGCTCTTCGATCAGCTCGCGCCTCAGCCCGTCGGCCGCCGTCTCGCCCGGTTCCAGCGCGCCGCCGAAGAGCGCCCAGTGACCGGCGAGATGCAGCCCCGGCTTGTCGTCGCGCAGCTGCAGCAGATAGCGCCCATCCTCGGCCACCAGGACGGCGGCGGCGACGTTCCGCACCGGCGTGACCGCGAGGGGAGCGGCCTCGTCCAGCGATGTGATGGCTGGGTTGCTCATGGGGGCTTTCTTTTCATGATTCGAAGGGCTCGACAAGCGTCCGACGCTCTGCTAAACCCCCGCGCCTTGGTGAGGGGTGTTTAGCTCAGTTGGTAGAGCAGCTGACTCTTAATCAGCGGGTCGTAGGTTCGAGCCCTACAACACCCACCAAGCCTCCCTTTGATATTCCGTCTCGTCCCGGTGCCGCATAGCGCCGCGATTTGCCTGCAGTCCCGCTTGTCGAGCCTGTCAGCCCCGCGACGCGGCCTCTTGTTCCGCACCGCCGATAAAAGGGATGCTGGGCCAAGACCAAGAAGGAAGAGGAACGCCGTGAGCCAGGATGCGATCGCCACATCGCCGGCCGTCGGGTCGGCAAGCTCCGTCCAGAATCCGGAGCGCGCCGTGTTCGCGGTTCTCGGCGCCATCAGTTTCTGCCATCTGCTCAACGATCTGATCCAGTCGCTGCTGCCGGCGATCTATCCGATCCTGAAGCAGAGCTATGCCTTGAGCTTCGCTCAGATCGGCTACATCACGCTCGCCTTCCAGCTGACCGCGTCGGTGCTGCAGCCGGTCGTCGGCCTCTATACCGACCATCGTCCGCTGCCGTTCTCGCTGCCGTTCGGCATGGTCTTCACCCTGATCGGGCTGCTGCTTCTGGGGAATGCCGGCAGCTTCCTCGCCTTGCTCGTCGCCGCGGCATTGGTCGGGCTCGGCTCGTCGGTCTTCCATCCCGAATCGGCGCGGGTGGCCCGCACCGCATCGGGCGGCCGGTTCGGCCTGGCGCAATCCATCTTCCAGGTCGGCGGCAATGCCGGCCAGGCGCTCGGTCCGTTGCTCGCGGCTTTCATCGTGGTGCCGTTCGGCCAGCGGAGCGTGACCTGGTTCTCCGTGGTGGCGCTCCTGGCGGCGCTGATCCTGACAAGCGTCAGCCGTTGGTACGCTACCCACGGCCGCAAGCGCGCGAAGGCCATGACGCAAAAGCTGCCGATGTCGCGCGGGCGCCTTACCGCGACGATGACGATCCTGGTCGCGCTGCTGTTCTCGAAATTCTTCTACGTCGCCAGCCTGAGCACCTACTACACCTTCTATCTCATCGACACGTTCCATGTGTCGGTTCAGGCGGCGCAGCTCTATCTGTTCCTGTTCCTGGGCGCCTTTGCGATCGGTGTGCTGATCGGCGGCCCGATCGGCGATCGGATCGGGCGGAAATATGTGATCTGGGGCTCGATTCTGGGCGTGCTGCCGTTTACCCTGATCCTGCCGCATGCGAATCTGTTCTGGACGGCGGTGCTGACCGTGCCGATCGGCCTCATCCTCGCTTCCGCCTCGTCCTCGATCATCGTCTATGCGCAGGAAATGGTGCCCGGAAAAGTCGGCACGATAAACGGCCTGTTCTTCGGGCTGGCCTTCGGCATCGCCGGTCTCGGTGCCGCGGTGCTGGGCGAGGTCGCGGACGCGACCAGCATCCGCTTCGTCTATGAAATCTGCGCCTATCTGCCGGCGATCGGGCTGCTGACCGCTTTCCTGCCAACCCCGGAGCGGCAGCGGCCGGCCTGACACATCAGGCGGGCAGACCGGCCAGCCAGCCATCGAGGCACGCTTGGCGGATATGCTGTGTCACCGCGGCCGCCTTGGTTCCCCGTCGAAGCTCGGCGACGGTCGCGCCCGGTGTGGCGGCGATCTCGGCGGCATGGCCGACGAGCCAGCGCTCGACCCGATCGGCCGGCGTTTCCAAATGAAATTGCAGGCCAAGCGCGGTGCTGCCGATGGCGAAGGCCTGATTTTCATATAGGGAAGTCGAGGCCAGCCTTGTCGAGCCCTTGGGCAGATCGAACGTGTCGCCATGCCAATGCAGGACGGGGACCTCCCGACCGAGCGCAGCGAGGTTGCTGTCGCGGCCGGCATCCGTCAAGGCGAGCGGCGCCCAGCCGATCTCCTTCCCGCGGCGGCCCGGATAAACGGAAGCACCCAGCGCCCGTGCCATGAGCTGGGCCCCGAGGCAGATGCCGAGGGTTGGACGAGCCTCCTTCAGCCGGCGTTCGAGCGCACGCAGCTCGGCCGCCAGGAAGGGATAGTCGTCTTCCTCGTAGGCGCCGATGGGACCGCCCAGCACGATCAGCAAATCGGCGTCGAGAAGCTCTGCGACCGAAAGCCCGTCGGGCGCTTCTCTGTAGATCGCGCGATAGCCTCTCGCGGAGAGAAGAGGGGTGAGAAGGCCGAGATCTTCGAAAGCGACATGCCGCACGGCCAGGGCCGTCTTCTCTTGTCCGTTCACCGGCATTCCTTCCCACTGTCCCGCTGCAGCTCGGCCAGATTGCGCGAGCTTCGAAGCCGGAGCAACAGTCCCAACGACGATCTAGCGGCGGGTGCCGCCGTCGCTCGCCCCTCGGGCGATCTCGTGCAGCGCCTCCTCCGGTGCCACATGCGCGGCGAGTTGGGTCGTCAGCGGATCGTGCGCTTCGTCGATCCCGAGATGGCGTGCGATCGCCAGGGTCAGCCCCAGGAGGCGGGTGATCTCGTGTTCCGCCAGCAGGCTCATCTGCAGATCGAGCTCGGTATGCCGATCGTCGATCGCGGCTGCGCGCTTCTGGCTCATCAGAATAAAGGTCGAAAGAAAGATCGCCTCGACCGAGGCGCCGGTCGCCAGGGTGATGAAGGTCGGGTCGAACGGCCGGACCCCGCCGATCCAGCCGGTATTGATCAAGATCCAGCCGAGCAGCACGATGAGATGCAGCAGGACGAAGCTCATGCCGCCGGCGAAGCGCACGACATGGTCGGCCGCCCGTTCGGCGAACCGGGCACTCTCATCCGTCTCGGCGCGGTGCCGGCGCAGCGCGGCGATATTCCGGGCCATGACCGAGACGGAATCGCCGGCCTCACCCATGCGTGTCGGGTCCGCTGCCATTTCCGGCGTCCTTCAACGCGGTTGCTTCCCCGTTCAACAAACCTCCCGCGCCGGCGTTCCGACAGAAAGACGAGAGGAATGGAACAACCGCTGATGTGTCCGGTTGGAATGATCGAAGGGAGAACGATCATGAACCGGCTTTTTCTCACTCCTATGGCGACGGGCGCTGCCCTCGCTCTGATGTGCTGCTCGGGCGCTTTCGCGGGCGGGTCCGATCCCGCAGCGCCGGGCTCGAGCCCCACGGCACCCACGCAGAACACGGCGCCGAGTGCCGATGCGCCGCCGGCCTATCACGCCACCCCCGGCGTCGGCCAGGGGACGAACGCGCCGCCGGCTGCCAATGCGCCGAACGGAAGCACGACGCCCAAGGCGACCAAGACGAAATCCAACAGTCACAAGAAGAGCTCGCAACCGACCCAAACCGGTGCGTCCGGGGCCGGCTCGCCCCAATAGGCCGGCCTTCCGTACAGAGATATAGTTCCGACATAGGAAGTTAATCCTTGACGGATTGTTTCCGGATCGGGTATGAATCCTTCATCATGTTGAAGCGACTTCCTTCTTTCGCGATCCCCATCCGGGCTGTTTCGGGCGAGGCCGGCGGTTTCCGCTCGTTCGTTCGCGCCTGGCGGGCTCGGTCGCGGAAGGGAAAGCAATTCCCAGGATTTGGGGTTCGACCGGAAAGCACGACCTAGCGTCAGTGCCGCCCGCGGAAAGATGCGAACCCCTTCAGGCGATCCTGAAGGGGTTTTTGCTGTCCGATGAAGAGATGGGCCGGCTGCGACCGGAAAGTGGGTTCGCCGGCGCTCGAGCGAATTGTCGGCCCTGATTTCAGGCCGCTTCGAAGTGCGCCCGAATGGGCGTTTTGACGTGGGAGAGTTCAATGTTCGTCCGCAACGGCCAGCATCGGCTGCAGCCGACAAAGATCGACCGGGTAGCCATCGTCGGAGAGGCCCGCGGCTTCGATATCGAGCGGGGTGATTTGATCGGCCGCCGCCGCGCATCCACGACGTTGCAGGCCATCGGGGCACGCATCGGCTGGCTCCGATCCCGCCTGATCGCACGGCCATCATGACCGTACCGGTGCGAGGGGCCAAGCGCAACGCGGCGGCGCGCGACCTTCGTACGCCCAAATACCGGCCTCGGATCGTGCATTCGGCGAAGGCTTATCGTCGCCGGCCGAAACATGGCGGTCGCCCTGCCGAATGAACCGCCTTTTTCTCCAATTACGGAGGGCAATTACTGATGGAGCAGCAGCGGCTTTATCTCATGCGCTTAGGGGCCACCGCCGCGGCGCATCGTCTCGATGCGTTAGAGGGCGCCGAACGTGATTTCACCGGGCGGAACGAGATGTTCTTCCGGCGCTTGAACCAACTCGCCTCGCGTGCCGCGTGGCATGACGGCGGCGGCCCCGTCCCGGACGGATCGTCAGGGACGGGGCCGGCTCAACTTGGCTATCGAGAGGTGCCAGCGCCAGTCGAGTTGGCCGGCACGCCGGAGCGGGAGCCGCCATTGCCCGGCAAGGCCGCCGGAGCATCCGGCACGATCTGCTGATCGGCCCCGGTGCCCGGATTGCGGTCGCCGCTCGTGGTGACGGGCGGTGCGTCCGCCGCCGGATATCGCGAAGCGGATGGCTGCTGGGTGCAGGCAGCGGCAACCCCGCACAGGGCCGCGATCCCGGCGATGCCGGCAAGTTTTTCACCAGAGTGAAGGTTTCGTTCATGACAGATCCTCCTCATGCAAGCATCGATCGGGCCGAGCCGGCTCGATCGATGCTTGCTCTCGACATGACGGAGACCGATTCAGCGATCGGACCGATCGCCTGCGGTTCCAGAGACCGGTCAAAACCATCGAACCGTCGACTATGTTCCATCGCGGATTTCAAGGTCGGCCGGGGAAGATCTGTCTGAGGGAGATCAGTCCATCAGCTTGCGGGTGAAGTAGGTCAATTCCAATGCGGTGGTATGAGCGCGCTCCTTCAGGTTGGCGCCTGAAGCGTGTCCGCCTTCGATCACCTCGTAGTAGAGATAGGGGATCTTCATTTCGGCCAGCTTGGCTGCGAATTTCCGCGCATGCTGCGGCCCGACCCGGTCGTCCTTGGTGGTGGTCCAGATGAAGGGCTCGGGATATTTCGCCCCTGCCCGGATATTGTTGTAGGGCGAAATCTTGGTGAGGAAAGCGCGCTCCTCGGGGTTGGACACGCTGCCATATTCGCCGACCCAGGAGGCACCCGCCGCGATCTTCTCGAAGCGCAGCATGTCGAGCAGCGGCACCTGGATGTCGACCGCATTCCATAGCTCGGGATGCTGGGTGAACTCGACGCCCATCAGCAGCCCGCCGTTGGAACCGCCCTGGATGCCGAGCCGGCGCGGGCTGGTGACCTTCCGGTCGATCAGATCCTTGGCCACGGCGACGAAATCGTCATAGACGATCTGCCGATGCGTCTTGAGCCCAGCCTCGTGCCAGGCCGGCCCGAACTCGCCGCCGCCGCGGATATTGGCAATCACGAAGGCGCCGCCGCGCTCCAGCCACAGCTTGCCGATATTGGCGGAGTAGGTTGGCGTTATGGAGTCCTGGAAGCCGCCATAGGCGTAAAGGATGGTCGGAGTCTGGCCATCCGGCTTCGCATCCTTGGCGTGGACGAGGAAGTAGGGGATTTTGGCGCCGTCGCTGGAAATCGCCTCGTGCTGATCGACCGTGAGGCCGGAGGCATCGAATTTCGGCGGCAACGCCTTCACCACCGAGGCTTCGTCGCTTGCCGCGTCGGCCAGCCACAGGGTCGAGGGCGTAAGGAAGCTGGTGACGCTCAGAAACGCCTTTTCCGATCGGAAATCCGTATCGACCACCGCGACCGAAGAATTGTCGGGAAGTGCCAGCGGCTTATGCGACCAGCCGCCGTCCGGCGTCGGCGTATAGATCGCGGCCCGGCCCCGCACATTGTCGTAGCTGACGACGATGAGACGCGAAACCGTCGCCGCTGCCGCCGTTTCCCCGAGCGACTCCCGCGGGCCGGGGGCATAGATCAGCACGGGCCTGAGATTCTGGGGGTCGGCCTTGGCCGCGGCGAGGTCGACCGAGACGAGAGAGCCGGCCGGAAAATTGCTGCCGTTTGCGGTCCAATCCTGCCGCAGCTCGATCACAAGGCGGCCGGCGACGAGATTGTCGATGGAGGATTTGAGCGGCATGTTCAGCCTTACCGCACTGTCCCCATCGACCAGATAGGTTTCCTGCTCGAAGAAGCTGACGCCGCGTTGGATCACGCTGGCCTTATGGCCGGCCGCGTCCTCCAGCGTCGCTATGCCGATGCCGACATCCTCGGGCTTGCCGCGGAAGATCTCACGTGCGGCCGATAGGGGCTGGCCGCGCTCGAGCGACTTGACCACGAAGGGATAGCCCGATGCGGTCATCGTGCCCGGTCCCCAATCGCGGGTCGCGAGGATCTTGTCGGCATCTTCCCAGGCGGCGCTCTGCTTGCTCTTCGGCAGCTCGAACCCATCCTTGACGAACTGGCCGGCCTGCAGATCGAATTCCCGGACGGTCGAGGCGTCTTCGCCACCGTCGGACAGGCTGATCAGGCAGAAGCGCTCGTCCGGCAGGCGGCAATCGGCGCCGACCCAGACCCAATTCGCCTTCTCGGTCCTGGCCAACTCGTCGAGATCGAGCACGGTCTGCCAGTGTGGCACGTCGCTGCGATAGTCGGCGAGGCTGGTCTTGCGCCAAATGCCACGGACATGGTCCGGATCCTGCCAGAAATTATAGACCTCTCCGCCGATGAAATGCGGGGTCGGGATCCGGTCCTTGGCCTGCGCGATGGCCAGGGCTTCACCATAAAGCCCTTGGAAACGGGAATCCCGTTCCAGCACCGATAGGCTCTTCTCATTCTCCGTCCTTACCCATTTCATGGCGCGAGGACTGTCGACCTGCTCCAGCCAGATGAAGGGGTCCTTGTCATCCCGCAGCGGCGTCGCGGCGAAGGAGGAGGACATCGTGATCAAGCTTGCCGCGAGCAGAACCGTGCATCGAAAAGCCATGGTTTCTCCGAAGGGTACGGAATTCGGGAGGACAATCAATTCGTGCAGACTATAGGCGTCTCGAACCGCCGAAAAGCGCCGTCGCGGCTTCGGCCGATCATGGCGACGCGACCATCAGCCTCTGGTGTTTCGTGCGCTATATTCTATTGTACATAACGTTCTTCCGCGCGCGCTCGCTGCGCCGCCATCCGCTCGAGGAGAAAGCCATGTCTCACGAACTGCAATTCTATATCGACGGCGCTTGGGTCGATCCGGTGACGCCGCATACGATCGATGTGATCGATCCGTCGACGGAAGAGGCGTTCACCCGTATCTCGGCCGGCAGCAAGGCTGATGTCGATCGCGCCGCGGCCGCGGCGCGCGCCGCCTTTCCCGCCTTCTCCCAGACCAGCAAGGCCGAGCGCCTGGCGCTGCTGAAGCGCGTGCTCGAGGCCTACAAAGCGCGCTACGACGATGTCGCGGCCGCCCTCTCGCGCGAGATGGGGGCGCCGGCGAAGCTCGCCCAGACCTCGCAGGCCGGCATGGGCGTCGCTCATCTCACCAAGATGATCGAGACGCTGGAGAGTTTCGAGTTCGACGAGCTGCGCGGCAAGACGATGGTGACCAAGGAGCCGATCGGCGTGGTCGGGCTGATCACCCCCTGGAACTGGCCGATCAACCAGATCGTCTGCAAGGTGGCGCCGGCGCTTGCCGCCGGCTGCACCATGGTGCTGAAGCCGAGCGAGATCGCCCCCATCAACGCCATCATCTTCGCCGAGGTGATGCATGCGGCGGGCGTGCCCAAGGGCGTCTTCAACCTCGTCAATGGCGACGGGCCGACGGTGGGCGAGGCCATCTCGCACCATCCGGATATCGATATGGTGTCCTTCACCGGCTCGACCCGCGCCGGCATCCTGGTCGCCAAGGCGGCGGCCGACACGGTGAAGCGCGTCCATCAGGAATTGGGCGGCAAGTCGGCCAATATCCTCTTGCCGGATGTCGATCTGAAGCATGCCGTGTCCAAGGGCGTCGGCGGCTGCTTCGGCAATAGCGGCCAGTCCTGCAATGCGCCCACGCGCATGTTCGTCCCGGCCGATCGCCATGAGGAGGCGCTGGAGATCGCCAAGGCCGCCGCCGCCACCTTCCGGGTCGGCCCGCCCAGCGCGCCGGAGACGATGCTGGGCCCCGTGGTCAACCAGGTGCAGTTCGACAAGATTCAGAAGCTGATTCAGTCCGGCATCGACGAGGGCGCCACGCTCGTCGCCGGCGGCACCGGCCGGCCGGAGGGCTTGAATCGCGGCTATTACGTCCGGCCGACCGTGTTCGGCAATGTCCGGCCGGACATGACCATCGCACGCGAGGAGATCTTCGGGCCGGTGCTGTCGATCCTCTCCTATCAGAGCGAAGAAGAGGCGATCCGCCTCGCCAACGACACCGTCTATGGCTTGGCGGCTTATGTCCAGTCGGGCGACAACGCCCATGCCCGCAAGGTCGCCTCGAAGCTCCGTGCCGGGAATGTCTATATCAATTATCCTGCCTGGGATGCGGGAGCCCCCTTCGGCGGCTACAAGCAGTCGGGCAACGGGCGCGAATATGCCGATTTCGGGCTGGAGGAGTTTCTGGAGATCAAGGGCATCGTTGGATACGAAGCAGCCTGAGCCTCGTTGATCCTATGACGTTCACGGGCGCTGCCTTCCGGCGGCGCCCTTTCGCATTCGGCCGGTATCATCACGGGAGTTAAGCTATGGACTGCAGGCTCGATCAACGTGTCGCTCTCATCACCGGGGCCTCATCCGGCATCGGCGAAGCCACGGCGCGAGCGTTCGCGCAGGCCGGCGCCAAGGTCGCCGTCTCGGCGCGCCGTCAGGATCGGCTCGAATCGTTGGTGGCCATGATCCGGGACCAGGGCGGCGAGGCCCATGCCATCGTCGCGGATTTCGCCGATGACAAGGCGGCCAAGCGCGCGGTCGAGGAGACGGAGCGGCATTTCGGCAAGCTCGACATTCTCGTCAACAATGCCGGCGTCATGTACCTGGAGCCGGTGATCGACGCGGACATGGATCGCTGGCGCCATATGCTGGAGCTGAACGTGCTCGGCCTGATCGCGGCGACGCAAGCGGCGTTGCCGGGCATGCGCGCCCGGCGTGAAGGCCACATCGTCAACATCTCCTCGACCGCGGGCCGTGTCGGCAGCCCCAGCGGTGCCGGCTATTCGGCGACCAAATATGGCGTCGTCGGCTTCTCCGAGGCGTTCCGGAAGGAGGTCTACAAGGACAATATCCGCGTCACGGTGGTCGAGCCGGGTGTGGTCGAGACCGAGCTGCGCGATCATGTCGCCCATGCCGGCGCACAAAAGGCGATCCAGGATTTCGCCGGTTCGATGCGGCAGCTGCAGAGCGTCGATATTGCCGACACCATCCTGTTCGCGGTCTCGCGTCCGGCACATGTCAATATCAACGAGATCCTGATCCGCCCGACCGATCAGGAGCGCTGACGACAACAATCTCGACAGCCCGAGCTTGTCGGGCTGTCGAGACGTTTGCTCAGGAGCCGAAAGCGACCAACCAAGGCCCCGAGGTTGGCGCCCGGCGGCGCCGGATTGGCCTTGCGGCCATTCCGGAGGTTACTTTTTCACGCTGTAGGAATGCGCGCCGGTGCCGGCCAGCTTGCCGCCATCGACGATGAGATATTCCTCGCGGATCGGCCGCTTCTCGAACCAGCATTCCAGGATTTCGCGCGTGCCGGCGGCATAGCGCGCCTGGGCCGAAAGCGTGGTGCCCGAGGTGTGGGGGGTCATGCCGTGATGCGGCATGGTCCGCCACGGATGGTCCTTGGGCGCCGGCTGCGGATACCAGACATCGCCGGCGTAGCCCGCGAGCTGCCCGGTTTCCAACGCCTTCACGATGGCGTCGCGGTCGCAGATGAGGCCGCGCGCCGTGTTCACGATATAGGCGCCGCGCTTCATCTTGTTGATGAGCTGCTCATTGAACAGGTTCAGCGTTTCCGGATGGAGCGGGGCGTTGATGGTGACGACATCGCACACGCCGACCATGGCTTCGGTGCTGGCGTGGAAGGTGAGGTTGAGCTCTTTTTCGACGCTCTCGGGCAGGCGGTGCCGGTCGGTATAGTGGAGGCCGACATCGAACGGCTTCAGCCGCCGCAGCACCGCGAGGCCGATGCGGCCGGCGGCGACGGTGCCGACCTGCATGCCTTCGAGGTCATAGGCGCGCGCAACGCAATCGGCGATGTTCCAGCCGCCATCGACGACCTGCTTGTAAGACGGGATATAGTTCCGCACCAACCCCAGGATCATCATGACCACATGCTCGGACACGCTGATGCTGTTCGAGTAGGTGATCTCGGCGACGGTGATGCCGTTCTTCACGGCGGCGTCGAGATCGACATGGTCGGAACCGATGCCAGCGGTGATGGCGAGCTTCAGCTTCGGTGCCTTGGCGATCCGCTCGGCCGT
The DNA here is from genome assembly GCA_035539155.1 of Aliidongia sp. GTDB lineage: Bacteria > Pseudomonadota > Alphaproteobacteria > ATCC43930 > CGMCC-115725 > JAXDMU01. Next base: position 105,171 of record DATLIZ010000008.1, on the reverse strand, counting down.
GAGATAGGCGGGCCAGAAAGGCTGCGAGATGACGATCTCGGCATCGTGCAGCTCCCTGTCCAGGACCGAGTTCGGCCCCTCCTTGTCAGAGGTGACGATCAGGGTGTGGCCGAGCGATTCCAGATATTTGCGCAAGCCCAGTTCGCCCGAGACATCGCCGACCAATTCGCCCGGCTTGAAATCGAGCCCGCGCGGCGACGGCACGGTCTGGCCGCCCGGATAGTGCTCGATCCTGGGCACGCTGTCGCGCGCGTAGGATTTCGGGTGACCTGTGACCGGGTCGTCGTAGAGCACACAGATAATCTTGGCCATGTCGTTCCTCCCGATGAAGCGGCGCCGGCTTTGTCTTGCTCTGGCGCCGGTCCGCCTATGAGGTCGCGAAAGAAAGGTCCGATCAAATTGAAGTTCCGGATGGGCTGATTGGCAAAGCCTATCGAGCGACGACCCGCTTGCGCACACGCGACGGCATGTGCCGGGCGAGCAACTCGGGCAGATCGAGCTTCTTGGCGAAGTCGAGAAAAGCCTGAGCCACGGGCGGCAATGGATCGCGGTCGGGCACCACCAGGCCGACCATGTGATGGGCTGTCGGCTCGCTGAGAGGAATGCCGACGAGCCCATCCATCTCGCGCAACAGCAGCATGAAGGTGTGCGGCAAGATGCTCGACCAGCCGCTGAAACGCAGATGCGACCAGAGGGTGATCAGAGAGTTGGTCTCGATCCGCGCGTTGATCTCGACGCCGGCCGCGGCGAAATGTCCGTTCAGGATCCGGCGGTTCTGCATGTCCGGCGTGAGCAGGCAGAGGGGCAGGGTGGCGGCCTCCTGCCAGCTGATCGACTTGCGTTCGGCCAGCGGGCCGTCGCCGCGCGTCAGCAGGACATAGCGCTCTTCATAGAGCGGCAGGGCGCGCACGCGGCTTAGCGGTTCGTTGTCGAGATATGTGAGGCCCACATCCAGCCCGAAATCGTCGAGCCCGCGCTGAATGGCGACTGAGCTTTGGGACGAGATGGTGAGGGTGAGGCGTTCATGCTGGTCGGCGAAGGCGGCGGTCAGGAGCGAGATTACCGGCAGAACTGCCGGAATGGCGCCGATCCTGAGCTTGCCGGTGAAGCCCGCATCCGGCGCACAGAGCTCCTGCTTGAGGCTGGCATAGTCGGCAAGGATGCGCCGGGCCGAGGCCAACACCCGCTCGCCCTCGGTCGTCAGCCGGATGAAGCGCTGGCCCCGCTCGACGATCAGGACTTCCAGGCTCTCTTCGAGCTGCTTGATACCTGCCGACAGTGTCGGCTGGGTGACGTTACAGCTCTCGGCGGCCCGGGCGAAGTGGCGCTCGCGGGCGAGGGCCGCCAGATATTGCAGGTTGCGGATAGCGACCTTGTGCTGGTCGGGATGGCGATCGCTGGCTGACATGGAGGACTGATCAGCCGACGATCGAACGTCAGGCAAGGGTCGGCCCGCGATCGAGGCCGTTGGCCGTGCCGTCTCGTCTTGCAAGGTCGTTCTCCAATGTCTTGGCGCTGCCCATCGCTATATACAATGAAATATAGCGATGGGCAGCATGATCCGCGCGAGGCGCGGCGATAAGCGGTATGTGGCGTCTGATGCCAAGCTGAGGCATTCTCCGCCCTTAATTTATGGAGGATCCAATGAAGCTCAGCGCGCGCAACCAGCTCAAGGGTAAGGTCGTCGAAGTCCATAAGGGCCAGACCACCGCCCATGTCCGGATCGATATCGGCGGCGGCGTCATCGTCACCTCCTCGATCACCAACGAGGCGGTCGATGATCTCGCCCTCAAGGCCGGCGACGAGGCCGTCGCCATCATCAAGGCGTCGGACGTGATGGTCGCGAAATAGGCGGCCGATCTAAGCATCCCTCACCGGCCGGGCAGCGCGCCCCGGCCGGCTTCCTGCGCGCTTTCTGTGCGAGGACGAGGATCCAAGCCGGAATGAATTCCGACCGACCCCCGCCTCGGATAGATCGTTAGGCGGCCTGCTGGTCGAGTTCCGGCCCGAACAGATAGTCGATATCGTCGAGTTCCAGCGCCTGGACCTCGTCGTCACTGCCGAGCGCCACGCCGGCCAGGGCCGCCTTGCGCTGCTGCAGCTCCACCATCTTCTCCTCGACCGTGCCGGCGGCGATCAGCTTGTAGACGAAGACCGACTTGGTCTGGCCGATGCGGTGAGCACGGTCGGAAGCCTGCTCCTCGACGGCCGGGTTCCACCAGGGATCGTAGTGGATCACCGTGTCGGCCGAGACGAGATTGAGGCCGCGGCCGCCGGCCTTGAGGCTGATCAGGAACAGCGGTACCTCGCCGGCCTCGAAGGCGCGCACCGGCTCGGCGCGGTCGCGCGTGTCGCCGCGCAGCTCGACATAGGTGATGCCTGCTTCGGCAAGCCGCGGCTTGATCAGATCGAGCATCGAGGTGAATTGCGAGAAGAGCAGGACGCGCCGCCCTTCCGGGATCATCTCGGTCAGCATCTCCATGAGATCGTCGAGCTTGCTCGACACCTCGATGTCGCGGGCGGAGGCGAGCTTGACCAGACGTGGGTCGCAGCAGGCTTGCCGGAGCTTCAGGAGCGCGTCGAGCACGACGATGCGGCTCTGCCCCAGGCCGCGTGCCGCGATCTGCTCGCGCACATCCTCGTGCAGCATGGCGCGGATGCCCTCATAGAGCTCGCGCTGCTCGGGCGCCAGATCGACGCGCCGCAGCACCGTATGCTTGGGCGGCAGCTCGGTCGCGACTTCGGACTTGGTGCGGCGCAGGATGAAGGGCCGAATGCGCTGCACCAGTTGGCGCCGGCGCACGAGGTCGTTCTTCTTCTCGATCGGGGTACGGAAACGCTTTGAGAAACCTTTCCGATCACCGAGCAGGCCCGGCATCAGGAAGGCGAACTCCGACCACAGCTCATCGAGATTGTTCTCGATCGGCGTGCCCGACAGGCAGACCTTGTGGCGCGTATCGAGCTGGCAGACGGCGCGGGTGGCCTTGGCGTCGGGGCTCTTGATCGCCTGGGCCTCGTCCAGCACGACCATGTGCCACGGCATCTCCTTCATCATCTCGATGTCGCGCGACAGCACGGTATAGGTGGTGATGACGACATGGATGCCTGACATGCGGCTGCGCCGCTCATGCCGGTCGAGCCCGTGCAGCACCTCGATCTTGAGGTGTGGGGCGAACTTGCCGAGCTCGGCCGTCCAGTTGGGCACGAGGCTGGTCGGTACCACGATCAAGACCGGGCGGTCGAGCCGGCCCGCCGCTTCCTCGATGACGATATGGGCGATCGCCTGGGCAGTCTTGCCCAACCCCATATCGTCGGCGAGGATGCCGGCCAGATTATGCTCGCGCAGATGCTGCAGCCAATCGACGCCCTGCTGCTGATAGGGACGCAGCGACGCGGTGAAGCTCGCCGGCACCGCCGCGTGCGGGATCTCGGCGCCGTCGCGGAAGCGGGCGAGATAGGATTGGATGGCGGCGGCGTTCTGCCAGCGCGTGGTCAGCAGATCCTCGAGTTCGAGGAGCGCCGGAGCCTCGGATGCGGGCAGGATCAGCGCCTTGTCGTCACGTCGGCGCGCCTGGTCAATGAGATCGGCGAAAGTTTCGAGCAGCCGGCGGATCCGTTCGGCCGGCAGTTTCAGGATGCGGCCATCCTCCAGGCCGATGACGATCTCGCCATCGACGATCTGGCTGCCTTCGATGCCGCCATGATCGAGGATGTGCGTCAGGATCGGCAGCAGGTTCTGCCGAGCGCCGTCGATCTCGATGCCGAACTCGACCGAGAATTCGCCCGCCTCGGCGTCGCCGATCTGGATGTCGCACTCGCCCACGGATTCGACGAAGCGCGGACCGAAATCGCCTTCGATCTCGGAGCGCCAACCCTGCATCTCGAGCTGGGGGACGCGGACGGCGACGAAGCGCTGCCAGCTTTCGGCCGCGTCCCTGCCGCGGAACAGGAAGATTCGCCGCCCCTTGGACTCGGCCCCGCCGGATACGCGCATCTGGGTGAAGCCGTCCTGACGCAGGGCCTCGAAGGCGGCGGCCTCGCCCGGCGCGTTGCGGCGGACGAAGACCGGGCCACCGGCTTCCTCCACGCGCACGAATTGCCGCTCGTCATCGGCATGGGTCAGCGCCCCGGCATAGTCGAATTCGAGCAGCAGGGCGTCCAGCTTCTGCATCCGGCCGAAATCGTCGGGGCAGTCGAGCTTGCGCAACTTGATCACCGGCGTCAGCGGCCGCTCGACGATGACGCGCTCGCTCGAAGAGACCGAGGCGGGCCGGCGCGGATCGCGTCGCGGCGGCTCCTGGCGCCGGATGCTCGGCGATGGCGTGGGCGCCGTCGGCCGAATGCGGATGCGTCCGATCTCGCCGCTGACCGCATCGGCATACCAATGGCCGGCATCGCCCAGGATGATGCCGGATTTGGCCGGCAGGTTCGGCACGGCATTGGCCGCGAAAACGCGTTCCTCCCCTCGGCTGAGCCGCTTGCCGCTCGGGGCCCATCGCGCCTGGCCGGATTCGAGCAGCAACCCGATGACCGCGTTTACCGCACCCGGCTTGACACCGGTCCGGCTCATCTCGCCGCCGCCCAGCAGCCGGGCAAGGGCGCGCGCATTGTCGCCGAGATCGCGGTCGGCCAGGATCTTGCGGGGCGTTACCGGTTCGATCTTGCCGCTGTCGCCCTCCATCACGCTCGTCACCATGCAGGCGAAAGGCGGCTCGCCGGGTGACAGGTGGAAGGCGAGGCGCAGCCGTTCGACCGCCTTCGGTCCGACCATCAGATTGTCGAGGAAGCTCTGCTGCTGCGGCTTGCGCAGGGCCGGGAAGCGGTCGAGGGCGGCGAGCGCCGTCGCGGCCAGATGGGCGCAGCCGCGCCGGTCGCATTCGCAGCTCGTGGTGAAGATGACGCGGCGGCCGATCTGCGACGGCGTCAGCCGGACGGCGTGGCACATGCCGGTATCGCGCACCAGCCCGGTCACCGTCTCTTCGTCGATCGCGACCTCGACCGCGTTGGCGAGGACGAGATTGCGGCCACGGGTGAGCGTGCGGGCATCGAAGATCCGGCCGAGATCCTCAGCGGAGTAGGGGACTGGCATCGGTGCTGGAAAAATCCCGGTCGGGAGAAAGCCAAAATCCAAGAATATCCGACCGTTCGGGCCGGCGGGTCAAGCGCCGTTCGGACAACCCATCATCGCTTACCGCTGCCCTTGAACCGGCGCGCAATTGTGCCGCCCTTCCATCAGGCAATCCTCGAGCTTGGACTTGTCCTGCAAGCCGCGCATCACGAACCAGCCGATCAGCGCCAAGGCGACGATCACGGCGAGACCGATCACCGGACCTCGATTCGAACCGCCATCATCCTGATCGTCGCCGTCGGGCGGATCGCGTCGCCTGTCCATCTTCGCTCCTTTGCTCACCCTAAAGATCTAAGCCGACCGGCGGTTGCGCACCAGCGCCCGAACGTCGCTGGTCGGGACAACTCCGCATTGCCGCTGGCGTCGGGGCGGGAGTAAAAGCCTCGGATGCATGGTGCGGCCGACGGCGCCCGTGTCGTTTCCGCTGCCAAATCAGGAGAGCTGCGTGACCGAGAGCTATCTCGATATTCCTCGCTTGCTCGAACGGCTCCATCGCCGGTTCCTCGACATTCTTCAGGCCCAGTTGAGTGCCGCCGGATTCAACGATGTATCGCCGGTTCAAGTTTTCCTCATGCTCGATATCGGCGAGGAGGAAATTAGCCTGCAAGAGCTGATCAATCGCGGCAATTACCTGCGCTCGAACGCGCTGCACAACATCAAGAAACTGGTGGAGAGCGGCCATTTTGAGCAGACTCGCTCGCCCAACGACCGGCGGGCGGTCCGCATCAAGCTGACGCCGCGCGCCCGCGATATCTGCGCGGTCATCCGTCGCGACCTCAAGACCATGGACGAGGAACTGCGCGGCCGCGACGAACGTCCCGACGAATTGATCACGGCGATCAAGGCGCTGCGGCAGCTCGAACGAAATTGGGGCGAATATCTCCGCTACGGGCTGGAATGAAAAAGGGGCGGCGGAATTGCCTCCGTCGCCCCTCCGTCTTCGTTGCCTCGCGCCCTTGGAGCGTTAGGCCGCCTTGCTCGACACGATCTCGTCCGCAACGTTGCGCGGCACGGGATCGTAGTGGCTGAACTCCATGGTGAACGTCGCCCGGCCCGAGGTCATCGAGCGCAGGTCGCCGATATAGCCGAACATCTCGCTGAGCGGGACGTGGGCCAGCACGGCGAGGTTGGTGCCGCGGTCGAGCTGCTCCAGGATCTGACCGCGCCGGCGATTGAGGTCGCCGATCACGTCGCCCAGATGATTCTCCGGCGTCACGACCTCGACCTTCATGATCGGCTCGAGCAGGATCGGGTTCGCCCGGCGCATGCCTTCGCGGAAGCAGGCACGGGCCGCGATTTCGAAGGCGATCGCCGACGAGTCGACATCATGGTACTTGCCGTCGATGAGGGTCGCCTTGAAATCGACCGTCGGGAAGCCGGCGAGCACGCCCTCTTCCTTCTGCATCTTGATGCCGTAGTCGACCGCCGGGATGAATTCGCGCGGGATCGAGCCGCCGACGATCTGGTCCTTGAACTCGAAGCCCTGGCCGCGCTCCTGCGGCTCGAAGATGACCTTGACTTCGGCGTACTGGCCCGAGCCGCCGGTCTGCTTCTTGTGCGTATAGATATGCTCGACCTTGCTGGTGATGGTCTCGCGATACGCCACCTGCGGCCGGCCGACATTGGCTTCGACGCCATATTCGGTGCGGATGCGGTCGATGGTGATCTCGAGATGCAGCTCGCCCATGCCGCGCAGGATGGTCTGGCCGCTTTCCTTGTCCAGCTCCAGCCGGAGCGAGGGATCGGCGCGGACCATCTTGCCGAGCGCCTGGCCCAGCTTTTCCTGGTCGCCCTTGGTCTTGGCCTCGACCGAGACGCTGATGACCGGATCCGGGAACTTCATGCGCTCCAGGATGACCGGATTGGCCGGATCGCACAGCGTGTCGCCGGTCTCCGTCTCGGCCAGCGAGACGAAGGCGATGATGTCGCCAGCGCGAGTCTCCTCGATCGGGTTCGTGTCCTTGGCATAGACCTCGACCATGCGGCCGATACGCTCTTTCTTGCCGCGCGTCGAGTTGAGGAGGGTCATGCCCTTGGTCGCGACGCCTGAATAGACGCGGGCGAAGGTCAAGGCGCCGAACTGGTTGTTGATGACCTTGAAGGCAAGTGCCGAGAAGGGCTCGTCATCCGAGCAGATACGCTCGCCGACGACGTTGCCGTCCTCGTCCACGGTCTTGATCGCCTCGACGTCGGTCGGCGCCGGCAGGTACCAGATGACGGCGTCGAGCATCTGCTGCACGCCCTTGTTCTTGAAGGACGAGCCGCACAGGACCGGGGTGAAGGCGCCGGTGACGGTGCCCTTGCGCACACAGGCCTTCAGCACCTCGACCGACGGATCCTCGCCCGTCTCAAGATATTGTTCCATGGCCGCATCGTCATGCTCAAGCAGGGTATCGACGAGCTCCTGGCGGTACTTGCCCACATCGTTGAGGATGTCGAGATCTTCCTTGACGACGATCTTCAGATCCTTGGCGAGAGCGGCGGGATCGGCCTCGCGGGTCTCCCACGGCGCGTCCTTCTCGTCCGAATGCCAGACGAGCGCCTTCATCTCGACCAGATCGATCATGCCGCGGAAATTATCCTCGGAGCCGATCGGGATCTGCAGGCACAGAGGCTTGGCACCCAGGCGCGTCTTGATCATGTCGACGCAGCGGCGGAAATTCGCGCCCGACCGGTCCATCTTGTTGACGTAGCACATGCGCGGCACGTTGTAATTGTCGGCCAGGCGCCAGTTCGTCTCGGACTGCGGCTCAACGCCGGCGACGCCGTCGAACACGACCACGGCACCGTCGAGCACGCGCAGCGAGCGATTCACCTCGATGGTGAAATCGACGTGGCCGGGCGTGTCGATGACGTTGATCTGGTGATCTTTCCAGAACACGGTCACCGCGGCCGACTGGATCGTGATGCCGCGCTTCTGCTCTTGTTCCATGTAGTCGGTCGTGGCCGCGCCATCATGAACCTCGCCGATCTTGTGGCTGCGCCCCGTGTAATAGAGGATGCGCTCGGTCGTGGTGGTCTTGCCGGCATCGACATGCGCGATAATGCCGATATTGCGCATATCCTTGAGGGGCGTCTTGCGTGCCACAATAGGCTCCTGGTCGTGGTTTCGACCGATTGAGGGGTCGTTCGGTACGGATGGCGATGTCGGGTGCACGAGGGCGGCCCGGTCGGGATGTTCCTAACCGCGGGCGCGGAAAACGGGTGCGCGCCAACGTTGCCGCCACATCCCATGGACGACGGCGCGCAATAGGACATAGGCTGGTTTTCATGTCAAGAAATCGGCCGACTGAAACGCGACAAAGCTGTTATGAATCCTCCGGGCCGGTTTTGCCCGCCCTACCGGACCGCTTTGTTAAGTGTCTGATATACATAGATTTTTCTGATTTGATTGGCGAATAGCCGTTCGGCCTTGCATCCGGACGGCGCCTGTCATAAAAGCGCGATCAATAGTTCGCTATATTGACCCGCGAAGGGACCAACCTTCGGCGCCTTGGGGAGCGGGTGGTTGACCGGACTGCAAGGCCGCCCCATCTGGACCGAGACATGGGAACTTCCGCGCCACATGGCTAAATCCGCGACTGCTGTATCGAGTATCTTGGAACTTAGCCTCAGAGGTCGCCATGGCTGAAGCAGCCCGACACACGGGAGATGGCATCATCGGCGGACGCACGCAACCGTCGATCATCGAAGGCATCCGAGCGGGTGACATGGAGGTTCGGCTTGCCCGGACCGAGGCGGAGATCGTGTCCGCCCAAAAGCTGCGCTACCGGATCTTCTATGAGGAGCTCTCGGCGCGCCCGACTCCGGAAATGGCCAGGACTCGCCGCGATTTCGACCGGTTCGACGAATATTGCGATCATCTGCTCGTGCTCGATCATGGCGGCGGCGAGGCGCAGGTGGTCGGCACCTACCGTTTGCTGCGCCGGAGCGCTGCGGAGCGCAACAGCGGCTTCTACACGGCGACCGAGTTCGACATCTCGCCCTTGAGCGCCGTGCGCGGCGAGATCATGGAGCTCGGCCGCGCCTGCACCGACGTGACGCATCGGCGCAATCGTGCGACCATGCAGCTCCTGTGGCGCGGCATCGGCTCTTACGCCATCCACCACGACATCAAGATCATGTTCGGCTGCGGCAGCCTGCCGGGCACCGATCCACAGGCGAACGCCCGGCCGCTTTCCTACCTCTACTACAACCACTTGGCGCCCGAGCATCTGCGCGCCCGAGCGCTGCCGGGCCGCCATGTCCGGATGGACCTGCTGCCGCCGCGGGAGGTCGAGGTCGAGGTCGCCGTGGCCGAGCTAGAGGCGCGGGCCACCCTCTCGGCGCTGCCGCCGCTGATCAAGGGCTATCTCCGCATGGGCGGCTATATCGGCGACGGCGCGGTGATCGACCCTGAATTCCAGACGACCGATGTCTGCATCATCGTCGTCACCGATCAGCTGACCGAAAAATATTTCAATCAATATTTCCGCGCGGGCGACATCGGAGCCTGAGGGCATGACCGAGCTTGCACCAGGACTACCGGTTCCGGCGATCGGGCAAGGCACCTGGGGCATGGGCGAGCGGTCCGACCGCAAGGAGCAGGAGGTCGCCGCCTTGCGGGCCGGCATCGAGCGCGGACTCACGCTGATCGATACGGCCGAGATGTATGGCGAGGGCGGGGCCGAGGAGGTTGTCGGCCAAGCCATCGCCGGCAGGCGCGACGAGATCGTGCTCGTCAGCAAATTCTACCCGCAGAACGCAACGCGCCAGGGGGGCGTTCGCGCTTGCGAGCGCAGCCTGCGCCGCCTCGGTACCGACCGACTCGATCTTTATCTGCTGCACTGGCGCGGCTCGGTGCCGTTCGCCGAGACGATTGCGGCGCTCGAAGGCTTGGTCGAGCAGGGCAAGATTCGCCACTATGGCGTCAGCAATCTCGATGCCGGCGACATGGCCGAATGGCATGCGGAAGGCGGCCGCGCCGCCAGCGATCAGATTCTCTACAATCCAATGCGGCGCGGACCGGAATTCGATCTGCTGCCCTGGTGCCGCGCCCATCAGGTGTCGATCATGGCTTATTCGCCCTTGGAGCAGGGTCGGCTGCTCGGGGATCCGGCGCTTTCGATGATAGCGCGGCGGCACGATGCGACGCCGGCTGCGGTGGCGCTCGCCTGGCTCGCTCGGCAAGAGGGCGTGATTGCGATTCCCAAGGCCGTGTCCGCGGCCCATATCGGGGAAAATTGCCGGGCCCTCGGGCTCGATCTTACGTCCGAGGATCTTGCCGAGATCGATGGCGCCTTCCCGCCGCCCAAGCGCAAGACGCCCCTCGCCATGCTCTGACGCGCCGTGGCAGACTGCCGCGGAATGTGGAGGAGAGCTCAAGAATGAAGGTTCCGGAAAACCGCTTCAAGCGGGCGATCGCGCATGGCCAGAAGCAGATCGGCCTGTGGAGCACGCTATGCAACCCGACGACGGCGGAGATCATCGCGCACGCGGGTTTCGACTGGATTCTGCTCGATACCGAGCATTCGCCGAACGAGCCCCCGGACCTGGTGAGCCAGCTCCAGGCGCTGCAGACCAGCACGGCCACGCCGATCGTCCGGCCCGCCTGGAACGATCCCGTTCTGATCAAACGGATCCTCGATATCGGCGTGCAGAGCCTGCTCGTGCCCTTCGTTCAGAACGGCGTCGAGGCGGCTCGCGCCGTCGCCGCCACGCGCTATCCGCCCGACGGCATCCGCGGCATCTCGACCGGCAGCCGCGCCGCCGCCTATGGCCGCAATCGCGACTATGTTCGCACGGCCGGCGCGGAGATCTGCGTGCTGGTCCAGGTCGAGACGCTGGCCTCGGTCGAGGCGCTGGAGGAGATCGTGGCCACGCCTGGCGTCGACGGCGTGTTCGTCGGCCCGAACGATCTCGCTGCCTCCCTCGGCCATTTGGGCGATACCGGGCATGACGAGGTGCAGGCCACCATCGGCCTCATACTCGAAGCCTGCAAGCGCGGCGGCAAGCCGGCCGGGTATCTCACCGGCAACGAGGCCGAGGCGCATAAATGGCTGGATGCCGGCTTCACCTTCGTCGCGGTCGGCACCGATAACGGTCTGCTGGCACGCGGCGCCGATGAATTGCGCCGGCGCTTCGCCTGAGTCGAACGGCCTCCGGGGTGGACGGGCAGGCGGGCGGCGCGCGCGATAAAGTCGTGATCCGGATCCTGATCGCCGGGCTCGGCCTCTATTCGGCCCTCTATCTGCTCGTCTACCTCATCCAAACCGATCCATCGGGCGAGCCGCTTTTCGGTGATTTCTTCGCCTTCTGGTCGTTCGCGAAGTTCCTGGCCGCATACCCCGCCGCCGCGATCTACGATCCGACACTGCTTCAGCAATTTCAGCTCGGCCTCGATGCCGGCTTTCACGGCTTCTATCCCTTTCCCTATCCGCCGAGCTTCGGTCTGCTGATCTATCCGCTGGGCTATCTGCCCTATCGGGCGGCGGCGATCCTTTGGAGCGCCGGCACCCTCGGCCTCTATCTCTGTGCCGTCGCCGGCCGGCATTGGGCATCGCCCCGAGCCCTCGCCACGCTGGCGGCGCCCGCGACTCTTCTCGCTTTCGTCTCCGGGCAGAACGGCTTCTTGACCGCAGCCTTGCTGATCGGCGGCTTCCGGCTGCTGCCCGCGAGGCCGATCCTGGGAGGCGCGCTGCTGGGTGTGCTCAGCTACAAGCCGCAATTCTTCGTCATGATCCCGCTGATCCTGCTCGCAGCCGGCCGGTGGCGGGGGTTGGCGGCGATGGCGGCCTCAGCCGTGACGCTCGCCGGCGCCAGCGCCCTCTGCTTCGGCATCGGGATGTGGGAGAGTTGGATCGGCTTCATTCCCGCCTTTTCGCCCTTGCTGGAGCTGAACCGGGACAAGCTCGCCGCCCTGATGCCGACGATCTTCTCGAACCTGGTGGCATTGGGCGTCACTCCCTGGATCGCTCAACTGGTTCAGGGGGGCGTTGCCGTTGCGGTGGTGGTGATCCTGTTCCGCCTGTTCCGGCAGGGGATCCGGCCGCTTCATGTCGCGGCCCTGCAGGTCGGGCTGCTGCTCGCGACGCCATACGCCCTCGTCTACGACCTGCCGATCATGGCGAGCGCCGTCACCGCGGCGTTCGAGGCCGGGAACGAAGCCGGCCGACCCTGGCGATCCGGCGAGAGCGCGGTGCTGCTGCTTGCCTTGCTGTTGCCGGTTCTGATGACCAGCCGGCTGCTCGGCCCGTTTCCGCTCGGTGCCGTCTCGTTGCTGCTTCTGTTCGGCCTGATCCTGCGGATTCGGAATGAAACTCAGCTCGACGGGTCGATTCGGTAGAGCACCATATCGGTGCCGGCCAATCGGGATTCGACTTGCAGCCAGGGCGGTATATGACCGTCGGCGAATTGGTCCATCAGCGTCGTCTTCGGCAGGCCTCTGACCAGCGCGTTGCGCTTTTGGCCGGTGCAATAGAGGATATATTGCGCCCGGGTCTCCCGGACGGCATCGGGCACCGTCTCGGCGGCGGTGCTTCGCCAGGCGGCTCTTTCCCGCATATAGGCGGCGATGCCGCGATGGAAGAGCGAGCTCACCGTCTTCACCTGGGTCCGGTAGAGCAGCTCCGGCGCGTTGGTCGGCTGCGACATGATGACGGCGCCGGCATAAGGGGCGAGCCAGGGGCCGGCATTCGTCAGCTGACAGGCGGTTTCGGCCTTGCCCGCGTCGGCGTCCGCCTGATCGGATGGAAAGTATCTCGGCAGGATCGGCAGCAGGATGAATAGGGAAACGAGACCGACCCGCACCAGAGCGCGCGCTCGCTCCGGATAACGTGCACCGGATTCGTCCCAGCGGGCCAGAATCAGGGGCAGGGCCGCAGCGCCGATGATCTCGCTGTAGGTCGAGAAGCGGATATGGGCAAGGCCGAGTCCCACCAGCCCGGCGCTGCACAGGGCGATCCAGCCCCAGATCGGTTCGCGGCGCTGCAGAAATTGATGAAGGGCGAAGATCGCCGCCAAGGTGCCGCAGGCGAGGTAGCTCAACATCGAATCGATCTTGGTGATCGGCTCCATCTCGACGATGGCGCCGAACAGCGCCTCGGTTTCCTCCGGCGTGAGCAGACCGGCCGGGCCGCGTATGACCGCCGGAAAGAGGGCGACCCAAATGCCGAACAGGGCCAGCGCCGAACCGCCGCCGAGAAGGATGCAATATGCGGCCGGCAGCGTGCTGCGACCCACGGCCGCCAAAATCTGCCCGCTCGCGAAGGCCACGAGCCCGAGCGCCAGGAACACGATTGAGAGGCGATCGATCTCGACGGCGCCGTAGCCTGAGTATGGCGGGTCGATGAGCAAGGCGAGGGCGAGCATGATCAGGTAAGCGGTCCCGCAGCGGCGGATCGCGAGGCCGAGCTCGGCGCGGTGAGGGGCCTGGAGCCAGGCGAGAACGAGAGTGGCGAAACCCGCGACCCCGAACGGCATGGTCTCGGGCGTCAGCCAGATGCCGAGCGCAGCCCAGAAGCCGGCATGCCATCCGGCCGCGGGATTCCCGGGAATGGCGCGGGCGACCCAGCCGAGGGACAGGACGATCGTGATGGCGGCCGGGATATGATGATGAATGACGCCGACCGCGCCGTAGCCGGCGATCGCCGGGGAAAGGAAGGCGATGGCAGGCGCCAGCCAGAGCCAGCGCTGGTCCGCCCAAGGCCGTATGCTCCAGGCGATCGCCGTGCCGAGGCACCCCACGCCGACAGGACCAATACCGAGTCCGATCCATCGCAGCGCCCGTTCCCAACCGAGAAATGGCGCCAAGGGCGCGCTCAATGCCAGCAGGATTCCGTCCAATAAATGCGACCAATGCAACAGAGTTCCGTCGCCGGACGCGTCATTCGGCACCAGATCGGCGAAACTATTGTGCTGCAGTCCCACCTGGATACGGACCAATCGCATGTAGCTGTCGGGGTCGAGCAGGGCTCCGCCGACTGCGTTCGCCAGTCCGGGCACGCAGAATAAGATCTCTCCGATGAACCCCAGGGCGAAATACGCGAGCACCCAGTGGCGCAGGAGGAAAGGCATAGGACGCATGAGCTTTGTCATTTGATTGCAAAGTGATGGGAGATCATCTTAGGGATTGGCGTCGGCAACCTAAGATTTTCCAGTTATGGTTAAGCCGAGGTTAATAGCGTAAGGGATGATCGCGAATGAATGCAATCGAAAAAAATTGTAGATAAATTCATATGGAATTTTCCTAAACAGAAACTGACAATAGTACAGGACTTTATGGGATCTGAGACCCAAATCCTCAGTCGGGACGCTGCTTTTCATGTAGGATTAAGAAACTGGCGCTAGGGTTCGTCAGTCAATCACTGCATCCTGTTTCCTGCGGAGAGTTAAGATGATCAAGACAGTAGTACGTTTGTTCAAGGATGAGTCCGGCGCCACCGCGATTGAATACGGCCTGATCGCGGCCCTGATCGCGGTTGCGGCGATCGCCGGCTTCACGACGGTCGGCAAGCAGGTCGCCAGCACGTTCAATACGGTCGGCACCTCGCTCACCACCGCCAACACGGCTGCCAGCTAAGCAGGTGCTCCTGCGATGAGGGGCCGGTAACGACCGGCCCCTCATCGAGCGCCCGTCCATCGGCTACCGAGCGCCGGATTTACGAGATGAAGGAGCCGGTCGTGGCCAGCAGCATTGGGCGAGCAGTATCTTTCCGGCCGAGCCCGAACGTCGTTCTGGATTGGCTGATGCGGCTGCCGGTCGTCGGTTGGTTCAGCTATCTGAGCCTCAATATCGCCATCGACTTGGCTACTCGCGTTCAGTTGGCGGATTTCGCCGCCCTGGGCTTTGCCCAAACGACCGACCTTCTGGCCCGCTTCATCTATCTGACTTTCATGCTGACGATCGCCTGCTTCGCCCTGATGCGCCGCCGTCCCGTCAGCTCCGCTCCCGGACTGCTGCCGAAGGTCACCGCGTTTTTCGGTTCGTTTCTGATCATCGGCTTTGCGGTGTTTCCGGCGCATGAGACCGCCACATCCCTCGACATGGTCGAGAATTTGGCTTCGATCCTGCTGATCATCGCGGGCGATGCGCTCGCGATCTACGTCATGTGCTTTCTCGGGCGGTCCTTCAGCATCATGCCCGAGGCCCGGCGTCTGGTGACCGGAGGCCCTTACCGCTTCTTCCGGCATCCGCTCTATCTGGCCGAAGAAGTGGCGATCATCGGCGTCTGGTTGAGGGTCGCTTCGCCGACGAGCGCGGTCTTCCTGATCTGCCATGCCTTGCTGCAGGTCATGCGGATGCGGTTCGAGGAGGCGGCTCTCACCGAAGCGTTCCCCGAGGATTATGCGGAATACTGCGCCAAGACGGCGCGGATCATTCCGGGCCTGTATTAGGCATGTACTCGATCGATCTCGCCGCCATAGCCGGTTTCACCGGCCTTCTGCTGGCCGCCGGCTGGAGCGATCTGCGGCGGCTGCTGATCCCCAACAGCCTTTCGCTCGCGATCCTGGTGCTTTGGCCGGTACATGCCGTTTCCGCTTCGGCTTCGATCGACCCACTCGGCGCCCTGTCGATGGCGCTTCTGGTCTTTGCGCTCGGCTTTGCCCTGTTCGCATGCGGCCTCATGGGCGGCGGCGATGTGAAATTGCTGGCGGTCACCTCGCTCTGGGCGGGGCCGGCGCTGTTGCCTGAGCTGCTTATTTTCACCACCCTCTGCGGCGGCCTGATCGCCATCGTCCTATTAAGCCCGCCGGGCGCCTGGTTCGAGGCCCGCGTCCAGGAAGCGGGCGGCTTGGCCCATCTTCGCGTGGATGTGGCTCCCGGCGCTCGCCGGCGTCATCGGCCCATGCCTTATGGCGTGGCGATCGCCCTCGGCGGCCTGACCGTGGCGTTTCATCTCGCCGGCTTCTAGAGCCTGAATCAGACATTAAGCCGGCCCGACTTAATGTCTGATTCAGGCTCTAAGTATAAGAGCAAGACAGCGATTCAGACGTTAGGACGAATCGACCTCACGTCATCGCGGTCTAGCAGGAGCGTCCGATGCGTCCGCGCACACTGATCCTTTTCTTTTTTGCCTTGGTGGTTTCGGGGGCCATGGCGATGCTCGCCAATTCCTGGCTCGAGGCGCAACGCCAGACCATCGTCCAGGCCGAGGCACCGCCGCCGCCGCCGGAGGTGAAGCCGGCCCGCAGCGTTCTGGTCGCGCACAAGGCGCTCGCTATGGGCGAATTACTGAAGCCCGACGATCTCGTCTGGCAACCATGGCCCGACAACGGCAATCTCGGCGAAGGCTACATTCTCGAAGGTATGCGTAAACCAGAGGATCTGGCCGGCTGGGTCGTCCGTTCGCCTTTCCTCGCCGGCGAGCCGATCGTCGAAGGGCGCGTCGTCTCGCCCGGCGATCGCGGCTTCCTCGCGGCCGTGTTGCGTCCCGGCATGCGGGCGATTTCCGTCGCCATCTCGGCGACATCGGGTATCTCCGGCTTCGTCTTTCCGGGCGATCGGGTCGATCTGGTGCTGACTCATTCAGTGCCGCAAGAAGAAGGCTCAGACGGCGGGACTTCGCGGCAGGCATCGGAAACCGTGCAGCGCGATATCCGCGTGCTGGCGATCGATCAGAAGGTCGATACCAAGGCGGGCGAGCCGATCGTCGGCCACACGGCGACGCTCGAAGTCACCGAAAAGCAAGCCGAGCTCGTCACCCTGGCCGCGGAAATGGGCAAGCTCGCCTTCAGCCTGCACAGCCTGGGTGACGATCAACTTGCCCTGGCGGACGTAAAGCCGGGCGCAAATGCCAAGGCGGGCGATGAAAATAAACTGTCCGCGTTTACCAATAAACAAACCCCGACCTATACCGTCGATAGCCAAGTGAGCCGGTTGCTGCCTGCCTTCAGGCCGGTCGGTTCGAGTGGGGGCAACGTCACGATCATCCGTGGCGCCAGGGCGGAGGTACAGCAATTGGGCAATTCACAGGTAGGGACTGCCGGTCCGGGGCAAGCTGCAAGCGCAGCCCCAAAATGATCAAGCCCAACAAGTTCGCGGCTGGTGCGTTCCTGATTTTATCGCTTGTCGTCGGAACGGCGGCCAGGGCCGACAGCGATTCGAAGGCGGCCAATGCCGAGGCGCCGAGAGCGGCGCCGGTCGTTTCGGTCGCACAGAAGCCTCTGGCGCCGCCGATCAATGTGCCCGCCATCATCATGACGACGCCGGCCCAAACCGTGCGGCCGGCGTCGCTGCCGCCGGCAACGGTTGTGACAGGCTCGGCGCAACCTCGAGGCGCCGACAGCCGCAAGGCGGAGGCGGCGGATGCTTCCGCCATCCATATCGAGGTCGGCAAGGGCACACTGCTGCGGCTGAAGCGCCCCGCGGCGACCGTCTTCATCGCCAATCCCGAGACGGCGGATGTGCAGGTGAAATCACCGTCGCTCGTCTATGTCACCGGCAAGGCGCCGGGAGAGACCGTGCTCTATGCTGTCGACGATCAGGAGCAGGTGCTGTTCAACGGCACGGTGCGCGTCACCCAGGATCTGGGGCCGTTGCGGGCCGCCCTGAAGCAGATGGTGCCGGACGAGCCCGTGTCGCTCCAGCCGATCAACGGCACCCTCATCGTCTCCGGCAACGTCTCCTCGGCGGCTCATGCCGAAGATATCCACTCGCTCGTCCAGGCTTATGCCGATCAGGCCAAGTTCGGCCCGGTCATCAATCATGTCGCGGTGGTGGCGCCCAACCAGGTCAATCTGCGGGTCCGCATCGCCGAGGTCGATCGCAACACGCTGAAATCGTTCGGTATCAATTGGAACGCGATGCTGAACAGCTCGCGCTTCGCCTTCGGTCTTGTCACCGCCAACCCGACCGGAATCGGTGCCATCGCCGCCACCAATACCATCACGGGCGGCTTCACCGCCAACGGTGCGACCATCGATTCGGTCATCGACGCGCTCGCCCAGGAAGGTCTGATCAGCCTGTTGGCGGAGCCCAACCTCACGGCCTTGAGCGGCCAGACCGCGAGCTTCCTCGCCGGCGGCGAGTTTCCGGTGCCCGTCGGTGCCAACATTGTTAACGGCATTGATACGATCACGGTCGAGTTCAAGAAATTCGGCGTGTCGCTGGAATTCACGCCGACGATCATCGACGGCACGCGCATCAACATGCATGTACAGCCGGAAGTCAGCGCGCTCAGCACGAACGGCCAGGTATTGGTTCAGGGCTTCAATATTCCGGGCCTGACCGTCCGGCGGGCCGACACATCGATCGAGCTCGGCAGCGGTGAAAGCTTCGCTATCGCTGGATTGCTCCAAAACAACACCGAGCAGGATCTGTCGAAATTCCCGGGCATCGGCGACGTGCCGATCCTGGGCGCGCTGTTCCGCTCCGATCGCTGGCAGCGCAACGAGACCGAGCTCGTGATCATCGTGACGCCTTATCTCGTCCGGCCCACCAACGCCATGGCGCTGGCAACCCCCACCGACGGGCTGGTCACACCGAACGACACCGACCGGATTCTCTACGGCCAGTCCTATCGCCCGAGCCTTGCCGGCCGGGCGTCGTCCGGACCCAAGCTGAACGGCGCGGGCCTCGTCGGGCCGGCCGGCTTCCTTTTCGAATGACTGGAGTGCTCGCCATGCGTGCCCCGATGATCGCCCTTGTCCCCATCCTGCTGCTGGCCCTCGATGGCTGCATCGCCTCGGACGCCACGCAATATTCGGCTGTCGAGGCGCCGAAGGCGATTCGCGTCGATTATGCGAGGCGAACGCTCGATGTCGGGTTCGAACCCGGCCGTGCCACCATGACCGAAGCCGAGGCCGTGAAGCTGCAGAGCTTCCTCGCCGCCGGCGGTCTCGATGACAGCGACCGAGTCTCGCTCGGAGCGGCACCCGACGACAAGCTGGCGCAAGCCCGGCTGCGCGAGCTCACCTTGCTGCTGCGCGGCTACGGCATCGTCGTCCGGCCCGATGGCGCGCCGGCTGGCCTGCCACGGCCGGGGCATGTGACGGTCGAGCTTGCACGCTATGTCGTGACGCCGCCGGCCTGTCCGCAATGGAGCCGCATCGCGCGTGCCGACTTCACAACAACCTCGGCCAGCAACTTTGGTTGTGCCGACGCGACCAATTTGGCGTTGCAGGTAGCCGATCCGGGCGATCTGCTCGCCGGCCGGGGCCATGGCGCCTTCGATGGCGGCCCGGCGAGCGCCGCGATCCAACGCTACCGGGCGGACAAGATCACGCCGCTCATCGATACCGGTGTGTCGCCGATCGCGGGCGGCCAGGCCGGCGCCCCGCCCAGCACCGGCGGCGGCAGCGGCAGTACGCCATGAGCGCGGTGCTCGCCGTGCCCCACTCTCACGGAGAAAGGTCCGGCGTGCTCGCTGTGGTCGCCGACGGTCAGACCAAGGAGCTCGTGGCCGAGGCGCTGGCTGATCAGCATATCGTCGACGGCGTCGTCATGACCGGCGGACTGGCCTTGGCCCTGAAGCGGCTGGCTGAAGGCGAGCTTCCGCGCATCCTCATTCTCGATTTGTCCGGCAGCACGGCGCCTCTCGCCGACTTCGCCAAGGCCGTGGCCGAGGCCGGTCCTGGCCTGGGTATCCTGGCTCTCGGCAGCGTCAACGATGTCCGGCTCTATCGCGACCTGCTCGCGGCCGGGGCGTCGGACTATCTGGTCAAGCCGCTCGAGCCGCATCATCTGAGCGAAGCGATCGCCATCGCCGGGCAGGTCCGGGCGGCGCCCGAGCCGGCCGGACAGCAGCTCGGCCGTATCGTCGTCTTCGCCGGGACCCGCGGCGGGGTCGGCACGACGACGGCCGCCGTGAACACGGCCTGGCTGATCGCGCACGAGCATCGGCGCCGTACGGCGCTCGTCGATCTCGATATTCATTTCGGCACGGTGGCGCTGGCGCTCGATCTCGATCCCGGGCGCGGCCTGCGCGAGGCGCTGGAACAGCCTTCGCGTATCGACAGCCTGTTCATCGAGCGGGCCATGGTGCGGCTGGGAGATCATCTCGCCGTGCTCTCGGCCGAGGAGCCGATGGAAGAGGACGCCGTCTTCGATCCTTCCGCCGTCGATATCCTGCTGCACGAGCTGCAGCAGAAATTCGATTGGGTCGTGATCGACATGCCGCGCGGCATGACCGCGATTCAGCGCGCCGTTCTCAATGTGGCGAGCCACGTCGTTCTGCTGTGCGAACCGTCTCTCGCCGGGTTGCGCGACGCCATTCGCCTGAACACGCTGGTCAAGGATACGGCGTCCCACGCCAAGGTCACGGTACTGCAGGCCGGCGCCGGCGCCCAGGCTGGTAAGCCGAGCGTATCGCGTGGCGAGTTCGAGAAGGGGCTCGGCCGCAAGATCGACGTCGTCCTGCCCGCCGATCCCAAGCAGGCGACGGCCGCCTCCAATGCCGGCAAGGCGCTCAGCGCCGTGGCACCCGCCGTGCCTCTGGTCAAGTCGTTCAAGGCCGTGGCGATCAGTCTGGCCGGTCCGATCCGCGGTGCCAAGCGCGGCAAGTCCAAAATGTGGAAGTTCCTGGGAAAGTAGAGTTACGAAATGTTCCGCCGTTCCGCCGAAGTCACGCCGATCGGTAATCGCGTCGCGGATCTGACCGCACGGCGCGGGCGGCCGCTCATTCCGGCGGCGAGCCCAACGGCAACGGATCCCGCAGGCAAGCCGGCGGTAGTGCCGGCGACGCGTGAGCAGATCGATCGGGCGCTCGAGGAATTATTGCCCGTGCTGTCGATGGCGATCGATATCGAGCAGCGCGCGAAACTTACGCGCGGCGAAATCGCCGGCATCGTCGGGGCGGCCGCGACCGCCTATTTCTCGAAACATCGGATCGAGGTCGCGGCGATCGAGCATCGCGATCTGGTCACGGCGCTGATGCGCGAATTGCTGGCCGGCGTGCCGCGCCCGGAAGCGGCACCAGCCTCTCCGCCCGTCGAGCCGCGCCGCGCCGATGCCGATCGGGGCCGGGTCGACTCGGCCAAATCCAAGCTCCAGGCGGCGATCGTGCAGCGCATCGACGCCGCCGTGGCGGCGGAAATGCCGCGCGACGAGTTCGAGAAACAGCTCACATCGCTCGTCACCGAGCTGCTTGCCGAGAGCAAGATTCAGCTCAATCTGGCCGAGCAGCGCGAGCTGGTGCAGGTGCTGCTCGCCGACATGATGGGTCTGGGTCCGCTCGAGCCGTTGCTGCGCGACGAGACCGTGACCGATATCATGGTGAATGGGCCGTACCAGACCTTCGTCGAGCGCCGCGGCAAGCTGGAACTGACCGACATCAAGTTCCGCGACAACAGCCATGTTCTCAACATCGCGTCGCGCATCGTCACGCGCATCGGCCGCCGGGTCGACGAAACCTCGCCGCTCTGCGACGCGCGGCTCGAGGATGGCAGCCGCGTCAACATCATCATTCCGCCGCTGGCGATTGACGGTCCTTCAATCTCCATCCGGAAATTCTCCAAGAAGGGCATCACTCTCGACCTCATGGCCGAGCAGGGCAATATCTCGCCCGCCATGGCGACGCTGCTCAAGATCGCGGCGCGCTGCCGGCTCAACATCCTGATCTCGGGCGGCACCGGCTCGGGCAAGACGACGATGCTGAACGCGCTCTCGCGCATGATCGATTCGGCCGAGCGCACCGTCACGATCGAAGATGCGGCCGAACTGCAGCTTCAGCAGCCCCATGTCGTGCGATTGGAGACGCGGCCGTCCAATCTCGAGGGCAATGGCGAGATCACCATGCGCGATCTGCTCAAGAACACGCTGCGCATGCGCCCCGACCGCATCATCCTGGGTGAGATTCGCGGCGCCGAGGCGCTCGACGTGCTCCAGGCGATGAATACCGGCCATGACGGCTCGATGTCGACCATTCACGCCAACCGCCCGCGCGAGGCGCTGACCCGTCTCGAAAACATGATCGGCATGGCCGGTACGAACCTGCCGTCGCGTGCCGTGCGCACGCAGATCGCCGCGGCGGTTCATCTGATCATCCAGATCAATCGCATGCGCGACGGCGTTCGCCGTGTCACGCATGTCATGGAGATCGTCGGCATGGAGGGTGACATCATCACCAGCCAGGATCTCTTCACCTATCAGTATCAAGGCGAAGGGCCGGACGGAAAGCTGCGCGGCAATTTCCATTCGGCCGGCATTCGTCCGCATTTCCTGCCGCGCGCCGAATATTTCGGGCTGGATCGTGCTCTGTTGGAGGCGGTCTGAATGCCCGGCAATCTGATTTTGGTCGCGGCGGCCTTCGCCTGCACCATGCTCTTCGTTCTGCTGATCGGCGTCGCCGTCAGCGGCGGCGACGACCGCCGCCTCAAGAAGCGGCTGAGCCGGGTGAGCGCCGGCAGGGCCGCAAGCGGCAACGTCAGCGCCGCGCCGACCCTGCGGCTCACCGGCCAGGAAAGTTCCATGCCGGTACTGGATCGGTTGGCGCTCCGGCTGCTGCCGAACCATGATGTCCTGCAGCGGCGTCTCCTGCGCACCGGCCGCCAGATCACCGTCGGGCATTTCTGTCTCTGGATGGGCGGCACCGCCCTCGTCGTGACGGCGCTGATGGCGCTCCTCACCAGTCTCGGGCTGCTGCCCTCGATCCTGATCGGCGTGCTCGCCGGCCTGGCGCTGCCATATTGGCTCGTGGGTCAGATGGCCGTGCGCCGGGTCGCCCGCTTCAACGCCCTCTTTCCCGATGCGATCGATCTGATCGTGCGCGCCATCAAGTCGGGCCTGCCGATCACCGAGGCTATCATCACCGTCGGCTCCGAGGTGCCCGACCCCGTCGGGGAGGAATTCCGCAAGATCGAAGGCGGCATGCGTGTCGGGCGCAATCTCGAGGATATTCTGTGGGAGGTCGCCGAACGGTTGGATACGCCGGAGTTCCGGTTCTTCGTGATCAGCTTGTCGGTTCAGCGGCAAACCGGCGGCAATCTGGCTGAGACGCTCGAAAACCTGTCCGAAATCCTGCGCCGTCGTCGCCAGATGGTCCTGAAGATCAGGGCGCTGACCTCGGAGGCGAGGGCGAGCGCAATGATCCTCGGTGCGCTGCCTTTCGTCGTTCTCGGCATGATCATGATGACCTCGCCGAACTACATCACTCCGCTTTTCACCGACGCGCGCGGCAATGTCATGCTGGCGGTCGCCGGGATCATGCTTTTGACCGGAACCATCATCATGGCCAAGCTGATCAAGTTCGAAATATGAGCGATTCTTCCCATTTCGATCTGACGGCTTATTTGCCGGCGGGCATCAGCGTCGATATGGCGGTCTCGGTGCTGGCCGGCACGGCGGCGCTGCTGGCACTGATCGCCATTCTCGACGCGCTCCGCTATGACGGATCGTTCGATCGTCGCCTCAAGGAGATGAAGGAGCGCCGGGACAGCCTGCGCAAAGCCCAGCTCAGCGCGCGCTCGGCCCGCCCGGGCCTGCACAATCAGGGCGGCACCTCGGGGCTCATGCATCTGGTCGTGCAGCAGTTCAACCTGCTCAAGAGCCGCGAGGCGACCGATGCGAAGCTCTTGCTGGCGCGTGCCGGCCTGCGCTCTCCGGATGCGATGGTGACCTATCTTTTCTGCCGGATGATCATGCCGCTGGCTTTCGGCGCGGTCGTGCTGGTCGATGCCTATCTGTTCCAGATCGTTCCGATTCCGGATTCGTTCCGTCTCTTCGCCTGCCTGGGTGGTGTTTTTCTCGGCTATCTGGCCCCGGGCACCTATATGAAGAATCTGGGTGCAAAGCGGCGGCAGCTCATTCAGAAAGCGCTGCCTGATGCCCTCGATCTGTTGGTTATCTGCGTGGAGGCCGGTCTCAGCCTCGATGCCGCCTTCGCCCGCGTCTCCAAGGAACTCGGGCGATCCTATGGCGAGCTTGCGGACGAGTTCGCCATTACCTCGGCCGAGCTCACCTTTTTGCCGGAGCGGCGGCAGGCGCTCGACAATCTCAGCCTGCGCGTCGATCTCCCGGCTTTACGGGGCGTGGTCGGCACTTTGCAGCAGGCCGAGAAGTTCGGTACGCCGCTTGCGAATTCGCTGCGCGTGCTGTCGACCGAGTTCCGCGATCAGCGGATGATGCGGGCGGAGGAAAAGGCGGCGAGGCTGCCGGCCGTGCTGACCGTGCCGATGATGATCTTCATCCTGCCGACCTTGTTTATCGTGCTGATCGGTCCCGCTATCCTCTCGACGCTCGATACGCTGCACCATATGTAGCTCAGCGCTGGTCCAGATCCGGGCTGGTGGCCGGCGTCATCACCGGGGCCGCTGCCGGCACCGCCATGATCGCCCGCGTTCGGGCGGCCGGCGGCAGCGTGCGCAGCGTCTCGAAATAGGCGAGGTTGTGCTGCACGGCCGTCTCGTCCAGATCGAGGCGGGCCGTGCGGGCCGCCGCGTCCCGATCCCCGGCCAGCCCATAGACCAGCGCCAGATTCTGGCGCAAGCGCGGCGTCGCGTCGGGGAGAGTGGCGATCGGCTTCAGCAACTGCAGGGCTTCGTCGGTGCGGTCTTCTATCGCGAGCGAGAGCGCGAGATCGCCGGTCAACGCCGTGTTGCCGGGCGAGAGCTGCAACCCGCTGCGATAGGTCTGCTGCGCGAGCGGGTGATTGTCGGTCAGATCCTGCGCGATGCCCAGGGCGGTCAAAGCCTTGATGTCGTCGGGGTGGAGCTTGAGCTCGCGCTCGAGCGGCGGGATGGCCAGCTGCGGCCGGTCGGACTGAAGCAGGGCGCGCGCTTGGCCGACGAGCGCCTCCGGGTTCTTCGGCTGGAGGTTAAGAGCGGCCTCGTAGCTCGTGCTCGCTTCATTGTATCGGCCGAGATCCATCAGCGTGGCGCCAAGCTCGATCAGCGGCTCGGGTTTATTGGGCGCATGCGAACTGATGTTGCGATAGACGCCGACGGCGCCGTTGAGATCGTTGGCTTGTCGCATCGCCGCCGCGACGCGCATCAACGAAGCGTAATCCCCGGATTTGTCGCCGCCGGTTCGTTCGCCGGTTTCGAGCGGCATGAGCGAGCAGGCGCCGAGCATGGAAACGAGCAGAAGGGCGGTCGTGGCGGAGCCAAGTCGATCCCGGGTCAAAGCAGCTTTCCTTTCACCGGCACGGCGGTCCGAACGTCGGCCCCTTCGGCGTGCCGGTAAGCTAGCGGCGGCTTGGTTAACGAAGGCTGAACGAAAACTTCGGCCCTGACTATATTTGACCAATATAATCAATCGGTTGTAAGGTCGTTCGGTTCCGGGGGCGGTGTGTTTCGAATGCTTGTTCGACTATCAGGCAGATTGCCGTCGTGCCATTCATAATTCAGGCTATACTCGGCTTCGTGCCAGGTTCCTGATGCTGCCACATGAACGGTTGAGATGTCGGACACGCTGTTGGATCTCGCAATCTTGAACGAGCTCGAACGGCGCCTCGGCCGCGAGCGCGTCGCTAAGGTGCTTACCGTGCAGCTCGCTAACGGCATCGAACAGAGCCGTCGGCTCGAAGCGCTCGAAGCGGCGCTCGATCGTCCTCAGATCAAGGCGATCGCGCATCAGATGGCCGGCAGCAGCGGTTCGATCGGTCTTCTGGGGCTAAGCCGCGAGGCGGCGGCATTGGAGGATGCGGCCTCGATTCGGTCGGAGGCAGAGTTGCGCGAGCTCATGTCGGGGCTGAGAGCCTGTCTCGACGAATCTCAGCGGCGGCTGGTCGAGCAATACCCGGAAATAGGACCGTTGTGACCGGAACAGGGCAGAGCCTCTCTTTCCTTGAGACGCTGCAGAGTTGCCTATCATATCGCGGCCGTGTGGCAACGTGCGGCCTAACGCGAGGGATGTTCCCCGCAGACAATCTCTCGTAAAATGGGGGAGGGTGTGCATAAGATTACTCTCGATTCGGAGCACGGCCCATGTTTTGATTCAACCCGAGCCCCGTGGGGGGCCGTTGCCGATCGAGACCAATCGGTGGTGCGGCGAATTCCAAGCTGATCGAGCATGCCAAAATCAATAAAGAATCCGATGAGCGACAAGGCGCGTTCCCCAGCGGCCGGGCCGCGACGGACGTTAGAATGGAGGCCGTGGTGGCGCTGAGCTTCTTCGTCGTCGATGATGAGCCGGATGTTGTGGATCTCTTCCAGCAACGGTTCCGGCGGGAGGTTCAGAATGGCGAATGCGTCCTGCATTTCGCACATTCCGCCGAGGAATGTCTGCGGATGATCGAGAGCGGCGTGCAGCCGGAGCCAATTCTGATCCTGTCGGATATCAACATGCCCGGCATGGACGGACTGGAGCTGCTGGCGACGCTCAAGCGGCGCCGGCCGACCTTGCACGTGGTCATGGTCACGGCCTACGGAGATGCCGAACGCCGCCGGGCCGCGACCGAGCACGGTGCCAGCGGCTATCTGGTAAAGCCGATCGATTTCACCGCGTTGAAGGTGCTGATCAAGGAGATTGGCGCCAATCTGGTGCCCTTGCCGTCCAGCCGGGACGCGGTCTTGAAGTAGCGTGTCAGAGCAGCTTGATGATCAGGGCCGCGACGGCCGCGGCGATGGCGAGAGAGCCGATGAGGCGTCCCGTCGCCGTCTCGAGGCTCGAGCCGAGATACCGCGCCATAAGCGCGTCGAAGGTTTCTGGCGACTGATTCAAGGTCTGCTCTCCGGGGCTGAGGGGCGGCGCATTTAGGCGGGCCGTGCCGCCGGGGTCAAGCCGGGCAGGCGCCATCCGTCAATAGATTGGAATCATTCCAATCTATTGACGGATGGCGCCCGCTGCGCGATAAATGAAGCAATCCGGGGCACGGCGCCACGGTTTCCTTGGTGGAGGCGGATGTGAGCAATCTGAGCGGATCAAAGACCGAAAACAACCTGAAGGAAGCCTTTGCCGGCGAGAGCCAAGCCAATCGTCGGTATCTCTATTTCGCACAGAAGGCCGATGTCGAGGGCTTCAACGACGTGGCGGCCGTGTTCCGGTCGACCGCCGAGGGCGAGACCGGCCATGCCCATGGTCATCTGGAGTTCCTCGAGGCTGTCGGCGATCCGGCGACCGGTAAGCCGATCGGCGCCACGGACAAGAATCTGGCGGCCGCCATCGCGGGCGAGACGCACGAATATACCGACATGTATCCGGGCATGGCTCGCACGGCGCGCGAAGAAGGCTTCGACGAGATCGCCGACTGGTTCGAGACGCTGGCCAAGGCCGAGCGTTCGCATGCGGGTCGTTTCCAGAAGGCCCTCGATTCGCTGAATAGCTGAGTTTCGGCTCTCGCAAACGGCGGGCGGTGTTCCGTCCGCCGTTTCCGGCTTCGAATCGAATTCCTTGAGCTGGCGTGGGGTGGCGCATGTCTGTTGCGGGCAAGGCGAGTGAGGATGGCGCCCCGTTCCGCCATCCGCTCGAGTGGGAAAATCCTGACTTTTACGACATGGCGAAGATCGAGGCGGAGATGCATCGCGTCTTCGACATCTGCCATGGCTGCCGGCGTTGCTTCAATCTGTGCGATTCGTTTCCGCGCCTGTTCGATCTGATCGACGAATCGGCCACGGGCGAGCTCGATTCCGTGCCGACCAAGGATTACAAGCCGGTCGTGGATGCCTGCACGCTGTGCGACATGTGCTTCATGACCAAGTGCCCCTACGTCCCGCCGCACGAGTTCAATCTGGATTTTCCGCATCTGATGCTGCGTTATCGCGCGGCCGAGCGGCGCCAGGGCAAAGGCGAGGGCATGGTCGACGAGCTGGCCAAGATCGATCGAAACGGCAAGCTCGGCACGCTCGTCGCCCCGATAGCCAATTGGGCGATGGCGCGCGGCAATGGCCTGACCCGGCCGATCCTCAGCGCCGTCGCCGGCGTTGCGCGCGATGCCGAGCTGCCGCGCTATGCCGGCCAGACCTTCCAGCAGCAGGCGCTCGACGCGCCCGAGATCAATGCCGAAGCGCCGGCCCATGGTCGCAAGGCCGTGCTCTATGCCAGTTGTTATGTCGAGTTCCACGATCCGGGCATCGGCCGCGCCGCGCGTGCGGTGCTTGCCCATAACGGCGTCGAGACCGAGGTGGCCTACCCCGAATGCTGCGGCATGCCGCAGCTGGAGCAGGGCGAGCTCGCCGATGTCGCCGGCCGCGCGAAGCGCGTGGCGCTGGCCTTGAAGCCCTATATCGACCAGGGCTATCGCGTGATCGCGCCCGTGCCTTCCTGTGCGCTCATGTTGAAATTCGAATGGCCGCTGCTGCTGCCGGACGATCCCGATGTCCGGCGCCTATCTCAAAACACCAGCGACATCAGCGAATATGTCGTCGACATTGCCCGCAAGGAGGGACTGGCGCCCGGGCTCGAGAGCTTGCCGGGCGGCGTCACCGTCCATATCGCCTGCCACGCGCGCGCCCAGAACATGGGGCAGAAGGCGGCCGAGCTCCTTAAGCTCCTGCCGGAGACCAAGGTCGAGGTGGTCGAGCGTTGCTCCGGCCATGGCGGCTCATGGGGAGTGCGGGAGGAATTCTTCGAGATCGCCATCAAGGTTGGCAAGCCGGTCGCCCGTCAGGCCGCCAAGAACGAGACGGCCTTCGTCGCCTCGGAATGTCCGCTCGCGGCAACCCATATCCTGCAGGGGATTGAGCGGCTGGGCGGCGACAAGCCGCTGCCGACCCAGGCCCATCCGATCGAGCTCTTCGCCCGGGCCTACGGCCTCGCCTGAAAGAGGAAGTGCAATGCCCAAGCGTACGGTTGAAGCTGCCGATCTCTTAGCCCTTCCGGACTATCTGCCGCGCCGGGCGCAGGAGCGGACGCGGATAGCCGAGATCAAGAAGCGTCGGCGGCTCGAGGTCGGGCCGTTCGCGACCTTCTATTTCGAGAGCTGGGACACGATCAGGCATCAGATCCAGGAGATGCTCTATATCGAGAAGGGCGGCGACGAGCAGCTCGCCGACGAGCTCGAAGCCTATGGGCCGTTGGTGCCGCGTGGCGGCGAGCTGATTGCCACGGTGATGTTCGAGATCGACGATCCGGTTCGCCGGCTGGCGGCGCTCAACCGCATCGGCGGCATCGAGAGCCACATGTTTCTGCAGGTCGGCGGCCGGCAGATACGCGGCGTGCCCGATGCCGAGCGTGAGAATACGTCGCCCGAGGGCAAGGCGTCCTCGGTGCAGTTCTGTCACTTCCCTTTCGATACCGAGACCGTTGCCGCTTTCCGCGCCGAGGGTACGCAGATCCTGGTGGGGTTCGATCATCCGAACTATGGACATATTGCGGTCATGCCCCAACCGGTGAGGGCGGCGCTCGCGGAGGATCTGTGAACGCCGGCATCGCCTCCCTCAGCTTGCCCTATGACGCGCTGGTGTTCGATCTGGGCGGCGTGATCGCGACTCACGACAATGATGCCCTGTTGGCGCGGATGGCGGCGCGCTGCTCGGCGCCCGGTGTTGCAGATCGGATTACCGCCGTGATGCGCACGACCGGCATCGGTTCCGGCCGTGAACCGGTGAGCGCGCTCCATGCGCGGCTTTGCGAGGAATGCGGCATGGAGGCGGATTGGACCGAATTCGCCGGTATCTGGTCTTCGCATCTCGGCCTCGATCCGGCCATGCTCGATCTGGTCGAGGGATTGGCGGCGCGGCGCCGGGTGATGCTGTTCTCGAACACCAACGCCGAGCATTGGGATTTCCTGGTCGCGCTGAGCGGCGGCCGGCTGGCCCGTCTCGAGCCCTATCTTTCGCACGAGCTGGGATTGGAGAAGCCGGCGGTCGAAGCCTTTCTGGCGGTCGCGTCCCGGGCCGGGATCGAGCCCGCCCGTTCGCTTTTCATCGACGATGTGGAAGCCAATGTCGAAGGCGCTCGCCGCGCCGGGTTCGAAGGATTTCGCTTCACCGACCAGGCCGGGTTCGAGCAGTATCTTCGCGCCGCGGCCTCTCGCTAGACCGTTCTATTCGGGTCAGATCAATGAATTACGAACTCGTCATCTTGGAGCAGCCAGGGCCGGAGGACCGCGAGGCCATCCTGGCGCCGCTCGTTCGCTATAATCAGCAGAAGGCGCCGGCGGTGCGCGCCGAGCCGCTGGTGATCTCGGTTCGTGGGGCGGATGGCCAGGCGATGGGTGGCC
Source organism: Aliidongia sp. (assembly GCA_035539155.1). GTDB lineage: Bacteria > Pseudomonadota > Alphaproteobacteria > ATCC43930 > CGMCC-115725 > JAXDMU01. The sequence continues at coordinate 75,027 of DATLIZ010000008.1, read as the reverse complement.
TTTGGGGCCGGACCGGCTATGATTGGCTGTTCATCGAGCTGCTGGTTGTGCCCGAAGCGCTGCGCGGCCAGAAGGTCGGCACCACGATCATGCGGCAAGCCGAGGCGATCGCCCGCGAGCGGGGCTGCATCGGCGCTTGGCTCGATACCTTCGAATTCCAGGCCCGCGGCTTCTATGAAAAGCTCGGCTATCGCGTGTTCGGCGAGATTGGCGACTATCCGCGAGGTAGTGCCCGGTACTTCCTGCAAAAGCGCTTCGATTGAGAAGGCCCGGCTGACGTCGGAAGGACCTTTTCAGCCGGGTCTCGAACCTAGCGCTTTTCAAACATCTTCGTCGCGCCCGGCAAGGCCTGCACGATGACGCCGTACCAACCGAGCCCGCGATAGGTCTCATAACCGGGCGTCAGCGCGAACCCCACCATAGCGCCCTGGCTGTCGACATAATGGCCGTCGCGGCTGGCGCCGGAAATAGCGAGCGGGAAGCTCTCCGTCAGCACGCCCCTGGCATCGGAGGCGGCGATGACCCGATGGCGGGCATCGACCAGAAGGCAGCGCGTGCGTCCTTGTTCCTCTTCACTGAGGCGCACGCCCTTCACGACGGCGTCGGCCTGCGGCTGCCAGTCGAAGAAGATGCCGAGCGCGCCGAGCGCCTTGCCACCCGATTGGCCGCCGGCGCGCACCGCCGTCGAATAGACCGCCACCTGCGCGCCCCGTAGGCCGGCCTCGCTGTCGATATCGACCGCCACATAATCGTCGCCCGTCCGCGTCGCCATGGCCGAACGGAACCAGGTCTGATTCGACACGTTCGAGCCGATCACGCCCGGATATTGATCCGGGCGGCCATTGGCGACGACCCTGCCGCTGGCGTCGGCGATCCAGAGGTCGAGATAGACGGTATAGCTCTTGAGGATGACGCCCAGCCGATGGGAGGCGTGATCAACGCTTTTGCCGCCGGGATTTTCCAACGCATCGACCACGGCCGCGTCGGTCGCCCACCAGCGAACGTCGCATGATCTCTCGTATAAGTTGCGATCAATGATTTCAATCATGTTGAGTGCCTGATCGACCAGGCGTTGTCCTCGAACCTGCTCGGCCATCGAGCGGCCGAGATTGGTCAGCTCGGCGATGGAGCCCGCCAGCTCGGAGGAGAGCGAGGCGGCAATCTCCATGATCCGCTCCGACACGGCCTTGACCTCGTTCGCGACCACGGAAAAACCTCGGCCAGCCTCGCCGGCGCGGGCGGACTCGATCAGCGCGTTGAGCGCCAGAATCTTGGTCTCGCTGGTAACGCCGTTTATTTGGGCAATCTTTTGATTGGCAATCGTACTGATGCGCTCCGACAGGAGCACGATCCGTTCAGGTTCTGCACTCATATGCGTGACTCTCCCTAAGCTCTCCAGATCTACGCAAGATAGAGGCCAGTCGAGTGGAACAGCCGACACGCGCTGGTAGGAGATACCGCCCAGCAAATAGTCGAGCGGTCTTCGGGCGGGACTGTGCAATTCACTGCCTATCGTAGGCTTTAAAAGCCGAGTTGCGTTAAGCCGGACTTAACAGGGCTCCTGTAAATGTCAAAGATGTCTTGATCAGGTGATCCGATGCGACTCAACTTCCGCTCCATACCCGCGCGTATCGTGATGGCCATCGCCGGAACCGCGGTCGCCGCGTCCAGTGCCGTCGGCATCTTCGCCTATCTGCAGCAGGGCGAGCTCAGCCAGTTCGCGCTCGATCAGATGGTCGAGTCCAAATACGAGAACGTCCAGGCCTCGATGGCCTATGAGGCCCGCACGGGCACGGTCGTCGGCAACATCCTCGCCAATCTGCGCCCGGTGCAGGAGGCGATGGCCCGTGACGATCGCGACGCGCTCGTCAAGTTCCTGGCGCCGGTGGAAACTGCACTGCAGGCCCACGACGTGCCGCTCGTCACTTTCCAGCGGCCGCCGGCGCTTGTGCTCGTTCGGATGCATCAGCCTTCGGCCTTCGGCGACGACATCTCGGCCCGGCGCCCGATGATCGTGGAGGCTAACAAAAACAAAAAGGAGCTGGCGAGCCCAGAGGTCGGGCGCGAGACGGTCAGCATGTTCTCCGCCGTGCCGGTCGCGCTCGACGGCGTGCATGAGGGGACTGCGGATATCGGCATCTCGCTCGACAATGCATTCGCCACGCGCCTCAAGAACCGGCTCAAGATCGATGTCGCGATCTCAGCACCCGGCGAGGGCGGTTTCAAATCCTTGGCCAATACGCTGAGCGGCGCGTCGCTGCTCACCAAGGACGAGCAGGATTCGGTCATGGCCGGCGGCAAAGTCAGGCATGCCATCGAGATCGGCGGCCATCCCGCCGCTCTTTATGCGGGGCCCGTGGTCTCCTATAGCGGCAAGCCGATCGCGGTGCTGGCGATCGTCATGGACACCTCCACCTATGCCGCCAGCATGGCCTCGTCCCGCCAAGTCATGATCGGGGCCACGCTCGCGGTGCTGGTCGCGGCCATTCTGATGGCCCTGCTGGTCGGCCGCGGCCTGTCGCGCCCCATTCGCGGCCTGACCGGTAGCATGGAAAGCCTGGCCGCCGGCAATCTCGAGGTCGAGATCGCCGGCCGCGCACGCCGCGACGAGTTGGGACTGATGGCCAAGGCGGTGCAGGTGTTCAAGGACAATGCGCTGACGATGCGCGATCTACAGTCGCGCGAGACGACGCTCAAGGCCCAGAGCGAGCAGGACAAGAACGAAGCGATGTCGGCGCTCGCCCGCAATTTCGAAAGCAAGGTGCGCGGCATCGTCGATACGGTCTCGAACGCCGCCACGAGCATGCAGGATACCGCGCGCTCCATGTCGGATACGGCCGGGGACACCCGACGGCTGGCCGGCAGCGCCGCCGCTGGCGTCGAGCAAGCTTCGTCCAACGTGCAATCGGCCGCCGCCGCCTCGGAAGAGCTGTCGGCTTCCTTCGCCGAGGTCGGCCGCCATGTCAGCCATGCCGCCGACGTTGCCCGGCATGCGGCGGAAGAGGGACGGCAGACCAACGATACGGCGACGGGGCTCGCTGCCTCGGCGCAGAAGATCGGCGAGGTCGTGGCCCTCATCAACAGCATCGCCAGCCAGACCAATCTGCTGGCGCTGAACGCCACCATCGAGGCGGCGCGGGCGGGCGAGGCCGGCAAGGGCTTCGCTGTCGTGGCCTCCGAGGTGAAGTCGCTCGCGACCCAGACGGCGCGCGCGACCGAAGAGATCCGTGCCCAGATAGATGCGCTTCAGGCCGAAACCGGTACCGTTGTCACCGCCATCGGCGGCATCACCAAGACCATCCTCGAAGTGAACGAGATCTCGTCCTCGATCGCCGCCGCCGTCGAAGAGCAATCCTCTGCAAGCCAGGAGATCAGCCGCAACATGCAGGAAGCGGCTGGCGGAACGGAGAAGGTGACGGGCGATATCGCCGGCGTCGGCGAATCGGTCGACCGCACTGGCGTCGCGGCCGATGACGTGCTGCGGGCGGCGAACGCGCTGGCGTCCCAGGCGGATCTGCTGCGGCGCGAGGTCGACGACTTCCTCGCGACCCTGCGGGCGGCATAGAGGCCGTTCAGCGCCGCCAATCGCCCCGTCGTTCGAGGAATTCGGCGACGGGGGCGGTGAAGGGGTAGAGGAACTGCCCGACCATGCCGCCGGGTATCGGCTTCACCGTGCCGTAGCGCTGCGGCCATCTCCCTTTCGGCATGTGCCAGGTACCGAACATCAGGTCGAATAGCGGCGTATGCGCCGAATAGTTCTTGTCGAGCGCTTCCTCGTCGGAGGCGTGGTGCCAATGGTGGAATTGCGGCGTCACAACGACATAGCCCAGCCAGCCGGCATCCATGGCGATATTGCTGTGGATCAGCACCGATTGCACCGTGACCCAGATCAGATAGGCGTAGATCGTGTCCTGCGGGAAACCCAGCAGGAAGATCGGCACCAGGATGACCGCGCGCGTCACCAGCGGCTCCAGAATGTGCAACCGCGAACCCGAGAGCCAGTCCATCTGCGACGGCGAATGGTGCACGGCGTGAATGCGCCAGAGCGCCGGCACCTCGTGGTAGGCGCGGTGCGAGGCATATTCGACAAGATCGGCCGCGAGCACGACCAGCACGAAGCGGACGAAGGCCGGAAGCGCCACGATATGGGCCTGGAGCCAGGGATTGACGGCCCATCCGAACAAATCCTGGGCGAAATGCGCCGAGCTCACCAGGAACATGCCGATGAGCAGATGATTGACGCCGAAATAGGCGAGATCGAGCCGCCAGCCCTCGCGCAGGATCGGCTGGTCGGGCACCACGCGTGGAAACATCGCTTCGAGCAGGACGAAGGCAATGCCGGTAAAGAACAGGTCGAGCACCAGCCAATCGAGGCCGAGATAAAGCCGCGACTGGTCGAACTCGCCGATCGGCGTATAGGGGCCGCCGAGCAGCATGGCGAGCAGCGTCGCACACAGGCCGAGAATGCCGAGATGGCGCGGGCCGCCCAACGTCACCGTGACGGCGCCCAGACCCGCGGCGGCGATCATGGCCGCCGCCAGGATGAGCCTCAGCAGCTCCAGATCGTAATGGGTGCGCAGCTCGGGCGTCGTAAGAAATCCCGGATAGCGCAGGCAGAGCACGGCGCCGATGCTCAAGAGCCCGATCGCCGCCGAGGAGAAGCCCGAGATCCTGCCCTCGCCGAAACGCGGTCTAGTTGCCGCCATCCCAACCTCCCGATTTGATATCGAAGCTTACGATATTCCCGGGCGATTAGCTGCCGGGCTTGGCGCCGAGCTTGCGCTGGCGGAACGCGCCGACCAGCGCGTCGGCGCGGGCGAGATCGGGATCGGTGCGCAGCTTCTCGCAGCTCGCGGCCGGCGCTCGTTCGGCGAAATCCTCGAGCCTTTCCATGTCGCCATAGCCCAGCGCCGCCGCGGCGCGATCATCTTCCTTCGTCGGCGTCGCCGCCTCAGCCTTGCCGGTCGCCGATTCGACGGCGGCATGGCGCAGATCGACGGCCCAGCCATCGTCGCGCAGCCCGCAGAGCGGAGCCACCGCGGCGAGACCGCCGAACTTGGCGACGGAAGCGAGCCGGTCCTCGTCGGCCTCCGCCAGCGCGGCATGGCTTGCGAGCGCCACTATGAGGGCGGTCATCGGGGCGCGCATCGTATCTATTCTCCGTTGATGGCTTGAGGCCATGCAACCCCGCTTGCTAAGCTTGGTCAATAACATAGGAAGGAACCGAGATGACGCGCTGGGCCCGCTTGCTCTCCCTCTTGTTCGGCTTGGCGCCGTTGCCGGCACTGGCGCAGGCCGTGCCCGAGATCCCGTTCGATTCGGTGCCGAACCCGCTGAAGCTGCCGCCCGACCTCTATTTCGGCGAGGTTTCGGGCGTGGCGGTGAATTCGAAGGGCCATGTCTTCGCCTTCTCGCGCGGCAACACCACGGGTCCGGCCTATGCCGCCGCCGCGGCGCAGCTCCTCGAATTCGCGCCGGACGGCAAATTCCTGCGCGAGATCGGCCATAATCTCTATGCCTGGTCCTTCGCCCACGCCGTCCGGATCGACAGGCAGGACAATATCTGGGCGACCGACAAGGGCTCGGACATGGTCATCAAGTTCGATCCCGAAGGTCGCGTCGCGATGGTTTTCGGGCGCAAGCAGGAAGCATCAGATGAGGAAACCGGGCCGCTCAAGCATCCGAAGCCGCCGCTGGCGCCGGTCGACGGCATGTTCCGCCAAGTGACCGACATTACCTGGGACAAGGACGGCAACGGCTATATCAGCGACGGCTACATCAATGCCCGCGTCGCCAAGGTCGCCAAGGATGGCGAGTGGCTGGGCAGCTTCGGCGAGCCGGGCTCGGGGCCGGGGCAACTCATGACCCCGCACAGCATTGCCATCGACGCCCATGACGACATCTACGTCGCCGATCGCGGCAACCGGCGTATCCAGGTGTTCGACACCAGCGGCAAGCTGCTGCGTCAGATCACCATCGATGTGCCGTACGACACCGACGCCAAGCCCGCGATCGGCAACAAGCCGAACCTGCCGATCGCGGCCGGTTCGCCCCAGACCATGGCGCCGGGTTCGCCCTGGGCGCTTTGCATCACGCCAGGACCGAACCAGGTGCTCTATGCGTCAGACGCCTATCCCGGCCGCATCTACAAGATGAGCCTCGACGGTAAGGTCCTGGGCGTGCTCGGCAAGTCGGGCAAGGTTCTGAAGCAGTTCGGCTGGATCCACGAGATCGCTTGCCCGTCGGAGAACGAGCTCTATGTCGCTGAGCTACTGAACTGGCGGATCCAGAAGCTCGTCCTACATCCGCAGAAATGAGTCAGGGACGGCCGGCGGCGACGCGCTGGCCGTAATCCTCGGGCGTGATCGGGCCGCCGCTCGCCGCGACCCGGTCCCGTTCGGCCGGATCCAGCACCGGCTGAACGAAATCGATCTGCTTCCAGGCGGGGACGGGCGCATGACCCTGCGCGTCCGGAACATAGGGCGAGCGCTCGGCGGCGATACGCTTATGGATATAGCGGCCGCAATTGACGAAGATCTCGGTCGGCGTCACGCGCACGACCAGCTCCGCGCCCGGAAAAGCAGTGAGGACGTCGGGATCGCGCACCAAGGACGCCTCGCCTTGGATGCGCAGCCGGTGCGGCACGGCGAAATCGATGAACAACAGGCCGACATGGGCGGCAGCCTCGATATTGCCGAGCGAGTAATACATGCCGTTGCCGTCATAGCAGGGGAACAGGATCGTATTCGGATCGGGCGCTCTGACGAAGCCGGGAGCGCCGCCCTTGTACGAGACGGTAGGCCGGCCGCACTCGTCGACCGTGGACAGGAAGAACATGTCCTGGGATTCGATGAAGGCCTGCTCGTCCGGTGCCAGCGCCGGATGGATGATGGCGGCTTCGAGCAGATCGGCGAGCGCTCTGCGGCCGAACTCGTCCTGCAAGGCGCGATGGCTGTCGGCATAGAAACTCATGGTCGCTTCTCCCTCGGGGGGCCGGATTCTCATGTCCGGCTGGCGCTTCAACGTTACGGCGAATGTCAAATCTTGGCGACGCTGCCTTGGTAGCAGGCCTTCGCTTGCCGATGGGGATCTCTCCCCTTAGAAGAGAATGATCGAAACAGTTCGCCCGGCAGAAATGAATGACCGATAGCTCGAGTTCCGCTCTTTCTGCCGCCGCGATCACGCTGACGCTCGCCGCCCAACCCGTGTTCGGACAGGACGGGCCGCCGCTGCCGGCGCCCCGGCCGGTGACCGAGATCCTGCACGGTGTCGAGATCGTCGACCGCTACCGCTTTCTGGAAGATGTCAGCAGTGCCGAGACCCGGCGCTTCGTTGCCGACGAAATGGCTTATACCCAGAAGCTGCTGGGCCAGGTGCCTGGACGCGACCGGCTGCGCGCTCGGATCGAGGCGCTGGTCATGGCCGGCCAGGTCGTCGATGTCGAGCTGGGTGGCAAGCTCACCTTCTATCGCCAGCGGACCGGCACGCAGAACCAGCCCTTGCTCTATGTCCGCGACGGTGAGGGCGCGCCGCGCCTGCTGCTCGATGTCAATGGGCTGAGTGCCGCCGGCACCGTGGCGCTCGATTGGTATGTGCCGTCGCCGGATGGAAGATATCTCGCCTACGGTCTCTCGCCCAACGGCTCGGAAATAAGCACGCTTCATGTGATGGATGTCGCGACCGGCAAGGATATGGGCGAGGCGATCACCCCCACGCGGACGGCCGGCATCGCCTGGAAGCATGATGGCAGCGGCTTCTACTACACTCGCCCGCGCGCCGGCCGGGTGCCGCAGGGCAAGGAGCTCTACGACATCCGGGTCTATTGGCACCGGCTCGGCGAAAATCTCGAAGGCGATGGCGACGCGCTCGTGTTCGGCGAGGGGCTCGGCTTGGCCGAGACCCATATTCCAAGGCCGAGGCTGTCGGAGGATGATCGCTGGCTCACCATCACGGTCACGCATGGTCCGTCCCGAAACGATCTCTGGCTGCAGGATCTGGCTTCGGGCACGCCGGCGCAGCTTTTGACCGGCGGTGTCGAAGGGCTCTTCCGGCCCTATGTCCATCGGGGCATGCTCTATGTGCTGACCAACGAAGGCGCCTCGCACTATCGGCTCATGCGGGCCGAAGTGGCGCGGCCCGACCGCGCGCACTGGCAGGAGATCGTTCCGGCCGGGGAGGCGGTGCTGACCGGCGCCACCATCGTCGGCGATAGCTGGCTCCTCTCCTACAATCAGGATGCGACGGCCCGCTTCGCTCTGACCGATCTCGATGGGCGGAATCGCCGGGATGTCGCCATGCCGGGGCTGGGCTCGGTCGAGACCGTCGCCGGCAGCTCGGACCGGCAGGATGCCTATTTCGTCTATCAATCCTTCGACACGCCGTTGACCGCCTATCGGCTCGACAGCGCCCAAGCCCGGTCCGAGCCTTGGATCAAGCTCGATGCCGGCGCGATCGACCCGTCCATGATCGAAGTACGCCAGCTTTTCTACCCATCCAAGGATGGCACGCGCGTGCCGATGTTCGTCATTGCCCGCAAAGGCGTGAAGCTCGACGGCGAAAATCCTACGGTGCTTTACGGCTATGGCGGCTTCAACATCAGCTCCACGCCGGCCTTCAATCCGCGCAGCTACGATTGGGCGTCGCAGGGCGGTGTCTGGTGCGTCGCCAATCTCCGCGGCGGCAGCGAGTATGGCGAGGCGTGGCATCGCGCCGGCATGCTCGGCAACAAGCAGAACGTGTTCGACGATTTCATCGCCGCCGCCGAATATCTCATCCGCGAGAAATGGACGAGTCCCGACCGGCTGGCCGTTTCCGGCCGCTCCAATGGCGGGCTCCTGGTCGGTGCCGCGATCACGCAGCGGCCGGAGCTGTTCCGGGCCGCCATCTCGGGCGTGCCGGTCCTCGACATGTTGCGCTACGACCAATTCTCGATCGCCAAGCTCTGGGTTCCGGAATGGGGTTCGGCCGAAGATCCCGAGCAGTTCAAATGGCTCTACGCCTATTCGCCCTATCATCATGTCGCGCCGGGCACGCTCTATCCCGCGACCCTGTTCTTCACCGCCGACACGGATACGCGGGTCGCGCCCCTGCATGCGCTCAAGATGACCGCACTGATGCAGGCCGATGCCCAGAACGGGGCCGATCCGCAACGGCCGATCCTGCTGCGTATCGAACGCGACGCCGGGCATGGCCAAGGCATGCCGCTCGCCAAGCAGATCGACGGCATCACCGATGAGCTGACCTTCCTCGATTGGCAGCTCGGGTCCCCGAACAATCCATAAATGAGATCATATAGATCTAAACCATCTATTTGATAGATTGTTGGCCGGCGGGCATCTTCTCTCCATCACTTGCTGCGGAGAGGAGCCCCCAAATGGCCGTTGTCGCGTTTCGTCTGCCGGTTACCGTCACCGTGCCTCTGAGTGCCGCGGCTCAGTTCACCTTTTCGGCCTGGATGGATTTCGCTTCGGGCAGCACGCCTCTCCTGCTGCCGCCGATCATGCTGACCGTCATCTTCCTGGGCATGATCGCCGGCTGCGCCCGAGCCTGACCCGCCATCCATATTCAGGGGTTTCTCATGACCGCAGCTCTCCAGCCGACCCTCGCGCCCTCCGCATCGAACAGGCCCCTGCGCGAGGTGGTTCGCCAGTTCACGCCGAACTGGTTCACCGTCACCATGGGCACGGGCATCCTCGCCCTGGCCCTGAACCAGGCGCCGTTCGCGACGCCGCTGCTGCATCGCGTCGCCGAGATGCTCTGGCTCGCGAACATCGCGCTCTTCGCGATCTTCACGCTGCTCTATGCGGCGCGGTGGCTGCTCTTTCCCCGTGAGGCGCGCCGCATCTTCGGCCATTCCGTAATGTCGATGTTCTTCGGCGCGATTCCGATGGGGCTTGCCACCATCATCAACGGCTTCCTCGCCTTCGGCATCGCCCATTGGGGCCAGACCGCGGTCGTGATCGCCGAGGCGCTCTGGTGGCTTGACATGGCGATGGCGGTCGCGTGCGGCGTCGCGGTGCCGTTCCTGATGTTCACGCGGCAGGATCACAGCATGGAGAAGATGACGGCGGTCTGGCTGTTGCCGATCGTCGCCGCCGAGGTCACCGCGTCGAGCGCCGGGCTCCTGGTGCCGCACCTCGCCGACCCGCAGGCGGCGCTCTCGATGCTGGTGCTGGGCTACGCGCTCTGGGCCTTCTCGGTGCCGCTGGCGCTCGGCATCCTGGTGATCCTGCTGCTGCGGCTTGTGCTGCACAAGCTGCCGCACAAGGATATGGCGGCGTCGGGCTGGCTGGCGCTCGGTCCGATCGGCACGGGGGCGCTCGGCCTGCTGCTGCTGGGCGCGGACGCGCCTCAGGTTGCAACGGCGGCCGGGCTCGCGGGCTTGGGCGAGGTCGCACAGGGTGTCGGCATCGTCGGCGGCGCGGTGATGTGGGGCTATGGCGCCTGGTGGCTGCTGATGGCGGTCCTGACTACCGCGCGCTATCTGCGCGAGGGCATGCCGTTCAATCTCGGCTGGTGGGGCTTCACCTTCCCGCTCGGCGTCTACTCGGTCGCGACATTGGCCCTCGCGCGGCAGACCCATCTGGGCTTCATCGCCGATATCGGTGCCGGGTTGGTGGTCTGCCTCGCCCTGTTCTGGCTCACCATCGCAGTCCGCACGCTGCACGGGGCGTGGAATCGCTACCTGTTCGTTTCGCCCTGCCTGGCGCGGGGCGCCATACCGGGCGATCTCGAGGCCGACTTCGTGTAGCAAAGCGTCAAGCGAGGCTGGTATCGTGGCGTCCATGACCCTGGATCAGCTTCGCGTCTTCGTCGCCGTTGCCGAACGTCAGCATGTGACAAGGGCCGCCGAGGCGCTCAATCTGGCGCAATCGGCGGTCAGCACCGCCATCGCCGCCCTGGAGGGGCGGCATGGGGCCAAGCTCTTTCATCGCGTCGGCCGGGGCATCGAGCTGACCGAGGCCGGCACGCTGTTCCTGGAGGAGGCCCGCGCCGTCCTAGCCCGCGCCGAATCGGCGGAGCTGGTGCTGGCCGAGCTGGCCGGGCTCAAGCGCGGCACGCTTCTGGTCCAGGCCAGCCAGACCATCGCGAGCTTCTGGCTGCCCCGGCATATCGTTGCCTTCCGGCGAGCCTATCCGGGCATCGATGTCAGGCTCACGATCGACAATACCGCCCGCGCCGCTGCCGCGGTCCTGTCGGGCGCGGCCGAGCTGGGCTTCGTCGAGGCGGCCGTGACCGATCCCCTGCTGACCAGCCAGCCGGTGGCGCGCGACCAGATCGTCATGGTGGTCGGGCCGGAGCATCCTTGGGTCGAGCGGACGCATGTGTCTCCAATCGATCTGCTGGAGATCGAATGGGTGCGTCGCGAGGTGGGCTCGGGCACGCGCATGGTCTTCGAGGAGGCGCTCGCAGGCCACGGCATCTCGGCCAGCCAATTGCGCGTGGCGCTGGAGCTGCCCTCGAACGAAGCGGTCCGGGCGGCGGTGGAGGCGGGCCTGGGGGCCGCCGTGCTGTCCGCTTCGATCGTGGCCCCGAGCATCGAAGCGGGGCTGCTGCATCAAGTCCCGTTGGCATTGCCGGAACGGTCCTTCCACGTGCTGCATCACGCCGAACGGTACCACAGCCAGGCAGCAGCACGGCTGGTCGAGATGATCACCGGCCGTTAGGTCTGGACGAAGCGGCCGAGGCGAACGGCCGTCTGGCCGCGGATCAGCCGACGCGACGGCATGATCAGCACGCAATCGGGGTAGGGGGTGCGGATCTCGCGGGTGTCATCGATGCCAAGCAGTGTTCCGGCCTCCGGAATGACCTCCTGGCCACGATAATCGCGCAGGAAGCGGAACCGGTCGCTGGTGATGGTGACGGTCTCGGTTACCTCGATCGCGCATTGCGGAGCAGGCGCGGCGGTCGGCAGATGACGCGCGCGATAGTCGGGCGCCAGCATTTGCAGGCTGTCGAGGAAGCGAATGGTGGTGCTCCAGGCGATATCCGCCGAAGACCGTTCCCAATGCTGGCCGCATTCGACCAGCAGGGCGGCCTGGGCGGCGGCGGGGTCGCCGAAGGCGCCATAGTCGCGCAGCCGCCTTCCGGCGCTGTGCCCCGAATCCTGCACGATCAGGCGCGGCACACCGACCCGGCGCGCTAACGCCGTGCCCTTTGCCGTCGTGCCGGCGAGCATCAGCGGCTCGGTCGCGTGCTGCATGGAGTGGATATCGAGCAGGTAATCGACCGTGTCGACGAGTGGCCGGATCTCGCGCGCCCGGTCGAGCTCGACGGTGCGGCGCGTGCCGTTCAGGCTGGCATCGTCCCAGACGCGGTTGAAATCCTCTTCGACATAGCGCGACAGCCCCGGTTCGGCCGGATCGAAGCGCTCATAGGCCGTGACGTTGGCGAAGCCGAGCGTCACGCGTCCGAGCGCCGGCTGGAACCCGGTCTCGAACAGCGAGACCACGGCGAGCACCCCGCACAACTCGTTGCCGTGCGTGACGGCCAGAACCATCGCATGCGGCCCCGGCAGCCCGCTGTCGAGCGTCGTCATGTAGGGAATGCCGGTATTGCCGGCGCGCCAAGCGGAGATGTCGGGCGCCGCCAGCTCGATCGGGTAAATCTCTTCCGCGCCGAGCGACACAGCGCGTCTCCTTTTCTTGCCGCGATTCCGATCAGCATAGGCGGGCACCGGCGCCGGAGCGAGGGCGAAAGCAGGAACTCAGTTGGAGAATTGTTCCTTCAGCACACGCTCTTCGAGATTATGCTCGTGGTCGAACAGAAGCGTCAGATCGACTTCGCGGGTCTCGCGCACCTCGACCGCGACCACGTCGCGCACCTCGATCGAGTCGGCGCCGGCGCTGACCGGTCGCTTCTTCGGCTCCAGCACCTCGAACGTGACCTTGGCGCCGTGGGGGATGATGGCGCCGCGCCATCGGCGCGGCCGGAAGGCGCTGATCGGCGTCAGCGCCAGCACGTCGGAGACGAGCGGCAGGATCGGCCCGTGGGCGGACAGATTGTAGGCAGTGCTGCCGGCCGGCGTCGCGACCAGCACACCGTCGCACATGAGCTCGTCGAGCCGGCGTACGCCGTCGATCGAAATCGCGATCTTCGCCATCTGGCGGGTCTGGCGTAGCAGCGCCACATCGTTGATGGCGAGCGCCCGATGGGTCGAGCCATCGGCGCAGATCGCATACATCTCCAGCGGGTAGAGCCGGACGGGATCGGTCTTGGTCAGCCGGTCGATCAGCCCGTCGGGCGAGTAGCTGTTCATGAGAAAGCCGACGCTGCCGCGATGCATGCCGAAGATCGGGACATGATTGTCGATGAATTTATGCAGGGTTTCCAGCATGAAGCCGTCGCCGCCGAGTGCCACGATGACATCGGCCTCGTCGGTCGATACCGAGCCGTAGCGCTCGGTCATCTCCACGAGTGCCGCCTGGGCCGCTTCGCTGTCAGACGCTACGAAGGCGAGGTTGCGGCCGCCATTCTCGGTCATGCCGAATCAGCCACCGGTGACGCTCATATGCCGGGCGACGGCGGGACCGCGGTGACGCCGATCGATGATGAAATCATGGCCCTTGGGCTTACGCGCAATGGCGGCCCGAATCGCGTCGTCGAGTGGGCCGTCCGAGCTCGTCTCCCTCAGAACGCTGCGCAGATCGGCCGAATCCTCTTGGCCGAGGCACATGTAGAGCATGCCGGTGCAGGTCAGCCGGACCCGGTTGCAGCTCTCGCAGAAATTATGCGTGAGCGGCGTGATGAAGCCGAGCCGTCCGCCGGTCTCGCGCACCGTCGCGTAGCGCGCGGGGCCGCCGGTGCGATAATCGCTCTCGTCGAGCGTCCAATTCTCGGCCAGCCGGGCGCGCACGACCGACAGCGGCAGATATTGGTCGAGCCTGGCATCGCCGCCGAGCTCGCCCATCGGCATCACCTCGATGATGGTCAGGTCGAACCCCTCGCTGCCGCACCAGGCGACCATGCGATCGAATTCATCCTCGTTCACGCCTTTGAGCGCCACCATGTTGATCTTGACCTTAAGCCCGGCCCGCTTGGCGGCCTCGATCCCGGTCAGTACCTGGTCGAGCTTGCCCCAGCGCGTGATGCCGGTGAATTTACATCGGTCAAGCGTGTCGACGGAGACGTTGATGCGCCGGACACCGGCCGCGGCCAGGGCGTCAGCATGGCGGGCAAGCTGGCTGCCGTTCGTGGTGAGCGTCAACTCGTCGAGCGCGCCGGCCTGGATATGCCGGCCCAGGCGCTCGATCAGCGACATGATGTTGCGCCGGACCAGCGGCTCGCCACCGGTCAGGCGCAGCTTGCGCGTGCCGAGGCGGATGAACGCCCCGCATAGGCGCTCCAGCTCCTCCAGCGACAGCACTTCCGCTTTGGGTAAAAAGGTCATGTCTTCCGCCATGCAATAGACGCAGCGGAAGTCGCATCGGTCGGTCACCGAAACGCGCAGATAGCTGATGGTACGGCCGTAAGGATCGATCATGGCTGTAATATGTCGGTCCGCCTTGCGCGCGACAAGTCCGGATAAACACGAGGCAGTTGACGATACGCTCTAGAGCGTACATTCTAGAGCGATGGTTCGACTCACGCGCTTCGCCGACGAGGCCTTCATCGAGGCCGCCATCGCTCTCGCCGCCGAGGGCGGCGGGGCTGCGGCCACGATTGCCGCGATCGCGCGCCGGGTCGGCGCGCCCAACGGCTCGATCTATCATCGCTTCGAATCGCGAGCGGCATTGCTCGGCACCGCCTGGAATCGCGCGCATGGCGATTTCGTCGCGGCGCTGGCGCCGTCTCTGCGCCGCGGCGACGGGCGGGCGGCCGCGCAGGCGCTGCTCGACTGGGCGCGCCTCGATCTCCGCCGCGCGCGGTTCCTGTTGCTCAATGATGCGGCAAGCTTGCTCGAAGCGGCGCCGCCCGAACCCATCCGCGCCGACATGCAGCGCCAGGAGGACGAGTTGGACGAGGCATTCCGTACGTTGCTGCGATGCGAGGGCGATCCAGAGGATGCGGAGCTGGCGGCGCGCTGGCGCTTCCTCGTCTTCGACGGGCCGATTGCTCTCGTCCGGCCGCATCTGCTCTCGGGCTCCGGGTTGCCCGGTTGGCTGGACGGCATGATCGCAGCACTTCATCGCGCCGGTACGATGGTGCCGGCATGAGCGAGGTCATGAGCGCGCGCGACCAGCGCGGCCGCCGGATCAAATTGCACGACGCGGCGGGCTTCGCCGGCATGCGCCGCGCAGGCCGCCTGGCCGCCGAGACCCTCGATTTCATCACCCCCCACGTTCGGGCGGGCGTATCGACGCTGGCGCTCGACGGGCTGCTCGACAGCTTCATGCGCGATCACGGTTCCGTACCGGCCACGATCGGCTATCGCGGCTATCGTCATGCCAGCTGTATCTCGGTCAATCATGTCGTGACCCACGGCATCCCCGATGCCGGCAAGCTTTTGGCCGAAGGCGATATTCTCAATATCGACGTGACGCCCAAGCTCGATGGCTGGCATGGCGATTCGAGCCGGATGTATATCGTGGGCGAGGCCGCCTTGAAGGCGCGCCGGCTGGTGCGGACGACTTATGCCGCGCTCATGGCCGGCATCGCCGCCGTCCGGCCCGGCGGCACCCTCGGCGATGTGGGCGCCGCGATTCAGGCGATCGCCGCCGCCGAACGCTTCTCCATCGTCGCCGATTTCGTCGGGCACGGCGTCGGCCAAGTCTTTCACGACGCGCCCGAGGTTCATCATTTCGGCCGGCGCGGCAAGGGCATCCCGCTCGAACCGGGCATGATCTTCACCATCGAGCCGATGCTGAACGCCGGGCGGCCTGAGGTGAAGGTGCTGGCGGACGGCTGGACGGCGGTGACGCGCGACCGATCGCTGTCGGCGCAGTTCGAGCATTCGGTGGGCGTCACGGAAGACGGAGTCGAGATCTTCACCCTGTCGCCAGCGGGCTTCACCGAGCCGCCTTATCCGGTCACCCCTCAATAGGGCGGGTCTGGCTCTGGACAATATGAGCTGAACAGCGATTCAGACTTTGGGTCAATTCGACCCAAAGTCATCGCGGTCCAGCGCTTCGAGCTCGATCACGGCGCCGTTGATGGTCTGCTTGCCGGCTTCTTCGAAATTGACGGTGATCCGGTCGCCGATCACCGATTGGATCTGACCAATGCCCCAATCGGGGCGAAGCGGATGGCGCACGCGGGCGCCTGGCAGGAAGCGTGTCGGCATGATCGTCGAATACGCGATATAGTGATGCCGGGGAAGGCCGCAAAGGAAGACAAGTCGATGATCGGTGGAATTGATCTTCGGATCGCGGAGCTGTTGGCGTCGCGGCTGTGCCATGAGCTCGTGAGCCCAGTCGGGGCCATCTCGAACGGGTTGGAGATCATGGAGGACGAGCCGGATTTCGCCTCCGATGCCGGTGCTCTCATCGCCGATAGCGCTCGTCAGGCGGCGTGCCGGCTGCAATTCTACCGAGTCGCCTACGGATCGACGGCGACGATCGCCGATGCCATCGCCCGCGACGCCACGATGGAGCTTTTCGCGCAGAGCAAGATCCGCTGCCGCTGGGCCGATACGGCCTTACCGGCCGGCTGGCAGAAGCTCGCCTGCAATCTCATGCTGCTGGCGAGCGAGGCGCTGCCGCGCGGCGGCGAGCTCAGGCTGGAATCGGACGGGCAGGGCATATCGATCGTGGCGATGGGCGAGGGCGCCCGCTTCGCCGAGACCGTGCCGGCGCTGATCGACCGCATGCCGGATGCCGAGGAGATAACGCCGCGCACCGTCCAGACGGTGTTCACCGCCTCGCTCGCCCGCCGCCTGGGCGGCAGCCTGCAGCTGCGCGAGGGGATGGCGAACGAAGTGGCGCTGATCGTGCGCCCGGGTTGACGGCGGTCAGCCGCCGGGCCGCCACTCCAGATCGACATAAGGCGGCGTCGAGCCGAACGGCGTGAAGCCCACGCGGCGCATCAGCCGCAGCGAGGGGATATTGTGCGACAGGACCTTGACGCGCGCCGGCAGGCCCAGCCGCCGCGGCTCGGCGAGCACCGAGGTCATGAGCGCCGTGCCGAGTCCGAGGCCGCTCGCCTGCGGCAGGAGCGCGATATCGACATAATAGACGCAATGCTCCTGCACGGCGGTGACCAACCTCCCCACCGGCCAGCGATCCAGTTCGACGATCTCGAAACGCGCGTCGGGATAGTGATGGCGATAGGTGGCATTCATCGATCGATATTGGATCTGGAGCAGATGCTCCTTGTGCTGGGTCGAGATCGGCATGAGCGCCATCTCGGGCGCCTTGATGGCGGAGAACAGCAGATAGAGGAACGCTTCCTCCGCGGCCCCGCCTTCCTCCGGCCGCAACCGGAGCGTGCCTCGTTCGGTCTGGATCGTCTGACCAGCGCGTCCATTGCGGCGCCGCCTGGTCTCGGGCATGATCGCGATATCGCTCGTTATGGTTGCTGATCTGTGAAGCTGTCGATCCATGATAGAGTCTCGATACAATGCGAGGAGACATTCCCGTGCGGGAGACATTGATCGCTGACGATTTCCGGCCGCATCTCGGTAGGAACTTTCGCCCGGCAGGCTGGCCCGATGCGCTGGTCTTCGTGTCGCTTGATGCGATGTCTCAATCCAACTGGACCGGGCCGTCCCGGCAACCGTTCTTTCTGATCCTGCGCGGCCCGCGCGAGCGGATTCTGCCGGAGGGCGAGTATCGATTCGAGGTCGAAGGCGCCGAGCCTCTCGATCTTCACATCATGCCGATTCACACTCTCGCGGAGGGGCACCAAGATTACCAGATCGCCTTCAATTGACGGCATCGGTGTTCAATTGCGGCTGGGAAAGATCCCGGACAGCGCAATGCAGTAATTGACCACCAGGAACGGCATCCGGTTCTCGTGGGGTTGTCCGCCGGTGGTCGAGACGTTGCCGAGTCCGTTCGTCGGCGCGGCAGCGCTGTAGATCTGCTCAGGCGGATTGCCGGTCTCCACGGCGTAGGCGCTGCCGAATACGACCGACGGGCCGGGGATGTTGGTCCCGCCCGACGTGCGATTGACGACGGCATTGACGGCGTGGGAGTGGGGCGGCACCTCGGCCTGCAACAGCGTATGCATCTCCTCGCCCGCCGCCTGCCCTTGAGTATAGGGTGAGAGGCCCGGCCCTTGGCCGAAGCCGTTCGCCACCCGCCCGCGCAAATCGGGCAGCAGGAATGTCGAGACGCCATTGCCGCCATAGGTGGTGCCGAGCAGGGAGAACAAGGCGGCATTTTGGTTGATCGCCATGGTCTGGCCGGCACAAAGCGCCCAGCCCTTGGGAGCGAAAGAGTAGGGCAGTGCTTCGATCTGTCCCACAAAAGTCATCACCATGGTTCATGCTCCTGGAGGGGCGACCATCGGCCCGGATGGTGGGAGACTAGCTTCGCGCCGGGAAGACGCCCTGAAGCGCGATGCACCAATTCAAGGTGAGAAAAGGCTGCAGATTGGTGTGCGGGCCGCTTCCGCCCGGCGCCGCGCCGAGCTGAGCCGGTGACAGAGGGGTCAACGCACCCGGCTGGGTATAGCTGTTGACCGGGACCGAGCCTCTGCCGCTCACCAACGCCCGGGCGGTGAGATTGTTGTCGGGCACATTGGTCGTGGCCGAGCCCGCTATCGCTGGCAACGCGTGGCTGTGCGTGGGAATGGTGGCATTGATGAGGGTGACGGATTCGACGCCGCCATCCTCGCCCACGACATAGGGGCTGAGACCAGGTCCTTGTCCCTGTCCGATCGGAATCCGCCCGCGCAGATCGGGGAGCGCGAAGTTAGTGGTGCCGTTGCCGCCGAAATTGACGCCGAGCAGCGAGAACAGCGCCGTGTTCTGCGCGATCGGCAAGATCTGCCCCTGGCACAGCGCCCAGCCGTTCGGCGGAAAATTGAAGCCCATCAACGTGATCTGAGCGAGAAAAGGCTCCGTCATTCGACACACTCCATGAGCTGGATCGCCTGACTAGCTCGGGCTGGGGAAGATGCCTTCGAGCGCGATGATGTAGTTCAGCGCCAGAAAGGGCGAACGGTTCTCGTGTGGCTGGTTGCCTCCCGGGCTCGAGCTGATAGCGCCGGGCGCCAACTGGGTGCCCGTGCCGGTCGAGGCATAGAGCTTGGTCGTGATCGGCGGCGTGCCCAAAACCACCGAAGCGCCGGGATCGGCACTGGTGACGGAAGCGGCGGCGGTCAATTGATGCGCATGGCCCCAAAACTGATTGCTGGTCAGCGTGACCGCTTCGCTGCCCGCTTTCTGGCCTTGGACATAGGAGCCGAGCCCCGGGCCTTGGCCCGAGCCGACGACAGCGCGGCCACGCAGATCGGGGAGCGCGAAGGTCTGCGCGCCATCGCCTCCGAAGGTCGTGCCGAGGAGCGCAAAGAGCACCTCGTTGTTGGCAATCGACAGCACGGAGCCGTCACAAAGCGCCCATCCTATCGGAGCGAAAGTGAAGCCGACGAGGATGATCTGCCCGACAAATTTTTCGCTCATCGCTCAGCCTTTCCCCCTGCGGCACGGATCGGGCGCGATCCTTTCGGACCGAACCCGCCCATGTTTTTTCTACTATAAGCTGATATTCTCGCCGATCCGAAGAAAATACAACCCATTTGTGAATCGGAGAGCCGGCTGCAGCCGGAAGGATCAGTCGCGCCGCGGTTGGCGACCGCGTGCGAACGCGGCCAGGCCGATCAACCCGACCCCGACCGCGAGCAGGCTGGACGGCTCGGGAACGGGCTCGACGGTGGGCTGGAACTGCAGATCGATCTTCAAGATGTCGCCGACATTCGGGTTGTCTCCGCTCACCTCCACCTCGATGTCGTTCGGCGACAAAAGCTGGATCTTGGTGCCGGTCGGATCGAACAGGGCCGCGGTGGCGGCATCGAGCGAGAAGCCGGTGATGTCGACGCCGGCCGAGAACTTGAATTCGAATGCCCAGAACTCTCCGGGGCAGGGCGCGGTTCCGGTCGAGCAGAAGGCCGCCGTGTCGTCGTTGACGATGGTGAGGCTCGTATCCGAGATATCGATCTCGGAATCATCGACGCCGCCCGGAGCGATGACGGCGCCGCCAGGGCCGATCGGCGTCGGCGTGATCGGATTTGTTTCCGGTTCACCGATAGTCTCGTTCGTGCCGTCGAAAAAGTGGAAAAGGACCTGGACCGAATTGGTTCCGTCGCCGATCAGCCCGGCCTCGGCAGGCGTGCCGGCGTAGATGAATGTTCCGAGTGCGATGACCGGAACCAGCAGATTGTACCCGCGCATACGTTTCCCCCATCTATATTTTTCTCCCGTTTTAGATGCATGTTTTATACCAATGTGACATTGGGTTGAATTTAAACGAAATTTTTACCAACGTAGAATTCGAGTGTAAAAACTCCTAACACGATCAGCTTTAAATTGAGAGAAATAGGTGTTCCGGGTGTAAAATATGCGAACATCTATATCCTGGGTTTAGGGGTCTGCCGAGCCAGTGCGCCGCCATCGTCCGGAAAGCCGAGGGGGAGGAGCTCTTCCGGCCGGAAGGGTTCCGATTTTGGATGCGGGTTGAATTGCACAGCGTCAACCCGCCGTGGTGCGATTGTTCGGCCCATCGTGCCGGCGCGTTTCAGGCCAAGCATCATACGTAACTGTATCTTAAGGAATAATCTTCAAGGTTAGCGTGGTCTGGAGCCCAAAGTGGACCGCCAGAATTGCGCATCATCGCCCGGCACCTTTATAGCGGATTATGATCCATGGATGATTTGCTCAGCGAGTTCTTGACCGAAACGAATGAAGGTCTCGGCACTCTCGATGTCGAGCTGGTCAAGCTCGAGCAGAACCCGAACGACCCGAAGCTGCTCGGCAACATCTTCCGGATCGTCCACACCATCAAAGGGACCTGTGGTTTCCTGTCCTTGCCGCGGCTCGAATCGACCGCGCATGCCTCCGAGAACGTGCTCGGCCGCATCCGGGACGGCAAGCTGGAGGTCACGCCCGTCGCGATCAGCCTCATCCTGAAATCGCTCGATCGGATCAAGATGCTCCTGGGCGCGCTCGAAGTGACCGAGCAGGAGCCCGAGGGCAACGATCGGGATCTGATCGAGCAGCTGAATGCGCTGGCCGAAGGCCGCAACGCCGAAGTGGCAGAGCCGGTCGCGATCGAGGCGCCCCCTGTCGCCGCGGCGCCCGAGCCGGTCGTCGAGCCCGAGCCTGAACTGGTCGTGGCCGCCGTGCCGGTCGTCAAGGCCGATCCGGTCCCGGCCGTCGCCGAGAGCACCGCCGTCGCGATGCCCGAGACGCCGGCTCCGGCGCCCGCCCGCGTCGCCGCTTCCGCGGAGCCGGCCGAGGTCAAGGAATCGGCGATCGCCGCTTCCAACATCCGGGTCAATGTCGATCTGCTCGAAAACCTGATGACGATCGTCAGTGAGCTGGTCCTGACCCGCAACCAGCTCATGCAGATCCTGCGCAGCCAGAAGGATTCGGAGTTCTCCGCTTCGCTGCAGCGCCTCTCCCACGTTACGACCGAGCTGCAGGAAGGCGTCATGAAGACGCGCATGCAGCCGATCGGCAATGCCTGGGCCAAGCTGCCCCGCCTGGTCCGTGACCTCAGCCACGAACTGCAGAAGAAAATCGATCTGCAGATGAAGGGCGCGGAGACCGAGCTCGACCGCCAGGTGCTGGAGCTGATCAAGGATCCGCTGACCCATATGGTCCGCAATTCAGCCGATCACGGCATCGAGAGGCCGGCCGATCGCGTGAAGAGCGGCAAAGGCGACACCGGCACGATCGTCCTCAACGCCTATCATGAGGGCGGCCATATCGTCATCGAGATCGGCGACGACGGCCGCGGCCTCGCGACCGACAAGATAAAGGCCAAGGCGCTCCAAAATGGTCTGGTGAACGAGACCGACCTGGCCCAGATGTCGGACCAGCAGATCTATCAATTCATCTTCAAGGCGGGCTTCTCGACCGCTGCCGCCGTCACCAGCGTGTCGGGCCGCGGCGTCGGCATGGATGTCGTCCGTACCAACATCGAGAAGATCGGCGGCACGATCGAGCTGAAGAGCCAGGAAGGCCGCGGCTCGACCTTCATCATCAAGATCCCGCTGACCCTCGCGATCGTCTCGGCGCTTATCGTCGAATGCGCCGGCGAACGCTTCGCCATCCCGCAGATCAGCGTGGTCGAGCTGGTGCGCGCCGCCGCCGGTACCGAGACTCAGATCGAGCGGCTGAACGGCACGCCCGTGCTGCGCCTGCGCGATCGCCTGCTCCCGCTGGTGGCGCTCGACGAGCTCCTGCATCTCGAGCGGAGCGAGACCGAAAATTCCGAAACCTTCATCGTCGTGGCCCAGGTCGGCAACTACTCCTTCGGCATCATCGTCGACCGCGTATTCGATACCGAGGAAATCGTGGTGAAGCCGGTGGCGCCGATCCTGCGCGACATCACCATGTTCTCGGGCAACACGATCCTGGGCGACGGTGCCGTGATCATGATCCTCGATCCGAACGGCATCGCGGCCGCGAGCGGCGAGATGGCGGTCGGCGACCACCAGGCGGTCGAGCAGGCGGCCAAGAGCAACGTCCGGGGTGATCGCCGCACCTCGCTGCTGCTGTTCCGCGCCGGCGACCAAGGCCCGAAGGCGGTGCCGCTGGCGCTCGTCGCCCGGCTCGAGGAGATCGATCGTAAGGAGATCGAATATTCCAACGCCAAGCCGGTCGTGCAATATCGCGGCAAGCTCATGCCGCTGGTAGCGATCGATGGAGCCGGCCCGATTACCGGCGACGGGCGTCAGCCCATCCTCGTCTTCTCCGATCAGAACCGTTCCATGGGGCTGCTCGTCGACGAGATCGTCGACATCGTCGAGGACACGCTCTCGATCGAGCTCGGCTCCGAGCGCCCCGGTCTGGTCGGCAGTGCCATCGTCGCCGGCAAGGCGACCGACCTGATCGACGCCGGCCACTATCTGATGCAGGCCTTCGACGATTGGTTCGGCACCGCCACCGAACCGGAGTTCGGGCAGATCGAACGCGCCAAGCGTGTGCTGCTGGTCGATGACTCGCCGTTCTTCCGCAATCTCCTGACCCCGCTGCTGTCGGTCGCGGGGTATGATGTGAGCTCGGTCGACTCCGCCGATCACGCGCTCGACCTGCAGGAAGCGGGCGAGGATTTCGACGTCATCATCAGTGATATCGAGATGCCCGGCATGAACGGCTTCGAGTTCGCCGAGGCCGTCCGTACCACCGGCCGTTGGCGCGATACGCCGATGGTCGCCCTGAGCTCGCACGCGACACCGCAGGATCTCGATCGCGGCCGTGAAGTGGGCTTCACCGACTATATCGCCAAATTCGACCGGGATGCGCTTCTGACCTCGCTCTCGGCGACCCTGAACCTGCAGCGGAGTGCGGCATGAGCCAGCAGATCGTCCCCGCCGGCGCCAATGGCGCGGTCGTGGCCCACGCGGGCGGTAAGCCCCTGACCTCGACCGAGGCGCATGACTACGTTTCCATCATCATTGCCAACCAGCTGTTCGGCATCCCCGTCCTGCAGGTGCAGGACGTGTTGGGTCCGCAGCGCATCACGCGGATTCCGCTGGCGCCGCCGGAAGTGGCGGGCTCGCTCAATCTGCGCGGCCGGATCGTGACCGCGATCGATCTGCGCACCCGCCTGAACCTGCCCAAGCGGGCAGCGGGGGAGGAAAGCATGAGCGTCGTCGTCGATCAGGATGGCGAAGCCTACAGCCTGCTCGTCGACAATGTCGGCGAAGTGCTGAGCTTGTCTGCGGCGACCTACGAACGCAATCCCGCGACGCTCGACAGCAAATGGCGCGAGGTGTCGGACGGCATTCATCGCCTCGACGGCAATCTGCTGATCATTCTCGACGTCGCCCGTCTGCTCGATTTTGCCAGCAAGGCCGACGCGGCCTGACCGCCCGTAAGGGAAAAGCCTCGGGTTGCAGGTGGAGTTTGCCATGAAATATTGCCTGATCGTCGACGATTCCCGCGTGGTTCGGAAGGTCGCGCGACGCATCCTCGAAGATCTTCAATTCGAGATCGAAGAGGCGGCCGACGGCAAGCTGGCGCTCGATGCCTGCCATCGCAGGCTGCCCGACGTGGTACTGCTCGATTGGAACATGCCGGTCATGAACGGGCTGGAATTTCTGATCGAACTGCGCCGCATGCCACAGGGCGACGGGCCGATCGTGGTATTCTGCACGACCGAGAACGACATCGCTCATATCCAGGCGGCGATCGGTGCCGGCGCCAACGAGTACATCATGAAGCCGTTCGACAGCGACATCATACATGCTAAGTTCGCGCAGGTTGGTCTCCTGTGAGCGAAGGCAGCTCTGCTCTGTCGACCACGATGTCCGATCCCAGCGGACCCTATCGGGTCATGATCTGCGATGACAGCGCGGTGATCCGCGGCCTGATCACGCGCTCGATCGAGGCTGATCCCGAAATCCAGGTCGTCACCACGGTCGCGAACGGGCAATTGGCGATCAACGCGCTCTCGCGCTTCGATGTCGAGGTACTGATCCTCGATATCGAGATGCCGGTGATGGACGGGCTGACGGCGCTGCCAAAATTGATCGAGACGCGGCCCGATCTGCAGATCATCATGGCTTCGACGCTGACACGTCGGAACGCCGATATCAGCATGCAAGCGCTCGCGGCCGGCGCCGCCGATTATCTGGCCAAGCCGACCACGACCATGGCTTTGAACGCCGCGGCCGATTTCAAGACGCAGCTGGTTCTCAAGATCAAGGCGCTGGGCGCCGCTCGCCGCAAGGCTGCCGGCCAGCGCGCGCCGAGCCCGGTCAGGCGAACCGAAGCGCCGGCCACCGCCCCGCACGTCACACCGACGGTTCGACCGATCGCCGCCACGCCCCGGCCATCGCTGATCAGCCCGAAGGGGCCGTTGTCGCTCCGCCCACCGATGACCGAGACGCCCGAGATCGTGGCGATCGGCTCGTCAACCGGCGGACCGCAGGCATTGTTCACGGTATTGTCGGGCCTCAAGCCCGGCATCCCGCAGCCGATCCTCATCACCCAGCACATGCCGGCGACCTTCACCACCATCCTCGCCGAGCATATCCAGCGAGCGAGCGGTCTGCCCACGGTTGAGGCGAGCGACGGCATGCCGATCCAGGGTGGCCATGTCTATGTGGCGCCGGGCGATTTTCACATGGTCGCGGAATCGCAGGGTACGCAGCGCGTGATCCGCCTGCTGAAGACGCCGCCCGAGAATTTCTGCCGACCCTCGGTTGACCCGATGCTGCGCAGCCTGGTCAAGATCTATGGCAAGCGCATCTTCACCGTGATCCTGACCGGCATGGGCCAGGACGGGCTGCGCGGTGGCGAGGCCGTCATTGCCGCCGGCGGCTCGCTCATCGCCCAGGACGAGGCGTCGAGCGTGGTTTGGGGTATGCCCGGCGCCGTTGCCCAGGCCGGTCTGTGCAGCGCCGTCTTGCCGCTGCTCGAGATCCCTGCCTATGTTCGCCGGGTCGCCGCGAGGGCACCGTCATGAATGTCGATGATTTCAACCTGCTCTCCAAGCTGATCAAGGACAAGTCGGGCCTGACCTTGACCAAGGACAAGGCCTATCTCCTCGAAAGCCGTCTGCTGCCGGTCGCGCGCAAATACACGCTGAAGAATCTCGACGAGTTGGTCATGCGGCTCCGCACGCGGCAGGAGCAGGGGTTGGTCCGCGACGTGGTCGAGGCCATGACCACCAACGAGAGCTTCTTCTTTCGCGACATCAAGCCGTTCGACCAGTTCAAGCAGGTCGTGCTGCCCTATCTGCTGCAGTCGCGCGCCAGCTCCAAGAGCATCAAGATCTGGTCCGCCGCCAGCTCGAGCGGGCAGGAGCCTTACACGCTCGCGATGCTGATCAAGGAAGAGAGGCATCGGCTGGCGGGATGGAACATCGATATCCTCGCGACCGATCTTTCGACCGAGATCCTGGCCAAGGCGCAGGCCGGGCTCTATTCACAGTTCGAAGTGCAGCGCGGCCTGCCGATCCAGATGCTGGTGAAATATTTCAAGCAGACCGGTGATCGCTGGCTGATCGATGCGTCGGTGCGCGAAATGGTGCGCTATCGGCCGTTCAACTTGCTCGACGACATGACCACGCTCGGCAATTTCGACGTCATCTTCTGCCGCAACGTGCTGATCTATTTCGACCAGCCGACCAAGCAGATGGTGCTGGAGCGGATGGCGCGGCAACTCACGTCGGACGGCTTCCTCTATCTCGGCGGCGCCGAGACGGTGGTCGGCATCACCGACAAGTTCCAACCGATGGCAAACCATCGCGGCATCTATCACCACGCCAACCCGACGGCGGCTTCGCGCGTCGCCAATCTTTAGCCGGCAGGCCTCTCACGAGATCCCGACCAGGCCGAGCCCGGCTGCGATAGCCAACGACCAGAGCGGGTTGAGCTTGGTGCCGGTCAGCAACACCACGGTGCCGATCGTGAGCGCCACCCCGGTCGAGCTGACATCGGCGGCGTTGGCGAGAACCCAGCCGCTGGACAGCACCAGCCCGATCGTAATCGGCGCCAGTGCATGCTGTACCAGCTTGCGCCAGGGCGCATCGCGGAAGCGCTGCCACAGCCGCGTTACCGAGTAGGCGAGAATGCTCGACGGGCCGCACATGGCGGCGATCGCGACGAGGCCGCCCGAGACCCCGGCGAGCTTGAAGCCGATCAGGCTGACGATCAGCACGTTCGGGCCCGGCGCCGCGTTGGCGATCGCGAACAGATCGGCGAATTCGCGATCGGTCATCCAGCCTTTTACGTCGACCGCGAGCCGATGCATTTCGGGCACGACGGCGTTGGCGCCGCCGACCGCCACGAGCGAAAGCAGGACGAAATGAAGGGCCAGATCGGCGAGCGGGTCGGGCTTCACTGCCTGAGCTGCCGGTGCAGGATGAAGCTCAGCGGCGCCAGGCCGAGCACGACCAGGATCAGTGGCCATTGCAGGAGTGCCACCGCGACGAAGGCCAGCGCCGCGATCAGCACGGCGAGCGGCCGGCGCCAATGCGCGGCCGCCATCTTGAGGCCGGTCGCGGCGACCAGGCCGGCCGCGGCAGCCCCCAGATTGTGAAAGACCGGATCGAGCGCCGGCAGTTGCCCATAGCGCTCATAGAGCGCGCCCAGTGTCAGCACGATAACCAGCGGCATGGTCATAAGGCCTGAGAAGCAGGCGATGGCGCCGGGGATGCCGCGATAGCGCGCCCCCAGCGCCACCGAGACATTAGCGATGTTCGGGCCGGGCAGGATCTGGCAGATGCTCAGAAGCTCGGTGAATTCCGCATCGCTGAGCCAGTGCCGCTCCTCGACGATCATTCGCCGCGCCCAGGGCAGTACACCACCGAAGCCGCGCAGGCCGATGCCGAGAAAACCCATGAACAAGGCGCTCAGCGGGATGGGCTTGGGCGGCAGATCGAGCGGATCGTCGAGCGTGATCATCGCATCTCGTCATGAGGCAGCGGGTGTCGCCAATCTTGCTTAGCGGAGATGCGATGCACGGACAAACGAGTTATGGTCGCTCTTCCCATGAGTTAAATTCACAAGGAGAAGATGACGATGTCGCGCCGCCTGCCGCCGCTCAATGCGCTCCGCGCATTCGAAGCCGCCGGACGCCTGGGCAGCTTGAGCGCCGCGGCGGAAGAGTTGCATGTGACGCACGGTGCGATCAGCAAGGCGGTTGCCCAGCTTGAGGATTGGCTCGGCCTCGAACTGTTCGAACGTCCGGGGCGGCGTGTCCGGCTCAATCCGGTCGGCCAGGAATATCGCCTGGCGCTCGGCCGTATTCTCGATCAGTTGGAGACCGCCACGCGCCGCTGCGCCGAGGCCGGGCGCTCCCGTACCCTGGTCGTCAACGCCCTGCCGACTTTTGCCATGCGCTGGCTCTTGCCGCGCCTGCCGCGCTTCCAGCGCGCCCATCCCGGGGTCGAATTGCGACTGGTGACATCCGACGCGCCGCTCGCGGCGGTCGGCGCCGAGTTCGATGTCGCCATTCGGCGCGGCCCCGAAGCCTGGGCGGGCTATGACGTAGCACCATTCCTGGTCGAGCGCGAGGTGCCGGTGCTGAGTCCGGCTTTGATGGTGCGGTTTCCGATCGCGGAGCCCAGCGATCTGGCGCGCCATGTCTTGCTTCATGCCGAGACCCGGCCCGGTGCGTGGGCGCGATGGTTCAAGGTGGCCGGCATCGACGGGCTCCCGCCCGCCGGCAACCAGCATTTCGATCATTTCTACATGGCTTTGCAGGCCGCGATCGACGGGCTCGGCGTCGTGCTCGGCCCTCGGCCGGTGATCGACGAGGAATTGAAGGCGGGGCGGTTGGTGGCACCCTTCGCCGGTCCCGCGGTCGAAAGCCGGGCCTACTGCCGCGTCGTGCCGCAAGCGCGAGCCGCCGACAGCGTCATCCGCGATTTTTGCGGCTTCCTGGCGGAGGAGGGGGCCGCCGCCGGCTTCGGCTGAATGAGAAAAGGCCCGATGCCGCTACCGGCATCGGGCCCTGTCAAGACGGGCCCGGATCAGGCGGCGTGAATGGCGCGCGAATTTCCGGACGACTGCTCCGCGGTCGGCTGGTCGCGCAGCACATAGCCGCGACCCCAGACCGTTTCGATGTAGTTCTCGCCGCTGGTCGCGGTGGCCATCTTCTTGCGCAGCTTGCAGACGAAGACGTCGATGATCTTCAGCTCGGGCTCATCCATGCCACCATAGAGATGATTGAGGAACATCTCCTTGGTGAGCGTGGTGCCCTTGCGCAGCGAAAGCAGCTCGAGGATGCCGTATTCCTTGCCGGTGAGATGCAGCGGCTTGCCGTCGACCTCGACTGTGCGGGTGTCGAGATTGACCGTGAAGCGGCCGGTGCGGATGACCGATTCCGAATGGCCCTTGGCGCGCCGAATGATGGCGTGGATGCGGGCGACCAGCTCGCGCTTGTCGAACGGCTTGGTCAGGAAGTCGTCGGCACCGAAGCCCAGACCCTTGATCTTGTGATCGAGCTCGCCGAGACCGGACAGGATCAGGATCGGCGTGCGCACGCGCGCAGCGCGCAAACGTCGTAACACTTCGTAACCATCGATGTCCGGCAGCATCAGATCGAGGACGATGATGTCGTAATCGTAAAGTTTTCCGATCTCGAGGCCATCCTCCCCCAGATCGGTGGTATCGCAAATGAACCCTTCGGCTTTCAGCACGAGCTCAATGCTTGCAGACGTGGCGGTATCGTCTTCGACGATCAAAACCCGCATAGCGATCTCCCTAGACTCGGTCAAACCCAGCTTCGTCGGTTAAGACTATGGCGGCGATCTCGTTAACAAATGTTTACCAATCTTAAGAATCCCAGCGAAAGAATGCAGGATCAAAAATGGTTCGGCAAGGAGTCGAGCGGCGAGCGGTAACGGCTGATTAAGCAAGTTTCCCGATGATGACGGCCGAAGAGGGACCGGGATGAAATCATTCCGGGAGAGAGGGGTCATGCCGCCCGAACGGACCCAGGACATGTTGCTCGAGGGCATATCTCAAGCGATCGGCGCTCTGCCCAGCCAGCAATATTTCGGCCGGGTAACGGCCATATTGGGCATGCTCGTCGAGATCGGCGGCGTCCAGCGCAAGCTCTCGATCGGCGGCCGCTGCACCGTCATCGCGACGGATGGACTGCCTTTGCCTTGCGAAGTCGTGGGTTTCCGCGACGGTCGCACCCTGGTGATGCCGTTCGGACCGCTGACCGGCGTCGGCCTCGGCAACCGGGTCGAGGTCGCGGCGGCACCGCCCGCGATATTCCCGACCACGGCCTGGCTCGGCCGCGTCGTCAACGCGTTCGGCGACCCGATCGACGGCAAGGGCGCCTTGCCGCAAGGCCAGATCCCCTATCCGCTGCGCAGCGCGCCGCCGCCGGCGCATGCCCGACGGCGGGTCGAGGGCAAGCTCGATCTCGGCGTCCGTGCGCTCAACACATTCCTGACCTGCTGCCGCGGTCAGCGCATGGGCATCTTCGCCGGCAGCGGCGTCGGCAAATCGGTGCTGCTGTCGATGCTGGCGCGCTACACGGCGAATGATTGCAGCGTCATCGGCCTCATCGGCGAGCGCGGCCGCGAGGTCCAGGAATTCATCCAGGACGATCTGGGCGAGGAGGGGCTGGCGCGCAGCATCGTCGTGGTCGCCACGTCCGACGAGAGCTCGCTGATGCGCCGTCAGGCCGCTTATCTGACCCTCGCTCTCTCCGAGTTCTTCCGCGACCAGAGGATGGAAGTGCTGTGCCTGATGGACAGCGTCACCCGTTTCGCCATGGCCCAGCGCGAGATCGGCCTGTCGGCGGGCGAGCCGCCGGCGAGCAAGGGCTATACGCCGACCGTGTTCGGCGAGCTGCCGCGCCTGCTGGAACGGGCGGGGCCGGGTACCGCCGGGCAAGGCAACATCACCGGCCTCTTCACCGTGCTGGTCGAGGGCGACGACCATAACGAGCCGATCGCCGACGCGGTGCGCGGCATCCTCGACGGCCATATCGTGCTCGATCGCGCGATCGGCCAGCGCGGCCGCTATCCGGCCATCGACATATTGCGCTCGGTCTCGCGGACCATGCCCGGCTGCAACACGGCAGAGCAGACCGCGCTCGTCAGCCGCGCCCGCGCCATCATGGCCACTTATGAGGATATGGCGGAACTGATCCGGCTCGGCGCCTACAAGCGCGGCAGCGACCCCAAGATCGACCAGGCGATCGAATATTATCCGCGTATCGACCAATTCCTGCGGCAGATGCGGCAGGAGCGTTCCACGCTCGACGAAGGCTACGCCGCCCTTGAAGAACTGCTGACCGGAGCGGATGCGTGAAGCCGTTCCAGAGTCAGATCCGTCTGCATAAATTCAATGTCGACGAAGCCCAGCGGCGATTGGCCGAATTGCTGCGGCTGGAGGAAAGGCTGCGCGAGGATCTCGTCCGGCTGGAGCAGGAATTGGCCGCCGAGCAGAAGGCGGCGGAATCGCTCGAAGCCAGCGTCACCTATGCCGCTTTCGCCGAACGGGTGATCGAACGCCGCAACAAGCTCAACCATTCGATCGCCGAGGTCGCCGAGCAGATCGTCCAGGCGCGCGACGGCCTGCGCGACGCTTTTGCCGAGCTGAAGAAGTTCGAGCTCGCCGCGGAGGCGGCCGAGGAACGGCTGAAGAAGCGCCGCGAGCAGCGCGAGCAGGCCCAGCAGGACGATGTCGCGCTCAACATATTCCGAAGGAAACCGGAATAGGCGCAGGATGATCGCTGTCGGCAGGAGCGGGCGCGATGGAGATTTCCCACAGAAGGATCTGGACCGGCGAGATCTCGATGCATGTCGCAGAGGCGGGCCAGGGACCGCTGGTGATTCTTTGTCACGGCTTTCCCGAGCTTTGGTATTCGTGGCGATACCAGATCCGAGCTCTCGCGGCGGCGGGATATCATGTCGTCGCCCCGGATCTCCGCGGCCATGGCGAGACGGATCGGCCCGACGATTTGGCCTCCTACAGCATTCTGCACAATGTCGGCGACATGGTCGGCCTGCTCGACGCGCTGGGCGAAAATCGGGCGGCCGCGATCGTCGGTCACGATATGGGCTGCCATACCGCCTGGGCCGCTGCGCTCATCCGTTCCGATCGATTTCCGGCGGTAGCGGCTCTGTCCGTGCCGTGGCAGCCGAGAGCTTCCGTCCCGCCGTTGTCGCGCGTGGCGGAGCTGGGGCTTGAACGTCTCTATATCGTGCATTTTCAAAGGCCGGGGGTGGCCGAAGCGGAACTCGAGGCCGATCCTGAGCGCACATTGCGCCGTCTCTTCTACAGCTTTTCCGGATCGGTGCCTGCCGGTTACGCGCCCGACCTGATGGTTCCGGAAAGCGGGCTCTGGCTGGACGGGATGCTCGATCCGCCTCAGCCTCTGTCGTGGATGGACGCGACCGATCTCGCGGTCTTCGTCTCCGCCTATGCGCGGACCGGCTTCGCCGGCGGTCTTGCCGGCTACCGCAATTTCGACCGGAATTGGGAGCTTACGGCGCCGTGGCAGGGTGCCACGATCGAAGTGCCGGCGCTGTTCCTGACCGGCGCGCTCGACCCGACGACTTCCCGCCCGGCCGTGCGGGACATGATCGCGGGAATGGCGAAGGCGATACCGCTGGTCTCGCCGCCGATATATCTCGAGGGCGCCGGGCACTGGGTCCAGCAAGAGCGGCCCGACGAAGTCACGGCCGCGCTGC
The DNA here is from genome assembly GCA_035539155.1 of Aliidongia sp. Classification (GTDB taxonomy): domain Bacteria; phylum Pseudomonadota; class Alphaproteobacteria; order ATCC43930; family CGMCC-115725; genus JAXDMU01. The sequence goes on along the minus strand of DATLIZ010000008.1, from coordinate 42,811 downwards.
ACTCGTTTCTGGAAGCGATCGGCGCGGGGCGCGGATAGGGCCGGCTCAGCCGGCCTGAGCCGCTTCGCCTTCCGGCTTGAGCAGCGCCTTCCCGGCCTTGCGCGGCCGGGCGAGCTCGCTCAACAGCTCGAAATACCCCTTCACCGGCAGCAGATGCTCGACCACCGCCACGACCAGGCGCGGCGCCGTCGCCGGCGGATCGACATGGATGCGGATGCCGACCCGGATGAGCTGGTCCTTGTCGATCTGCCATTTGAGGCCGGAACCGTTGAGCGCCAGCAGAGTGCGGTTCAGCTCGGCCCGCCGCTGGCGATCCTCGATCGTGTAGGGCAGACGGCCGACCACGGCCGCGCAATCGAGCACGACATCGCCCTGCCCCTGGCTCGCCTCCGCCTCGAAGGCGTGACCGGCGAAGCAGAAGCCGAATTCGATCGGTGCCCGCTTGTCGGTGCGCGTCAGCAGCCCCGAATTCGGATCGAAGGCAATATGCCCGACCTCAAGCGGCGCCAGCTCCTCGTCGGCGAGGAAGGCGAGGGGCGAAGCTGCCATCGTCGGCTCGAGCGCGACCGCCATGAATGCTCCCAGAGGAAAGTTTGCAAAACCGCTGCACCTTGCCGGAAACAGCCTTAACTTTCGGTAAAATTGCGTATTTCGCGGCGCGGGCGCCGAGGCGTGACGCGCCCGGCAAATCGGGTTATGTAAGCGGTCCAGTCAACGAGCGCGGCGTTCAGCCGCCATTCTTCCGTCGAGGACAGCCTATCCCGTGCGCAGATCTGGCCGTCCCTTTACCGTCCTGCTCATTCTCGCCGGCCTGGCGCTGCTCTGCCTGCTCGGCGGCAGGCTCTATTTCGGCCGCGCTGCCGAGAGTCGGATCGACGAAGAGGATGTGGTCGATTTCGCCGAGCTGTCGCCGGTGCTGAAGCCGCACCGTTTCCTCATGTGTCCGGCAGGCGTCTGCAGCCAGCCGGCCGATGCCGAAAGCCCCGTCTATGGCATGGAATGGGAACGGCTCCGGTCCTATTGGAGCGAGGTGATCGCCCATCAGCCGCGCGTCAAGCTGATCGGCGGCGACGGCGAGCTGAAGAAGATCACCTATATCGAGCGCTCGTCGCTGCTGCATCTGCCGCAGATCGTGACCATCGAGTTCTTTTCGGTCGGCGAAAACGGCTCGAGCTTCGCGATCGAAAGCCATTCCCGCTACGGCCTGCTCTCGACCTTCGACGATAACCGGGCGCTGGTGCGGGAATGGGTTAAGCTGCTGGACAAGATGACGGCGGAAGCGCCGCCGCCGTGATTGTTCAGCTCAGTCCCGCATCAACCTTTCGACGGCATTGCCGAATTTGGCCGAACCTGGCGGGGTCAGGCTGCTGAACCATGTCTGGAGCTGGCCGTCGCGGCCGATCAGGTATTTGTAGAAGTTCCAGCGCGGCTTCGACAGAAAGCCGCCCTTCGAGGCGAGCCAGCGGAACAGCGGATGCGCTTCGGCTCCCCTGACGTGGACCTTGCCGGTAAGCGGGAAATCGACGCCGTAATTGATCTGGCAGAAGGAGGCGATTTCGTCGCTCGACCCCGGCTCCTGGCCGCCGAAATCATTCGATGGCACGCCCAGCACGATCAGCCCCTGATCGCGATGGCGCTGCCACAGCGCTTCGAGGCCCTCATATTGCGGGGTGAAGCCGCATTTCGAGGCGGTGTTGACCACCACCATCGGCCGGCCGGCGAAATCGCCGAGCGGCAAACTCCCGCCCTTCAAAGCCTCGAACTCGAAATCGAAGGCGGATTTGCCGCCACCCATATCCGCCATCGCCATTTCCCCCGACCGATTATTTTGGTTGAGGATAGTCTCAGCATAGCGCGGGCCGTGCGCCAAGCCGGATCGGCACTATGCCGTTAGGATTTTCGCCTCGAAGGGGAGGCGACCCTGCCGATCCTCGATCTCGATAACCCACAGATCGGGGTCGCGTTGCAGGGCGCGGGCGATGTAAGCGTCGGCCTCGGCCTCCGGCACGAGATCGAGCCCGGTGCCGGCGAGCCAGGCGCTGGCGCCGTCGGCATCCCTGGTCTGAAGCAGTACCATGCAGCCCTGCTCGAAGCGGTTGCGCTTGACCAGCACGGCTCCCGCGGTCGGGTCGCCCTTGCGCACGACCATGACGGGAATACCTTCGAGGTCACCGCGTCGGACGCAGGCCTGGATCCAAATGTCGGTGCGAAGTCTCGCGTCGCTCATGACCTTACCGCAGCAGCACGGGGATATCGTGCAAATGAGAACGGCCGGATCATAGATCCGGCCGTCGTGAAAGTGCGATAATGTGCGTCGCGCGAAGGATCCACGCTGGTCGCCCGGATCACGTAAACGAACGTATCAGAATGTGTCTGAATGTAACAAGGCCTATTTTCACCAAACGCATTGAAAAATGCGGCCCCGTTTTCATGATCGTAATGCGATAGCGAGGGTGACCAGCAAGGGTTGAGCCCGAATTTTCTCAGAAGGCAAGCCGCGCGCCAAAATTCTGAGCGAGCGCGGTTGTATGAAGCCATACCGCGCTCGCAAGGTCCTGGGTGACGTTGCCGAGCGATTTGTAAACGGTGATGTCGTCCGTCGCGACGCGGCCCGGGACTCGGCCGAGCAGGATCTCGCCCAGCTCGCCCCGCACGCACTCGTCGTCGACGAGACCTGCCGCTTTCGCCCGCTGGATCTCGCCGCCCTGGCGAAGCGCCGATTCTCGATGGTCGGCGAAGAGGCGTCCTGTCGCAACCAGCGCATTGTCGATCTCGGCGGCGTCGGGCGTGCTGGCACCGACGGCGTTGACGTGGGTGCCCGGCCGCAGCCAGGCCGCTTCGAGCACGGGATCGCGCGCATTGGTGACGGTGCAGACGATGTCCGCCTCGGCCACGGCCGCCTGTGCGGTGGGACGAGTTTCGACCCGCAGGCCGGTACGCGCGGCGGCCGCCTCGGCGAAAGCCTTGGCGCGCTCGGGCGAGCGGCCCCAGACCGTGACGGTGCTCAGTCGCCGGACCTGGGCGATCGCATCCAGATGCGCCTCGGCCTGCTCGCCATAACCGATGAGGGCCAGCCGCGCGGCGTCGGGCCGGGCGAGCACGTCGGTCGCCACGGCGCTCGCGGCGGCGGTGCGCACGCGCGTGATCTCGCCGGCATGGGCGACGCAGACCGGCGCCCCGGTCGCGGGGTCGAAGAGCGTCACGACGCCCTGATGAGACTGCAGCCCGCGGGCGAAATTCTCCGGGAAGACGCCGACCAGCTTGGCGCCGAACGGGCCGTCCTCGGCGAGCGCGCCGGGCATGATGCCGAATTTGTGGCCTTGGGCCAGTGCCATCACCGAGCGCAGCAGCACGCGGGTGTCGCCGCGCGACAGCGACATGGCGGTCTCCCGCATCAGCGGGATGCAGTGCTCGAACGTCAAATGGCGACGTACTTCCTCACGGCCGAGGACGACAAGAGGGGGCACGGTCACGGCGGAATTCATGGTTCGCTCTCTAATAAGCTGTCGAAACGGAGATATGGATCTCGAAGCCGCTCTATCTTGTTGATCGAGAGCGGTCCTCAGTAGGGATTTCCATGACAAGTATAATAGGACGGCTTCGTCACCTCGGCATTGTGTTCAAAATGGCAGCGCAGAGCTGGTCGTCGGACCGGGCGCCGAGCATGGGGGCGGCGCTCGCTTATTATACCGTCTTCTCGCTGGCGCCCATGCTGGTGCTGGTCGTCGCCGTCGCCGGCCTCGCCTTCGGGCGGCAGGCGGCGGAAGGAGCTTTGTTCGGCGAGCTCGCCGGCGTCATCGGCGTCGACAGCGCCAAGATCGTCGAGGATACGCTCGCCAGCGCCAGCAGCACCAAATCCGGCATCATCGCGAGCGTGGTCGGGTTCTTCACGCTGATCTTCGCCGCGACCGCGGTGTTCGGCGAGCTGCAATCCTCCTTGAACGTGATCTGGAAGGCAAAGGCACCGGAGGGGTTCGGGGCCTGGAACTATGTCCGGTCCCGGCTGCTGAGCCTGTCGCTGGTTCTTACCATCGGTTTTCTGCTGCTGGTGTCGCTGGCGCTGAGCGCCGCCCTGACCGCCTTCGCCGACCTCCTGGATCGCACCCTGCCGGGCCTGCCCGTCATTCTGCGCCTCCTTCATCTGACCTTGTCGCTCGGCTTTCTGACGCTCTTTTTCGCGATGATGTTCAAGATCCTACCCGATACCGATATCGAATGGCGGGACGTCTGGTCCGGCGCCGCCGCGACCGCCATTCTCTTCACGCTCGGCAAATATCTCATCGGTCTCTATATCGGCAGCAGCGCCGTGGCCTCGGCCTATGGGGCGGCGAGCGCCCTCGTCATCTTGCTGGTCTGGGTCTATTACTCCGCTCAGATCCTGCTGTTCGGGGCGGAGTTCGCCAAGGCTCGCTTCGACCATCGCCTGAGCCTCCAGGGCGGGCCGAAAGGCGGCTGACGATCGAGGGCGGATCATTTCCCATGCCGGCCGATCATGAATTCGACAGGGCAGTATGTGAGTCTCGCGACGGCAACCGCGCTCTATACGAGCGGCGACCATAAGACGGCATTGCAGATGATGAAGTCCGTCATCGGCCCGCCGGAGCCGGTCTGGGAGCCCTGACCCTCAGGCCTTGGACGGCGTTGCGTCCTTTTTCTTGTCGTCCGGCGCATAGCGGCCTTGGGCCGTCATGCGGTCGAGATTTTGCTGCGCATCGGGATTGCCGAGTGCTGCTGCGCGCTTGAACAAGGCGGCGGCCTTGGCGTCGTCGCGGGGCACGCCGCGCTCCTCGGCATAGCACTCGCCGAGAGCGTTCAGGGCGTCGGGATTGTCGAGCTTGGCGCCGGCCTCGTAAAGGCGCAGGGCGCGCGCATCGTCCTTGGGCACGCCGTTGCCCTGCGCATACATCTTGCCGAGAGCGGCGTCGAACCGGCCGGAATCGATCTCGCTCGCCGGCCGTGCCGGGGGCGCGCAATGCAGCCAGGCCGCGTCCTTGTCGCCATCCACTCCATCGACGGCACCGCACCAGCCATCGATGGCGACATCGCGGATTTTGGCGCCCGGCGCATTGGAGGAGGGGGAGCAGCCGCCGAGCAGCAGGGCGGTCAAGATGCCGCAGCCGAACGTGATTCGCTTCAAAATCGCCATTGCCTTCCCTTCGCGCCGGGTCCTCGCCGAATACTACCCGGCCATTCCTTTCCGCCGGCTTTACAGCAAGGCGCCGGGCATGCTTGAGCTTAGCCGGTAAGAAGGAGAGCTTCATGGTCGATCGCGGGCTGCGTCCGGGAGATCCTGATCTGGCCGCGCGTCTGTCGCGCGCCATCGAGGGCGAGGTCAGGTTCGACCCGTTCACGCGCGGCCGCTATTCGACCGACGCCTCGATCTATCAGATCGAACCCGTGGGCGTGGTCATGCCCAAGAGCGTCGACGACATCGCCGCCTGCATCGACATCGCGTCACGTGCCGGCGTGCCCGTGCTGCCGCGCGGCGCCGGCACCTCGCAATGCGGCCAGACGGTCGGGCGCGCGCTCGTGCTCGATGTCAGCCGGCATTTGAACCGGTTGGTCGAGACCGATCTCGACGCCGAGACGGCGACGGTCGAGCCCGGCATCGTGCTCGACCAATTGAACCGGCTGCTGAAGCCCAAGGGGCTGAGCTTTCCGATCGATGTGTCTCCGGCCAACCGCGCCACCATCGGCGGCATGACCGGCAACAATTCCTGCGGCGCCCGCTCGATCCAGTACGGCATCATGGTCCATAACGTGCTGGAGGTGGAGGCGATCCTGGCCGACGGCACGCAGAGCCTGTTCGGCGAGATCGGCGGCAATCTTCCGGGCGCAACCACGCGCTATGCCGAGCTGGTGCGCGGCCTGAAGGCGCTCTACGCCGAGGAGGCGGAGGAGATCGCGCTGCGTGTGCCCAAGGTGCTGCGCAAGGTCGGCGGCTACAATCTCGAGACCCTGGGCGCCGATCGGCTCAACACGGCGAAGCTGCTGGTCGGCTCTGAAGGCACGTTGGGATTCTTCACCAAGGTCAAGCTGCAGCTCCACAAGCTGCCGCGCCATCGGGTTCAGGCGGTCTGCCATTTCGCCCGTTTCTACGAGGCGATGGCGACGACGCAGCATATCGTGGCGCTCGGCCCTTCCGCGGTCGAACTGGTCGACCGCACCATGATCGAGCTCGCTCGCCGCATTCCGGCCTTCGCACCCACCATCGAGCGCGCGGTCAAGGGCGAGCCGGACGCGCTGCTGCTGGTCGAGTTCTCGGGCGAGGATCATGCGGCGCTGCTGGGCAAGCTGAAGCAGCTCGACGAGCTTCTGAGCGATCACGGCCATCCGGACGCGATCGTGCCGGCGGTCGATCCCGGCTTCCAGGCCAAGCTCGCCGAGGTGCGCACGGCCGGGCTCAACATCATGATGTCGATGAAGGGCGACGGAAAGCCGGTCTCCTTCATCGAGGATTGCGCGGTGCCGCTGGAGGATCTGGCCGATTATACCGCCAAGATCACCGAATGCTTCGATCGGCACGGCGCCGTCGGCACCTGGTATGCACACGCCTCGGTCGGGTGCCTGCATGTCCGCCCGGTGCTGAACATGAAGGACCCTGCCGACATCGCCAAGATGCGCGGCATCGCCGAGGAGGCCTTCGCGCTGGTGCGCGAATACAAGGGCTCGCATTCCGGCGAGCATGGCGACGGCCTCGTCCGCTCTGAATTCCACGGCCAGATGTTCGGCGAACGGATGGTCGGCGCGTTCGAGCGGGTGAAGGATCTGTTCGATCCGACAGGCCTCTTCAATCCCGGCAAGATCGTGCGGCCGTCCAAGATGGATGACCGTTCGCTCCTGCGTTACAAGCCGGAATACGGCCCGCACGAGAAGTTCGACGAGGCGCTCGACTGGTCCGATTGGGGCGGCTTTCTCGGCGCCGTCGAGATGTGCAACAACAACGGCACCTGCCGCAAATCCAATCCCGGCGTGATGTGCCCGAGCTTCCGCGCCACGGCCGAAGAGCAGGATGTGACGCGCGGCCGGGCCAACAGCCTGCGCTTGGCCGTCAGCGGCCAGCTCGGCAAGGATGCGCTCTACAGCGACGCGATGAAGGAGACGATGGATCTCTGCGTCGGCTGCAAGGGCTGCAAGCGCGAATGCCCGACCGGTGTCGACATGGCGCGCATGAAGATCGAGGTGCAGGCGCAATGGCGCGCGCGCCACGGCAACAGCATGGCCGAGGCGCTGATCGCCCATCTGCCGCGTTGGGCGCCCGTGGCGCGGCAATTGGCGCCGCTGCTCAATCTGCGCAACCAGGTGCCGATGCTGGCAGCACTGGGCGAGCGGTTCCTGGGCTTCAGCGCCAAGCGCTCGCTGCCGAGCTGGCGGCGCGACATCCATCGCGCCCAGCCGCCGCAGGGCGACGGGCCGGAAGTGGTTCTGCTGGTCGATACCTTCAATCGCTATTTCGAGCCGGAGAATGCGCGCGCCGCGCGGCGTGTGCTCGATGCCGCCGGATACCGGGTGATCGAGCCCGAGACCGGCGGCCGGCCGCTCTGCTGCGGGCGCACCTATCTCGCTGCCGGCATGGTCGATCAGGCGCGGGCCGAGGCGCGGCGGCTGATCGAAGCGGTCGGGCCTTACGCTAGGCGCGGCACGGCGATCGTCGGGCTCGAGCCCTCCTGCTTGCTGACGCTCCGGGACGAATATGCCGCCATGCTGCCGGCCGCCGAGATCGAGGGGCTGGCCGGCCGGGCGCTGCTGTTCGAGGAGTTCCTTGCGGCAGAGCAGCGCGCCGGCACGCTCAAGCTGCCGCTGAAGAAGCTGCCGCAGGGCGAGATCTGGCTGCACGGCCATTGCCACCAGAAGGCCTTCGGCGCGATGCCGCCCATCACCGAGACGCTTGCGCTCATTCCCGAGACCGAGGTCAAGACGATCGAGACGAGCTGCTGCGGCATGGCCGGCGCCTTCGGCTACCAGGCCTCCCACTACGACGTGTCGATGCGCATGGCCGAGCTCGATCTGCTGCCGGCGGTGCGCCAGGCGCCGGCCGACGCGCTCATCGTCGCCGACGGCACGAGCTGCCGACATCAGATCCATGATGGTGCCGCGCGCGAGGCCATCCATGTCGCCCGCGTGCTCGAGCAGGCGCTGGCGACGCCGTAACTGCTCACAGCGAGGCGGGGCGCCGGGTTGCTAGAATCTCTCGCGTCAACCTACCGGCCATTCTGACCCGCCGCGATCAGAGCGGCCCGTCGAACCGCGGTCGAGGACATGAGCATGCAGCATCAGGGGCCTTCGGCGATCCTTGCCCGAGCCATGGCGCTGCTGTCGCGGGGCAAGCATAGTGATGCGCTCATCTCGCTGAGAGCGGCGCATGCGCGCTTTCCAAAGGATTTCGGCATCGCCATTCGCCATGCCGATGCGGCGCATCTCTGCAGAAAGCTCGACGAGGCGATCGGCGCCTATCGGGGCGCTCTGGAGCTGAATGCCGCCTCGGTGGAGGCATGGTATGGCCTCGGTTGCGCGCAAATGGCGCAGCGGGCCTTCGGCGCGGCGGTGGAGGCGCTCGAAGCCGCGGTTGCGCTGGCGCCCGATGCCGGCGGCATTCTCTACAATCTCGGCAAGGGGCTGTTCGAGCTCGGTCATGTGGACGACGCGATCGATCGCTTCCGCCAGGCTGCGGCGGCGGGCGATCCCGTCCTGACCGAGCTGGCGTACGGCAGCATCGCCTGCATCATACCGGGCAGCGACCGTGCGACGGATGCCGATATTCTGCAGGGCCGCCGGGATTGGGCGCGGCGGGAGGCGGAGAAGCTGCGGCGGCCGACGCGTAACCATCCGGCGCGGGCAAGCGGCGCTCCGTTGCGTATCGGGTACCTTTCCGCCTTCTTCGGCGCCCGGAATTGGATGAAGCCGGTTTGGGGACTCATCAACCATCACGATCGGGCCCGTTTCGAGATCCATATGTTCTCGCAGGGCGGGGCGCCGTCGCCCGAAAGCGGCTACCGCGACCGGGACCGCGACTATATCCACAACATAACGGGCGTTTCGAACGAAAGGGCGGCTGAGATCGTTGCCGGCGCGGGCATCGACATCCTCGTCGATTTGAACGGCTACAGCGTCCAGAATCGGCTGCCCCTGATGATGCTGCGGCCAGCACCCGTCATCGTCGGCTGGTTCAATATGTTCGCGACTACCGGGATGGAGGATTTCGACTGGCTGGTCGGCGACGCCGAGGCGATCCAGCCCGCGGAGGAGCGGCACTATGTCGAGCGCGTTCATCGTCTGCCGGGAACCTACCTCGCCTTCGAAGTGCTCTACGCCGTGCCCGACCTCGCGCCTCCGCCGTCGCTCCGATCCGGCGAGCCTTTCCGCCTCGCATTCGGGTGCCTGGCTTCGCAGTATAAGCTGACCGACCGGGTGCTGGCCGCCTGGGGGCGTATCTTGCGCGCGGTTCCCTCGGCAGAGCTGACCATCGGCAATGCAGCCCTCGGAGAGCAATCGACGCGGGACGCCCTGCTGGCGCGCCTGGGCCGTTACGGCGTGGAAGCGGATCGCATCACGCTGCAGGGACCCGCGGAACATTTCGAGTTTCTGAGGACATACGACCGCATCGATATCGCGCTCGATACCTTCCCCTACAATGGCGGCACCACCACGACGGAGGCGCTCTGGCAGGGCGTACCGGTGCTGAGTTTCGGCGGAGATCGCTGGGCCGGCCGCACCAGTCGTTCGATCCTGGCCGCCGCGGGCCTGTCCGATTGGGTGATGGCGGACGAGGAGAGCTACGTGCAGCGCGCGATCGCTCTCGCGCACGATCCCGATACGCCGGCAATGCTGGCCGCGCTCCGCGCGGGATTGCGCGAGCGGCTGCGCTCCTCGCCGGCCTGCGATACAGCCGGTTTGTGCCGCGCGATGGAAAGCTTCTATGAGAGGATCGCCGCCGATGCGGCATCGAGGCTCACGGTACCCGGTGGCCCGGCTTTCGGCTTGTGACCGCCGGATTCAGTTGATAGATCTTGTCGTCCCAATAGGGCGGAATATCGCGAATCGCTCGCGCAATGCGGTGCGAACCGGCCGCCGCGGACGCGAAGGACACGTCGCATGACCCTGCACACCGGCCGTCATTTCCTGCAGATCCCCGGTCCGAGCCATGTGCCCGACCGGGTGCTGCGCGCCATGGACCAGCCGACGATGGATCATCGCGGGCCGGAGTTTCAGGCGCTCGGGCGCGCGGTGCTGGAAGGCTGCAAGGCCGTGTTCAAGACCAAAGGGCCGGTGATCATCTACCCGTCCTCCGGCACCGGCGCCTGGGAAGCCGCCATCGTCAACGTGCTGTCGCCGGGCGACCGCGTGCTCATGGTCGAGACCGGGCATTTCGCTTCACTGTGGAAGTCGATGGCCGACAAGCTCGGCATCGAGACCGAGTTCGTGGCCGGCGATTGGCGGCACGGCGTCGACGCCAATGTGATCGAGGAAAAGCTCAGGGCCGATCGCGACCACCGCTTCAAGGCGGTCATGGTCGTCCATAACGAGACCTCGACCGGCGTCACCAGCCATGTCCAGCGCGTGCGCAAGGCGATCGACGCGGCCGGGCATCCGGCCTTGTTCATGGTCGACACCATCTCCTCGCTCGCCTCGGTCGATTACCGGCATGACGAATGGGGCGTCGACATCACCGTCGCGGGCTCGCAAAAGGGGCTGATGCTGCCGCCGGGCCTGGGCTTCAACGCCGTTTCCGAAAAGGCGCTGGCCGCTTCCAAGACCGGCAAGATGCCGCGTTCCTACTGGCGCTGGGACGAGATGCTGGCGCCGAACGCCAACGGCTTCTTCCCCTACACGCCGGCGACCAATCTGCTCTACGGCCTCAAGGAGGCCTTGAAGATGCTGAACGAGGAGGGGCTCGACAACGTCTTCGCTCGTCACAAGCGGCATGCCGAGGCGACCCGCCGCGCCGTCCGCTCCTGGGGGCTCGAGGTGCTGGCGCTTAATGAGGACGAGGCGTCGCCCGTGCTGACCGGTGTGGTCATGCCCGAGGGCCACGATGCCGACCGGCTGCGCGAGGTCATCCTCGACCGCTTCGACATGTCGCTGGGCCAGGGCCTGGGCAAGCTCAAGAGCAAGATCTTCCGCATCGGCCATCTCGGCCATTTCAACGACCTGATGCTGATGGGCACGCTCGCCGGCGTCGAGATGGGGCTGGAACTGGGCCAGGTCCCGCACAAGGCGGGCGGCGTCGCCGGTGCCATGAGCTATCTGAACGAGACCGTGAAGTAGGAACCGATCAGGCCCCGATTACCGCATCGCCCTTGATGGTGGTGCGGTACATCGTCCGCACCATGCCGGGCGGACCGCCGGCAGCGAGGTGGAGCAGGGCGCGATTGTCCCACATGACCAGATCGCCCTCCCGCCATTTGTGGCGATAGATGAACTCCTCTCTGGTCTGGTGCTGGAAGAGTTCCTGCAGCAGGCCCTTGCCTTCAGCCTCCGGCAGGTCGGTGATCCAGGTGGTGAAGCCCTCGCTGACGAAGATGGCGCGGCGCTTCGTGCCCGGATGGGTGCGGACGACCGGATGCGTCACCGGCGGCACGCTTCGGCGCTGCTCTTCCGACAGGTCCGGCCGGATCGCCGTGCTCTTGGCGCGCTGTGCCTCGTTGCGGGCGAGATAGCTGTGCTCAGCATGAAGCGTATCGAGCTTCGCGCGCAGGGTGGCCGGCAGCGCCTCGTAGGCGGCGTGCTGGTTGGCGAAGAGCGTGTCGCCGCCCTCGTTCGGCAGGATGCGGGCGTGCAGCAGCGAGCCCATGCTCGGCTTGGGCATATAGCTCAGGTCGGAGTGCCAATAGCGGCCGGCATCGGCGAGGCCGATCGGCTGGCCTTCCTTCGTATCGGTCGAGACGATCAGGATCTCGGGATGACCATCGAGCAGGAAGCGCTTCTGGACATGGATCTCAAGCTCGCCGAAGCGGCGGCTGAAGGCGATATGGGTGTCGGGGCGCAGATCCTGCTGATCGCGGAAGACCAGCACCGAATGCCGATCGAAGCCGTCGCGGATGCGGGCGAACTCGGCATCGTCGAGGGGCTGGGCGAGATCGAGGCCGATCAGCTCGGCGCCCGCGGCCTCGTCAAAGGGCCGGATCTCGAATCGCTGTGCCACTATGTTCCTCCCGCGGCTGCCTTTTTGGGCAGTCTGAACCGCGGGCCGGCGGATCGCAATATGCCGTCCTCGTTAGGCGTCGATGGCGCTCTTCGGGTTCGCTGCCGGCACCTGGGCATAGATCGCGGCCTTGACGATATTGGCGCGGTAATTGTCGGCGAGGAAGGCGACGGCCTCGCCGGCGGTGCGGACCCGGCCCGAAGCGTCGTGGAACAGGCGCGGATTGGCCTTCACCGCCGCCGTCACGACCTGGTCCGAGCCGATCTCGGGCGTATTGGCCGCGGCATGGATGAGCTTGGACGCACCCGCCGGGCCGAGCAGGAAGGTGAGATGCACTTCGGTATCGGTCGGCGGGCGATGGAGGAGACGCTGCAGCATGCCCGTCGCGTCCTTGGTGTATTTCGACGCCATGCGCGCCGACAGCGCCACGTCGTGGCGCAGGTCGAGCACATCCTGGAGTGCCTGGGGATCGGCGATTTGCGGCCTACCCTTGGCGTCGACGCCGATCTTCTGGATGAGCTCGGGCTTGACGCCCAGCTCGGCGCCGTGGTTGCGGACCATGGCGAGCCACGTGCTCTTGATGAACTGAAAGGGCCCGGCAGCGCCGGTATTCTTGTTGACGGCGTGCGGCAACATCGCCGTTTCGCCGACCACTTGGGCCAGGAGCACGGTGAATTCCTTGCCGGACGGCTCGCCCGGGGTCCGCTCGATGGCATCGAACTGATCGGGCATGCTGACCGTATCGACGGTTCCGAGCTTGGTCACTCCGCAGGCTCCCGCATCGCCGTTGGTTAAGCAATTATCCTCAGTATCGGGCTTCGATTGCTAAGGAATGGTTTTCATCCGCCGCCGCTATTGCGCCGGTGCCGGGAAAGGCAGCGTCAGGGTGAGGGGCAGCGAGTCCTTCACCTGGAAGTAGTTGGGCGGCGGCGGCAGCTGTCCCATCTCCTCGACCGCCTGCTGGGCGCGCTTGTCGATATCGACGAAGCCTGAGCTCTTGATCACGCTGATCCAGACGACCGAGCCGTTCGCGCGCAGCCGGACTTGAAGCTGAACCACCCCTTTGCGCGAGCCGGTGAAGCTGCTCGACAGCAGATAGGTGTGCTGTTCGAGCAGCGTCTTGAGATAGGCCAGATATTCGTCCCGAGTCGCATCCGGGCCGGGAACCTTGCCTTGATGGCCCTCGGCGTGGTTGGGCTCCTCCGGCCGCTCGGTCGGTTTGCGGGCCCCGCCCGGATGCGGCATCGCATAGGTGAGCTGCGTGCGCGGCGCCGTCGCGGTCGGCCGATCCGAGGGCGGTGCCGGCTTGGGCGGGGGCGGCGGCGGTGCCAGCGCGCCGCCATAGACGAGATGCTCCTCGGTCTGCGGGACTTCCTCCTGCTCGACGCCGGCGTCCTTCTTGGGCTCCTCGACCTGCTTCGGCTCGGCGATCTCGCTCGGCTTCGGCGTCGGCGGGCTGTCGGCCGGCGGCGGCGGGGCTTCGCCATCCTTCTTATCCACCTGGCCTGCGGCCGGGGCGGAGGTCGGTGTCGGGATCTTGCCGGTCGCCTTGAGGTCGCCGAGCTCGTCCGAGGCGAGCGGTCCCTGCACGGCCGGCGGCGGGGGCGGCGGCGGTGATGGCCGTGGCGGCGAGGGCGGTGGAGGCGGCGGTGGGGGCGGCGGCGGCGGTGGGGGAGGCGGCGGTGGAGGCGGGGGAGGAGGGTTAGGCAGGAGCACGAGCTGGACCGGCGCTTCGACGGCTTCGCCATGCCCGCCCCAACCGCCATATTCGGCCGAGCCCAGCAGCACGGCATGGAGCAGCAGAGTCAGGGTCGCAATGCCGGCACCCCAGCGCAAGCTGCGCCGCTGCCAGGCCGACAGGGGCGGCCGGCGAGTCGCCGGAACCTTGAGCTCGGTAAGGCGCTCCAGATCGAGGTGAGGCTCGCGCCGCCGGCTTTCGCTTAGAGGGCCGTCGCTCATGCCTTAGTCGTCTGTCCGCTCGCCGTAAATGTGCCGCCCGCTTGTACGCCAATTGAGCAGAGAGTGTGAACCGCCGCAATGCTGCCAAACTCTGCTATTTATTTTTTGTGGGGCTTCCGATCGGGTCGATGAGCAGGCGATGACGGGCAGGGGATCGTTGAAACCGGATCGGACCGGCCGTCCGCCACCGTCACCATCCATGCCGCCCGAGAGCGCGGCGCCGCGTCGGCGCTGGCCCTGGTTCCTCGCCAAATGGTCGGCGGTGGTGGCGGTATGGGGCCTGCTGCTGGTCTTCTGCCTCGCCGTCGGCCTCTGGGCGGGGCTGCCCGACACCAGCGAGCTCGGCCGCACCGACCGGCATCCGAGTGTCACGCTAAGGGCCGAGGATGGCTCGCTCATCGCCACGTTCGGCGATCTCTATGGCGAGCCGCTGACCATCGCGGAGCTGCCCAAGGCATTGCCGCAGGCGGTCATCGCCACCGAGGATCGGCGATTCTACAGCCATTTCGGCATCGATCTCATCGGCATTCTGCGCGCCGCCTTCGCCAATCTCCGGGCCGGGCATGTCGTCCAGGGCGGCTCGACCATCACCCAGCAGCTCGCCAAGAACCTGTTCCTGACACCGGACCGCACCATGCTGCGCAAGGCGCAGGAGATGGTGCTGGCGGTCTGGCTGGAGCATCGCTTCACCAAGGATCAACTTCTCGGCATCTACCTCAACCGCGTCTATTTCGGCGCCGGCGCCTATGGCGTCGATGCCGCGTCGCGCCGCTATTTCGGCAAGTCGGCCCGCAGGCTCAATGTCTATGAATGCGCCACCATCGCAGGATTGTTGAAAGCGCCCAGCAAGTTCAGCCCGGCCGGCAACCGCAAGCTCGCCGGCGAACGCGCCTCGCAGGTGCTCGCCAACATGGTCGATGCCGGATATCTGACCCAAGCCCAGGCCGAGGCGGCGGCGAAGGAGAGCACCGTGCTGGCCATGGTGCCGACGACCCAGCCGGGCATGCGCTACTTCGCCGATTGGGTCGAGGACCAGACGGCGGCCGGCGGCTATAATGGCGATCTCGTCGTCACCACCACGCTCGACCCGCATATGCAGGCGGCGGCCGAACAGGCGATCGAGGCGGTGCTGGCGCGCGACGGGCCCAAGGCCGAGGCGAGCCAGGGCGCGCTCGTGGCGATGAGCCCGGACGGCGCCATCCGCGCCATGGTCGGCGGCCGCGACTATCGCAACAGCCAGTTCAATCGCGTGACGCAAGCGCAACGCCAACCCGGCTCGGCCTTCAAGCCCTTCGTCTATCTGGCCGCCCTCGAGCACGGCATGCAGCCGACCGACCGGTTCATGGACGGGCCGTTCCGGGTCGGCGACTGGCAGCCGCACAATTACTCGAACAATTATCTGGGCGAGGTGACGATGGCCGAGGCGGTGGCCGAATCGATCAACACCGTCGCGGTCCAGGTCGGCCAGCGCGCCGGCATGCGCAACGTCGTGGCCGTGGCGCACCGGCTCGGCATCACCACGGATCTCAGCCCGGATCCCAGCCTGGCGCTGGGGACGGGCGAGGTGACGCTGCTCGATCTCACTTCCGCCTATTGCGCCTTCGCCAGCGGCGGTAACGGTGCCTGGCCCTATGCCATCGCGAATATCCGCGACGGCCGAGGCAAGGTGCTGTTCAGCCGTCAGGGCGGCGGTCCGGGCCGCGTCATCGAGCCTGCCTATGCCGCCGAGATCAATGAGATGCTGGCCGGCGTCATCGCCCACGGCACGGGCAAGGCGGCGCAGATCGGCCGGCCCGAGGCGGGCAAGACCGGCACCACCTCGGATTTCCGCGACGCGCTGTTCGTGGGCTATACCAGCGATCTCGTCGCCGGGGTCTGGTTCGGCAATGACGACGATACGCCCATGAACCATGTCAGCGGCGGGACGCTGCCGGCGCGCGCCTGGCGCGATTTCATGCTGGGGGCGCTGAAGGGCAGGCCGGCCAGGCCCCTGCCGCGAGCCGAGCCGCCGATCGATGATTCCTTCCTGGCCGTTCTGAAGCGGGCGCAGCAAGGGTTGAGCGGCGCTCAGCCCACGCCGGAGGTCGATCCGTAGCGCTGCAGATCGGGCCCGTTGGTCTTGAGCCAGGCGCGCTCGGTCTCGAAGCCGGGATGCAGCCGCTCGACCAGCACCCAGAACTGCCGCGAATGGTTCATCTCGGCGAGATGGGCGACCTCGTGGGCGACGACGTAGTCGAGCACCCGTTCCGGGGCGAGCACCAGCCGCCAGGAATATTTGATGGCGCCCGAGGCGGAACAACTGCCCCAGCGGGTCGCGGCGTCGCCGACCGAGACGCGTGCGGGTTTGCGGCCGAGGCGGTCGGCGACGGCGATAGTCTTGGGTGCCAGGAGCGCGCGCGCATGGGCGACCAGCCCGGCGCGCGTCCGGCGTGCGATGAATTCCGGCCGCCCGCTCACTTCGATCCGGCCGTCGGCGATGCGAAAGGGCGCGCTGCGCGCGGTCGTGACTGAGAGAAGGTGCGGGACGCCGAGGATCGGAATCTCGGCACCGTCCGTGAAGGGTATCGGCACGGGCAGCCGGAGCGCCTGCGCCACGATCCAGCCGCGTCTCGTCTCCAGGAAATCGAGTGCTCGCGCCACCGATGCGCGGGCCGGCAGCACCAACTCGACCGTGCGGCGGGCGGAATGCAGACGCAGTGCTATTCGCTGTGCCCGGTCGCTTCGGCGGACCGTGATCTCGATCGAATTGCCGTCGGGCAGGAGGATCGGCGCCGGGGTCGGCAGGCGGGCAGGACGGAAGAAATTCATCACCCGAGTTATAGCAGCGCCGGGCGAACGGGCCTATCCGCGTGGAGAGGATTTGTTAACCCGGCCTCCGCTACAGTCCGGCCTAAATTTAGGTATGGAGGCATTTTGTCATGGCCATTGTCGGTGTGAGTGTCGGTGCGTTGGCTGCTGCGGGCAGCCCTGCTGCCATTGCCGCCACAGGCGGCGGTTCGGGCCCCACCAGCGCCGCTCAGATCCTGGGCAACGTCGCCGCCGGCAATGCCGTGCAGGGCGGCGGGCAGGCACTGGCTGCCAGCGGTTCGGTCGGAACCCAGGTCAATCTGACCGTCTGAATTCAACGCCGCGTTCGAAGTAGGTCGGAGTCGAGCACATTATGGCGATCAGCGGTATCGGGACTGCCAGCCAAGGGGCGCCGTCCTCGGGCACGGGTGTATCGGGTGCCAACCGGACCGCGGCCAGCCAGGCCAGGCCGGTCCAGCCCAGCCCCAATCAAGCGAAATCGAGCCAGAGCTATTCCTCGCAGCCGGGCGCCCAACCGTTGAACACCAGCGGCCCGCGCGGCACCAGGCTCAACATCATCGCCTAGATCGCGGCGACTTCAGGTCGGATCGACCTGAAGTCGCCGCGATCTAGTCATCAGTCTCTGGGGTCGACCGTCGGCGGTAGCGTCTGCCGCTGCAGCCTCGGCCGGACGATGATGCCGACAGGCGGTTGCTGCTGCGGCGGATCGGCCGAGATATCGGCGGGCGGCTGATAGGGTGGCAACTCGACCGGGACCGAATCGGAGTCGGTGCCGACACCCGTCCCCAGCGGCGCCGATCGCACTACCTGCCAGCCCTGTTCCGCTAGACAGCCGACGGTGACGCCCCGGCTGGTCTGCCTTTCGATCGTCAGGCTTTCCAAGAGCTCCCGGCAAGGGCGGCCGCCCGATACGGAATCACGCCGCGCCTCGATCCTGCCCTCATTGCCGCTGACTGGATTCTGCCAATCGACCGCTTGACCGATCGGGATCGTCCAGGCTTGAGCGAAGGCCTGGTCGCGAAACGCAGCATCGGCCTCGTCGAGGGCTTGCGCGTGGGCCGCGACCGGCAGCAGCAACAGCGCGAAAAGCAGGCGGCGCATGCTCAGCGCCCCGTCCGCAAGGCGGGCAGATCGGCCGTTTCCAGCACCGCGCAGGCGGCGCGGTAGCCGGCTTCGACGGCACGATCGAAACTCTGCCAATCCAACAGCGGGATCTGTTCCAAGGCCGGCTCGATCAGCAGATTGACTTGAGCCTTGGCGATCGAAGTCTGAAGCGTGGAGCTGACCGTTCCGACCCGGCTCAGCACACTAATGATCCCGGGCCCGGCGCCGCTCGGCCGGAAAAGATCGACGAGGCCGCGCCGTTGCCGCGGCACATCGCCGTCCAAGAGCGCGCGAGCGCCGCCGACATCGATGCCGATGATCGGGCCGCGCCCGCCCTCGGCCATGATGTCGACCGGGAAATTGTTGATGACGCCGCCATCGACCAGCACATCCTCGCCATCGACCAGCGGCGGCAGCACGCCCGGGATGGCGACGCTGGCCCGGAGTGCTCTCCACAGCATGCCGCGCCGATGGATATGCACGCCGCCGCGCGTGAGATTGGTCGAGACGGCGAAATAGGGACGCCACAGCGATTCGATCGGCACCTCGCCGAAATGCTCGCGCAGCAGCCTGTCGACCATGGCGCCGCGGCACAGCGCCACCCAGGGGAAAGTATAGTCGCTGAGCGGATTGAAAGTGACGAAGGCGGCGCGCATATGGTCGCGCAATTCCTGGTCGTCCCAGCCCAGCGCCACGCCGGCGGCGATGATCGAGCCCATGCTGGTGCCGCCGATCCGGTCGATCGGCACGCCCGCCTCGCGCAGCGCCCGGATCGCGCCGATATGGGCGAAGCCGCGCGCGGCACCGCCCGAGAGCACGAGTCCGACGGACCTTCCGGCCAGATGCCGGGCGAGGCGCGCCGTATCCTCCGGCACGCCCGGACGGATATGGAAGATCGCGCCGAAGCGATCGGCGCCGGCCGGCACGGTGCCGTATGGGCTGCCATCCTCCTCGATGATGGCGAGGTCGAATTTCGCCGGTGCGTGGCCGTTGCCGGTGCCGGGCGGCACCGGCAGGGGATCGGGCAGGGGGGTGGTCGCCCGCGCCAGCAGTACCACCCGATCGGTCTGGCGCAGGCAGAACCGCCCCCAATTGTCGGTGCCGGCATGGACCGGTTCGGCCTGGTACAGCACCAGATCGTGCGCGGTTTCCATCTCGTCGAACCATTCGATCGGCTGGGCCACGGCGCTCGGCTCGAAGCGATGGGCCTTGAAGCCGCCGGCGCGGAGCTGGCCGACGATGTCGGAGGCCAGCGCCTCGACCGGCAGCCCGTCATCGATCGGCACCAGCGCCACAGCCGGATGCAGGTCCGGCGCGCGCCGGGTCGAGGTCCGCTGCAGCCGCTGAACCAAGAGGCGCGTGAGCCAGCGCAGGAATTTCGGCTCTTCATCGACCAGCCGGTCGAACACCGGTTGCGGCATCAGGTAGAATTCGGCATGGCGCAGCGCCACGACGGTGGCCGAATGCGCCTCCCCGCTCAGGAGCGACATCTCGCCCAGCGTCTCGCCGGCATGGATCTCGGCGACGAGCTGCTGGCCTTGATCGACGGTATTGACGATCACGCCCAGCAGGCCGGAGGTCACGATGTAGAGGCCGCCGGCGGCCTCGCCGGCTTTGAACAGGGTCTGCCCGGCCGGCAATGCCAACCAGGCGAGCTCGTTTTCGAGCGAGGCGATGCGGGCGGGGCTGAGGGCTTCGAGCGGCGGCAACTCCGCGAGCCGAGGCGGCTTGACCAATATCGGCTCGACCAGTTCCCCCATATGCGTCTCCACCTTTCTGGCTTTTCCTCAGAATGGCATGCGCGGCAATGGAGGTTAAGCGCCGGAGATAGGCACGCCGGCAAAAGCCGGCGCGCGGGGATCCAGGATCAATGAGCGGCCACTGAAATACGAGCAATGGCAAGGAGAAATGTTCTTGCCGCCCGCCGGGTCAGCGAGTGCTCCGGCGTAAAGTTTCGTGTGGGCGTCATATGAGGGGAAACCGGTGGAGTAATAGTTAATGGGCGGGGGTGCGGCGCTACGATTCCGGCCATGGCAAGCGAAAGGCGGCGCAAATCCTTGGATTTGCGACGCTCGAAAGCCCGTATGCGTTTTAGCGTCAGCTGGTCTGCACCGCGACGCTGGTGGCGCCGACTTCTTGGCCGCTCGCGTTTTTGAATCTGAGGAAGATGCGGCTGGTCCCAGGCGAAAGGGCGATGGGCTGGAACGCAGTCGCAAAAACTGAGAAGGTCGGTGTAGCGCCCGACGCTACGCTAATGGAAAATGAGCTCGATGGTGAAGCGAGGCAAGCGCCCGTTGCTGGGTTGGTTTGACAGGCCGTGACAGCGAGCGGAAGGAAGGTGCTCCCTGTGTCCGTGGACACGGTTATCTGGCTGGATGCCCCAGTATTATCTGTCGCGACAGCAAAGGCTCCGGCGCCGCCACTTGAGAATGGGATCGTTACAATATCGTTGCCTGCCGCTGTCGCATTCAATGCGAATATATTGGCGATTGGGCTGGACGAAAATGTAACATCGACGGCACTGATCCCCACCTGGCCTGCGACGGGTGTCTCTCCACTACAGCTATAGACTAGCTGAAGTCCGGGAATCTGTACCGGGCCAAACGCCCGGAAGCTAAGTAGGAAAGTGGCGGTTCCCTTAGGGGAAAGAGAAACAGGTACGTTAGGTTGCCCCACCGGTTGATTATTGGCAGGATTTGTACCTTGAAATGTAAGGGATAGCGAACCTTGATTGGGCTTAGGGATATCTATTCTACAACCCGTACCTCCGATTCCACTGAGATCTACCATCGAAGCGAATACCGATGCAGTACTCCCCACTTGTGCACCGAATGCATCCGGTAGTAACGCTGCTGCTAGCGAAGGATTTCCTGCAACGCAGGAGCCGGAACTAAAAGTAAGTCCCGCAGGACATTCCCCTTCTACGAGAGTTATACTTTGTTGGACTAGGCTCAGGACCTATTAAATTGCTTGCACGCGGTGGTGCGTCTGTGATTCTAAGGCTGGCGGAGGGTTCTGCCATGTCTGGATTGTTTTTGCTGAGCGAGCGCCAGATGGCGCGGATATCGCCGTATTTTCCCCTGGCGCACGGGGTTCCCCGTGTCGACGACCGGCGGGTCGTGAGCGGGATCGTCTATGTGATCCGCCACGGTCTGCAATGGAAGGACGCGCCGAAGGATTACGGACCGCACAAGACGCTTTACAACCGTTTCATCCGCTGGAGCCGGCTCGGCGTCTTCGACCGGATCTTCGCGGCCTTGGCCGGGAGCGGGCCGAAGCCGGAGCGCATCATGATCGACAGCACCCATCTGAAGGCGCACCGCACGGCGGCGAGCCTGCTTAAAAAGGGGCTGTTCCCCGTCGTATCGGGCGCACCAAGGGCGGACTGAACTCCAAGCTCCATGCCGTTTGTGACGGTGCCGGACGGCCCGTCATCCTGCTGCTCAGCGAAGGCCAGATGAGCGACCACAAGGGTGCCCGGCTTATTCTCGACGCCTTGCCACCCGCCGCTCATCTGCTCGCCGACCGAGGCTACGACAGCAACTGGTTCCGTCGGGCCTTGTCGGACAGGGGCATCGAGCCCTGCATCCCACCGACGAAAAGCCGTAAGCATCCCATCCCTTACGACAAAAGATCCTCTATCGTCAGCGCCACAGGGTCGAGAACATGTTCGCCAAGCTGAAGGACTGGCGGCGCATCGCAACCAGATACGACCGATGCGCCCATACCTTCTTCTCAGCCATATGCATCGCCGCAGCCGTCGCCTTCTATCTCAATCAATGAGTCCTGACCCTAGAAAGGGCGGAAACGGAAAGTCTTGAGTTTTGTTTCCGGCGATAAGATTGACAGCGAGGGAGGTGCTAAGTTGGCATGGTCCTATACAGTTAATTGTTTCCACGGGGTAGCTACAATTATTAGTTATTCGAACGCCTTGTACTTCCGGTACCACGTTGGACGGACCCGGTATGAAGACTCCCATCGTGCATGGTCCCCCAGTTGTTGGCGGGACTTGAGCTTGAGCTTTGCTCACGCTTATAGCAAGAAAGAGTGAAAGGAGTACGAGTAAATACCATCGCATAGCGCTCTCCTGGATTGTTATTTACAATCATCAGGATATATTTCTGGTGCGTCCTTGTCAAGCTATGGTTGATTATCTAATTAATGCGTATAGGTAACAATTCACACGAAAATTTCATCAATTTGACTGTCTATTATCTGAACATTTGTTCACTTCTGTCAGAGGCTCTGGTAGGAGGATCTTTTCAGCTAAGAGGACGGACATATTAAGCGCTAACCCCCTTAGATTCTATTGACCATCGTGGAGTCCACGTGGATATACAATCCTCAATAAGCGGACCTCATACCGCATGCGTCACACCGGCCTGTTGTATCCGGCGGCACATTCGGCCACACTCCGGCCGCCTTTTCACGTTCAAGATAGCACCATGACGATCTCCTCGAACCGCGTGTCGACCCTGCTCCGCCGGCCCCGTGACGGGAGGCGCGAAAGCGGCTTCACGCTGCTGGAATTGCTCGTGGTGCTGGTGATCCTCGGCCTCCTGATCGGCCTCGTGGCGCCGGCGGCGCTGCGTCAGCTCGGCAACGCCAAGCAGAAGATCGCGGTGCAGTCGATCGAACGCCTCGGCAGCGTGCTGGAGATGTACAAGCTCGATGTCGGCAGCTTCCCCTCGAGCGATCAGGGGCTGGGCGCGCTGATGGCGAAGCCGGTCGACGCCACCAACTGGAACGGGCCTTACGTCAAGGGCAACAAGCTGCCGGACGATCCCTGGGGCCGCCCCTTCATCTATCGCAGCCCGTCGAGCCGCCAGGGCTTCGAGTACGATCTCTGCTCGCTCGGCGCCAACGGCCAGCCGAACGGGAACGGCGAGAACGCGACGGTCTGCAACCAGTAAGGTTGCTCGCCGAAAGTCTCGACTTTCGGCGATTGATACCGCGAGCGACGGCGAGCGCGCGCCGCATGGCGCGGAAGCCTGAGGGTCGCGGAGGCGACCCGCGCAGCGCTTGATCGACCGCCTTTCATGTTTCGGCGGAAGCGTCCGGGCGTTTGCGAAGGAACTCTCGCACTCCGTTCGTCATGGCCGTGCTTGACACGGCCATCTACGTCTCACCACCGCCTCAGTACCTGACGGAAAGACATGGATCACCGGGCCAAAGCCCGGTGATGACGGGCAAACGCGATCGTACCAGAAGGGGAAGCCAGCACGATTCGGTCAACGGAAGAGTCGCTAAAGATCGGAGTTGGTCAGGAATCCCTGTCGGCCGCCGGCTTCGGCTTGGCCGGCGGGGCGCGGCCGGGGGCGTCCCAGGTCAAGACCTGAAAGCCGCGCGGGAAGCCCGGCCCGACCCGCAGCGTCGCCTGCCGGACGAAATAGGCGTTGCTTTTGGTTCGGGCTTCGGCCGTGACGATGACGGTCTGCAGCGACGGTATGCCGTTCTGCTGCTGGGCGTTGGGCTGGTTCAGCGGGAACTGGTTCGGCAATTGCTGCATCGCCTGAAGCACGGCCTTGTCGGCGAAGTGCGGATCGGGTTGGCCCAACTGATAGACCGACAGATGCGGGCGCAGCAGGGCCAGTATATCCGGTGTCATGCCGAGCACGCGGCCGATCTCGTCGATATTCTCGATCGGTGTGCCCGGCGGCCCGTAATCGAGGCCGGCATTGCGGTATTGCGGCAGCTTGGCACCGTTCGGCCGCGGCATCGGGCCGGGCTCGCGCCAATCGACGATGGCCTCGGCCAGCCCCTCGGCGCGGCCCGGATCGACCCCGAGAACGCGCATGAGGGCGGCCAGCAGATCGGGATTGGCGACGTTGGGGCTGATCTTGCCCGCCTCGCTCTCGATGCGGACCGTCACCTCGCCGTCCGGCTCGGTCAGCTTATGGAGTGCGGTGTCGTCGGTGCCCCAGCTCCCTTCCATCAGATGGAAGATCGCTTCGTTGAGGCCGGCATCCGCCGTCGCCTCGGCCACGGCATTGGTGGTGTAGTTGCCGGCGATCCGCGCCTCGCTCCGCCCGGTCGCGGTCAGATGCGTGACGAGCAGCGCCAGCAGCACCAGCGTCCACAGCACGATCAGCAAGGCGAAGCCGCGCTGTCCGCCCGGCTCGGGGGCAGCGGTGGCGCGGCGAAGGGTCATTTAGAGATGAAGTCCTGCGGATTGGCATCGCCGGAAAGCGGAAGCGATTGCAGCTGCTGCGGCACAAGCGCGGCATGCGGCAGCTTCTCGCGCAGATCCTCGGTCATCGCCCGCGCCTCTCGTTGATCCTCGATTACATGCGGGGTGATCATGACGAGCAATTCGGTCCGGGCCCTAGTGTTGGTTTGCGTGCCGAAGGCGAGGCCCAGGAGTGGTATATCCTTGAGCCAGGGAATGCCGTCATTGCCGCGCGTCGTATTGTCTGTGATCAGGCCTGCGAGTCCGACTGTTTGCCCGTCCTGGATGCTGACCCTGGATCTGATCTTACGTTCGGTGAATGCAGGCGAGCCCGACAGCGCCGCTTGGCTTTGATCGATGCCGCTTACTTCTTGCGAAATATCGAGCGTAACGAGGCCGCCGCTGTTCACATGCGGCAGAATTTCCATAATGACGCCGGTTTCCTGATAAGAGATGGAATTCGTAACGCCGGCGGTGCCTTGAGTAAGTGTCGTGGTGCCAGTTAGGATCGGAACCGCCTCGCCGACGAGCAGTCGCGCCGGCTGATTGTCAAGAACCAACAGTTCCGGCGAGGAGAGAACACGAACGTCCGTCACGTCCTGCAAAGCCGAAATGGCATAATGGACGGCACCGCTCGTCTTGGTGAGAACGAAACCGGGGAAGGCCGCAACGAAGTTCTGGGCAATAGCACCGCCGGTTATTGGTGCCGGCGTTGATTGTGACGCAGCGCTGAGCAAGCCGTTCAAGCCGCCATCCTTGAAGAAGAACTGCGTGCCTAGGGTGAGATTGTCATTGAGCGTCACCTCGGCGATGGTGGCGTCGATCCGCACCTGCAGAGGCAGAATGTCGATCTTGTGCAGCATCGACTCGATGGTGCTTTCCTCTTCCGTGGTCGCGTAGATGAGGATCGCATTGTTCTGCTTATGCGGAATGATGCGGATCGAGTTCGCCTGGGAGGAGGAGTCGGACGAGGACTGATCTGACAGCGATTCTTGAGCGGCACCGCCGGTGTCGCCGTTGGCTTGTCCTCCGACGCCCGCCTGCTGCGTGCCGAAGCTCGAGCCGCCGGTGCCGCCGCTGCTGCTGCCGAACGAGGAGCCGCCGGAGCTGCCGAGGCCGCCCGGGGTCGAGCTGCCGCTGCTGCCGCCGATACCGGACGACCCGCCGATGCCGCCGCCCGAATTCGACCCGCCGAAGCCGCTCTGTCCGTTCTGCCCGCCGATCGTGCTGTTGTCGAGGCCGGGCGCGGTCGAGCCGACGCCGGCCGGCTGTGCCGTCACATGGTTGGGCGTGAAGGCGCGCTGCAGCACGTTGGCGACGTCGCTGGCCTGGCCGTTCTGGACGTAATAGACGTGCCAGCTGCGCGCCGTGTCCTTGCGCGCCTGGTCGACCAGCGTGTAGAGCCGGCGGGCATCCTCGATGTAGCGCGCCTGGTTGGAGACGACGAGCACGGCGTTGACGCGCTCCATCGGGATGACGCGGACGAGGCCGGCAAGCGCGCCGTCGCCCTCGGTCTGGAACACCTTCTGTAATTCCGCCGCCATCTTGGCCGGCTCGCCGCTCGAGACCGGGAAGACCGCGAAGGACTGGCCGGCGAGGAGGTCGGTGTCGAAGCTGCGGATAAGGCCGATCAGCGTCGCGCGTGCCTGCGGCGCGCCCGAAATCAGCAGCACGTTGCGGTTCGGGTCGGCGACGATGCGCGCGCCCTCGCCGACATAGGGCTCGAGCACCTTCGCCAATTCCTTGGCCGAGGCGTAGCGCAGCGACAGGACTTGCGTTCCGGCTGTCGAATCGCCGCCGACGGTGGGCTGGGCCGCGGCGCTGGCGGTCGGCACGACGCGGTAGAGGTCGCCGCTCTGGACGAGCGTGGCGCCGTTCTGCTCCAGCAGCGTCTGCAGGGTCGGCAACAGGTCGGCGCGGGCGAGCGGCTTCACCGTCTCGATCGTCGCGGTGCCGTGCACCGAAGGATCGATCGAGTAGTTCACCTGCAGGATTTTGCCCAGCACCTGGCGGACGATCTCGCGGATGTCGGTATCGGCGAAGTTGAGCGACACGTCGCCGCCCTTTCCGGCACCCGCCGGCCGTTCCGGGGCGAAGCCGGCCGGGCGACCGGCCGAGACTTCGGGCGTCGTCGTGGTCTCGTTGGTCGCGACCGGGCCGCTGACGCGCGTGCCGGCCTGGGCATCCTGGCCGACCGGCGGCAGCGGCTCGGGCTTGCCCGGCGGGGTCTGGCAGGCGGCGAGCGCCAACAGCGAGGCGCCGAGCGCCAGATGGTGACGGCGCATCATCGTCCTCCCTCCGGGCTGGCGCCACGCGGTATCGGCCCGGTAGGCGTCACCTGGGCGGGACCCGTTTGTCGTTGTTGCTGCTGTTGTTGTTGCGGCGTCTGCAATGCCGAGCCGTCACCGCGGCGCGGGGTGCGGCCGGGCGGGACGCCGAGCTTCGGGATCACCGGCGTGCCGGGCGGCAGGTTGCGCTGCCCCAGTGCGGGGTTTGGCTGGTTCAGCGTCGGCGGGACGCCGGCGCGCACGGGGATGTTCGGAACCTGCGGCGCGGGCGGCACCAGATTTTCATCGAATTTCGGTTCGAGCGTCGTGGTCCCGCCTGGTCCGGTCAAGGTTACCTCGGTCGCGGAAATGCTCTGAACCGTCCAGCCGCTGACATCGCCGCCTTCGGCGACCACGATCGGCTTCTGGTCGCCGGTCGGTTGGAAAACGGCCTGCTTGCTGTCGCGCAGCAGCAGAATGCCGGACAGCCTCGGCAGGTCGCTCGGCCCATCGTCCTGGCTCGCCGTCTGCTGTTGCTGCGGTGCCGCGTCGGGCCTGCGCGTCGGGCTGAACAGCGGGCGCGCCAGGATGGTATTGACCCATTGAACGGTTGGTGCGGTCGGTGCCGCCGGAGGTACTGCAGTAGGCCCGCCGGATCGGATATCCGTCGGGTTGGCGACATTTGCTACATTCATATCGGTCTCGTCAGGATTGCTGCCGAAAAGCTCGAAGGCGATGACCACCAGGAACAAGATGGCGAGAGCGCCGAGCAGCCTCGGCAAGGCTTGTCGGCTCATGGCTTGGCCTCCGCGGCGGTGCCGGCACGGAAGGCGTAGATGGTGAGGCCCGCCTCGAGGCCGGTGGCACGATTGATGAGGCTGAGCGGCGAGCCGTGGATCTGCAGATCGTCGACCAGCATCGGCGGGGTCGCCTGATCGACCGACTGCAGCAGCCCGATCAGCACGGGCCAAGGTGCGTTGAGCGAGATCTTGAGACCGATGCGGCGGTAAGCGCCGGCGGCTTCGGCCGGCAAGCTCTCGACGCTGACCAGGCTGGCGCCCTTGGCGCTGGCCATGTCCTGCACCATGTTTTGCAGGGTGGCGCCCGCGACCGCGTCGCTCGACCCTTGCAGCACCAGCGTCGGCGCCGGCCCGGTATGCGCGGCCGCGCGCTGCGTCAGTTCCGGCAGTTGCGCCGCCAGACCGGCCATGTGGGCCGCGATCGCGCGCTGCTCGTCCAACTCCTGCGCGCGCGCATCATAAAGATCGATCAGCGGCGACACCGCGCCGAACCAGATGATGATCAGCGCCGCGAAGGTGATCGCGAGCGCGAAGAGACGGCCCCTTTGGCCGGTCGGCAGACCAAGGGGCATTTAAGGCCGCGCCTCCGCGCCAATCGAGAAGAGGTCGGCCTTGGCGCCTTCCATGCGCGTCACGGGAGCGGTGAAGACGGGGTCCTTGAACGTGGGATCGACCGCGAGCGCGCCGATCAACTTTGCCGCCGCCGCCGACTGCCCGACCAGGCTCAGCTTGCGCTGGCGCATGGTGAAGTCGGTCAGATGCGTGTCGTCGGGCAGGATCTGGGTCGTCGCCGCCAGGACCTTGATCGGCGAGCCCAGCCTGGTCCGTTCCGCGGACACGACGTCGGCACCGGCGCCGGTGCCGGCGATCCGCCGGCGGATCGCTTCCGCCTGATCGACCGTGGGCTTGAGCTCGGCGATCCGATCCTGAACCCGGCCGAGCTCGACCGCCTGCCGGACGAAGGGGACGGCGATGACGGCGAGGGCGAGTGCCGCGCAGCCCGCGACCGCGACCGGCATGGCGTAACGGCGCAGACTGCCTTCGACATGGCGCTCGACATCGAGCTCGATCCGCCGGGGCTGCCCCTCGGCGGTGGTCAGATCGAGGGCCGCCGGATGGAGGCCGGCATCGTCGAGCGCCTCGACCAGCGGCAGGATCGCCATCTTGGGCACGAGCGACAGGCGCAGCTTGAGCTTGCCCTGCGCGCGATCGCGCTGCTCGATGGCGCTTGTCCAATAGACCTCGTCGGCCGTGAAGGGTGTCTCGCGATCCATCTCATAGGCGACGACGCGGTCGAGCTCGCGCTCGGCGGCGAGCGGCAGGCTCAGATGCTTCTCCAGAAGCAGGGAAGGCGGCAGCCGCAGCGAGACCGGAAGATTGCCGCCCATCGAGGTGACGGCGCCCTGGGCCGTCCGCATGCCGTGCCCGTCGAGCGTGTAGCGGCCGAGCGTGCTCGTTTGCCCGCGCTTGCGCAGCGAGATGGCGACGGAAGGCGGCACGGCATCGATTGGGCCTTGCGGGTCGACTAGAACGGCATCGGCCAGAACCGCGTCCGACTGACGCAGTCGTTCCGGTATCAGCTCCAGCATGTGCTGGGCCCACCAGGCCAAGAAATCACCGATCACGGTCGCCAATCGAACAAGTCCCCCCTGCTGACCAAAGCAGCTTGTAACGCCATTATGTTACAGGCGGAAGTGAAGTTATCAGCCGCCCGGCTGTTCAAGCAGCGGTGCAACGACTATGTCCGGCCAATGACGTCTGTCACCGTCCGGGAATTTCACCTGCAGCTTGATAAGGGGCGGCACGAAGGAGGTCGTCCATTCGGTGATCCAGCCCAGCGATTGCGCCCCCGCTCCGCCATTATCCTGTCCGCCCCAATAGGACAGATTGAGTTGCTCGACATGATCGAGCAGGACCGTGTCCGTCTCCTTCCCGCCCGTCCCCAGCTCGTTTTCGTGAAAGTAGGGTTTCCACCGCAAGATAAGCCGATTTCGGTCGTCCACCAGCAGCGACATGTCGGCGCGGCGCGTAGATGTCGCAACCGCGGTCGGCAGCTCGCTGCGGAAATCGAGCTGGTGCGCATTGCCCTCGATCCGGATCGGCCCCCGCCCGGTACCGGGATCGATGCGGGTCAGGAGCTGACGCAGCACCCGGTCGGTGGCGTCGAGCTCGCTGCGGGATTGCAGCAGGCTGCTCTGCCGGTTCCAGGCGACGATGCCGAGCCGCACGCCCTGGACCAGCCCCGCCATCAGCAGTCCCAGCACGGCCAAGGCCACCAGCAGTTCCAACAGGGTGAAGCCCTTTTCACCCCTCATTGTCGCCTCCGGGCGCATCGAGGCGCTTGCTGCGCAGCTGCACCTGGCGCTTGCGGCCGCCTTCGGTCCAGGAGATGGCGACATCGACCTCATAGAGGGCGGGCATGCGCGACGCGATCTGCGGCACCGTACGCAACAATTGCTCGCTCGGCTTCACCGTCGCGATCTGGGCGACGTGGATGCTCCAGTGAAAATCGCTGCCGTCATCACCTTCGAAATCGCCGGCGGTGAGGGGATTGTCATGACCGAGGGCGGCCAGATGCGATTTGGCGCGGCTCATCGCCTCTTCATATTTGCCGGCCGTCGCGACCGCGAACAGGCCGCCGGTCGCGGCCTTGAACATGATGCCGAGCGCCATGGCCGCTATCACGAAGGCGATCAGGACCTCAAGCAGGGTAAAGCCGGATGGGGAAGCGGTACGTCGCCGGGCTGCAGCGAGGACTCTACGGCGCATTGACGATGCTCACCCGGCCGGTCAGCCAATCGACGCCGACTTGGATCTTGCGAGCGCCCTGGGTCAGCACGATCCTGCCGCCGGTCGAGCTGCCGTCGGGTTCGAACCGGATGCCGCCCTCATTCTCGTCGCGAACCTCGCCGGTGGTCGTCATCAGGGTCAGTTGATAGTTGCGCGGCAGCCGGACCGGACGGCCGTCGGCGATCCGGTAGAGCTGGTTCTTGATGTCGAGCGTGAAGCTGACGGGCCGGTTCTCGGCGATCGCCTTGCCGCGGGTCTCGCGCAGGGCGGCCGCGAGCTCCCCCGCCGTCTCGCGCGCATTCAAGGTTTCGCTGCGCAACGGCCCGCGCCCGACGATCAAGGCTAGCGCCAGCCCGAGGATGGCCAGCACGATGATCATCTCGATCAGCGTGAAGCCGGATTGCCTTCGATCAGCTGGCCAAGTCATTCAAGCTCAACATCGCGAGCAGCAGCGAGCCGACGATGGCCGCGACCGCCATGCCCATTGCGATGGTGATCACCGGGACGAGCAGGGACACCAGCCGCTGCACGATCAGCCGCGACTGCTCCTCATGGATCTCGGCCGCGCGCAGCGACATCTGGCCGAGCTGCGCCGTCTCCTCGCCCAGCCGCAACAGATGGATGGTGCGGATCGGGAAGATCCCGGCCTGGGCGAGCGGGCGCGACAGGCCGGCGCCGCCCTTGGCACTCTCGGTCGCGGTCTCGACCGCGCGCACGGCTGCGAGATTGCCGATCGCCTCCTTGACGATGCCGAGCGCCGTGATCAGCGGCACGCCGTTCTTCAGCAGAGTGCCCAGCGTGCGCGAGAAGCGCGCGGCCAGCGTCTCGCGCATGAGCCCGCCCACGATCGGCATGCGCAGGAGCAGCGCGTCGAAGGGCAGCCGCCGGGCCGGGTCCTGCAGCAACTGACGGATCGCGACGCCGATGACGATGAGGGCCAGCAGCGTCCAGAGCCCGTAATGCGAGACGAAATCGCCGAGCGCGATGACGATGCGGGTGAGTGTCGGCAGCTCGGCCCCGCTCTCCGCGAACATCGGCACGAATTGCGGCAGCACATAGGTCAGAAGGAAGCCGACCGAGCCGACCGCCGTGACCATCAGCAGCGCCGGATAGAGCATGGCGGATTGGATCGTCGCGGCCAGGCTGCGCTCGCGTTCGAGCAGCACGGCCAGGCGATCGAGCGTGTCGCCGAGCGTGCCGCCGGCTTCGCCGGCGCGGACGAGGCCGACATAGAGCCGGTTGAAGCTCTGCGGCTGCTGCGAGAGGGCGACGGCCAAGGAGGTGCCGCCCCGCACCTTGTCGCGAACTTCGCCCATGATCTTGGCGACGCGCTTATTGGGGGCCGTGTCCACCAGGAAGCGGAGCGCGCGGTCGAGATCCTGGCCGGCGCCCAGCATGATCGCGAGCTCGCGCGTGGCGTTGGCCACTTCTTGCCGGGTCAGGCCGCGGCGGCGGCCAAATTCGGCGGAGAGCAGGGAATCGAGAAAACCCGCCTTGCCCGCGGGCTCGGCCCGCATCGGGATATGGCCCTGGCGCTGCAGCCGCTCGATCACCGACGCCTGGTCGGCGGCATCCATGAAGCCGCGCTGAACCTGTCCGGCACTATCGATCGCGACGTAGCGGAAGCTGGGCATGGCCGGGGCCTCAGCCTTCGGCGCGGATGCTGCGGACGACTTCCTCGATGGTCGTATGACCTTCGAGGGCCGCGTTCAGCCCGGCCTCGAACATGGTGACCATACCGCCGGCGATGGCGGCGCGCTCGATCGCATTGTGATCGGCGCGGGTGAAGATCAGCCGCTCGATTTCCTCGTCCGGCACCAGGAACTCCGCGATCGCCATGCGGCCGCGATAGCCGGTATGGCGGCATTGCGCGCAGCCGACCGGATGCCACAGCCGGATCGGATGCGTCTTGGCGCGCCGTTCGAGATCGAAGCGCCGGATCATTTCCGCCGGCGCGTCGGCGGGCTGGGCGCAATGCGGGCAGAGTCGCCGCACCAGGCGTTGCGCCAGCACGCCGCGCAGCACCGCGGTGATGAGATAATCCTCCAGCCCCATGTCGCGCAGGCGGGTGATCGTGCCGGATGAGGAGTTGGTATGGACGGTCGACAGCACCAGATGGCCGGTCAGGGCTGCCTGCACCGCGATCTGCGCGGTTTCGATGTCGCGGATCTCGCCGACCATGATCACGTCCGGATCCTGGCGCAGGATCGAGCGCAACAGATTGGCGAAATTGAGGCCGATCTGCGGCTTTACCTGCATCTGGGTGATGCCGGTAAGCTGATATTCGATCGGGTCCTCGACCGTGACGATCTTGCGCACGACCGAATTGAGGCCGAGCAAGCCGGTATAGAGCGTCGTGGTCTTGCCGCTGCCGGTCGGGCCGGTGACGAGCACGATGCCGTTGGGCAGCTCGAGCGCTTTGAGCAGCCGTTCGGTCGCCCCCATCGGCATGCCGAGCTTGCCGAAATCGAACTCGACCGCATTCCGGTCGAGCACGCGCAGCACGACCGTCTCGCCATAGAGCGAGGGCACGGTCGAGACACGGAAATCGACCTCCTGGCCGCGTACGGCGAGCTTGAGGCGGCCATCCTGGGGCAGGCGCCGTTCGGCGATGTCGAGGCGCGACATGATCTTGATGCGCGAGACGATCGCCGCCTGGAGCCGGGGCGGCGGCTGCTCGGCCTCGTGCAGCACGCCGTCATAGCGGTAGCGCACGCGCAGCCGGTCTTCGAACGGCTCGATATGGATATCCGAGGCCTGGGTCTCGACCGCGCGGGCGATGATCTGGTTGACCAGCCGGATGACCGGCGCCTCGCTCGCCAGATCCTTCAGCCGTTCGGCATCCTCCTCCAGCGGCTCGCCGGTCTCGCCGTCGACGATGAGGTCGTCCTTGGAGGCACCTTCCTCGGGATAGAGCCGGTTGAGGGCGGCATCGAGCTCGATCGGCACGCCGATCTCGACTCGCACCGGCCGGCCGGTCGCCGCCGCGATCGCCTGGCGGGTAAAATCATCGAGCGGGTCGGTCAAGGCGACGGTGAGATGGCTGCCGTCGAAGGCGAGCGGCACCGCATGCATCTTGCGCAGGAACTTGGCCTTGAGGCGATCGGCCAGAATCGGCCCGTCCGGATAGCGCTCGGGGCCCGCGATCGGCAGGTGCAGCAGGGCTGCATAACCGTCGGCGAGCCCGCGCTCCGAGATCAGGCCGAGTTGAATGAGGACGGAATCGAGGCGCTGCCCGGTCTCCGACGTGACCCGGCGGACGCGCTCCAGCGTCTTGCCGTCGACCTGGCCGCGTTCGAGCAAAATGTCAACAAGCGCGCCGATCGCATTGTCGGCGTTGTCGGGGGCGGCGATGGGCCGTATTGCCTCGATGGTCATGGCGCTGGCTATATCGCTCGGCTTAGCTTGTTGACGGGAACATGTGTAGATCACACGCTCCGAGGCAAGCATAATCGCATCGTTGGCGCAGCGGGAGTGGCTCTTGGACGGTCCGACGATCTATGACTGGTGGTTGCCCATCATCATCGCGCCTATGATCGGCAGCTTCCTCGGAGTCGTCATCCTGCGGCTGCCGGAAGGCCGGGCTATCGGCATGGCGCGGTCGGCTTGCGACTCTTGCGGCCGGACGCTGAGCGCACGCGATCTGGTGCCCTTCCTCTCTTATCTCGTCGCACGCGGAAAGTGCCGTTTCTGCGGCGCGTCGATTGGCCGCTTCCATTGGCTGGTCGAACTCGCCGCTCTCGCCGTCGCCCTCTGGTCGGTCAGCCTCGATTCGGGGGCGCGGCTGTGGGCCGACTGCTTGCTCGGCTGGGCGCTGCTGGCGCTCGCCTGGATCGATGCCGATCACATGATCCTGCCGGACGCGCTGACCCTGCCGCTCATTTTGGCCGGGCTGGCAGCCGCTTGGCTGTTCGACCCCGACAACCTCACCGGCCATGCCGCGGGCGCCGCCGCTGGCTATCTCCTGCTGCGCCTGGTCGAGATTCTCTATCGCCGCTGGCGCGGGCGCGATGGGCTAGGGCAGGGCGATGCCAAGCTGTTCGCGGCCGCGGGCGCCTGGGTCGGCTGGTGGGGGCTGGGCGATGTGCTGCTGATCGGCGCCGTGGCCGGCATCGCCGTGGCGCTCGCCGGGGCGTTGCGCGGCGGCTCACTCGCCGCTCATCACGCTATTCCGTTCGGACCGTGCCTGGCGCTCGGTACCTGGCTGGTCTGGCTCTACGGACCGGTGCTTTAGATGAAGATGGCGACCAAAGCCGACTATCAGGTGGCGTTGGCGCTCCGGCTGGAGCGGCGGCCGGATGCGGCGCTGCCGCATATCCTCGCCGTGCGCCGGGCCGAGCCCGAGAATATCGACGGGATGCTGCTGCACGGCCAATTGCTGGTCGAGCTCTACCGGTTCGAGGAGGCGGTGGCGATCTACCGCGCCGCCCTGGCGCTGGCGCCCGACCGGTATCAGGTCGTCACCCATCTCGGCGTCGCGCTCTTCGAGCTCGACCAGTTCGACGAGGCGCTGGCTCTTTTGCGCCAGGCCTTCGCCATGGCGCCGCAGAATGCCCGCGTCATCGCCAATCTCGGACATTTCCTCGATTTTGCCGGCAGCGTCGATCTGGCGATCTCGGCCTATGAGGCGGCCCTGTCGGTGGTGCCGAACGATCGCGAGATCCTGGTCAATTACGGCATGGCCTTGCTTCGGGCCGGGCGCCTGGCCGAGGGTTGGGCGCTGTTCGAGACCCGTCTGCGCATTCCCGATCCGATCGAGACGAGCGGCGTGCCGCACCTGCCGCCGCTCACCGCGACGCCGGATCTTTCAGGCCGCCGCATCCTGCTGTTCCATGAACAGGGTTTCGGCGACACGCTGCAGATGCTGCGCTACATCCCGCTGCTGGCGGCGCACGGTGCCGAGATCGTGCTGCGCATGCCGCCGGCGCTGAAGCGCCTGGCGGCACGGGTCGGCGGCACGCTCGCGGACGATACCGGCGTCACGGGTTATGATTTCTATTGTCCGATGATGAGCCTGCCGATGGTGTTCGGCACGGTGCTCGAGACGATTCCGGCCGAGATCCCGTATCTGAATGCACCAGAGGCCGAGGGCGAAACCTGGCGCCGGCGGCTCGCCGCTCTGCCGGGGCCGCGCATCGGGCTGGTCTGGGCCGGCTCGCCGCGCGGCGGGCTCGACCGTCGGCGCAGCATGAGATTCGATCGGCTGGCGCCGCTCTTCGCCTTGCCGGCGAGCTTCGTCAGCCTGCAGTTGGGCGAGGCCGGCCGGGGTTGGGCGCCGCCCCCCGGCACCGCCGCGCTCGATCCGACGGGCGAGCTCGTCGATTTCGCCGACACGGCGGCACTGGTTTCCGCGCTCGACCTGGTGATCACGGTCGACACCTCGGTCGCCCATCTGGCCGGTGCGCTCGGCAAGCCGGTTTGGGTGCTCAGCCGGTTCTCCTCCTGCTGGCGCTGGCTCATGGGGCGCGCGGACAGCCCGTGGTATCCGACGATGCGGATTTTCCGTCAGCGCCTGCCGGGCGACTGGGCGGGCTTGATCGCGGAGGTCGAGGAAGCGTTGCGCGAGCGGCTCGCCGCCGGCTGAAACCATATCGCCGTAGGCGCCACCGAGCCTCGAAACGGCGCAAATCGACGCGGCGAGGCCCTGAATCCGCCCCGGCATGCCCTTCGTTCACTTGCCGTTATGGTTTAACCTGTTCGATCTGTCTCCTTCCGACACACCCTTCGGGTGGGAGCAACGCGTTGAGCACAATCCTGATCAGCGCCGTCAATTCGGTGGCCTACCTCGGGGTAGCGTTCGCCTTCTTCGTGCTTTGGCGGCTCGATCGGCAACATCGGTGGAATCTGCTGTGGTGCCTGGGCCATGCCCTGCTCGCGACCTCGACGCTGAGCGTGCGGCTTTATGGCGAGCTGGGCGTGGATGCGTTCCGGACCTTCAGCGATTTCGCTTTCGGCGCCGCTTCCGCCTGCATGCTCGAAGGGACGCGCAGCCTTGCCGGCCGCGATATCCGGATCCGCGTCGTGGTGCTGGGCGCGCTGGTCATCTTCCTGTCGCTCTTCACCCTCGGCCAGATCGACCTGCCGCTGCGCAACAACGCGGTCGGCGTGATGGCGGGCCTCGTCTATGCCTTGATCGGCGTGTTTCTGCTGCAGCGGAGCGGCTCGGCCTTCCGCTTCGTCGGGCCGCTGATGCTCCTGCGCGGCGCCATAGCGCTCCTCACGCTCTATCTGTCGGCCCACGGCTTGCTGCTTGAAGGGCTGGTCGCGACTAATCTCGCGATCATCCTGACCGGCATCGGGCTGCTCACGGCGGCGCTGATTGATCATCATCAGCGGCTGCAGCAGGTGCAGGCGACCTTGCAGTCGCGCGGTCGGGATCTTGGCCGTGCCAATGAGAGCCTGGAGGAGCTGACGGTCTATCTGGAGCGGCGCAACGTCGAATATGCCGAGGCCCGCGACCGCGCCGAGATCGCCAATCGCTCGAAATCCCAGTTCCTGGCCAATATGAGCCATGAGCTCAGGACGCCGCTCAACGCCATCATCGGTTTCTCCGAGATGATCCGCGAAGAGATGATCGGGCCGGTCGGCAACAAGACCTATCGGGAATATGCCGATAACATCAATACCAGCGGCCGGCATCTGCTGGAGCTGGTCAACGACATCCTTGATCTTTCGCGGGCAGAGGCCGGGCGGGTCGAGCTGCATGAAGACAGCTTCGACCCTGCGGCCATGATGAGGGGCTGCGTCGAGATGGTGCGCGATGCGGCGCGGCGCGGCGAGATCGATCTGGTCACGCACGCCGGCAGGCAGGCGCCGCCGCTTTTCGGCGACGAGCGGCGCGTGCGGCAGATTTTGCTCAATCTCCTGTCGAACGCGATCAAGTTCACCCCGCCCAAGGGAACCGTCAGCCTGGAGATCCGGCGCAGGGGCGACGGCGCTCTCGGGCTGGCGGTGACGGACACGGGCATCGGCATGTCTTCCGACCAGATCGGCATCGCGCTGTCGCCATTCGGCCAGGTCGACAGCAAGCTCAGCCGGAAGTTCGAAGGTGCCGGCCTCGGCCTGCCGCTGACGCTTCGGTTGCTCGAGCTGCATCAGGGCAAGCTGGAGATATCCAGCACGCCCGGCAGGGGCACGACGGTCATCGCCTGGTTCCCGGTCGATCGCGTCGGCCCGCGCGAGCCCGGCAACTACATGGGGCCGGCGGAGAGCGCCGCCCTTTGATCGGTCAGGGCGCTCGCTCGCTGGCTCGCACGCGTTCGCGATGGGCCGTGTAGAGGCCGCTCAGGACGATCACGGCGGCCCCCGCGAAGGTCCAGTGGTCGGGAAATGCCCCGAAGACGACATAGCCGAGCGTGGCCGACCAGATGAGTTGCGTGTAGGTCAAGGGGGCCAGGACCGAGGCGGGGGCGTAGCGATAGGCGATCACGACCAGCCATTGCGCGAGCGTGGCGACCAACCCGTAGAGGGCGCCGAAGGCAAGCTGGCCGGGGGACGGCGTCACCCAGGCGAAAGGCAGCAGCAGGCTGACGATGACGAAGGGGCCGACCGCCGAATAGGCGAGGGTCGTGACGATGCCGTCGGCGCCGCTCATCTTGCGGGTGATGACGATAGCGCAGGCCCAGCTCGCCGCCGACAGGACCGGCAGGATCGCCGCCGGTTGGAAGCTGCTGGTGCCGGGCCTGACGATGATGATGACGCCGAGCAGCCCGACGCCGATGGCGAGCCAGCGGCGGGTACCGACCTGCTCGTGCAGCACCGGAATCGACAGCGCGGTGATGAACATGGGCGAGACGAAGCTGATCGCCGTCGCGTCGGCGATGGGCAGCAGGCGCAGCCCGCTGATGAAGAACAGCGAGGAGCCGAGCATGGCCACGCCGCGCAGCAGTTGCAGCCGGGGCCTGGCCGAGCGGAGCGCGCCAAAGCCGCCGCGCAGCACCGGAACGGCCATGAGCAGGAGATAGGTCGTATAGCGCAGCCAGATGATCTCCGTCACCGGCAGGCCGCGGGCGAGATATTTCGAGAGCGTATCCGAGCAGGAAAAGGTCACGATCGCGACCAGCAGCACCAGGATGCCTCGGATGGGTTCGTCGAGAAGCTGACCGGCCACGGCAGGGGGCGGACCGGTGCGTACCGCGGAGGACATAAGGGGAGCCTGGGGTGCGATCGATCGTTGCATGGTATCATCCCGTGGTCCGGGCGAGGTCGGCAACCGGGTGAGGGGGTCCATGCAGGGGGCGCAGCGTAACACTTTCGTCCTTTGTTCTTTTTTAAGAGGAAGGGTCATAGATTCCTTGGGCAAAGCGCGCTATCCCGAGGATCTGACCGTCATCGCCACTCTTATCGCGCTGCCCGGAGACAAGCTCTTGCAGCGCTCGTTCCGTATTGCGGCACTCGCGCTGGGCGCGATTTTCGGGTTGATCGTTCAGCCCGCCCGGCCGCATGCCGAGGATTTGCCGTTCGCCCATTTCAAGGTGCTGGGCAGCTTGGAACGGACCAGCCATTACCGCGAGATCGAGGAGCCGTTCTGGTCGCGCCGCCTGTACGAGGATTCCGGTGGCCGGATCTCGGCCGAGATCGCGCCCTTCGACAAGGCCGGCGTCACGGCGAGCGAGGCGGTCCAGCTGACCAGGCTCGGCGTCATCAGTTTCCTCACCGTCCAGGTCGGGCTGATCGCGGCCGAAGATCCTGAGGCCAATGCCAGCGACCTGCCGGGGGTCAGCCCGACGATCGAGGATATGAAAGGTGCCACCGATGCCTGGAAACCGGTGCTGAACCGTGTGTTCGGCGACCGCTACGGCATCGACGTGCTCGCGGTCATGGGCTATCCGGCCCAGGCGCTCTTCTGCGTCGCGCCGCTTGCCTCCCTCGGCGACGTGACCGGGCGTAACATCCGCACTTCGAGCGTGCAGCAGACCGATTTCATCGATGCGCTCGGCGCCCGTGGCGTGCTGATGCCGCTCGGCGACACCAGGCAGGCGCTCGAAAGCGGGACGGTGGATTGCGCGATCACCGGCACGCTGACGGGCAATCTCATGGGACTCCAGAAGGTTTCCCGCTATCTTTATGACAGGCCCATCAGCTGGGGGCTCGAAGTGGTTCTGGCCAACGGCAAGGGCTGGCTCGGCCTCGATGCGAAAGTCAGGAGCTTTCTTGTCCACGAGCTCGCGGAGCTCGAGGCGGAAACCTGGAAATCCTCGGCGGCGGCGACCTTCGACGGCATCGCCTGCAACGCCGGCCGCCCTGCCTGCATCGGCGGAACGGAGGGCCATATGGTGCTGGTACCGCCGAGCGAGACCGATAGCGCCCTCATCCATAGGGCACTCATCGACCGGCTGCTGCCGAAATGGGCCGAGCGGTGCGGACCGGAATGCACCGCCGACTGGAACCGGCTCATCGGCGGCCTGGTCGGCCTGACGGCGAAAGCGGCCGACTGAGCCATGCTGGCCAAGATGCTCGATCGCGAAAAGCTGAGATCGGCGCGGCCGGAGATCGCCCTGCTCTGCTTCAGCGCCATGGCCATCGGGACCTTCGCGCTCGTCCTTCTGTTCATTCTCGATCGCAGCCGGCAGAACGCGCTCGACGGCGCCCGGCTGGCCACGGAAAATCTGGCGATCGCCGCCGAGACCGGCACATCGCAGACGGTACTGTCGATCGATGCCATGCTGGCCGCGGTCGCCGACATGCTGGCCAAGTTGCCGGCGGACGAGCCGCTCGACGGTCCGGCCACGCGCCAGGTCCTCCGGGCCTTCAACGAGCAGAATTTCGCCGTGCGCGACATCCTGCTGGTCGATGCCCAGGGACGACGTGTCAATGGCGGCACGGCGGCGCTGCCGCATTCAACCGGCTATGGCGGCCATGAGTTCATGCGCGCCTATCTCGCCGATCCGGACAAGCAGGGACTGTTTATCAGCCATCCCGAGCGTTCGCCCGTCACCGACAGCTGGTCGATCTCCATGACCCGGCCGGTGGAGATGCCTGGCAAGGGGTTTCGCGGCCTGCTCGTGGCCGAAGTGCCGAGCCGGACCTTCAGCGATTTCTACAACAAGTTGGGCGCCGGCAAAGCGACCCTGGTCTCGCTGCTCGCCGAGGACGGCACCTTGCTCGCGAGTGAGCCGACGCGCGACGGCATGATCGGCAAGAGGCTCCTGGAGCCACCGGTGGCCGCCTCGCTCATGGCGCATCTGGGCGCCACTACCACGCTCGGCTGGATCGATCTCGCCGCGGCGGAGGGCGTGAGCACCTACCGGCCGATCCCGGTCCGGCCGCTGCTGCTGCGCGTCGCCGCCACGACCGACAGCATGCTGGGCGGCTGGAACGAGCAGGTCCGCATCTTCGCCTTCTTGTTCCTGATCGGCAGCGCCGCCTGCGCCGGCTTCACCGCGTTCATCATCGTGCTGCTGCGCCGCCAGCGGCGCTCGCAGACGCTGCTGCAGGACGCGATCGAGCATCTGAACGAGGCGTTCGTCCTGTTCGACGGCCATGACCGGCTGGTCCTGTGCAATCGCCGCTATCGGGAGATCCATCCGAAATCCGCCGATGCCATCCGGCCCGGCGTTACCATGGCCCATATCCTGCGCATCGGCGCGCTCCGCGGCGAATATGGCGCCGTCGGCGAGGATGTCGACCGATGGGTCGCCGGCCGGTTGGCGGAACGCCGCAACGAGCTGGGCGTGGTCGAGCGCCGGCTCAATGACGGCAGCTGGATGCAGATTTCCGTGCAGCGGACCTCGGAAGGCGGCCGGGTCGGCATCCGCACCGACATCAGCCATCTCAAGGAGCAGGAAAGCCGGCTGCTCGCCAAGGAGGAGGAGCTCAGGAACACCATCGCCGAGCTCGAAGCCTCGCGCCGTCTGCTGCTGGAGCAGAAGGACGATCTGGCCAAGCTTGCCGGCGATCTCTCCGGCGCCCGCGACAAGGCGGAGGTGGCGAACCGCGCCAAGAGCCAGTTCCTCGCCAATATGAGCCATGAGCTCCGGACGCCCTTGAACGCCATTATCGGCTTTGCCGAGATGCTGCAGCTCGAGGTGTTCGGCGCGGTCAACGCCAAGCAGCGGGAATATGTCACCGACATCCACAATAGCGGCCGGCATCTGCTCGAGATCATCAACGACGTGCTCGATCTCTCCAAGATCGAGGCCGGGCGCGAGGAGCTGAAGGAGCAGGAGGTCGATCTGCTCGATCTCATCGAAAGCCAGATGACCGTCGTGGCGCCGCGCGCGGAGCAGGGCGGGCTGGCGCTCTCGTGGGAGGTCGATCCGGACTTGCCTCCGATCTTTCTCGATTCGCTCAAGACCAAGCAGATGGTGCTCAACCTCGTCTCGAACGCGGTCAAGTTCACGCCGCTGGGCGGAACCGTCACCATCACGGCCCGGATCGAGCGCACCGATCCTGATTGGCGCGGCTGGCTCAAGATCGAGGTCGCCGATACCGGCATCGGCATCCGCGCCGAAGATCTGGCGCTGGTCAAGGAGCCGTTCCGCCAGGTCGAAAGCCAGCTTTCGCGCAAATATGCCGGCACCGGTTTAGGGCTCGCCATCACCGAGGCGCAGATCCGGCTCCATGGCGGGCGCCTCGACATCGAAAGCCAGGTCTCGGCCGGAACGCGCGTGTCGCTCTGGTTTCCGCCCTGGCGGATCGGCGGCGAGGCGGCGTCGCTGTCGCCGGCGGCGATCGCGGTGGCGCGATGAACGTGAACATAAATCTGGCCCCGCATCTGGGCGCGCTGTGGCGGGGCACCGGGGGCGAGGTGGCGCACCGGCTGCGCGCCTGGTGGTACGGCTTCGATCTGCGCTCGCAGGCGCCGCCGCCCGAGCCGGAACCGGAGCCCGCGCCCGACGCGGTTGACACGGAACCGCTCGACCGGCTGGTCCTGGCGCAACGCCTCTGGGGCCCGGGCTTCCTCACGCCCGGCGGCACCGACCAGATCATGCATCTGATCAAGCTGTTCAACGTCAATCCGGCGATGAGCCTGCTCGATCTGTCGGCCGGGCTCGGCGGACCGTCGCGCCATGTCTCGCAGACTTTCGATGTCTATATCACCGGCCTCGAACGGCAGCCGGACGTGGCCAAGCGCGGCAACAAGGCCTCGGTCGATGCCGGGCTCGCTCGCAAGGTTCCGATCACCGCCTACGATCCCGAGACGACCGAGCTGCGCGCCCATGCCTTCGACGCGGTCTACGCCCAGCATTTGACGGCGACGGTCGGCAACAAGGACCGGCTGTTCGGCGAGGTGCTGCGCAGCCTGAAGCCGCGCGGCCAGTTCAGCTTCATCGATCTGGTCCAGCTCGACGGCGATGCTTCCGATCCGCGGCTGGAGGCGCTGCGCCGGATCGAGCGTCAGCCGTTCCTGCCCTGGCGCGTCCAGCAATATGTCGATTGCCTGACCAATATCGGCTTCGACTGCCGCATCTCCGAGGACGAGACCACCATGTACAAGGCCCAGGTCGTGCGCGGCTGGGAGCAGTTCCTGATGGCGCAGGACCTGAAGGCGATGCCCAAGCACCACGTCCAGGTGGTGCTGGAGGAGGCCGAGCTGTGGGTGGGCCGGCTCCAGGCGATCCAGAGCGGCCTGCTCGGCGTCTGCCGCTTCTACGCGGTCTCGACCCAGCGCGGGGTGAAGTAGCGGGGTTGTGGATTGTATGTCGGGAGCCCCCTGATCAGGATAGGGACGCCGGCGGTACTCCGATTGTGGATTGGTCGAAGCGACCGGACTTATCTCGGCCCCGCCGGCGTCACGGTCTGACACGCGCACGGTAGAAAGGGCTCTCGC
>DATLIZ010000007.1:0-34303 GCA_035539155.1 Aliidongia sp. | reverse complement strand
CTCCGTCCGGGATCGCTCGGCTTGCCCAGGCAGTGCGGCTCCATCTTCGCCCATTGGGCGTCTGTCAGTACGAAGCGTTCCATCAGAAGCTTGAATCACTTCCAAGCCCAAAATGGAATCCTGAATCTCAACAAGCCTTAGTCGGTGAAACGCGGCGGCCGCTGCTCGATATTGGCGCGCACCGCTTCGATCTGGTTCGGGCTGCCGATCAGCGCTTCCTGCTCGATCGCCTCCTGGACCAGGCCGGCCTGGACCTCGATGAGGCGCGCGGCATTATGCAGGCGCTTGGCGGCGCGGATCGCATCCGGGCTCTTGCCGGCGATCTCGCGCGCGACCTCCAGCGCCGCCTGCCGCGGATCCTCGCAGATGCGCGTGGCGATGCCGTAGGCGAGCGCCTCCTCGGGCGAGAAGATGCGGCCGGTATAGGTGAGTTCGCGCGCGATGTCGTCACGCACCAGATGGCGCAGCAGCTGCGTGCCGGCCATGTCGGGAACCAGGCCCCATTTGATCTCCATGATCGACAGCTTGGTACCGGGGGCGACATAGCGCATATCGGCGCCCAGCATGATCTGGAAGCCGCCGCCGAAGGCCACGCCATGCACCGCGGCGATGACCGGCACCGGCACCTCGCGCCAGACCCAGACGGCGTATTGCGCCCGGTTGGCGATGCCGTGGCTGCGCAGGCCCAGGCTGCGCCAGACGGGCTTGCCGTCGGGCGCCGTCTCGGTCATCTGCCCCATGCGGCCCATATCGAGCCCGGCGCAGAAGGCGCGGCCCTCGCCCGAGAGCACGACCGCCCGTAAACCTCGCTCCCGCTTCAGCCTGTCGCCGGCATCGACCAGCGCCTGAAACATCGCATCGTCGATCGCGTTCATCTTGTCCGCCCGGTTGAGCCGGACATCGGCGACCCCGTCGCGAAGCTCGATCGTCACTCGTTCGGTCATCTTGCCTCCCGTTTTCCTTATTCGTTCTTGGCCAGCCTGAAATCGAACTGGCAATGCTGCACGCTGCCGCTGCCGACGAAAGCGCTGCCGGTCAGCCGTCCCTCGATCGAGAGCGGCGTCATCACCTGCGGATTCTCGAAGCCCGAAAGCTGGACGCCGCCATCGGCGCCGACCTTGCCATGGACTGTTCCGCGCACCGTCTGCACGGTGATGTCGGCGCCGCTGATCGTGATCGTGACGCGATCGCTTTGGCAGCCATGGGCGTCGGTCCGACCGGCATAGACGCCGTCGAAGCGGGCGGGCGGCGCCGGCGGTGGGACGAACGCCGTCTGCGGTGGGGCTGCGGCCGGTGGCGGTGCCGGTACCGGTGCCGGCGGCGCGGATTTGCGCGGTGTTCCGATCGGCTTCGCGGCCGACGCTGGCGGCGGTGGCGCCTGAATCGCCGGTGCGGGCGCTGGCGGCGGCGGTGTCGGGGCCGGCGGCGGTGCTGCCGCCTGCTGCGGCGCTTCGACCGGGGTCGGCTGCGGTGGCGGCTCGGCAGCGGGAGGTGGTTCGACAGGGCTCGGCGCCGGAGGCGTCAGGCTGCGAGTCTGCGCATCGCGCAACAAGCTGAATCGCTCTTCGTTCGCGGGAGGCGAGGGCGCCAAAGCGCCCGGTTGCGGCGTGTCCGACGTATCGAGCAGCCACCAGACGGCGCCGCCGAGTGCCAGGAGGACGAATAGAGTGATGAAAAGATGCTTCACGAGCTGACCTTCCGCAGGGCTTCAGCGATATTTACGGTCTTCCCACCAAGGGAAATAGGACGGCATGCCGGTCGAGACCTTGCCCGGAAACCGGGCCGGCCGCTTCTCCAGGAAGGCGGCGACCCCTTCCTTTGTATCGGCGCCGCTGCCGAGCGTGTAGATGCCGCGGCTGTCGATCCGGTGCGCCTCCATCGGATGGTCGGCGCCCAGCATCCGCCACAGCATCTGCCGGCTGAGCGCCACCGAGATCGGGGCGGTATTGTCGGCGATCTCGCGCGCGATGGCGCGGGCCGCCGGCAGCAGCTCGGCCGCTGGATAGAGCTGCTTCACCAGCTTGGCGTCGAGCGCCTCCTTGGCCGGGAAGACCCGGCCGGAATAGACCCATTCGAGCGCCTGCGAGATGCCGACGATGCGCGGCAGAAACCAGCTCGAACAGGCCTCGGGCACGATGCCGCGCCGGGCGAAGACGAAGCCGA
This sequence comes from Aliidongia sp., assembly GCA_035539155.1. Taxonomy (GTDB): domain Bacteria; phylum Pseudomonadota; class Alphaproteobacteria; order ATCC43930; family CGMCC-115725; genus JAXDMU01. The sequence goes on along the minus strand of DATLIZ010000007.1, from coordinate 32,140 downwards.
ACCGTGCGTCTTCCGAGGCGAGGCGGATATCCATGGCGAGCTGCATGGTGGCGCCGACGCCGACCGCCGGCCCGTTCACCGCCGCGATCACCGGCTTCAGGCATTCGAAGATGCGCAGCGTCAGCCGGCCGCCGCCGTCGCGCACCGATTCGTCGGCATAATCGATCTGGCCGTCATCGCCGATGGGAGCGGCCGCCCGGTCCGTCCGGCCGGAGAAATCGAAGCTGGCGGCACCGGCCGACAGATCCGCTCCGGCGCAAAAGGCGCGGCCGGCACCGGTGACGATGATCGCGCGCACCTCGTCGTCGGCGTCGGCCCGGTCGAACGCGTCGAGCAACTCGTCCAGCATCTCTGGGGTGAACGCGTTGAGCTTGTCCGGCCGGTTGAGCGTGACGGTCAGGATCTGCTCCTCGATCTCGTACCGGATCGTTTGATAAGCCATCTTCGGGCCTTTCCCGTCTTGCATCGCTGCAATCTACACTAGAGCAAGATGATTTTAGGCCTGTTCGGCCGAAAATCTGAATCTTGCTCTATTTCATAGGTTAGAGACCGATTCAGCGATCATGTCGAGCCGACATGATCGCATCCGGCTCTATTTAAGCACGATTCACGCATTGGCTGGTTCCAGCCATGCGATCGTGCTCTGGCCCCCGGGCTTTACAACAGCGCCGGCCTTTGCCTTTCTAGCAATAATGGACAAGAGCAGCGGGTCGGGGATGGAATGATCGACAAGCAGGTCGCGACATTGGCCGAGGCGGTGGCCGGAATCCAGGATGGCGCCACCATCCTCTGCTCGGGCTTCGGCGCGGTCGGATCGCCCGATCGGCTGTTCCAGGCGCTGCTGGAGCAGGGGGCGACGGATCTCATCGCCGTTTCCAACAATGCCGGCTCCGGCCAGATCGGCCTCGCGGCGCTCATCAAGGCCGGGCGCGTGCGCCGGGTGATCTGCTCCTATCCGCGCACCACCGATCCCGTGGTGTTCGAGGAAGAATATCGCGCCGGCCGCATCGAGCTGGAGCTGGTGCCGCAGGGCACCTTGAGCGAGCGCATGCGCTGCGCCGCCGCCGGCCTCGGCGGCTTCTGGTCGCCGGTCGGCGTCGGCACGCGTCTGGCCGAAGGCAAGGAGGAGCGCGAGATCGACGGCAAGCGCTATGTGCTGGAGCTGCCGCTCAAGGGTGACGCCGCCTTCGTCCGCGCCGACAAGGCCGACCGCTGGGGCAATCTCACCTATCGGAAATCGGCCCGCAATTTCAATCCCGTGATGGCGATGGCGGCGACGCTCACGGTCGCCGAGGTGGGTGAGCTGGTGCCGCTCGGCGCGCTCGATCCCGAGGTGATCGTGACGCCGGGTATCTTCGTCGATCGCATCGTGGTTCCGGGAGGTGAGGCATGATGCCGCTCAATCGCCGCCAGATCGCCTGGCGCGCCGCCCAGGACGTGCCGGACGGTGCCTATGTCAATCTCGGCATCGGCATCCCGACGCTGGTCGCGGACTACAAGCCGGCCGAGCGCGAGATCGTCTTCCACAGCGAGAACGGCATTCTGGGCGTCGGCCCGGCACCGGCGCCGGGCGAAGAGGACCCGGACCTCATCAATGCCGGCAAGACGCTGGTGACCTTGCTGCCCGGCGGTGCCTATTTCACCCATAGCGACGCTTTCCTGATGATCCGCGGCGGTCATCTCGACCTGGCGCTGCTCGGCGCCTTCGAGGTCGCGATCGGCGGCGACCTCGCCAATTGGACGACCGACGATCCCAATATGAGCCCCGGCGTCGGCGGCGCCATGGATCTCGCCGTCGGCGCGCGCGAGGTGCGCGTGCTGATGCAGCACATGACGGCCAAGGGCGAGCCGCGGCTCAAGCGCCGCTGCCGCTATCCGCTGACGGCGCCGGGCTGCGTCAAGCGCATCTATACCGATCACGCCGTGCTCGATGTCGCCGCGGACGGCTTCATCCTGCGCGAGATGATACCCGGCCTCGATGTCGCGACCCTGCAGGGCATGACCGATGCGCCGCTCCATGTGCCGGCGCCGCCGGGCGTGATCGCCACGCCGCCACTTTAGGGGGCGGGGCCCGCTTTCGGCGGGAAGAGGGCCGTCCGCTTTCTGGCGACTGGTCGCAGCCGGCACGGGCGTCGTCGTCGGGGACGATCGTCGGCAGCTGTTATTTGTCCGACCACACGCTCCGCGATGGGCTCGCCGACGCGCCGGTGACATCAAGATTGAGGCTGATCCTTTCTTGGCAGGCCGCTGAATACGCATCCAGTACCAAGATAGTTGCTTCACAAGCACTAATGGTCAAGTTGTCGGGCCACAGTGATCTTCGCTTATAGTGGACGGCGGACCCCTGAGATCTGATCGATGTATCCAACATTCTTTCCAACCTCTGGAGCATCTGGCAGGATAAAGGGAAGACTGCGCTATTCCCTTGAAAATATAGCGTGGCGCTCCGAAAGCAGGAGGGTCCAGCGATGGGAAAACGTGACGTTCGGGGCGTCCACCGCTACGACGCGCCGGCCGGCGGATGGGGCGCGCTGCGGGCGACCGCCAAGGCCGTTGCCGAGCAGATGCAGGTCGCCGAGGCGCCGCTTCTGCTGTTGCGCACGAACAAGCCCGACGGCTTCGACTGCCCGGGCTGTGCCTGGCCGGACAAGGAACACACCTCCACCTTCCAGTTCTGCGAGAACGGGGCCAAGGCGGTCACCTGGGAGGCAACGAAGAAGCGCGTTCCCCCGGAATTCTTCGCCGCGCACACGGTCACGGAATTGCTCCGGCAGAGCGATTACGAGCTGGAGAACCACGGCCGCATCACCCACCCGATGGCCTACGACCCGGCGAGCGACACCTACAAGCCGCTCGAATGGGATGCCGCCTTTGACCGCATCGGCGACGTGCTGCGCGGCCTGCCCGCCCCCGACATGGCGGAGTTCTACACCTCCGGCCGGGCGTCGAACGAGGCGGCGTTCCTGTTCAACATCTTCGCCCGCGAATACGGCACCAACAACTTTCCCGACTGTTCCAACATGTGCCATGAGGCGACCAGCGTCGGGCTCCCCCAGGCGATCGGCATCGGCAAGGGCACCGTCTCGCTGGAGGATTTCGACCATTGCGACCTGATCATCGCGATGGGGCACAATCCTGGCACCAACCATCCGCGCATGATGGGCACGCTGCACGAATGCGCGCGCCGCGGCGTGCCGATCATCGTGTTCAACCCGCTGAAGGAGCGGGCGCTGGAGCGCTTCGCCGATCCCCAGAACCCGATCGAGATGGCGAGCTTCAGCGCTACCCCGATCGCCTCGACCTATCATCAGGTCAAGGTCGGCGGCGACGCTGCGGCGCTGAAGGGCATCATGAAGGCCATCATCGCCCGCGCCGATGCCGGCGAGGACGTGCTGGATCGCGATTTCATCGCCGCCCACACCAACGGACTCGAGGCCTTCGCCGAGGATCTGCGCCAGACGCCGTGGGAGGCGATCGAAACCGCCTGCGGCCTGGACCGCGACGCGCTCGACCGGGTGGCCGATGCCTATACCCGATCGAACGCCACGATCGTCAGCTACGGCATGGGCATCACCCAGCATGAGAAGGGGACGCAGAACGTGCAGCAGATCGCGGCCCTGCTGCTGCTGCGCGGCAACTACGGCAAGCCCGGCGCCGGTATCTGCCCTCTGCGCGGTCATTCCAACGTGCAGGGCAACCGCACCGTCGGCATCACCGAAAAGCCCGACCCGGTGATGTTCGCCAACGTCGAGAAAGCCTTTGGCTTCCGCCCGCCGCCGCGCCATGGCCATGACTCGGTCAAGGCGATGCAGGCGATGGTGGATGGCAAGGCCAAGGTGCTGGTCTGCCTCGGAGGGAATTTCTCGATCGCGCTGCCCGACACCGACCTCAGCTATCAGGGCATGCGCAACCTGGATCTGGCGGTGCATCTGAACACCAAGCTGAATCGCTCGCATCTGCTGATCGGCAAGGAATCGATCATCCTGCCCGTCCTCGGCCGCACGGAGCGCGACATGCAGGCAACCGGCGCGCAGTCGGTAACGGTCGAGGATTCGATGTCGATGGTCCACGCCTCGCGCGGCAAGCTGGAGCCGGCCTCGGAACATTTGCGTTCGGAGCCCGCGATCATCGCCGGGATCGCCATGGCGACCCTGCCCGCCAGCAAGGTCGATTGGCAGGGGCTGATCGCCGATTACGACCTGATCCGCGACAAGATCGAGGCCGTCTATCCAGACTTCAAGGACTACAACGCCAGGATCCGCCACCCGGGCGGCTTCCGTCTGCCGCTGGCCCCGACCGAGCGGGTCTGGCACACCAAATCCGGCAAGGCGGAGTTCATCCCCTTCACCAGCCTGGCGGAGGACCCCGCGGTGATCGGAGCGGATGTGCTGAAGCTGACCACGTTGCGCAGCCATGACCAGTACAACACGACCGTTTATGGGCTCGATGACCGCTATCGCGGCGTATTCGGGCGGCGCGATGTGTTGTTCATCAGTGAACAGGACTTGGCCGCCCGGAACCTGGAGCATGGCGACGTGGTGGAGATCGTATCGGCGATCCCGGGCCACGAGCACAAGCGCATCCGCCTGACCGCAATCGCCCACGATATCGCGCCGGGCTCGATCGGCGCCTATTATCCGGAGGCGAACAATCTCTGCCCGCTGACCTACCAGGATCCTCAGAGCGGTACGCCATCGTACAAATCCCTGCCGGTCCGCCTGCGGAAGGTCGCGTGAGGCGATAGGGCCGATTCCGCCTGGCGAAGCTGTCGAGCAGCAGGACGGCGCCTGCCGCCTGGCCTTCTCGCGGAGCGGGTAAAGGCGTGGATCGCGGGCAGCAAGGCTTGATTGCCGGCAAGGCCTGATCGCCAAGCGATGCGCGGGCCGGGCAGCCCTCTGCGCTGCGCTCAATTCCACTCGGCAAAAAAATGGTCTAGCGTGCCGGCTCGTTCGACGGAAGGCGGCCCATGTCCCAGTTCAGCATCACCCGCAACACGGCACCCAAGCCCAGACCGGCCGACGATGATCTGGCCTTCGGCACGGTCTTCACCGACCATATGTTCCTCATGGACTATCGCGAGGGCGAGGGCTGGCACGATGCGCGCATCGTCCCCTACGCGCCGCTCAGCATCGATCCCGCCGCCGCCGTGCTGCATTATGCGCAGGCCGTGTTCGACGGGTCGAAAGCGTTTCGCGGCGCCGACGGCACCATCCGGCTCTTCCGCGCGCCGAAGCATGTCGACCGGCTGAACAGCTCCTGCGAACGGCTGTGCATTCCGAGGCTCGATCCGGCTGTCGTCCTGCAATCCTTTCATGCGCTGGTCAGGCTCGATCAGGACTGGGTTCCGTCGAAGCGCGGCACGGCGCTCTATCTGCGGCCGACGGTGATCGCGTCCGAGGCGTTCCTCGGCGTGCGCCCGGCCCGCACCTATACCTATTTCCTGATCCTGTCGCCGGTCGGGCCCTATTATGCCGAAGGCATCAACCCGGTGAAGATCCTGGCGACCGACCAATATGTCCGCGCCGTCGAAGGCGGGCTGGGCGCCGCCAAGGCCGCGGGCAACTATGCCGCCAGCCTCTATGCCGCCGAGCAGGCGAAGAAACAGGGCTACACCCAGGTGCTCTGGCTCGACGGCGTCCACCGGAAATATCTCGACGAGGTCGGGACCATGAACATCATGGTCAAGATCGGCGACGAGGTGATCACCCCGCCGCTGGCCGGCACGATCCTCGCCGGCGTCACCCGCGATTCGATCCTGCAGCTGATGCGCGATTGGGGGCTGCGCGTGTCGGAGCGGCAGATCTCGATCGACGAGGTCTTCGCCGCTTCACGCGCGGGCACCCTCGCCGAGATGTGGGGCACCGGCACCGCGGCCGTGGTCTCGCCGGTGGGCGAGCTCGGCTACAAGGGCGAGCGCATCGCCATCAATGGCGGAAAGACCGGCGAGCTCACCCAGAAGCTCTACGACACGATCGTCAGCATTCAGTACGGGGTCAGCAACGACCCGCATGGCTGGACTCAGCCGGTGCTGCCCGACTGAACGGCACCCTTGCCGGTCTTCTGGCGAAGGGCCGCGATCAGCCCGTCGATGCTGCCGTCGGCATGGACGATGACCGAGGTGAATTCGGCCCGCTGCGCCTGCATCATGCTGACCTTGTCGAGCACGACATCCTCGATGCGGTAGCCGTCCGGGGTCTTGTGCACAACCCAGTCGATATGGGTCGGCTGACCATCGGCGCCGCCGGCGATCTCCGAGGAGACCATGCTGTTGTCGGAATCGTCATGGCTGTCGATGACGCGGAAGCTCTGGCCGGTATAGCGGGTGAAGCGGGTCGAGTAGGTTGCGACGATATATTCCTTGAATGCGGCCAGATAGTTGTCGATTTGCTGCGGCGTCGCATGGTCCCAGTAGTGGCCGAGCACATAGCGGCCGATGCCCGCGACATCGAAGCTGTCGTTGAATAGGCTGACGAACTTGGCCTGGCTTTCGTCGCCCGACAGGCTGTGATCGTTGATGATCACCACGGCCTTGTCGCCCAGCGCCTTGATGAACCCCACCGGGTCGTCGGCTGCGCGCGCAGGAAAAGCTTGGCAGACAAGAAACAAGACCGCCGGAATAGCCAAGATGCTTCGTCGCGCGATGCGCTTTACCATGCCGCGTTCCTATCCAGTTTGGGCGGGGCCGAGGCCAACCTACGCGCAAGCGCGGGCCGTGTCATCTCGCCCATCATGGTTGAAGAACGCTTGGCCGCGCGCATCGTCCGATGGCATCGGCGAGGCTTTATTCGGCGATCGAGGGGTCGGCCATGGTCAGGCGCAGAAAGATATGGCCTTTTCCCGCATGGGGCAGCGGTTCGATGGCGAGAGTAGCGAGGCGGCCCTTGCCGTCCAGGCCGGAGAAACCGATGCGGCCGCCGCCGGCGAGCGGCGCATTCATTTCCGAACTGGTCGGTTTGAAGCCAGCCGAGGCCAGCGCGTCGCTCAGCCCGTCGAGCAGGTCCTGCAACTGGTCGTCATCGAGCGGGTGATCCGGATCATTGCCCCATTCCGCCGTGATGACCGCGAGGCGGTGGTCGGCGGGGGTGAAATGGTAGATCATCTGGAATCGGCCGAATCTAGCAGTCTGCCGGCCGATATGGATCAGCGGCCGTGCCGATGGCGAGCCGGAGCCGACGGTCATGCGAACCGGTGCGCCGTCGGTGTCCGGCAGGGTTTTGAGGAAGGTCAGGAGATCCGAATCGTGCGAGCCGAATTGCTCGGGAGCGAAGCCGGCCTGCTGCAGCGCGCTCTCGGGGGGCGGCACCGGTTTGCCGGGAATGGCGAAATCGAGAACGAGCCGATAGCCCGGCTGCGCCACCGTCGGCAGGACCATGCTGTGCCGAAGGGTCACCGGCGAGCGGAACTCGAGGAAAAGGCCATGCTGGGGCGGGGCACGAATCGCCTTCAGCGGCGGCGTCAGGTTGGGCGGCGAGACCGGCCTCAGCGCCGGCAGCGCGACGGTGGCGCTGAGACCGTCGGGCGCCATGACCGCCGTTGCCTCATGACGCTTCCGCGTCTCCACGACGACCCGCACGAAGTTTTCGTGCAAGCCGGTGCGGATCGCAGCTTGCTCGTCGGCGGCGGCAGGCGCGGCAGTGATCAACCCAAAGGCGAGGGCCGGCAGAAGCCGGCGCCGGCCCCGGAAATGGCCGATAGGACAGAAGTATGCAGGCTTTCCGCTATCGATAGCGCGTACCGCCTTTTGGGTTCAGCATCGGACCGGCCTGTATCGCGGGAGATTTTATCCCAGTTGTTCAATAATAACTATATCTCTAATTGAATCAGGGCGATCGTTACATCAGGATGGCCGATGATGAGCGATATTTTGTCCCTGACCTGCCGCACCGGCCCGGTGCCGTCACGGCCGCTTTGACCGCCCCCACGCCGAGGTCTCGTTGGGGCACGTAGCTTCCCTCGCGCGCCGGACCGGCATCGCGCTGCTGGCCCTTGCGGTCTCGGCCTCTCATGAGGAGGCCCATGCCCAGGGCTGCAAGCTTACCCAAGTGGCGTCGTTGCCGATGACGGTCGATGCCGAGCAGCGGCTCGTGGTGCCGGGACGGCTCAACGACAGGCTTTCGACGACGTTCGCGGTCGATACGGGCGCCTTTGTCAGCCTGCTGCGCCGAAGCGTCGCCGACAGGCTCGGGCTCGCCTTCAAGGAGATCCCGGAACGTGTCTTCGGCGTGGGCGGCCGTCCCTTGACCTCGCGCGTGCTGGTGACACTGCAACTCGACAAGCTGGTCTCGCCGAATGCGCCGCTGCTGCTGATGCCGGATACCCTGCTCGAAGGGTCGAAAATCGCGGGCTTGGTCGGGGCCGATTACCTGTCCAACTACGATCTCGATCTGGATTTCGGCGGCGGCAAGCTGAACCTGTTCTCTCAGGGGCATTGCCAGGGCCAGGTGGTCTATTGGTCGTCAGACTATCTTCAGCAGCCGATCGAGCTCGATCACAACCACCACGTCTTCTTGCCGATCACGCTCGACGGCAGGCAATTGAAGGCGGTGCTGGACACCGGCGCCAGCGACACGTTTCTGCCGCTGCCCGACGCGCGCTGGCAGTTCGGCCTCGATCCCAACTCACCCGGCATGGAGCCGGCGGGCGCATCGACCACCGCCGACGGCAGCCAGTTGCCGACCTATCGATATCGCTTCAAGACCATGGAGATTGCCGGCATCACCTTTCACAATCCGACGCTCAGCCTCATTCCCAGGATCGAGCGCTTCGCGACGAAGACCGGCAGCCACACGGGCGCTGCAGAGGGCGAGCTGCCGCAGGTGACGCTGGGCATCCACGAGCTGGCCAAGCTGCATCTCTACATCGCCTATGGCGAGCACATGCTCTACGTCACGCCGGCCGATGCCGGACAGCCGTGAGAGATTGCCCGAGGCATGTTCTCTATTATAGCGTCGCGGTTGCAGGTGAGGCCTCGTGGCCGTGCCAATCCGGAATCGCGACCGCCGCTTCGAGACTTTTCATGCACCTCGCCGACCGCCATATCCGCGCGCTTGCGCTCGTCCTCTCCAGCCTGTTTCTGCAGCCATGCGCAGCTTTCGCCGAAAGCTGCCAACTGAAGCGGGCGGCGTCGGTGCCGATGCGACTCGATGCCGGATATCAACTGCTCGTTCCGGTCAAGCTCAATGGCGACTCCGATGCCGAGCTCCTGGTGGACACTGGCGCTTATGCCAGCACCTTGACCTCATCGGAGAGCGATAAGCTCGGCCTCTCGCCGGAATCGATCGGCAGTTATGTCTATGGCGCGGGTGGGCGGGCCATAAATCAGCGTGTCACCATCAAGATGCAATTGGACCATCTCGTCTCCGGCGCCGAGGCTTTTCTGGTCATGCCGGATGCTCTCTATGGCCATTCCGGCTCCGCCGGCCTGTTTGGTGCCGATTTTCTGGCGAATTACGATCTCGACCTGGATTTCGGCGGCAAGAAGATGAACCTGTTCTCGCAGGATCATTGCGAAGGACATGTCGTCTATTGGACGCAGGAATTCATCCAGACCCCGGTGGAGATCGATGACGGCCACCACGTCCTCTTGCCGGTTACCCTGAACGGCCGGAAATTGCGGGCGATGCTCGATACCGGGGCGGGCGTCAGCTTGATGACCTGGGCGAATGCGAGCCGGCTGTTCGATCTGGACAAGGATTCTTCCGACATGGTCGAGAGCGGCAAGGTCGTTACGGCGGACGGCAAACAGCTTTCCAGCTATCGGCATCACTTTCAGACGCTCGAAGTCGCCGGCATCACCTTCCACGATCCGACGATCGTGATCATAGAGAATGGCGAACGCCGGGACGCCAGCGTCGGCAGCCACATCAACGCGTCGCAAACCGATATGCCGGACATCATTCTCGGTATTCGAGAGCTGTCCAAGCTCCACCTTTACATCGCCTATGGCGAGCACATGCTCTACGCGACACCGGCCGGCGCCGGACAGTAGGCCGATCGAGCCTCACCAGCCGGCGGGGCCGCCGTCGCTGCGCGGATCGCCGGCACCTTCGAGTACACCGTCGGGATGGCGCACGATGGCGCCGGCATGACCCATCAGGCTGGTGAAGGGCGCTACCATCTCGACATCGTGCCCGGCGGCGCGGAGGGCGGCGACGAGCGCCGGATCGAACCGGTCCTCGAGCTTCAGGCTGACGCTTTCGGCGCCCCAGGTGCGGCCGAGCAGCCAGCGCGGCGCCGTCACCGCCTGCTGCAGGCTCTCTCCGAACCAGGCATAGCGCGAGAACAAAGCGGCCTGGGTCTGCGGCTGGCCTTCGCCGCCCATGGTGCCGTAGACCATGCTGCGCCCGTCGGCGAAGCGCGCCATCGCCGGATTGAGCGTGTGGAACGGCTTGGCGCCGGGTCGGGCCTGCCGCTTGCCCTCGCCGAGCTGCAGCGAGCTGCCACGATTCTGCCAGACGATCCCGGTCTCGGGCAGCACCACGCCGGAGCCGTATTCGAAATAGAGGCTCTGGATCAGGCTGACCGAGCGGCCGGCGCCGTCGATGACGCCGAGCCAGATCGTGTCGCCGCCGCTCGGCTTCGCGGGCCAGGGCAGGGCGCGCGTGCGGTCGATACGCTGGGCGAGCGCGTCGAGAACGGCCGCATCAAGGAAGCTCGCCGGATCGGCGGTCATGGCGCTGGGATCGGCGATCTCGCGATCGCGCACCAGGAAGGCCTGCTTGGTCGCTTCGACCAGCCCATGGATATGTTCGAAGCTCTCGCCGGCCCGCACACCCAGCCGGTCGAACAGTGCCAGGATCATGAGCGAGGCGAGGCCCTGGGTCGGCGGTGGGAAATTGAACAGCCGCGCGCCGGTGACCTCGACGCTGAGCGGCGTGCGGATCTGCGCGCGATGGGCGGCGAGATCGGCGGCGCCGACGAGGGTGCCGGCGCGGGCCAGGTCGGCCGCGATCGCTGCGGCGAGCTTGCCCTTGTAGAAATCCTCGAGACCGTCCCCGGCCAAGGATTTGAGCGTGCGGGCGAGCGCCGGCTGGCGCAGCATCGAACCCTCCTTCGGCACCTTTCCGTCCGGCAGATAGGTTTCGGCGAAACCGAAGACGGCTTCGAGCTCCGGCCGGCTCGAAGCCGTCAGCTCTTCCTGGCTGGCGGTCACGACGATGCCGGTCTCGGCATAGTGGGTGGCGTCCCGCAGCAGGCGCTCCAGCTTCAGCTTGCCGTCCCAGCGCCGATTGATCTCCAGGGCCGCCTGCCAGCCCGAGATCGTTCCCGCGACCGTATTGGCGGCCAGCGGCCCGCGCGACGGGATCGCCGCCAGCCCCTGGTCGCGATAATGGGCGCTCGTCACCCGGCTGCCAGCACCGCCGCAGGCATCGATCGCGATCGGCTCGCGCCCGGGCTCGGCCACCAGCCAGAAGCCGTCGCCGCCGATGCCGGTCATGTGCGGATAGACGACGGCGATGGTCGCCGCCATGGCGACCGCGGCCTCGATCGCCGTACCGCCTTCGCGCAGGATCTGCAGGCCGGCCTGGCTCGCCAGATGATGCGGCGAGGTGACCATGCCATGGCGGGAGCGTGGCGTATTCAGCATTCGAGCGGCACCGGTTTCGTGAGAGATCGCCGCCGACCCTACGATTCCGAGGCCGGAGGGGGAAGAGGGCAATACGATCGAGGCCATGGCGATTGCCTGGGCCGGGTACCGCCGATATCGTGCCGGCCATCGAGCAAGGCACGGCCGATATCGTGCCGGCCATCGATGAGCGGGGATGGATAATTGGATCCGACGGAACGGCAGAGTTCGGCACACGAGATCGGCCGGCAATTCGGAGCGGCGCAGCAGCATCATCAGGCCGGCCGCCTGGCCGAGGCCGAAGGGATCTATCGCCGCATCCTGGGCGGGCAGCCCGGTCATATCGGCGCGTTGCATGGGCTCGGCCTGCTGGCCTTGCAGGCCGGGCGCAACGATGCCGCGGTCGAGTTGCTCAGCCGTGCCGCGGCCCAGGGCAAGCGTGTCCCGCAGCTCCGCTATCTGCTCGGCCTCGCCTATCGCGGGCAGCGTCGCTTCGACGACGCCGCGCGCGCCTTCGCCGAGGCGCTCCGGATGGCGCCCGGCATGGTCGAGGCGGATTGCGCGCTCGCCGCCCTGGCGGGCGAGCAGGGCCGAATCGACGAGGCCGCCGCGCACTACCGCCGCATTCTGGCGGCCAAGCCCGACTGTACCGAGGCGCTGACCGGCCTCGGCGGCCTGCTGCTCGGTGCCGGGCGGACCGAGGAAGCAGCCGGGAGTTTCGCCCGGGTTGCCGAACTGTTGCCCGAGGTGGCGGAGGCGCATGCCAACAGCGCCCAGGCGCTGAAGGCACTGGGCCGGCTCGACGAGGCGACGGCGGCTTATGAGCGGGCACTCGCGCTGCGGCCGGGGCTGGTCCAGGCCTGGAACGAGCTGGGCAGCGTCCATGCGGCGCAAGGCCGGACCGAGCAGGCGATCGCGCATTATCGCCACGCGATCGGGCTGGCGCCGCGCTTCGCCGAGGCGCATCACAATCTCGGCAACGCGCTCACCGAGACCGAGCAATTCGAAGAGGCGATCAGGCATTTCGAGCAGGCCGTGCTGCTGAAGCCCGCGCTGGCCGAGGCGCGCTACAATCTGGCCAGCCTGCAATTGGCGCGCGGCGAGGCCGCCATCGCCCTCGCCCAGGCCTGCGCCTCGCGCGCGCTGCTCGACACGCCGGCCTGCCGGTCGCTCATCGTGCAATGCCTGACGCGCAGCAATCTGCATCAGGATGTCGGTTCGCTCGAAAAGCTGATCATCCGCGCGCTCGACGAGGCGTGGAGCGGCGCCAATACGCTGTCGATCACCAGCATCATGCTGCTGCGCCGCAACCCGGCGATCCTGGCGATGCTGGACCGGATCGAGACGGCCTGGCCGGCGCCCGTGCCGCCCGCGGCGCTGTTCGGCGATGGCGGCCTCGCCGTTCTGGCCGGCAGCCCGCTGCTCCTCTCCCTCCTGCGCAATGTCGTCGCCTGCGACATGGGGTTCGAACGACTGCTCGGCGTGGCCCGCGAGGCGCTGCTCGATGCCGCCCTCGCGGGGGGCGAGCCCTCGGCGGAAATGCTGGCCTTTCATTGCAGCCTGGCTCGGCAATGCTTCATCACCGAATATGTCTACGACACGCCTGAGACCGAGGCCGAGCGGGCTCGCGGCCTGTGGGACAGGCTGGCGGCCGAGCCCTCGGCGCTCGCCGTCGCCGCCGTCGCGGCCTACTTCCCCCTCCTCTCGCTCGACGGCGCGGAGCGGCTGCTCGACCTTTCCTGGCCGCCGCCGGTCGAGGCCTTGCTCGATCAGCAATTGCGCGAACCGCTGGAGGAGCGCGCGATCAGGCGCGCGCTGCCGACGCTGACGCCGATCGAGGCCGGGGTCTCGCGTGCCGTGCAAGAGCAATACGAGGAAAATCCGTATCCGCGCTGGGTCGCCCCTGCCGCGGAGGCCGAACAGCGGCTGGCGGAAGACGGCACCGATCGGCTGGCGGCGTTGCGCGCCAAGGCCAGGCAGCGCGGTGGGGTGATGGACATTCTGATTGCGGGCTGCGGGACCGGCCAGCATTCGATCGAGATCGCGCGGCGCTATGCCGAGGCGCGCGTGCTCGCCATCGATCTCAGCCGGGCGAGCCTCGCCTATGCGACGCGGATGACCCGCCGGCTGGGCCTGGAGAATCTGGAACATGCGCAGGCGGATATCCTGGCGCTGGGGAATCTCGACCGCCGGTTCGACAATATCGAGTCCGTGGGCGTGCTCCATCATCTCGGCGACCCGCAGGCCGGGCTCGACATTCTGGTCGGGTTGCTCAGGCCGAACGGACTGATTCGTCTCGGTCTCTATAGCGAGCTGGCGCGCCGCTCGATCGTCGCCGCCCGGGACTTCATTGCGGCGGGCGGCTACGAGTCGGACGCTTCGGCAATTCGTCGCTGCCGCCAGGATCTCGCTCGGGCGGAGAACAGGGGCCAATTCGACAAATTCATGCGGTCCGGCGATTTCTTTTCGGTGAGCGGTGTCCGCGACCTGTTGTTCCACGTCCAGGAACATCGTTTCACCGTGCCGATGCTGAGCCAGGCTTTGGCCAGGGCCGGACTGCGGTTCATCGGCTTCGATCTGTCGAACGAGCTGACCGCACAGTACCGACGTCGGTTTCCCGAAGACAAGCCAATGACCGATCTCGATCGTTGGCATGTCTTCGAGACCGAAAATCCCGACAGCTTTACCGGCATGTATCAGTTCTGGGCGCAAAAGCCGGGCGAATAGCCCGGCTCCGCCCGAGTCGGCCGAGTTTCTACCGCATGAAATGCGGCAGCAGGCCGGCAAGGCCGATCAGGATCAGGTAAAGCGCCACTACGAGATTCAAGATACGCGGGACGATGAGGATCAGAATGCCCGCGATGAGGGCGATAAGCGGTTGCAATAGAATAAGGTTGACGGTCACGATCGGGCTCCTGTTGCGGGCGAAGCGAGTGTCGGCCAACGCGGGCTGGCTGGAAATCAATCCGCTTCAGCTCCGTCTCCCGCGCCGGCCCTTGCTTCATCGGTTGTCAGTAAACCATTCTTAAAACCAAGGCACCCTGGCCGTTGCGGGGCAGAGGCGGGGAGACGGTAGTGGACGTTGCGGAATTTCGCGCGTTGATCTTGGACAAGCGGTTGCTATTGCTGTTCGATTACTGGCAGCGCATTCGCGGGGACAGGGCGATGCCGGATTGGGCGGAGATACGGGCCGAAGAGTTCGCGCCCGCCGTCCCGTTCGTGTGGGCCTGGCGGCTCGACGAAAACGGCGCGGTGCGCCTCAGGCTCGCGGGCGAGGCGATCGTCGAGGTGCTCGAGCTCAACATACGCGGGAAGACGCCGTTCGATCTCTATGCCGTCGAATCGGCGCAGTCGATCGATGACCGGTTCCGCAAGGTCATGGGTGATCCGACCTGCAGCTTCTCGATCGGCGAGGTCGGCCACAGCGGTCGGGCGGTCGGGCTCGGCCAGCGGCTGGTGCTGCCCTATTTCGACCGCAAGGTCGGCAGGCGCGGCGTGCTCGGCGGCTCCGTGCTGGACAAGAACGACCGATCGGCCGATGGCGGCTCGACGCTCTACGAATTGGGCGGCCACGAATATTTTCTGGGAATTCCCTAATCCATCAGCCAGCGGGATTCGCCGGCCGAATAGTCGTTCCACTGCTCATGCCGCCATCGATCGCGAGCTCGGTTCCCGTCACGTAGCTGGACGCGTCCGAGGCCAGGAACAGCACGCCGTTGGCGATGTCCTGGGCGAGGCCGGCGCGGCCGAGCGGCGTCACCGCCTTGGCCATGGCGTGGGGATCGGGCGGCGCGTTGGTGCCGGCCGCTGGCCCGCGCGCCGGGATCTTGCCCCAGATCGGCGTGTCGATAATGCCGGGATGGACCGAATTGACCCTGATATTGACGCCCATCGCCGCACATTCCAGCGCCAGCGCCTTGGCGAAGAGCCGGACGCCGCCCTTGGTCGCGCAATAGCCGGCGAGGCCGGCGGCGCCCCGGAGCCCGGCGAGCGACGACATGATCACGATCGAGCCGCCGCCCGACTTGGCGATTGCCGGGATCGAATATTTGGCCGACAGGAACACGCCGTCGAGATTGACGGCGGTCTGGCGGCGCCAATCCGCCAGCGTCATCTCCACGACGAGCCCGCCGATGCCGATGCCGGCATTGGCGACCATGATATGGAGCCCGCCATAGAGGCGCACGGCCGTCGCGATGACATCGGGCCATGCCGCATCCTCGGCGACATCCTGATGGAGGAAGCTCGCCTCGCCGCCGGCGGCGGTGATGCGGTCGCGCACATTTTTGCCGAGCGCTTCGTCGATATCGGTGATCAGTACCTTGGCGCCTTCGCGCGCCAGCGTTTCGGCGCAGGCTGCACCGATACCCGACGCGCCGCCGGTGACGATCGCGACCTTACCCTCGACCTGACCCATTGTTGCCAGCCTCCCGCTGCGTGCCGCTTTCGAGCTCACCCTATCCAGGGCGTTTGCCCGCGCGTGCCGATCTTTCAAACGACGCTAGAAGAACCTCTCCGATACGTCAACGAGAGTGAAGCGCCGCGAATCGGGCCGAATCCAATGTGGGATATCTATCCACCGTCCCTGTGGATATCTTTGTGGGCAAGCACATGACATGCACGGGAGTCGCAGACGGGATCACGCATTCAAACGAAATGCCTATATTTTAGGCAATTATTATAACCTTATGATTTTAAATCATAAAACAATTTGCAAGAGGAGTTGGCTACAATGCGCGCTTGCCTGGTGCGGTGACATAGGGGCGCCGTTCCGACCGTGTGTGAAACCTCAGCCGGAATCGCCGCCGAGCCGCGATCCCGGCCAAGACGGGCAGGCCTCAGCGCCCTTTGAAGACGGGCGCTCGCTTCTCGACGAAGGCGGTGGCGGCTTCCTTGTGATCGTCGGTATCGGCGCAGCGCGTATGCCTGAGCGCCTCGGCGTCCATCACCTGCGCCAGCGTGCCCAATTCGGCCAGGTTCAAATTCTGCTTCATATATTGCAGCGTCACCGTGGGCCCGTCCGCGAGCGACCGGGCGAGGCTGAGCGTCTCGGCTTCGAGATCGGCATCGGCGACGAGGCGAGTGAACAGGCCGAGGCGATTCGCCTCCTCCGCCGGCAGTACCGGCGAGGTCAAATAAAGCTCACGCGCCTTGGCGCTGCCGACGAGGCGCGTCAGGAACCAGCTGCCGCCGAAATCGCCCGAGAGGCCGACCTTGGCGAAGGCGGTGGTGAGCCGCGCCGTATCGCTCGCGACGCGGAAGTCGCAGGCAAGCGCCAGCGACAGGCCGGCGCCGGCGGCTGGACCGCGGATCATGGCGATGGTCGGCTTCGAGGTCTCGTGCAGCAGGCGCGCCACCTCCATCCGCTGGCGCAGGCTCGACGCCCGCGCTTCGAAGCTGTTGCCGCCGAAACCGCCTTCCGCCATCCGTTTCACGTCGCCGCCGGCGCAGAAACCGCGGCCGGCGCCGGTCAAGACGATGACGGCGATTTCGGGATCGACGGCGGCGTTCGAGATCGCTTCATAGAGCTCCGCCAGCAATTCGGGGCTGAGCGCGTTCAGCCGATCCGGCCGGTTCATGGTCAGGGTCAGGACCCCGGCTTCCAGATTTTGAAGCAGGATATCGGACATCGGCGTTCCTCCCATCATGCCTTGAGCGGCGTTGACCGCCATCGCACCACTAGCTCCTCATCCAGCACAAGTGGTTCTATAATGTCATGCCCCGGCGCGGCCGAAGGAGATAGGACATGGCGATCCGTACGATCCTGGTACCGACTTGGCAGGGTGCCGATCCGGCGATGGCGCTCGATACGGCCGAGGCCTTCGCCCGCGCGCTCGAATCCTGGCTCGAGCTCGTCTTTATCCGCTCCAATCCCAATGCCGTCGTCAGCATGGTTCCCGAGCTGGTGCCGGTCACCAAGTTCGAGTTCGAGGCGATCGACCGCGAGGGCAGGGCGGCGGCGGCCAAATCCCGGACCGAGTTCGAAGCCTGGACGCGCGAGCGCGAGCTTGTGCCGGCCGAGCCCGGCGACAATGCCGTAGGGCCGGTCGGCAGCTGGGTCGAGGAGATCGGCGAGGTCGCGGCCGCCATCGAGCATCGGGGCCGGCTGAGCGACATGCTGGTCCTGTCTTTGGGCCAGACCGACGACTACATGTCGGCGCGGGCGGTCGAGGCGGCGCTTTTCGGCACCGGCAGGCCGGTCGTGCTGGTGCGCGAGAAGCTGGCGGCACCGCCGCTGCAGCATGTGATGATCGCCTGGAACGGCACGCTCGAGGCAAGCCAGGCGGTGTCGCAATCCTATGATCTCCTTCGCCGGGCCGAGCGGGTCTCCATCGTCGGCGAGCCGCCCAACATCGATGCCCGGCACGAGCTCGCCCAATATATTCGGCGGCAGGGCCTCATGCCCGATACCGAGCTGGAGATCGTGCCGGCGGCATCGACGGGCGCCTCGCTGCTGGCGACGGCACAGAAGGCGGGGGTCACGCTCATGGTGCGTGGCGCCTACACTCATGGCAGGCTGCGGCAGACGCTGCTGGGCGGTATCACGCGCGACGTGCTGGAGCAGGCCCGCCTGCCGATCTTCATGATGCATTAGCGAGATGCCGGGCCGACGGCCGGCGACTATCGTCGGCTCGACTTATACTAGGCGGCGCCAAAGAATTCCTGCGTAGGAAATAAATATTCCTGCTGCCATGGAGCCGATCTGCCCGCTGGGGGTTGGAACATCATCGCAACGCGAAGCGATTTCCAGTATCGGAGGAAACATGGCGCAAGAACATCATACCAAGGCGGCCGACAAGCACGAAGCGGCCGCCAAATCGCATCGTTCCGCGGCCGAGCAGCATGGGAAGGGCGATCACGCCTCGGCCCATGATCATTCGAGCAAGGCCCATGCGCATTCGGACGAGGCTCACAAATCGTCGAGCGCCGCTCATGAAAAGAGCGCCGCGAAGCACGGCAAGAAATAGCCGTCACGGTGGCCGGGGCGGAAAGTCGCCCCGGTTGCCGCGATTTCCTCGAACAGTAGGCGTTCCCGAAAAATATCCATAGCCTTGGTTGAAATTTTCGTGGAGTCGACCCAAATACCAGATGCATGTGGCCCCGCCATCATCGGGCCGTCGGGCTTGGTGATAAGCGTCGTCCAGCGGAAAGGACGATCATGGCCTATAGTGAACCAGCCGCTGACCTACGAATAGCAGGTGCTGTGTCGGAGCGAACGACGCTCCTGGCCGGGCTTTCGCGCTTCCAGGATCCCTCGATCCGGCGCAGCCTCTTCCAGCTGACCTCGACGATGCTCGGCTACATCGCGATCGTCGCCACGATGTACGTGGCATTGGCACACGGCTTCTGGCTCGCTTTGTTCCTGGCGATCCCCGGGGCCGGCTTCATCGTGCGCCTCTTCATCATCCAGCATGATTGCGGGCACAGCTCGTATTTTCGCTCGCAGCGCGCCAATGCGATCGTGGGCTGGCTGTGCAGCATCGTCACCTTCACGCCCTTCGACAATTGGCGGCGGCAGCATTCGATGCATCACGCCATGTGGAATAATCTCGATCAGCGCCAGAGCGGCGCCGACATCTATTCGAGCTGCCTCACTCTCGACGAATACCGGCAATTGCCGGCGCTTCGAAAGTGGCTCCACCGGGCGATGCACCGCCCCATCATCGCCCATTTCGTGCTGCCGCCGCTCGTCTTCCTGTTGCTTTATCGCGTGCCGTTCGACACGCCGCAGGCCTGGCGCAAGGAGCGTCGGAGCGTTCATCTCACCAATTCCGCGCTCGCCGTCCTGTTCGCGATCTTGATCGCGTTCTTGGGCTGGAAGCTGGTGCTGCTCGTGCAGCTGCCGATCATCATGATGAGCTCCATCAGCGGCGTATGGCTCTTTTCCGTGCAGCACAAATTCGATGGCGTGGAATGGATGCGTCAGCCGCAGTGGACGCCGCTTCGCGCCGCCCTGGACGGCACCTCATATCTGGAGCTGCCGCGTATCCTGCAGTGGTTCACCGGCAATATCGGCTTTCATCACGTGCATCATCTGTTGCCGCGCGTGCCCAACTATCGTCTTCAGGATTGCCATCGGATGCTGCTGACGTTGGGCGGCCGGGTGCAGAGGATCACCTTCGCCCAGGCGCTGACCGCGCCGAGCTTTGCCCTCTGGGACGAAGACGGCGGCCGGATGGTGCAGTTTCCCCGGTGACGCTGCGGGCGGCCTCTCAGCCCCGGTCGGTACGCATGACGAACAGCCGCTGGTCGGTCAGCGCCGAAACGCTGACCGATTTGATCCGGCTGCGATCGCCGTCATTGACCAGCCGGACATAGGCCAGCCCATCCTGCCCGGTGAAGAGGGTGGTAACGGTCCAGGTCGCGGTCGGCAGCGATTGGAACGTCTTGCCGGTTGCCCGGAAGGAGCGTCCGATCAAGTCCTTGCGGTCTGACATTGCCTTTTGCTCCGTAAGCTCGAAATTGCAATTTGCCAGCCTTGCACGATGTCGTGCCTTAGCCCGATTCAAGGGGGTGGAGCAAGCCGGTTTCGCGTGAAGGCTGTCCCCTCAGCTAGGCGACATCCCAATCGTCCGGCGGTTCGGCCTTATCGGGCACGCCGGCTCCAATGTCGAAATAGGCGAAATCCTCGACCGCCTGGAGCAGTGCGGAAGCCGCGGGATTCAGCCAGCGCGGGCCGGCTTCCGGCACTTCGATCGCGATCGCCAGCGGCGGCCCGTCGGCGTGGTCGGAGGCCAGCGGCAGCAGGATGCCGTGGCAGAATTCGCGGATGCCGGTCGAGAAGGGAACGCGGCGCGAATAGCAGGCGCCGCAGGGATGATGCATATGGGTCCACATCCGATAGCTGCGCAGGCGCCGATGGGCGGGCGGTGCGAGCTCGATATGGTTGCGCCCGCTCAGCTCGAACCCGAACAGGTCGCGCAAGGCCGTGCCGGCGAGCCGGAACCGGACTTCGCCATGCGAGGCCGCCTCGAGGATATAGATGAAGGGCAGTATCGATTTGATGGCGCCCGGATCGATCTCGCGACGCTCGGGCCTGATCCGATCGCCACGCAGCCCATCCCAATAGGTCAGGAGCGCGCCACATTGTTCGGGCAGATCGTTCAGGATCGAAGATCCTGGAATCATGTCTTCCTCGGGAAAATTCTACCGGAGCTTCATTATAGCCGGCAACCAATGGCGAAAATCCGTCTCCGGTGTCAACGGATAGAGCCTATATTCGGGCTGGAATTTCAGTTGCTCCGGCTTCGGCGCCCGGAAAAAATCGATCGCGGCGTCGCGGCTTGCAGACGACGGTATTCGAAAGCCGCCAGGTTCGATCCGTTCAGACTTTGGTATGGTATCCCGCCTACCCTGTTTATTGGGCGATAATCAGCTGTTCGGAAAGGAGGTTCCGATAAGCTTGCACCATGCCGATGGGGATATTGGGACCGATGGTGAGCCGGCCACGCTCCGGGGCGCCGCGCGGCGCAGTTTCGGCTCG
Organism: Aliidongia sp.; assembly: GCA_035539155.1. Taxonomy (GTDB): domain Bacteria; phylum Pseudomonadota; class Alphaproteobacteria; order ATCC43930; family CGMCC-115725; genus JAXDMU01. The sequence goes on along the minus strand of DATLIZ010000007.1, from coordinate 11,090 downwards.
ATTTGGGCGCGGCTTCTCATTCTCGTGCTGGTCACGGTGCTGCCGATCTTGGGCTTCGCCGCCCTGCTCGTCTTCAACTCGGTGGGCGGACAGCGTGCCGCGATCTTCGACCAGCTGCAATTGACCGCCCGTGCGCTCGGCCTGGCCGTCGATCGCGAACTGGGCATCGAGGGGGCGATCTTGGCGACGCTGCGCCAATCGGGAGCCGTCGAGACCCAGGATTGGGAGGCGCTTCGCCAGTACACCGATGCGCTCATCCCGATATTTCCGTGGCTTCGGATCGCCGTCATCGCGCCGTCCGGCCAGCTGGTCTTCAGCAGTGCCCAGCCGCGCGGCACGGCACTGCCCATGGCCGTCGGGATGGAACCGCTCAAGCGCAGCATCGAGACGGGCAACGTCGAAATTTCGGGCCTTATCACCAGCGCCATCAGCGGGACCCATGCGATCTCGACCTATTTTCCCATCGTCAAGGATGGCGCGATCGTCGCTGTCCTGGCGGTGAGCTGCGACGCGACGCGCTTCCAGGCCATCATCGAGGAGCAGCGCCTGTCGTCCTTTATGACGGCCTCGATCATCGACGGTCACAATCATCTGGTCTCGACCGCTCCCGATCCGGAGAAATATATCGGCCGAGAGGCGCCGGCGCCTCTGTTCGATCAGGCCCGGCACACGACCGAGGGTCTGATCGAGATGGACGGACCGGATCGCCAGCCGGCGCGCATCGCCTATTCCCGCATCAAGGCCGCGGACTGGATCGTCACGGTCGGCATCGAGGAGGCGGCGCTGTCGGACTCGGTCTACGATCCGATGATGTCGATGCTGAGCGGAGGTGCCGCACTCCTGGGCTTGAGCATAATCGCGGCGCTCTCCTACAGCCGGCGCATCGCCCAGGAGACGACCGGCCTGTCGAAGCGGGCGAGCGCGCTCGCCGGCGGCGAGGAGCCGCAGCCACATGCTTTCGAGATCAGGGAGCTTCAAAACGTCGCCGACGCGCTCGCCACCGCCGGCGGCTCCATTTCCCGTTACCGGCGCGAGCAGCAGGCGATGCTCGACCTGCTCGAACAGCGCGTCGAGGAACGGACGGTGGAACTGCGCGAGAGCGAGAAGCTCTATCGGATGCTCGCCGAGAACAGCGTCGACGTTATCGTGACCGGCGGCTTCGACGGTGTTCGGCGCTACGCATCGCCCTCCTGCGCCTGGATGTTCGGTTACAGCGTCGACGAGCTGGTCGGCGGCTCGTGGCTCGATATCGTCCATCCCGACGATATGCCGATGGTGGAGCAGGCGCTGTCCGATCTGGAGCGGACGGGCGAGGATCAGGCCTGTACCTATCGGATCCGCCGGAAGGACGGCGAGTATATCTGGTGCGAGGTCATGTTCCGGCTGCTGCCGGGCGAGGATGGCGAAGCGTCGGGTGAATATCTGGCGACCGTGCGCGACATCACGATCCGCAAGACGGCCGAGGAGATGGCGTTCAACGCCATGGCGGTCGCGACCCAGGCGAACCAGGCCAAGTCGCTGTTCCTGGCCAGCATGAGCCACGAGCTGCGCACGCCCTTGAATGCCATCATCGGCTTCAGCGAGATGCTGAGCCAGGAATTCACCGGCCCGCTGAACGAGCGCCAAGCCGAGTATGTCGGCTACGTCCTGCGCAGCGGCAAGACCTTGCTGACCCTGGTGAAGGACGTGCTCGATCTCTCCAGCATCGATTCGGCGCCCTTACCGGTCGTCATCGAGCCGGTGGCGCTCGCCCCGGTGCTCGACGAGCTGGTTTCGATGATGAGGTTGCCCGCGGCGGAGAAATCGATCACCTTCTCGGTCGAGCGTCCGGCTGCGGAGGCACCGCCGGTCAAGGCCGACCGCCGGCGGCTGCTGCAGGTGCTGATCAATCTCTGCTCGAACGCCATCAAATATAACCGGCCCGGCGGTTCGGTCACGGTCGAGATCTATTATGACGAGCCCGGCTGGATCTGCATTTCGGTGCTCGATACCGGCATCGGCATCCGCGACGATCAGCACGACGCCGTGTTCGAGCCGTTCAATCGCCTGGGCGCCGAAGGCGGCGCGATCGAAGGTTCGGGCATCGGCCTCACCATCAGCAGGAGGCTGGTCGCGGCGATGATGGGTCGGCTGGAGCTGGAAAGCGAGCTCGGCGTCGGCAGCCGCTTCACCATCGTGCTGCCGCTGGTCCAGAACGGCTGATCGTCAGTCCCGGCGGAACGCCGATGCGCGTGGAGATGCCGCGCGAGATGTCTTTGACGTTCCAACCGCGCCGTCCGAATATCAACTGAGGGTTCGCGTAACGGCCAGGGCGAGATCGGCATGGCTGCCATATCGTCACGCCCCCTGGCGCGAACTCCGATACTTGAATCAACTTATGCCGCCTCTTGACCAATCGGGAACCGACCCATGATCACGCTCCATATCAATGGCGAGGATCGCACCTATGACGGCGATCCTTCCGTACCCCTGCTGTGGGTCCTGCGCGACGAGCTCGGCCTGACCGGCACGAAGTTCGGCTGCGGCGAGGCGCTGTGCGGTGCCTGCACCGTCCATATGGACGGCGACGCGGTCCGGTCCTGCGGCCTCGCGGCGGGCGATGCCGCCGGCCATCAGATCACGACCATCGAAGGGCTCGATCCTCAAGGCGACCATCCGGTCCAGAAGGCGTGGCGCGAGCTCAACGTGCCGCAATGCGGCTACTGCCAGGCCGGCCAGATCATGCAGGCGGCGGCACTGCTCAAGGAAAAGCCGCATCCGACCGAGGACGAGATCCGCAACGTCATGTCCGGCAATATCTGTCGATGCGGCTGTTATCAGCGCATCGTGGCGGCCGTGCATCTCGCATCGACGGGAGCCTGACCATGGCACCGCTCGATTTTCCCTCCGCCAACCCGGTCGAGAATGTCAGCCGCCGCTTCCTGCTGAAGGGGCTGATCGCCGCCGGTGCCCTGGTCGTATCGGCACCGCTCCTGTCGCGTCACGCCTTCGCCTATGCGACCGGCGCCGACGCCATGCCGCACGGCACGGTCAACAATCCGCATGTCTTCGTCTCGATCGACCCCTCGGGCGAGGTCTCGATCATCGCCCATCGCGCCGAGATGGGGCCGGGTCCGCGTACCAGCCTGCCCATGATCGTCGCCGACGAGATGGAGGCCGATTGGGCGCGCTGCAAGATCGTGCAGGCGCCGGGCGACGAGGCGACCTACGGCAACCAGGATACCGACGGCTCGCGCAGCATCCGCCATTTCCTGCAGCCGATGCGGCAATGCGGCGCCGCTGCCCGGCAGATGCTGGAGCAGGCCGCCGCCAAGCGCTGGGGCGTCGATGCGTCGAGCGTCAAGGCGCAGAATCACGAGGTCGTCCATGCCGCGTCGGGCAGGAAGTTCGGCTATGGCGAGCTCGCGGCCGATGCCGCGGCCTTGCCGGTGCCGCCGGTCGAGGCGCTGAAGCTCAAGGATTCAAAGGACTTCCGCTATATCGGTCAGGGCAAGGTCCAGATCTACGATCTGCACGACATCACCACCGGCAAGGCCGGCTACGGCATCGATACGCGGCTGCCCGGCATGAAATTCGCTGTCATCGCCCGGCCGCCCGTGGTCGGCGGCAAGCTCGTCTCCTTCGACGCAACCGAAGCGCTCAAGGTGCCGGGGGTCGAGAAGGTGATCGCGGTGCAGGGCTGGCCCTGGCCGTCCAAGTTCCAGCCCTTGGGCGGCGTCGCCGTGATCGCGCGCAACACCGGCTCGGCGATCAAGGGCCGCGACGCGCTCAAGATCGTCTGGGATGACGGACCGAACAAAGGCTACGATTCGGTCGAATACCGCAAGCTGCTCGAAGCGGCCTCGCGCCAGCCGGGCGAGATCGGTCGCGACCAGGGCGATATCGAGGCGGCCCTGAAGGGGGCGGCCAAGGTGATCACGGCGGAATATTACCTGCCGCACCTGGCCCATGCCTCGATGGAGCCGCCGGCCGCCGTCGCCGATGTCAAGGCGGACAAAGCCGAGATCTGGGCGCCGGTGCAGAGCGCCGGCGGCACGCACGAGGATGCGGCCAAGACGCTCGGCCTGCCGATGGACAAGGTCAAGGTCAACGTCACGCTGCTGGGCGGCGCCTTCGGCCGGAAATCCAAATGCGATTTCGCGCTCGAGGCCGCCCTCCTGTCCAAGGAGCTGGGTGTGCCGGTCCAGGTGACCTGGACGCGCGAGGACGATATCCGCCACGATTTCTACCACACGGTCTCGGCCGAGCGGATCGAGGCGGCGGTCGATGCCAAGGGCAAGGTCACCGGCTGGCGTCATCGCAGCACGGCGCCCAGCATTCTCAGCACCTTCAAGGAAGGGGTCGTGCGCGAGGCGCCGCTCGAGCAGGGGATGAGCCTGGTCGATGTGCCCTTCGATATCCCGAACATCCGCTGCGAGACCGGGGAGGCGGCGGCCCATACCCGCATCGGCTGGTTCCGCTCCGTCTCCAACATCCCGCACGGCTTCGCCCAGCAATGCATGGTGGCGGAGATCGCCCATGAATTGGGCAAGGATCCGAAGGATTTCCTGCTGGAGATCATCGGCCCCCCGCGCATCGTCGATACGGCCAAGACGACCAAGGTTTTCTGGAACTATGGCGACCCGATCGAGACCTATCCCAACGATGCGGGCCGGCTGCGCAAGGTCGTCGAGATCGCGGCCGAGAAATCCGGCTGGGGCAAGAAGCTGCCCAAGGGCCGCGGCATGGGCATCGCCGCCATGCGGCTGTTCCTGACTTATGTCGCGACGGTGGTCGAGGTCGAGGTCGACGAGAAGGGCGCCATTAGCGTGCCGCGCGTCGATGTCGCGATCGATTGCGGCTTCCATGTCAATCCCGAGCGCATCCTGTCGCAGTTCGAGGGCGCCTCGGTCATGGCGCTGAGCCTCGCCAAATACGGCGCCATCACCTTCAAGGACGGCAAGGCGGAGCAGGGGAATTTCGACGATTACCAGGTCATCCGGATCGACGAGGCGCCGCGCGTGACCAACGTCCATATCGTCCCGCACCCTTACGAGGTGCCGGCGAGCGGCATCGGCGAGCCGGGCTTGGCGACCTTCCCGCCGGCATTGCTGAACGCCGTCTTCGCCGCGACCGGCAAGCGCATCCGCAGCCTGCCGATCGCGGATCAGCTCAAGGCGTGACGCCGGGGGTGTAACGTCTGTGAGGCGGAGCGCGTCGGCGCTCCGCCGTCACGATGCCGCGTAGAGATAGAGCGACACGGTCAGCAGCGAGAGAATGGTCGAGGTCAGGATCACCGAAGAGGTGACGGCCGCCTCGCGCCGGTAGAACTCGGCCAGCATGAACGGCCCGGTGCCGGTCGGCAGCGCCGAAAGCAGGACCGCCGTGTGCGACAGCAGCGGCGGCAGGCCGAAGAATCCGGCCAGCAGCCACACGATCGCCGGCTGCAGCAGCAGCTTGAAGCCGACGAGCAGAATGGTCGATTTCGCCTCGCGCTCGCCCGCCTCCCGCTTCTGCGCCAGGAACAGGCCGAGCGCCACCAACGCGCAGGGTGAGGCGGCGGCGCCCAGGAGCTTGAGGAACGTCTCGGCACTCGCCGGCACCGTGGCGCCGGCGAGCGGCACGAGCGCACCCAATGCCGGCGCCATCAGCAGCGGGTTGCGGATGAGCCGGCGGACGATCTTCATGATCATATGCGCGCGTCGCTTCTCGGTCTGCAGCCCGATCTCGATCATGATGATGGCGACGCCGAACAGGATCGAGACCGTGATGATCGTCGCCACCAGCGTCGGCGCCAGCGCGTCGCGGCCGATGGCGACGAGAACGAGCGGAAAGCCCATGAACCCGGTATTGCCGTAGGCGGCGCCGAGCCCATCGATCGCCGCGTCGGCCAGATGGCGCGGCCGGCGCCGGCGGATCAGCAGCGTCAGCGCGAACACGGCGAAGCAGCCGAGCCCGAAGGCCGCGATGAAGCCGGGCTGCCAGATCTCGGCCGGATGCGCATTGGCGACGATGTCGAAGAGCAGCGCCGGTAGCGCCAGATAGACGACGAAGCGGTTGAGCTCCGTCGTCGCATGCGGCCCGAGCACGCCCACCCGCCGCACCAGCCAGCCGGCGAAGATCAGCGCGAAGATCGGCAGGACGGTGGAAAGCGTCGAGAACATGGCAACGGCCGGTCATTGCAGGGCCGCTTTCTCTAGACGCATCGATCGATACGGTCTAATGCGTATTTGTAGCGAAACTAATACCTTTTCGGTATCATGATCGATATCCGTCAGATGCGGTACTTCGTGGCCCTGGCGGAAACGCTGCATTTCGGCCGCGCCGCCGAACGGCTGCATCTGAGTCAGCCGCCGCTCAGCCGCCAGATCGCCGCCCTGGAAAAGTCACTGGGCGTGCGTCTTCTCGACCGGGATTCGCGCCATGTCCGGCTGACCCAGGCCGGCGAACGTTTCCTCAGGGATGCGCGCGAGGTGCTGGGCCTGTTCGACCAGGCTTGCCGCAACGCGCGGCTCGCCGAGCAGGGCGAGGTCGGCGAGCTGGCGCTGGGCTTCATGATGTATGCCGCCCACACCATCGTGCCGAGCCTGGCGCGCCGCTTCATGATTGCATTTCCGCGCGTGGAGCTGCGCCTGCGCGAGGTCGTGCCCGACTGGCTGCTCCAGGATCTGGTCCAGGGTCGTCTCGATGCCGGCATCATATTCCCGCCCGACCCGCAGCCCGGGCTCGAAACGCGGCGGATCTATCGCGAGGCGTTGTGCGTGGCGCTGCCCGCGTCGCATCCGCTGGCCCGGCGGGACGTCATCCGGCGCGCCGATCTGGACGGCCTGCCGCTGATCCTGACCCCGACCGAGACGGCATCGGCGCTGCGCGAGGTGATCCGGCAATATTGCCGGGCCGGCGGCTTCCTGCCGACGATCCGCCTGGAGGTGCCGCTGCAGCTCACCATCGTCAGCCTGGTCGCCGAGGAAATCGGCATCGGCATCGTGCCGGAATCGATGAGCCGGATCGGCATCGGCAACGTCCTGTTCCGTCCGCTCGAAGCGGCGCCGACAATCGATCATGTGCTCGCCTGGCGCAGCGCCAATTCCAATCCGGCGCTCCGCGGTTTTCTGGCGATGGTCGAAGCAAGTGGATCCGAGGAGACGGCCGGGATCGAACAAGCATAACCTTTCGGTTCCCCGAACGAAGTGCTTTCCAGCATCGAACATCAGGAGCGTCCCATGGCCCGTGTCCGCAGCATTCCTTCGAGCGAGCTGCCGCCCGATCTCGCCGAGATCTATGAGCGCTTCGCCGGCGCCTACGGCCCGTTCCGCAACCAGGTCGCCGTCTTGGCCCATGTGCCGGCGGCGCTCACGCATCTCATGAGCATGCTCATGGAGCTGCGCGCGGCCGCGACCTTGCCCAAGCGCTATCTGGAGATCGCGATCGTCGTCGTCTCCAAGCTGAACGAGTGCCATTACTGCGTCGCCCACCACAAGCCGTTCCTGGCGGTCGAGGGCATGTCGTCCGACGCCATCGACCGGCTGCTCGATCCCGACAATCCCGAGCTGGACGAGGTCGATCGGCTGGTCGTCGAATATGCCCGGGCCGCCTGGGAGACGCCCAACCGCCTGCGCGACAATCTGTTCGAGCGGCTGCGGCAGCACTTCACCGAGGCGCAGATCGTCGAGCTGACCTTGCGCATCACGCTGTGCGGCTTCTTCAACCGCTTCAACGATGCCTTGCAGATCGAGGAGGAGGTCGAGGCGCAGGAACGCGTGGCCGCCCTCGGCGCGTAAGCCGCCGGCCTGCCTCTGCCTTGGTCTCCGCGGCGTATCGGCCTACGGGGATATGCGCCGCCATGCCGGGGCGCTGCAACCTTGACAGGCGGGAGCCCATGCTCAAATGTCTCGCCGGGCTCAGTAAAACGGCCGAAGGCAGCGAAGCGCATTGCGGGGGCGTCGGGTGGGCGACAATATCGCGACGAAGATCGATTGGGTGCAGCGGGTGCTCGGCGTCGCCATCGCCGCAGCGCCGCCGGCCTCTGCGAGCGAAGCCAAATCCTGGCAGGCGGCCCGGCAGGCTTGGCAGGATGCCAACGACGCGGTGAACGACCAGATCAACGCGTTGCGCGCGGCCGTGCTCGACCGGGCCAAGGCCGATCCTGAAAATGTGGATGTGCTGGCGGCGATCGCCGACAAGGGCCTCAACGCCATCACCAGGGATCACCGGGTAAAGCTGATGGCATCGATCCTGGAGCTCGGCGGCGGCGCGCCGGCGGTGCTGCGGAAATCCGGCCCCAGGGCGCTCGGCCTCATCACCGCCTTCGAGTCTTTCATCGCCGCCAGCGAGGAGATCGAGGTCTGCGATGGCAACCCGTTCGGCGTTCCCGTCTCGATCCGCGCCACGCTCGTGCCGGCGCTGCAAGGCATGGCGGCCGCGCTCCGCGCCGAGATCGGCGGATAAAAGCCCGCCTCCCGTTCCACAGATCAACCAGCACGAGGCTCGCCCATGAGCGTGACATTCGGCCGTTTCGTCAAGGTGATGAGCGGGGGCATCGTCATCACCGATGCGCTGCTGGTGAAGCGGCGCGAGAAGACCGATGCGGCCCTTGCCGTCCTGGAGGCGCAGATGGCGCGGCTCGCCGCAGCCAACCTCAAGAGCAAGGTGCTCGACGACGATCTCGCCGTTCTGAAGAAGGCTTACGCGGACGCCGCGAGCGCCGGGGATACGCAGCAATCCTACGTCAAGTTCGAGTATGTTCAGATCAATGTCGAGGCCGCCGCCGCCGAGGCGCCCGCCAAGGTCGACGGCTTCATAGAGCAGGCGAAGGCCTTCGAGAAGCTCCGGGCCGAGGTGATCGCGGGGGTGGGGCTCTCGCTGATTCCGATCGGCAAGATCAAGGCTCCGGCGCTCAAGGACAAGCTGTCCAAGGAGCTCGCCGAGATCAAGCGGAGCGCCGAAAGCTTCGCCGGCGACGATGCCGACGAGCTCGAGATCGCCATCGGCAAGCTCAAGCGGCTGCTGGCCAGGACCAAGGCCACCGGTGTCCGGCGGGCCGAGACGGCGAACGAGGTTTCCGCGTCGATCCTCGAATGCCGGGCGCGCGCCGAAGGCATCGCCGATGCCGAGGAGAAGAAGCAGGCCATGGCGGTCCTCGACGATTACGAGGACAAGCTGGTCGAGTACGGATCGGAGGATGCGGACAAGATGCCGGCGTCGGAACGGCTGACCCAGCTCGCCAAGTCGCTCGGCGCGTTCGAGATGGCGCTCAGCAGCCCGGCGAGCGCCGAAGGCGAGATGCTGAAGCTGATGGGGTCGGAGCGCTTCAACAGCTGCGCGCGAACCATGTACGCCTCGGCCATCAAGCTCGGCGCCAACCACAAGCCGCTTTCCCCCGGCGAGGCGTTGTCGATCAACGTCTATATGGGCCAGGAATACAAATCCATGAACGCGCTCAATTTCGGGACGCTGGATGCGAGCGTCACGGCGCAGCAAAGGGCGCGGCTCGCGGCTTTGAACGACAGGTGCCGGGCGGCACTCGCCAAGCTTCCCGAATATCCGGCGACGGCTTGGCCGACCTATCGCTTTGAACGGGCCTGGAATCCCACGCAGGTGACCGACCAGTACGTCCAGGGCAAGAATTTCAAGGTCGCCTCGTTCTGGAGCACCGGCGCCGGATGCGGCCTCGATCTCGGCGAGGGCAGCCCCCGCTTTCACTTCACCGTGTTCGGCGTCAAGGCCGGCAAGGATGTGGCCGCCATGGCCGCCTTCCTGGGCGAGGGCGGCCAGACCCGTGACAAGCCCCGGCCCGGCCAGGGCAAGGGCGAGGTGCTGTTTCCGCCCGGCACCGAATTTCACATCAACACGCGTGTGGATCCCGCGGCCGATGAATTTCTGCCGACCTACGAAATGACCGTGAAGGAAATCCCATGAGCGACCGAGTCCCGGCCTTCGAGGCGCGCAACGACGAGGAATTGGCGGCAAGGCTCCGGAAATACCGGCATCTGGTCGATCCCGTCGCGGCCGCGGACGCGCCGCTGCCGCCCGCCCACTGGCTCGCGCTGGACGAGGCCGCCGCGCGCGATCGGGCGCTCGGATGCCTGCTCGGTCTCGCGGTCGGCGACGCGGTCGGCACCACGGTCGAGTTCAAGCCGCGCGGCAGCTTTCCGCCAGTGACCGACATGGTCGGCGGCGGCCCGTTCAATCTCGCCCCCGGCGAATGGACCGACGACACGACCATGGCGCTGTGCCTCGGCGAATCGCTCGTCGCCAACGGCTATCTCGACCAGCTCGACTTCATGACCCGCCTTCAGGGCTGGCTGGAGCGCGGCGAGAACACCGTTCCCGGCCGCTGCTTCGATATCGGGACCACGACCCGCACGGCGATCGAGAGCTTCAAAGCCGATGGCGAGCCCGCCGCCGGGCCGGTCGACGCCGCCTCCGCCGGCAACGGCTCGCTCGTGCGCCTGGCGCCGCTGGCGATCTTCAGCGCCGGCGAGCGCGAGGAGGCGGGGCTGCTGGCCAACAAGCAGTCGCGCGCCACCCACGGCACGATCGAGTGCCTGGATGCGTGCGAGCTCTTCATGGCGCAACTCATCGATGCCTTGACCGGCGCCGACAAGGACCAGGCCACGCGCCCGCGCTTCATGCCGCTGTCGCCCAATCTGCTGTTCATCAATGCCGGCGAGTGGCGCACCAAGAGCCGGGATGAAATCCGCTCGAGCGGCTATGTCGTCCACACGCTCGAAGCGGCACTGTGGTCGGTCTGGCAGACCGACAATTTCCGCGATGCGGTGCTGACCGCGACCAATCTCGGCGATGATTCCGACAGCGTCGCGGCCGTGGCCGGCCAATTGGCCGGCGCCCTTTACGGCGCCTCATCGATCCCGCCGGAGTGGCTCGCCCGGCTGGCCTGGCGCGACAAGATCACGGCGCTCGCGAACGATCTGTTCGATCTCGGATCGGCCGCTCCGTAGGCCTGAAGTCTTATCTACCGTGGACGAAGTCAAGCGGTGTGGCTCATCGCGCCGCTCGCCTCAAGGCTGCCGCTTCGCGTCCCCGCGCGTGGCGCGGCCTTGGCCTTGACCCGATCGGCGCGCTGATCCTTGGGCTTTGCAGAAGGTCGG